>CAIYPF010000030.1 GCA_903928015.1 uncultured Gammaproteobacteria bacterium | reverse complement strand
GTGCTGGAGCCGCTGAAAAAGATCCGCATGCGCTGCAAGGATCCGGAGCGCAACGTCTCCTTCGATGTGCTGTTCACGGGCGCGATGCCGCCGATCGGCCGCCCTAACGGTCACCATCTCGTCCAGGTCATGCACACCGCCGGCGAACTGAACCTCTACGGCGAACGCATCGCAATCGACAACTACTTCACCCGCGACCGCTCCTGGGCCGCAGAGCGCCACGAGACGCCGCGCGACCTGCCACCGATCACCTGGATGACGGGTAACGCTGACGGCGATCTGGCGTTCCATCTGGTGGCTTTCGACGATCCGGCACTCGGGCCGGAATGGCTGGGCCGCTTCGAGCAGCCCCTGCCCGGGGAGAACCTGATGTGGGGCTTTATCCGCCGCAACGGTGTGACCGCCTCGGTGAAGGCCGCGCGCAAGCTCACGCACCGCGAGGCGGACGGCGTCACGCCCCGCGCTTTCGATCTGGAGATCATCGACGAGCATGACCGGTCGCTAGCGCTGCATGGCGTGATCACGGCGCGTGCGCCCTGGGCGACGTGGCAGAACGTGGTGGTGCACTACGGCCTCACGCGCTGGGAGATTGACGGCCGCGAGGCCTGGGGCGACTGCCAGGACATCCACTACAACCGCTTCGTGCACGAGTTCAGCCGCGGCTGAGCGGCCGCTCGCGCGTTTTCAACCACACGGGAGAGCAACGATGGGACGGGTACAGGGCAAGGTGGCGATCGTTACCGGCGCGGGCCGGGGGCTGGGTTTCGCGGATGCAATGCTGCTCGCGCGCGAGGGAGCAACAGTGATCGCCACCGACATCGAATGCGCGAGTGTGCCGATGCTCGAAGCGCACGGGATCCGCTATGTCCCTCACGATGTGCGCGACGAATCCTCGTGGAAGGAACTGGTGGCCCGCGTGCTGCGCGATCACGGGCAGCTCGACGTGCTGGTGAACAACGCCGGCGTGGTGCACGTGGGCGATCCGGTGAATTTCGATATTGCCGAGTGGCGTCACATGTCGGAGGTGAACATCGAGGGCGTGATGCTCGGCTGCAAGCACGCGTTGCCGCCGATGATCGAACGGCGCAGCGGTTCGATCATCAACATCTCGTCCATTTCCGCGCACACGGGTCTCTATTTTTACGGCGGCTACTGCGCGAGCAAGGGCGCGGTGGCTTCCTACAGCCGCGCGGTTGCCGTGTACTGCGCGCAGAACAGGCTCGGCATCCGCTGCAACTCCATCCACCCCGGTGGCATCGACACGCCGATCAACAGCGTGCTCGCGGCGGAGTTCGCCGAACGCCTGCCCACGATGCGCCTGCCGCCCCAGAGTCCGGTGTCGGCCGACGGCCCCCAGATGCGCATGGGTGAGCCAGACGACATCGCCTGGGCGGTGGTCTATCTCGCTTCCGAGGAATCGAAATTCATGAGCGGCTCCGAAATCCGCATCGACAACACGGCCAGCGTCACGGCCGCCGTGGTGGGTTGAGCGCAGCGGCATGATCAGCCCCTTCGACGACTACTGCCTCCATCAGACGCCGGATTACCTGCGCGTCCCCGGCACTACCGACCGCAATTTCTACGATCGCTATTTCTTCAGCGGTTACCGGCCCGCGGGGGATCTGGTGTTCGGTCTTGGCTTCGGGCGCTATCCGAACCGTTTCGTTCAGGACGCCCACTTCACCGTGATGCTGGGCGGCGTGCAGTACACGCTGCATGCGAGTGACATTCTCGGGCGTGATCCTTCGCGCAACGTGGTCGGGCCCATCGAGGTCGCAGTGGTGGAGCCCATGCGCGTGCTGCGCTGCAGGGTGGATGCGCCAGCGCAGGGAATTGCCTGCGATCTGGTGTTCCGCGCCGAGACCGGGGCCATCGACGAAGGGCGCCTGCGCGTGGGCCGTGAAGGCCTCACCTACATAGACCAGACCCGTTTCATGCAGTACGGCAACTGGGAGGGCTGGATCGAGGTCGACGGCCGGCGCGAGATCCTGGGCCCGCATCAGGCCTGGGGTCTGCGCGACAAGTCCTGGGGCGTGCGACTGATCGGCGACCAGCACGTAACGCAGCGCCGTGGCGGCCAGATTTTCTGGATGAACGTGGTGATGAGGGTGGACGGTCGCTTCGGCGTGATCCGCGCACTGGATCATGCCGATGGCAGTTCCCACGAACGCGAGGGCTACACCGCGCCGCTCTACGCGAGCCCTGCGGACGTGCCGGTGGGCGAGGGCGCGCTGCGCCGGGCGCCGCACTGGCGTTTCGAACTCGATTTCCTTCCCGGAACGCGGCGCATCAGCGCAGGGCGCTACACGGTTCGGTGGGAGGATGGGAGCGAATCGCTGATCGAGGGCCGTGTGGTGGGCGCCTCCGGTACTCTCTGGTATGCCGGAATGGGCTACAACCATGACCGTTGGCACCACGGGCTCGATCACGGCGGAGCGCTGGTGGTGGAGCGGGAGCAGTGGCGCGCCGACGAGGTCGACATGGGACGTCTGGACCGGCAATTCCTCGCGTCTGTCATGGAGTTCCGGAGCGAGGGTCGTGTGATCGGCTTCGGCCATACCGAGCAATTGCTTATGGGGGAGTACCGGCCGCTTGGCTGGGGCGAGGCGGACTACATACGGCCTGTTTCCGGCAGCTGATTTCCGGATGCTGCCCGTGGTCAGAGCAGAAAACCGCCGTCCATCACCAGTTCCGATCCCGTCATGAATCGCGCCTGCCTTCGCAGATCCCGATTCAGTGCCGGGGTCTGCGCTGCCCCGACACCAGCGGTATCTGTTCGGTGAAGGGGTTGCTGGTCAGCATCGACACCAGTTCCTCCATGGGCACGGCCTTGCTGAAGAGGTGGCCCTGGATCAGGTCTACCGAGGCCTCGCGCAAGAAGCGGAACTGCTCCACCGAATCGACTCCCTCGGCCACCAGCCTGAGCTTCAGGCTCTTGCCCATCGCGATGATGGCGCGTACGAGTTCCTGGGCGCGGCGATCCGAGCTCGAGTTGACGATGAAACTGCGGTCGATCTTCAGCTCGTCGAGCGGGAACTGACTGAGATAGCTCAGCGAGGAATAGCCCGTGCCGAAATCGTCCACCGATAGGCTCACGCCCAGGCTCTTCAACTCGAACAGCGCCTCGATGGCGGATTTGGCGTTGCTCATGATGACGCCCTCGGTCAGCTCGAGCTCGAGCAGCCCCGGGTTGAAGCCGTATTCCCTGAGCGTCTCCCGGACAAGGTCGGTGAAGTCCGAGTTGAACTGCAGGCTGGAAACGTTCACCGAGAGCTTGGGCAGGTAGATGCCTGCGCTGCTCAGTGCGGCGATGTTGCGGCAGGCCTCGAGCAGGGTCCATGCGCCGATGTCGACGATGAGCCCCATTTCCTCCGCGATCGGGATGAACTCGCCAGGCGGCACCAGGCCGCGCTCCGGGTTCTGCCAGCGTACCAGCGCCTCTGCGCCCAGGATGCGCCCGGTGTGCGGGCAGATCTGCGGCTGGTAGTGCAGGATCAGTTCGTTGCGGGCCAGGCCCCTGCGCAGGTCCGCCTCGAATTTCAGGCGTCCCACGCTGGATTTCAGCATCTCGCGCCGGAAAAAACAGATTCCGTTCCGGCCGGCCGACTTCGCGTGGTACATCGCGGTGTCGGCGAGTTTCAGCAAATCGTCGCGGTCCACGGCGTCGTCCGGAGCGATGGCGATGCCGATGCTGGGCGTCACGATGAGCTCGTGCCCCTCGATCAGCATCGGCGCCCTCAACGCTTCGACCAGGCGCTGTGCCACGGGGCCTGCTTCCTCCGCTGTGTCGAGGTTGTTGAGCACCACGGTGAACTCGTCGCCGCCGAGCCGCGAGACGTCGATCTTCGTTTCAGGAAGCACGTACTTTCCCGCGAGATCGCTCGAGCGCAGGCAGTTGCGCAGCCGTGCACCGACCTCGCGCAGCAGAAGATCGCCTATGCGGTGCCCCAGCGAATCGTTGATGCGTTTGAAGTTGTCGAGATCGACGAAGAGGAGGGCGATGCGGGTTTTCTGCCGGACCGCGAGCTGCAGCAGGAACTGCATTTCCTCGAGGAAGAGCCGCCTGTTGGGCAGGGACGTGAGGTTGTCGTAGAAGGCCAGTTCGTAGAGCTTGTGCTTGCTCTGCGTTAGTTTGTGGACGGCTTCGTTCAGTTCCTCGTTGCGCTGCTGCAGTTCCCGGTTGCGCTGGTCGACCTGCAGCGTGAGCAGCTTGTTGTCGGTCTCGAACTGCACCTTGTGCCGGTTCACCTCCGCCATGAGCACGTTGATCATCGAGACGACCCGGTTCACTTCCGCGGTATTGCGCAGGCTGAGGCTGCGGTCGAGCAGGCCATTGGCGACGTCATCGACCATCTGTTCGAGCCTGGACAGCGGCGCTGTTTCACGACGCGTGATCAGGAATGCGATCAGGCCCGAGAGCAGCGAGAAAGCCAACGCGCCGAGGCCGACCCTGCGGGCGAAGGGAGTGATCTCGCCAACCAGTGCGTCGTGTGCGACGCCGATGTGGAGGTAGGCGATCAGCAACTCGCTCACGGCCACGCCGGGGCGGGCTCCGCCGGGCTCCTTGCGGTAGCCGAAGACCGGCAGCGTGATGTCGATGCTGGTTGTGCCGTCCTGTGCCCGGGTGCGGCGGCTTGAGGAGCTGATGGCAGGCGCATTGCCGCGCAGCGATTCGAGCGCGCGCGTGTCGTAGGGGGCCGTCCCGGGCGCGGTGGACGCGCGTATCAGGCGGCCTTCGGGATCCAGCAGCGCCGCGTAGCGCACCACCGGGAGTTCCATGACGCGCGGCAGTATCTCGGCAAGCTGCAGGATTTCGTCGCGGCTTGGTCTCAGCGCCGCGGTTTCCACGGGTGCTGTCAGCGTGTTGCCCCGGACCAGTACCCGCTCCAGCGCAACGTCATACTCGTGGTACACGATGAACGCTGCGGCTGCCAAGGCGACGGCAAGTGCGTATATGGCCGTGAAGAGCCCGATGCGGCTCGCGACCGATATGTTGGACATCAACGATGCTTCTCTGGAAGGAAGGTTCCGAGCGGCGGCATTGTCGCAATCCGGAGTGCCGGGGTACAACACGATATGCGCGCGCCGCGCCCGAAGAGGCGACGCGGAAGCTGCGCGGACTTCAATTGCTGAAGTGCACCATCACCTTCGAGGAGCGCTGCGCATCGCAGGCGGTGCGGTAGGCCTCCAGGAAGTCCGCGAACGCGAAGCTGTGGCTCACGATGGGCGCGACGTCGATCGCCGGGTCCGAGAGCATCGCGATCACCTCGGGGAATTCCCGCGGATAGCCTATCGAGCCGCGTACCACGAGCTCTTTCATCAGCAGCAGCGAGAGGTCCAGGGGAGCGGGTTTCTTGTGCAGGCTCACGACCACCACGCGTGCGGAGTGAGGCGCGATACGCACGATCTCCTCGAATACCGCTGACGCGCCCGCGGCTTCGATGAACACGCTGCTCCGCACCACCGGGATGCCATAGAGATCCCCGGTGCCGTGCTCGCGGCCCAGCGCTTGGACGACGTCTTCCTCTGCGGCGTTTACAACGGCGCGTGCGCCGAGTGCCATCGCCCTGGCGAGGCGCTCCGCGGAGAGATCCACCGCCACGATATCCCGCACGCCCCTGCGGCGCAGCGCCACGATCGCACCGAGCCCGATGCAGCCAGCGCCGTAGACCACCACTTTCTCGCCGGGTGCGGGATCGGCCACGTTCACTGCGTGCATGGCGACCGACAGCGGCTCCACCAGGGCCGCAGTCTCGAAGGGCATGCTCTCCGGAATCCTGTGGATGTTGTGCCCCAGTCGCGCCTCCCGCACGCGGAGCAGCGGTGCGAACCCGCCCTCGGGGCCGCCGTTGCCGATGTTGTCGGCGTTCATCGGGTCTACCACCACGCGCAGTCCCGGTGCGATGTCGCGGACCTCGGTTCCAACCGAGCGCACCGTACCCGCCAACTCGTGCCCCAGCGGCATCGGCACAACATTGCGGGTAGGCATGCCGCCCTGCTTCACGTAACCGAGGTCGCTGCCGCAGATGCCGCAGGCGCCGACCTCGATAACGATGTCGCGTGCGCCAGCTACGGGTTCGGCCACTTCGTCAACGCGAAGGTCTCCGGGGCCGTGGATCATTGCCTGTCGCATGGGTTGCTCCTGTTGCGATGTGGCTCGCGGGCAGGTGGGCGATGATCGTCGCCGCAGCTCTCTGCGGCAATGACTCTGCCAAGGGGTGGACGCGGGACGGCGTTGCCGTTATACCGCGAGCCGGAGGAAAGCAGCATGCAAGACGAGCAGGCGCCTGATGGTGCCCGAGGCGCCGAGGCCCTGCCGGTGGCGGGTATTGCTGCGCCCGCGCGCCGTCATACGCTCGCCCTTGCTGTGGCGGGCCTCCTGCTTGCGCTCATCGCGAGCCTCGCCGGGTTCCTCCTTGCGGACGGGCCCGCGGCGGGATGGGCCGCCGCAACGCGCCTCACGGCAAGGGTGTCGGCGCTGTTTTTCCTGCCGGCCTTCGCCGCCAGTGCGCTCGCACAGTTCTGGCGGAGCGAGGCCACCGCATGGCTGCTCCGTGAGCGTCGTGGCCTGGGTCTGGGCTTCTGCGCCTCGCATACCGTGCATTTGCTGGCCGTGATAGGCAGGAGCATCACGGGCGATGCTCCGTCACCTGTAGCCATCGTCGGCGGAGGTCTGGCGTATCTCTGCGTCTTCGCAATGGCGCTCACCTCGGACGATCGCGCCGTGCGACGCATCGGCCCGAAGCGCTGGCGCCAGCTCCACCTATTCGGAATGCACTACCTGTGGGCGATTTTCACGCTGAGCTATCTCGGGCGGGTGGTGCGGCAGGATGTTCCGATGGAACACGCCCTGCTTTTCACGCTGATGGTCTATGCGATGCTGCTGCGGCTCTACCAGTGGTTGCACAGACCGCGCTGAGCGGCGCTCAGCGGCGCTCGCGCTCCACCCACTCCCAGCGCAGCGGTTCACCGAAATCGTCGTAGACCGCGCGTTTCACCAGATCGGGCTTGCCGCGACGGCTGCTCTTGGGCGGCTTGGGCTTGCGGCGTCGCGCCTCGATGGCAGCCACCACCTCCGGCACGTAGGTGCGTTCCTCGCGCGGGCGAGGAGTGAAGCTGCGGAAGCCCGAAGGCTGTGGCTCGGCAGCATCGCGCCCGCTCACACCCCTCGCAACGGCATTCACCGCGCCGCCGTGTTCGAGGAAGGCGCGCACTTGCTCCTCGATCTGGCTCCGCAGATGGTCCTTGTCCTGCTCGGGCTTCACGGCTCGCTCCCGGATCTGGTCGGCTAGGATAACCGCGCCTGCCCGGCTTCTGCACGATCCGCGTCAACGCCGGGCATCGGCTCTCCCGCCTCGCGTTGCTGCGTGTTCCAGAGCGCCGCGTAGGCGCCGCCCGCGGCAAGCAATTCAGTATGAGTACCCCTTTCGGCTACCCGTCCGTCCGCCAGCACCACGATGCAGTCGGCATCCACCACCGTCGACAGCCGGTGCGCTATCACCAGGCTCGTGTGGCCGCGTGCAACCCGGCGCAGCGCCTCGAGTATCGAGGCCTCGGCAAGGCTGTCGAGAGAGGAGGTGGCCTCGTCGAAGACCAGGACAGGCGCCTGCTTGAGGATGGCGCGGGCGATCGCGACCCTCTGGCGCTCTCCGCCAGAGAGCTTGAGTCCCCGCTCGCCCACCCGCGTGTGCCAGCCCTCAGGCAAGCGGGCCACGAAGTCAGTGAGCTGCGCAAGCGCAAGCGCATCCTGCACCTCCGCATCGCGCGCATCGGGGCGCCCGTAGCGCAGGTTCTCGAGGAGCGTGTCGTTGAACAGCACGGTGTCCTGCGGGACGATCGCGATGGCCGCGCGCAGCGAGGCGAGAGTCAGGCCGCGCGTCGGCTGTCCGTCTACGCGGATTTCTCCCTCGTCAGGGTCGTGGAAGCGGTAGAGGAGTTTCACCAGTGTTGATTTTCCCGCGCCACTCGCGCCCACCACGGCGAGCTTGGCCCCGGGTTCGATCACGAAATCAACGCCCTTCAGGATGGGGCGGGCGCTGTCGTAGGCAAAACGGATGCCCCGGAATTCCACGCGTCCCGCGCCGCGTTCCAGCGGCTTTGCATCCGGCGCGTCGCTGATAACGGGCACTACCGCGAGCAGATCGAACATCTCCTCGATGGACGCGAGAGAGCCCTTGATCTCGCGGTAGACCATGCCGAGGAAATTGAGCGGCATGAAGAGCTGCATCATGAACGCGTTGACCAGCACGAAATCGCCCACACTCATCGTGCCCTCGCGCACCCGCACGGCGGCGAGTGCCATCGCGGCGCCCATCGCCACCGCCACGATCAGCGCCTGGCCCGAGTTCAGCGCGAACAGCGACAGCCGGTTGCGCCGGCGCGCGATTTCCCAGAGTTCCAGTTCGGCGTCATAGCGCTTCGCCTCGAAGGCCTCGTTGCCGAAGTACTTCACCGTCTCGTAGTTCAGCAGGCTGTCCACGGCGCGGGTGTTGCTCGCGGAGTCGGCGCGATTGGCTTCGCGCACGAACTCCGTGCGCCACTCGGTGGCCAGTCCCGAGAAGAGGCCGTAGCACAGCACCGACAGAAGCGTGATCGCGCCGAACGCGATGCCGTACTGCCACGCGAGCAGCACGGCCACCACGAGTATCTCGAGGAGCGTAGGCACGATGTTGAAGACCAGGAAGCGCAGCAGGAAGCTCACGCCGTTGGTGCCGCGCTCGATGTCGCGGGCCAGACCACCCGTGCGCCGCTCCAGATGGAAGGAGAGATCCAGCGAGTGCAGGTGCTCGAAGACCCGGAGCCCGATGCGCCGCATGGCGCGTTCCGTGATGCGCCCGAAAAGGGTGTCGCGGATTTCGCCCAGCAGCACGTTCATGAAGCGTGCGAGGCCGTAGCCCGCCACCAGAGCCAGTATCGCGCCCATGGCGAGCGTGGCCGCGCCGGCGGGTTCGAGTCCGTCGACAACGTGCTTCAGGAGGTAGGGCGCGCCGATAGAGCCGACCTTGGCCAGCACCAGGCAGAGCATCGCGAGCGCGATGCGGCCGCGGAACTCGCCCAGCCAGGGCGCGATCAGCCGGGCTGCGCTCCAGTTGAAGCCGCGCGGAGGAGGGGTGTCGTGCCTGGCGTGGCGCAAGGGATTTGCCGTGTTGTTTGGCTGCGAGACCGGCTTTCGCCGGCTCAGTTGCCGCTACGCTGCAGGCTGGAGAGCAGGCCGCCCAGGTGCTGGATCATCCGCGTGAAGGCCTCGAGCTCCTCTGCCTCGATCGAGGTGGCGCTGGGGGCGCGGTCACAGTAAATGGCGCCTATGGCGCGAGTACCGACCAGAATGGGCCCGAGGAGGAAGTCCTGGGCGGTGGCGAAGCGCATCAGCAGCCGTGGCACTGTGCTGCCCGGTGCCAGCATGGCTTTGGAGTTGATGTGGAGGCAGTGGCGATCCGTGAGGCAATCCTGGAAGCTGCCACGCGGGCCGGCGAGTTCAAAGCGGAAGCCCGGTCCCCAGTTGGCGTTGTTCTCGCCGAGTGCGAACCGCATTTGCAGCACTTTGCGGTCGGGCGTGAGCAGTGCTGCCACCACCCGCTCCATGCCCAGGCCCTCGTGTATGCCTTCGACGAGCATCTGGATCAGCACCAGTGGCCCTGCGCCTTCGCGCGCCTGGGTGCTCATCTCGCGCAGCGCCCGCGCCTGACGCGGGGGGTTGACCACCGTGCCCAGTGCGCGAAGGGGACCGCCGCCGGCGGCGGCCCTGCGGCGGGCGGCTTCCTCGAACGGGCGATACACCATGCGCCGCGCCAGCGCGCCCACGCCATAGCAGCTGGCCAATTCCTCGGCGAGCTTGCTCCAGGCGTTCATACGGATGGCGGCTTCGTCGGTCTCGATCAGCAGCAGTTCGGCGATGTCGGGCATCCGTCGGCGCACAGCAGAGGATTGCCAGCCTTCGCTCGCTACCGCTTCTGCGATCTCGTTGGACAGGCGTACGGCGAGCGCGAACTCGGTGGCGCCTCCGGCATCCGGGTCGGCCGGCTCCATGATGGATGTGAGGCCCCAGGATTGGATCAGGGTCCGGCTGAGGTCGCGGAAGGTGCCGCCGATCAGTTGGCGCACGGCCATCTCGGGATCGCATCCCGGCTCCTGGAGCGTGGCGTCCAGGGCGAGCGTCTCGGGCAGCCGGCTGCTCCAGAAAGCGCATTCGCCGATGCCGTCCAGCAGAGCGGCGATGAACACGCCCTCGCGGATTATCACGTCCTCGTTCTTCATGATCTGGCGGGCGAGCACGGCGGCGTGGAGGGATGCGGCGATGCGGGTCAGCAGCCGCTCGCGGATGCGCTCGGGGAGGTCGTGCTCGGCAAGGAGCACCTCCAGCAGCCGGTTGGTGATGACGATGTTGCGGATCGCATCCAGCCCCATGAGGGTGGATGCACGGACCAGCGAGGTGACAGGTTCAGGGCCGATGACGTAGGCGGGGCTGTTGGCCACCCGAAGCACCTTGGCGGTGGTGTCGGGATCCTGCTGAAGAGCCTTGGCAAGGTCCTGGATCGAGCTGCGGTCATTGCCCAGCACGGCCTGTACGCGCTGAACCGTGGCCGTTACCACCCCGAGCTCCTGCCGGTTCAGGATCTCTACCCAGTCAGTGGTACTCGGTTGGTTGTCGGCAGGCTCGTACATCGTCTTGCTCTGGAACAGATCCCGTAAACGAGCCCGGCAACATCGGTGGGGCCCGTCTCCGAACTCTACATGGCCACCGCCGCGAGGGCTACGCGGCAAACTGCCGCTTGTGTCAGCCGGCGCGTCCCGCCAGCACGAAAAGCGCGATGCAGCAGCCCAGGCCCACGATGAACGCCAGGCTGCGCAGCTTGTCTTTGTCGAGGATATAGGCCCCCGCGTGGGCCACGCGTGCTGCGATGAACAGCTGCGCCGCGATCGCGGAATCTGCGGCATCCACGCCCGCCAGATGTGCGGTGGCCACGGCTGCCGTGAACACCGCGAGCGCCTCCCATGCGTTCTGCTGCGCGGCATAGCAGCGGGCACCGGCGCCTGTCAGCTGCAGCGCCTGCTGGCGCGGATTGCGGTTGTCGACGCTGCCGAGTTCACGCTGCCGGAAGGCGGCGCCGCTGAAGGAGAGCACGTAGGGGATCAGTACGGCGACGAGCAGGCACCAGAGGGCTGTGGTCATGGAGTGTTTCCCGGGGTTGTGGCAAGGGCGTGTTCGTGTGTGAGCGCGTAGCTGCGCAGGTGCGCGGCGAATTCCTGCAGGGCATCGACGCCGCTTTGTTCGGCGCGTTCGCACCAGCCGTGCAAGGCCGCGAGGATGTGCTGGGCGCCCCGCGCGCGCTGCTGCCACACCTCCTGCAGTTCGAGGCGCATCTCGTAGATGGCGGCGAGGCGCGGATGCTCGTGGAGGATGCGGTTCAGTTGCTCCCGGGCGCGGCTATCGATCAGGGACTGGTCGCGGCTGAGGAGTTTGCGTGCTCGCGCCAGCATGCGTGCGCCGGCGCTGCCTGCCCGCTTGCGCTCCTGTTCCACCAGCGGTGCGATCACCCGGTCGGCGTAGCGGCTCATGATCGCGAAGCGGTCGCTTATCGCGGCCCATGCGGTATCCAGGTCTATGGACTGCTTGCCGGGAACCTGCGTGACGCTGGCGCGCCACAGCGGGATGCGGGCCAGGCCAAGCGCTCGGAACACGCAGATCCAGGCCCAGCCCAGGTCGAACTCCCAGGGCTTCACGGAGAGCTTCGGTGAATTGGGGAAGGTGTGGTGGTTGTTGTGCAGCTCCTCGCCGCCGATCAGGATGCCCCAGGGCACGATGTTGGTAGCGGCGTTGGGAACCTCGAAGTTGCGGTAACCGATGGCGTGTCCCACGCCGTTGATGATCCCCGCCGCGAAGAACGGTATCCACGCCATCTGTATCGCCCAGACGGCGATGCCGGCGATGCCGAAGACCAGCAGGTCCAGGGCGAGCATCAGCACGATCCCCCACTGCTCATGGCGGTAGACAGTGCGTTCCATCCAGTCCTCAGGCGTGCCCTTGCCGTATTTTTCGCGCGTCTCGGCCGTGTCTGCTTGCTGGTAGAGCTCGGCGCCCTCGCGCAGTACGCGGCGCAGGCCCAGCACCACGGGCGAATGCGGGTCATCCGGGGTCTCGCAGAAGGCATGGTGCTTGCGGTGGATGGCAGTCCATGCGCGGGTGTTCATGCCGGTGCTGAGCCAGAGCCAGAGCCTGAAAAAGTGCGCGAGCGCGGGGTGCAACTCCAGCGCGCGGTGCGCCGAGTGGCGGTGCAGATACACCGTGACCGACACGATCGTGACGTGTGTAAGCGCCAGCGACGCCAGCAGCGATTGCCACCACGCGAGTCCGCTCAGTCCCTGCTCCCACATACCCGGTGACACCCAGTGTGAATCCTGGCTCCCATTCTGATGCGGCGGACAGCGGCGCGGCAACCACGCCCTGACGCTGCCTGCCATGGTAGCCTTCGCGGCCTCGGTGACCCTGACGCGGAGACAGCTGCATGAGCGTATCGAAGGTGGCATTCATCACCGGCGCGAGCCGCGGCATCGGCAAGGCAACGGCACTGGCGCTGGCGCGCAAAGGCTACGACGTGGTGGTCACGGCGCGCACGCTGGAGGAGGGCGAGGCCTTCGAGCACGGATCGCGCGGCTCGGAAGTGAAAGCCCTGCCGGGCAGCCTGCGCGAGACCGCGCAGGCGGTGGAGGCGCTGGGTCGGCGCGCCCTGCCCATCAGGCTCGACCTGCTGGATCTTGCCTCGATCGATGCGGCATGGGATGCCGCCATTGCTGCCTGGGGGCGTGTCGACCTGCTGGTGAACAACGGCATTTACCAGGGGCCGGGCATCATGTGCCCGGTGGAGGAACTCACGCAGGAGCAGATGCACAGGCTCTTCCAGGGCAATGTCTTTTCGCAGGTGCACCTGATCCAGCGCTGCCTGCCGCACATGCTTGCCCGCGCGAGCGGAACCGTGGTGAACGTGGTGTCGGAGTCCGGGATGATCGATCCGCCGGGCCCCATCGGCAAAGGCGGCTGGGGTTTTGCGTATTCGGCCTCCAAGGCCGCGTTCATCCGCATGGCGGGCGTGATGAAAGTGGAATACGCGTCATCTCCACTGCAGTTCTTCAATATGGAGCCGGGTTTCGTCATCACCGAGACCATGCGCATGCGCCCCGACATGGAGGCTTTCGCGGCGCTTTACGGCGGCGCGCCCATGGAGGTTCCTGCAGAGACCGTGGCCTGGCTTGCCACTGATCCGGCGGCGGCGCAGTTGAACGGCCAGACCATCTTCGCGCAGCGCCATGCGGTCAAGCACAACCTCGTGCCCGAGTGGCAGCCCAAGCGCCGCCCCCGCGAGGCCTGAGCGCCTCGCCGCTCACATGTAGATGAGCATCAGGTCGTAGACGAGCGCCGGGCGCTCCTGTCCGACCACATGGATGTGGGTCTCGAGCGTGAGCTTGGTGCCCTTTGGCTCCTTGCTCACGGCTTTCACGCGGTTGCGCAAGTGGATGCGGCTGCCCACAGGCACCGCACCCGAGAAACGCAGCTTGTCGGAGCCGTAGTTTAGGATGTTGTTGTAACCCGTCACCTCCCAGGTGGGGGTGGATCGCATGCGCGGCATCAGCACCAGTGTCAGGAAGCCGTGCGCGATGGTGCAGCCGAAGGGGCTCTGGGTGCGGGCGCGCTCCGGGTCGGTGTGGATCCAGTAATGGTCGCCCGTGAGTTCCGCGAAGGCGTTGATCAGTTCCTGCGTGATATCGACCTCGCTGCTCCAGTCGCTGAAGGTCTCGCTGACCAGCGACTGCATGCCCTCGATATCGTCGAAGCGGTATGTCTGCATGGGATGCTCCCGTTTTGCCGGAGGACTCGGGCCGTCTCGGCCCGGCCGCATGATAGCCGTGCGGAGGGCCGCCTGCTTCCCTGAGCCCTGATGTCAACGGCGCCGGAAGCGTTTTGCCATTGCCCCTTTATGGTGCTTGGGCCGAAAATCCGGCCCAGACATTCTTCCCCTCCGTCCAGTACCGGGAGTTCCCATGCGAGAAGCCGTCATCGTCGAAGCCCTGCGCACGCCCATCGCGCGCGGCAAACCCGTCGTCGGAGAGCTCTTCGGCTTCCACCCGGCCGAATTGCTCGCCATCACGCAGCGCGCGGTGATCGAGAAGGCCGGCGTGAAGCCAGAGGACGTCGAGCAGTTGATCGGCGGCTGCGTCACGCAAGCGGGCGAACAGGCGGGCAACCTTTGCCGCAACGCATGGCTTTCGATGGGTACCAGTTACGCCCCCGGTGGCACCACCATCGATGCCCAGTGCGGCTCCGCGCAGCAGGCCAACCACCTTGTTTCCGCCCTGATCAAGGCAGGCTCCATCGACGTGGGCATCGCCTGCGGCGCGGAGGTCATGAGCCACGTGGGCCTCGGTGCCAACGTCTACAACGGCCCGGGCTATTTCCTTCCCCAGAACTGGCCCTGGGACAGCAGCCCCGACCAGTTCGCCGCCGTGGAGCGCATCGTGCAGCGCCGCGGCATCACCCGCGCGGACGTTGACGCCTTCGCCAATGAATCGCAGCGTCGCGCTGCCGCCGCGTGGGCCGCGGGTCATTTCGACCGAGAAGTGATCGCGATTGATGCACCGGCCTTCGGCGAAGACGGCAAGCCGAACGGCGCCACCCGTCGCGTCACGCGCGATCAGGGCGTGCGTGCCACCACGCTCGAGGGGCTCGCGGGCCTGAAGCCGGTCAAGGAAGGCGGGGTACACACCGCCGGCAACTCATCCCAGGTGTCGGACGGCGCCTGCGCCGTACTCTGGATGAGCCGTGACGAAGCCCTGCGCCGTGGCCTGAAACCGCGCGCCCGCATCCTCGCCGACGTTGTGGTGGGCACTGATCCCTTCTACCTGCTCGACGGTCCGGTCGACGCCACCGCCGCGCTTTTCCGCAAGTCGGGCATGAGCATGTCCGACATCGACCTCGTCGAGATCAACGAGGCCTTCGCCGGTGTCGTACTTTCCTGGGCGAGCGTCTACAACGCCGACATGAGCAAAGTGAACGTGAACGGCGGCGCCATCGCCCTCGGGCACCCGGTTGGTTCGACCGGCGCGCGCCTGATCACCACCGCACTCCACGAACTCGAGCGCAGCGGCAAGGGCACCGCGCTCATCACCATGTGCTGCGGTGCTGCCGTTGGCACCGGCACCATCATCGAGAGGCTCTGAGCATGGCCGAACTGGAAGGCAAGGTAGCGATCGTCACGGGTGCGGGCCGCGGTCTCGGCCGTATCGAGGCCATCGAACTCGCGCGCATGGGCGCACGCGTCGTCATCAACGAGATCGGTCGCCCGGAAGCCCGCGAGGCCGCAGAGAGTGCGGCAGAGGAGATCCGTGCCTTCGGCGGCGAAGCGATCACCGTTTACGGTGACTGCGCCGACTGGAACGATTCCGAGGCGCTCTTCAAGACGGCCATAGACACCTGGGGCGACGTCAACATCGTGGTGAACAACGCGGGCTTCTGCCGCGACAAGATGATCTTCACCATGACCGAGGACGAGTTCGACACGGTGGTGCGGGTACACCTGAAGGGACATTTCGTGAACATGCGCCATGCCGCGGCGTACTGGCGCGAGCGGGCCAAGACAACGGGCGGTCAGGTCTACGGCCGTCTCGTCAGCACCTCGTCGGAGGCCTTTCTCTACGGCTCCGTGGGCCAACCCAATTACGCGGCTGCCAAGGCCGGTATCGTTGCCATGACCATGGGCGCGGCGCAGGCGCTCATCAAGTACGGCGTCACTGCCAACGTCATCATGCCGCGTGCCCGCACCGACATGACCATGCAGGGTGGCACCGCGGTGCTGTTCCAGAAGCCCGAGAGCGGCTTCGACCAGTTCGACCCCGGACACGTCGGTCCCTTCGTCGGGTATCTCGCAAGTCCGCGCTCGGCCCGTATCTCCGGCTATGTCTTCGTGGTCTGGGGCAACCAGGTCACGGTGGTCGACGGGCCGCGTCTCGGTCAGGTCTTCGAGACCGAAGGACGCTGGAGCGTGGATCAGCTCGACGCGGCCCTCGGGCCGCACTTCGAGGGCCTGCGGCCCATCGTCGACGGCTTCGCCATCATCCCGGGCGCTTGAGCCTGCTTTGCGCCAGAGTGCACAGGCATCGTGCTCGGTGCCTGTGCAGCCTTGGGGCACAATGGGGCCCATCGAGGCGTTGATCCGCGCGGCGGTTTGAATCCGTAAGCCGCCGTGCCGCGTCAAAGTCCCTTAGAAGGGGCTTCGCCGCCTCAGTTGCAGCAAGGAAGACACCCATGAGTTCCGGCAATCGGCCGGCAGCATCCCGTCGCGTCGCCGTGATCCTCACGGCTGCCCTGGCGATAGGTGTTGCGGCCTGGTGGTATCACACCCGATCGACGACCGCTCCCGTTGCCCCGGATGCGGCCGCTGCGCAGGCCCCCATGGAACTCGCGCCAGCAGAGGTGACCACCGCCATTCGGCGTGTGCTGGTCCGTCGTCTTCCGGTGTCAGGCACCGTCACGTCCATGCTGAAGACCACCGTCCGCTCGCGCGTGCCGGGGGAGGTCCTGGAAGTCCGCGTGCGCGAGGGCGAACGCGTGCGGACCGGTGACATCCTGGCGCGCATCGATACGCGCAGCCTCGAGGCACAGGTGGCCAGCGCAAGGGCCGCGCGCGACAAGTCCTCCGCGGATCTCGAGATCGCACGTCTCAACTTCGAGAACAGCCAGCGGCTCTTCGCCAAAAAGGTCCTCGCCCAGAACGAACTCGATACCCGCAAGAGCCTGTTCGATGCCGCGATCGCGGCGCAGAAGCTCTCGGTGGCGCAACTGAGGCTCACCGAGATCGGCCTCGAGGACGCGCTTGTCCGCGCGCCCTTCGATGCGGTGGTGGCGCGGCGATTCCAGCACCCCGGTGGCAAGGTCTCTACCGACACCCCGCTCTTCGAGCTGGTGGATCTCTCGCACATGGAGTTGCAGGCCGCCGCGCCCGCAGCCGAGATCCCCTCCGTGCGCGCCGGCCAGCGCGCCAGCCTGCGTGTTGACGGCTACGGCTCCGAGGACTTCGGCGCCACGCTTGATCGCATCAACCCCAGCGCGGAACAGGGCTCGCGCCTCGTGCTGCTTTACCTCTCCATGGACAACGTCGACGCCCGCCTGCGCGACGGCATGTTCGCCCAGGGCGCCTTGTTGATCGAGCAGAGCGAGCCGGTGCTGGCCGTACCTGCCACGGCGGTATTGAACGAGGCGGGCCTGGATTATGTGATGGTGATCGAGGATGGTCGCGTTCAGCGCCGTCCGGTCACGCTCGGCCTGGTGGCCACGCAGGATCGGCTGGTGGAAATCCGCTCGGGGCTTTCCGAGGGTGAGACACTGCTTGCGGTGCGCATCGGCTCCCTCGATCCGGGGACGCCGGTGCAACTGCCGGACTCCGGCCCTGCCGGCCCCGTGAACTGAGACCTGCGGAGCAGCGCCCCCATGTGGATCACCCGCACCAGCATCCGCCAGCCCGTCTTCGCCACCATGGTCATGGTGGCCATCCTGGTGCTCGGCATCTTCGCCTACGTGCGCCTGCCCGTGGAGCAGATGCCCGACATCACGCCGCCCATGGTCTCGGTGATGCTCGAGTACCCCGGCGCGTCCCCCGATGCGGTGGAAAACGACGTGGTGCGCCCCATCGAGAACGTGATCAACACCGTGAGCGGTGTGGACCACATCTACGCCACGGCCCGCGAGGGCGGCGGCTACATGTGGGTCGAATTCCGCATGTCCGCAGACCCGGTGGTGGCCACACAGGAGATCCGCGACAAGATCGCCGACATCATGCCCACCTTCCCCCGCGAGGTCAGGGCGCCGCGGGTCACCCGCTCGATGGAAGACGACAACCAGCAGCCCATCGTGGATCTTGCGATCTATTCCTCCGAGCGGCCGCTGCGCGAGATCTCCAACATCGCCGAGCAGGTGATCGTGAAGCGCCTTCAGACGGCGCCCGGTGTCGGTAACGTCGCCCTGAGCGGCGGTGTTCCGCGCCAGATACAGGTAATGCTGAAGCCCGAGCAGATGCGCAGCTACGGCGTTGGTGTGGACGAAGTGGTGGCGGCCATCCAGAGCGCCAACCGTGATCTTCCTGCCGGCAACATCAAGGTCGGCGATGCCGAACAGATGGTCCGGGTCGAAGGCCGCATCCACAATCCGCGTGACTTCGGCCGCATCATCGTCACCACCCGTGGCAGCGCCGTTTACCTGCAGCAGGGCGGTCTGCCCGTTCACCTCGACCAGATCGCCGAGATCATCGACGGCGAGGCCGAACCCGAATCGCTCTCGCGCATCGACGGCAAGCCCGCGGTCGGGCTCTCGGTGTTCAAGGTGCAGGGTTCCAATGTGGTGGAGATCGGCGACGGCGTGCAGAAGGCCGTGACCGAGCTGCAGGCCCGGCTTCCCGCGGATATCCATATCGTCACGGTGCAGTCCAACGCGGATTTCGTGAAGGCATCGCTCAACGGGGTGAAGGAGACCATCCTCGAGGGCGCGGTGCTCACGGTGCTGATCGTGTTCCTGTTCCTGCATTCCTGGCGCTCCACCGTGATCACGGGCCTCACGCTGCCCATCTCCGTGATCGCCACGTTCATCGCGGTGCACGCCTTCGGCTTCACGCTGAACATGATCACCCTTATGGCGTTGAGCCTCTGCATCGGACTGCTTATCGATGACGCCATCGTGGTGCGCGAGAACATCGTTCGTCACCTCGGCATGGGCAAGAACCACGCGGATTCCGCGCGTGATGGCACCGAGGAGATCGGGCTCGCGGTGACGGCCACGACCTTTGCCATCGTGGCGGTCTTCGTGCCGGTAGCCTTCATGGACGGCATGATCGGGCGCTATTTCTTCCAGTTCGGCATCACGATCACGGTGGCGGTGCTGGTCTCGCTCTTCGTGAGTTTCACCCTGGACCCGATGCTCTCCTCGGTCTGGCACGACCCGGTCGAAAAGCGCTTTGCGCGGATGCCGCGTCTGCGTCGGCTGATGGATGGCGTCGAGTCCGGCGTCGATTCCCTGCACCATGTCTACGGCCGGGCGCTCGAGTGGTCGCTGCGCGAGCAGCGCCGTCGTGTCTACCTGCCGATCTTCGGCATCGTGCGCGCCGTCGCGCGCCGCGACTGGCGCGAGCTGGGCACCATCTCCAACCGTGGCATGGTGCTCTGGAGCGCCGCGGGGATTTTCGTCTCCAGCCTGATGATCCTGCCGTTCATCGGCACCGAGTTCTTCCCCGAGGGTGATCAGAGCTTTCTCTCTCTGCGGCTCGAGATGCCCATAGGCTCCAGCCTCCAGTACACCGACTCCAAGACCTCCCAGGTGGAGAAGGCGCTGGACGAGATCCCGGAGGTGGAACTCGTGGCTGCCGAGATCGGCACCTTCGAGGGTCGCAACCACGCGCGCCTCAACGTGCGTCTGGTGCCGCCGGAGGCACGCAGCCGCTCGCAGCTCGAGATAGAGCGCGTGGTGCGCGCCCGCATCCAGCGTATCGCCGGCGTGAAGTTGCAGGTGGGCTGGAATGACGCCATCGCGGTGTCGATCCTGGGCCCGGATCAGGAGCGTCTCACCGCCATCGCCAGCGAGCTCATGAAGAAAGTCGCCCGCATTCCGGGCGTGGCCGACCTGAACAGCAGCGAGCAGGGCACCAACCCCACCGTGGCGGTGCGCGTCGACCGCGAGCTTGCCAACGACCTCGGCCTCGACGTCGAGCGCATCGGACGCGCGCTGCGCGTGCTTGTGGGTGGCGACAAGATCAGCCACTGGCTCGCGCCGGATGGACAGAATTACGACGTGGTGGTGAGGTTGCCTCCGGAATCGCGTCGCGAGACCTCCGACCTCGGCGGGCTCTATCTGGCGAGCGGCAGGCTCGACCCCGAGGGCCTGCCGGTGCTGGTGCCGCTGCGACAGGTGGCCGAGTTGGTACAGACCACCTCGCCGCCGCAACTGAAGCGCCTCGACCTGCAACGACGGGTCACGCTCTACATGCGTGCCGACGGTCGCGCCTCGGGTGACGTGGGCAAGGATGTGCAGAAACTCGTCGCCGAGACGCAGCTTCCGCGCGGCTACCGCTTCAGCATGGGCGGCTCGCAGGAGCAGCTGAACGAAACCTTCATGGAGACGCTTGCCGCCATGGGGCTGGCGATCATCTTCATCTACCTCATCCTTGCCTCGCAGTTCGCGAGCTTCGTGCAGCCGGTGGCGATCATGGCCTCCCTGCCGCTGTCCTTCGTGGGAGCCTTCCTCGCGCTGCTGGTCACCGGCACCACGCTGAACATGCTCTCGATGATCGGGATGATCCTGCTGATGGGCCTCGTCACCAAGAACGCCATCCTGCTGGTGGACTTCGCCAACCAGGGCATGCGTGAGGGAATGGGACTGCGCAAGGCGCTGATGGAGGCGGGCCAGATCCGGCTGCGGCCCATCCTGATGACCACGCTGGCCATGATCTTCGGCATGCTGCCGATGGCAATCGGCGGCGGCAGCGGGGGCAGCATCAATGCGCCCATGGCGCGGGCCGTGATCGGTGGTGTCATCACCTCCACGCTGCTCACGCTGGTGGTGGTGCCCGTGCTGTACACCTATCTCCACGCGTTCTCGTTGCGCAGCCGCCGCTGGTTCGCCGCGGGTGCTCCTGTGGCCCCGGAGCCCCCTCGCTCGCCGGTGACGGAGTGAGTGCCCGGTGAACAACCAGCGCCCCTTCGCCCGTTTGCGCGGTGTGAATCTGGGCGCCTGGCTTGTGCTCGAGAAGTGGATGTCGCCTTCGCTCTTTGCGGGCATGGCCGCGACGGACGAAACCACTTTCTGCGCCGAACTCGGCGCCCGCGCCGCCAGCAAGCTGCGTCCGCACTGGAACAGCTGGATCGGCCGTGACGACTTTCTCTGGCTCGCCGACCGTGGCGTGAACGCAGTGCGCATTCCGGTAGGCCACTGGATTCTCGGGCCCCCTTATCCGTGGCATGCGAGCTACGGGTCCCTGTCGCACCCTTTCGTGGAGGGCGGCATCGAGGTTCTGGATCGGGCGCTCGGTTGGGCTGCCGAGGCAGGCCTTCAGGTGATGATCGACCTGCATGCCGCGCCGGGCTGTCAGAACGGCTTCGACAACGGTGGCATCAAGGACGTCTGCGAGTGGCACACCCGCTCCGAGTTCGTCGACTTCTCGGTCGATCTCCTCGGCAGGCTTGCGCAGCGCTACCGCGCAGAATCCGTGCTCCACGGCATCGAGGTGCTGAACGAGCCGCGCTGGGACGTGCCCACCGCGCTACTCGAGGACTTCTACCGTCGCGCCTACGCAGCCATCCGCGCACACTGCCCGCCGGAGCGCCTTGCCGTCGTCTTCCACGACGGATTCCGCTCGCACCTCGAGTTCCAGCCGCTGCTGCGTGAGCCCGGATTCGACAACGTGCTCTTCGATGTGCACCGCTACCAGTGCTTCGACCGTGCCGACATCGACATGGACATACACGGGCATCTGCACAAGGCGGGGGACACGTGGAAAGACGAGGCGCTGCGTCTGCAGCAGGATCTCGGCGTGCCCGCGATTGCAGGCGAGTGGAGCCTGGGTCTGGACCTGAAGGTGGTCTCGCTCTGGGCGCCCGGCCCCTACAACCATGCGCTCGAACACATGGACGCCTTCCAGCAGGACGTCTCGAGCAGGGCCTACGCTGCCGCGCAGTTGCTTGCCTTCGAGCGCTACACGGGCTGGTTCTTCTGGAGTTACCGCACCGAGACCACGCCGGCCTGGTGCTTCCGGGATTGCGTGGAGCGAGGCTGGCTGCCTTCCCGCTTTCAGTGAGCTGCGGTGCGCGGGCGACCGCGTCGCTCGAAGAGGTATTTCTCGCCCGGCAGGCGGTTCAGGACGATTTTCCGGTGATGCAGTGCATCCAGCCCTGCGTGGAAACTGATGGTGAGCATGCCGCTGCTCGGCAGTTCCCGGTGCAGCATCTCGAGTATCAGCTGCTCGCTGCGCGGATCGAAAGCATCGGTTGCCTCCTCCATGAACACCCATGCCGGCTGCTGCAACAGCACCCGCGCAAAGCCGAGGCGCTGCTGCGCACGCAGCGGCAAGACGCCTTCCCAGTTGTCGGGTTCGTCCAGGCGCGGCGCCAGCCAGGCGATGCCGGCGCACTCCAGCGCGTGCTCGATCAGCGCGGTGGACCAGGCGTTTTCCGGTCGCGGGTAGCAGAGCGCGGCACGCAGGCGGCCATCGGGCAGGAAGGGCCGCTGCGGCATGAAGATCGCGCCGCCGTCGTCCGGCACCATCACGCGCCCGCTGCCCCAGGGCCAGAGCCCGCCTATCACCTTGAAGAGGCTGCTGGTCACTGCGGGGTCCCCGGTCACCAGCACACGCTCGCCCCGGTTAACGCGGCAGCCTATGCCCTCGACCAGCACCCGCCCGTTCGGCTCGGCGATGCACAGATCCTCGATCAGCAGCAGCGATGACGGACCTTTCTGCAGGAGAATGCGGTGACCGTCGTGCTGGCGTGCGTCGCGGTCGAGTTTCCGCATGTCCTCCCATAGCGAGATCACGCGGTCAGCCGATGCGCGTGTGCGTGCGATGTCGCCGAGGTTGTCGATGGGCCATGAAAGCGCGGTCGTGAGTTTCTGGAATGCCTGTGCCGCCTGCATCAGCACGCCCAGACTCATCACTCCGGCGATGTACTGCGGTGCTGCGATCAGCAAGGGAAACACCGGCAACAGGGCGCTGTAGCCGGTGGAAAAGCCCACGATCCCGACGTAGGCAACCGACTGCCGCTTCCATTCGCGCAGGATCCTGCCGAAGCGCTCGCGGGAGCCGGCGCGCTCCATCGATTCGCCCTGCATGAGCGCGATGGCTTCCGAGTGCTCGCGCACGCGTGCAAGACCGAAGCGGAAATCCGCCTCCGCCGTCTGCAGCGCGTTGGTCGAGCGCACCAGCGGCCTGCCGAAGCGCCAGCCGAGCAGGGTTCCCACGCCGGCATACAGGAAGGCGAGGGGTACCAGATAGCCCTGCACCTCGATCGAGGTCCCGGGAATCGAGATGCGGCCCGAGATCGTCCACAGGATCTCGACGAAAAGCCCGAACATCATCAGCGAGTAGAGCAGCGTGTGAGCGAGCGCGATGGCGGTTTCGGTGGCGATGCGGATGTCGTCGGCGATGCGGCCGTCCGGGTTGTCATGCTCGCCGGCACGGAAGAGCAGGCGGTGGTGCCTGCCGTCTTCCATCCAGCGGCCGATCAGCTCCTGCGTGAGCCAGTCGCGCCAGTCGAGTTGCAGCCAGCGTTTCACCATGAGGTGTGCGCCGGTAACGCCCACGGTGAGCGCGAAGATCAGCGCGAACATCGCCACCTGCAGCAGCACTTCTGCGATCGCGCGCTGCTCCAGTGCGTCGAAGAGAGCGCGGTTCCAGTAGTTGGTCCACACCGCGAGTCCCACCTGCGCGACGGTGAGCATCACCAGCAGCAACACTGCGCCGCGCACCTTCCAGCGATGTGTCGCGTTCCAGTACGGGCCTGCCAGCCGTATCACGCGGCGCAGGAAATACCTGTTGCCGGGTGATAGCGGGGGGCGGGGATCCTTCTCGGGTGTATGCATCGTGCTGCCGGTGGCTGTCGGCCGCAGTGTAGGCAGCGCGGTCGGGCCGGGCAAACGCCACCCGGGCTTTCATCGGGCGGCGGCGCGCCGCATCATGCCGGACTCCACCTGATGAATCCTCCGATGCCTGTCGCTCTTCGCCAGCCATGCCGACGCCAGTGCGGCCACCGCTACAGCGCGTGCGCCTGATGGGCGCGCTCTCGTTGCCGGCGAGCGGCAATCTGGGTCGCTACTGGCAGTTCTTCTGGCCGCTTGCGCTTGGCGCCGTGTTCCTGCTCGCGGGGCAGCAGGCCTATAACGGGGTGCTCGCCCGCGCCGGGGGGGCAGGGCGCGAGCTCGCCATCTATGCCTGCGCGGCAGGCATTTTCTTCTTCTTCGACATCGGTACCGCGTTCATGCCGAACATGGTGACCGTCTATGCGCGGTCGGCTGCGGCGCGCGAGCGGGTCTTCCGTTTCTGCGTGAGCGTGGGCGCGATATTCAGCCTGCCCGTGCTGGCGATCGGCGCCACGCAGACGGGTGCGGTGCTGCTCCGCGCGCTCTATTCGCTGGATTCCGCGATGCTTGCCGATGTGCAGGCCTACCTGATGCTGCTCTCGGGCCTAATCCTGCTGCACACATTCCAGCACTACCACAACGGGCTGCTGATCCTCGAGCAACGCACCACCATGGTGTCGGTGATCGGCGTGCTGGCCGTGGGCATCAGCGTGGCGGTGGGCCTGCACGGTTTTGCGCAGGGCTGGCCGGCGGTGCGCCTGGTGGCGGCTGCCGAGTGGGTGGGCGGCGGCTTCAAGCTCGTTGCCCAGTATCTGGTGTCGCGGGGCCTTCGATCGACGCTCCCGGCGCAAGACGAGGCGCCGCCCCCGCCGCGCTGGAGCGAGTTGCTCGGATTCTTCTGGCCCGTGTGCATCTCCGGCATGACCTTCGGCATCAGCCGGCCGCTGGTGTTCGCTTTCGTGGCGCGCGTGCCCGATTCCGTGCTGATCATCGCCGCCATGCGCGTGGCCATGGATTTCATGCTGCTCTACCAGAGCGTGGTCAACCAGTTCCGCCATTTCTTTGCCACCTTCAGTGTCGAGGATCTGGGTGAGAAACGCTGGTTCATGGCCATGGTGGCCGGCGGCATGATCGGCGCGATGGCGCTGGTCCTGCTCATCACTCCGCTGAGCGATGCCTTCTTCGAGGATGCCCTGGGGCTGGATGAGGGGCTGTACGCCGCGGCGCACCACATGTGCCTCATGCTGCTGGTGGTGCCTGGCGTACTGATGATCCGCAACTACTACCACGGGATCCTGCTCGCGCGGCGCCTCACGTCCTCGATGGCTACCGGCAGCGCGGCGCGGGTGGTGGCGATTGCCGCCACCTGCTGGCTCCTGCTGCACACCGGTCACCTGAATGCCGACACCGCAGTGCTGGGGATGATTGCCGGTTTCGTGGCCGAGATGCTGCTCGCGTGGTGGGCCGTCAGGCGGCTGGGAGTCTGATCCCGGCGGGGCCCTGCTCCAGTTCGTCCAGGCAGAGCAGCGTGAGTCTGCCGCGCTCCTCGAGGAAAGCGCCGGTCTCCAGGAACAACGCATTGGCGAGCAGCAGCGGATTGCGGACCACGGTATGGCCGTGGATCGTGAGATCGATGCCGCTCACCCGGGGATGGTGTGTCCTGCCGATCCGCTCCCGCCCCCAGAGCATCGTGCGGCAGTGCTCCGGACTGCTCTCCAGTTGCGCCACCAGCGACCAGTCAGAGAGCGGATACTCCGCATGGCAGATGCCCACGCGCAGCCCGCTCTTGTGGTGCAAGGTGATGGCGAAGGGCAGGTTTTGCAGCAGCGCGGCCGCCGCGCGTGCTTCGGCATTGGGCAACCATCCGTCCAGCGCCCAGTCGCCGCCGTTCTGACGCCACATCTCGGTGATGCGCGTGCCTTCACCGTTCACGGTGCGCAGCAGCATGTCCTCGTGGTTGCCACGTACGGCGTGGAACCAGTTCTCCCGCACCAGTGCGGCGGCACCCGGTGAGTCCGGGCCGCGATCCACCAGATCGCCCACGCTGAAGAGCCGGTCTCGGCCGGGGATGAAGCGCCTCGCGGCGAGTGCACGTTTCAGCGCCGGGAGGTGGCCGTGCAGGTCGCCGATCACGAAGTCACGGCCGAAGCGGTTGGGCGGTATCACGCGGTGGAAGTTGCTCATGCGCAGTCGCCTGCCAAGGCCGCAGAGTGCACTTCGCGCGAACTCCTCCAGGCGAGGCGCAGGGATATCGTCAGCGCGGCCGCGCCGATCGCTATCACCATGCCCAGCCAGAAACCTTCCACGCCCATTGCGTCCTTCCAGCGCGAACCAAAACCCAGTGTGTAGCAGAGCGGCAGTCCGAACAGCCAGTAGGCGAAGACATCGATCGCCGAACTCACGCGTGTGTCGCGGTAGCCGCGCAGGGCCATCCCGGCCCCGATCTGCACGGAATCGAAGACACGATAGGCCGCGGCGTACACCAGCAGCAGCGTGCCGAGTTCCCTCACGGCCGGATCGGCTGTGAACAGGCTGGCGATCTGCTCGCGGAAGGCGACGATGAGTACGGCCTGCAGCAATGCGATACCCACCAGCATCTGCATGCCGGTGATGCAGACCGCGCGCGCGGCCTGCGGGTAGCGTCCGCCCATCTCGTGGGCCACCCGCACCGACATCGCCTGCCCCACACCAAGCGGAATGGTCAGCATCAGGCTGTCGAATGTCATCGCTACCGCGTGGCCTGCGATCGCCTCGGTACCGAGCCTGGACATCACGAGCGGTACCACCGCGAAGAAGCCGCCCACTGCGAGCAGGGAGAGGCCGATGGGAAGGCCGAGCGAGAGCGTGGCGCCCATCTCGCGCGGACGCGGCGGCGCAAAGTCACGCCACAGCGCGTGCGGCGCGAGCGCGGGAGAGCGCAGCGAGTACAGCGTCCAGGCCGCCATCAGCAGCATGAAGGCGAACAGCGTGGCCCAGCCACAGCCCGCTCCGCCCAGCCTCGGGAGGCCGAACAGACCGTGCACCAGCACGTAGTTCATCGGTATGTTCACGAGGAAAGCGCCCAGCATCAGCCACATCACCGGGCGCGTCAGGCCCAGGCCTTCGGCCGTGGTGCGGAACGTGAGCGCCACCGGGATCAGCATGGCGGTGCCGATGGTGGGATACAGGTAACCCGCGGCGATCCGCGTTACCGCGGGCGCAAGGTCCAGATACGGCAGGCACTGTATGGCGACCCATATCGCCAGCCCCGAGAAGAGCGACAGCGGCAAGGAGAGCCACAGGCACTGCTGGAACTGCCGGCGGATGCCCTCGCTGTCACCCGCCCCGAAGCGGTGTCCGATCAGCGCGCTGTTGGCGAGCAGGATGCCGAAGACGAGCAGCATCCCCAGATCCCAGACGTAGTAGCCGATGGTCACGGCGGCGAGATCGTCCGTGCCCGCGTGCCCCGCGATGATCACGTCGGTGACACCCATGCCCATCACCGCGAACTGGCCTATCACCAGAGGGCCCGCCATGCGCGCGAGCCTTGCACCCTCCGCGCGCATCGATGTCCAGCGCTGCGCTCTCATGCTCCCGCGATCAGCGCCAGTGCCTCGGCGTGCAGCACGGGATTGGCGGCAGCCACCACGAATCCGCCTGCATCGGCATCCTCGCCGCGCGGCCCGCTCACCACACCACCCGCGGCACGGATGATGGGGATCAGGGGTTGGATGTCGTAGGACTGCAGGTCGGACTCGATCACGAGGTCGACCAGTCCGAGCGCCAGCAGGCAGTACGAATAGCAGTCGCCGCCGAAGCGGGACATGCGCACGGCGGCGGCCACGCGCTCGAATGCGGCCGCTTCGCCGGGTGCGCGGACCATGGAGGGGTGAGTGCAGTAGAGGATGGCGTTGGCGAGCCGCGCGTCCTGCCGCGATCGCAACGCACGATGCTCGCCCCGGCGCTCGAACCAGCCCGTGCTGCCGGTGCCGGCGAAGGTTTCCTCCAGATAGGGCTGGTGTACGAGGCCTGCCACCGGACGGCCATTGCAGCGCAAGCCGATCAGGGTGCCCCAGGCGGGGACGCCGCTGATGAAGGCGCGGGTGCCGTCGATGGGGTCGATGATCCAGCTCCATTCGGAGTTGCCGTCCCGGCTGCCGAGCTCTTCGCCCACGATGCCGTGATCCGGATAGCGGGAAAGGATCGCGGAGCGCAGCGCGGTTTCGATGGCGCGGTCTGCCTCCGTGACAGGGTCGAAGCGGCCGTGGCTGCGTTTGTCATCCACCTGCAAGGGCTGGCGGAAGTAACCGAGCGCGATCCGTCCCGCTTCGGGGAGCAGTGTCGCGGCGAACTCCAGTGCCTCCAGGGCCAGCGGGTTCATGCGGCGTGTCTCCGGGGTGCTTGCAGGGCGCCGACGCAGATCAGGCCCTGCGCCAGATAGTAGGTGCCCATGATGAGGATGCCGGCGGCAGGCACCGGCTGCAGGAATCTGTCGGTGGCGAGCAGGCCGTCTGAAACCGCAAAGCAGAGTGCCCCGGCAAAGAGCAGCAGCGGGCGGTCCGTGAGGGCGGCTCCGGTGATCATGGCGCTTATGCCGAGCAGGTACAGTCCGACCGGCAGGGCGAGGTTGCCGCTGGCGGGGATCATCTGCCAGGAGAGCACTGCGCCGCAGGGCAGGTAAGCAAGCACCAGCCAGCGGCGCCACCGGTCGGGGGAGGGGTGCCGCCAGAACACGCTGGCGTACAGGATCTGGCCCAGCAGGAAGCTGCCCAGCCCGGCGATGAACAGATCGCCCATCAGCCCGTTCAATGCCAGAAGCAGATCCCCGAGCGCCGAGAACAGCAAGGCTGCCGTCAGGGCGCGGCGCCAACCCGCATCGGCCCAGCGCCAGGCTGAAGCGGCCAGCAGGAGTATCGGGGCGACCTTGATGGCGGCCCCCAAAAAGCTCGTTTCATGGCTGAACAATGCCGTGTAAAGCACTGAAAATAAAAGATATAAGACAGCTGTCACAGACTGTTTCATGAGAGGGCATCCCGCATTGGTGGGCTCAGTCGCCCCGCCCATGGAGCGGCTTGTTCCAGCTGCGCTGCCAGCCTGAACAGGGTTTTTTCATCGCCATAGCGGGCGCCGAACATGGCGCCAACCGGCAATCCCTTGCTGCCGGTATGAAGCGGCACCGACATCGCCGGCTGCCCGCTCATGTTGTACAGGGCGGTGAAGTCGCTGGTGCCCGCGAGGTGTTGATAGAACTCTGCAGGTGGCTGCGAGAGGCTCATGGTCCCCAACGTCCAGGTGGCGCGGGCCGTGACCGGGCTGAGGATGATGTCGACGTCCTGCATGGCATGGTGCATCGTGAAGCCGAAGCGGTGCACCGCCTGCCGGGCGAGTTCAAGGTCGATGGCCGACATGGCCGAGGCCCGACGGTAGCCAGCCAGGTTCACGGCCTCCAGATCATCGGCGCCGGGCTCACGGCCCAGTTCGAGGGCGCGCTCGCGGACCGCCGTGGCAAAGCCCGCTCCCACCAGTGCCCCGAAGGCCATCATCAGTTCGAGCCCACCGCCAGGCAGGCTGAAGTCCGTGATGTGGTGGCCCAGCGACTGGCACAGCGCTGCTGCGGCATCCACCGCGGCAAGGCAGTCCGGGTCCACGGGTGAGCCCAGCGGCGATGCCCGGAGCAGCCCGATCCTCAGCTGCCCTGGCGGGCGCCCGAGCTCGTCAACGTAGTTGCCTGCCGGTGGCGGCGGCCAGTACGCGGCGCCCGGCTCCGGCCCCTGGCTGATATCGAGGATGAGCGCGCTGTCGCGCACGCTGCGCGTCACGGCATGACCCACCGAGAGCCCGCCCCAGCCCTCCGTGCGCCCCGGCCCGTTGGGGGTGCGAAGGCGCGTGGGCTTGAGGCCGAAGAGCCCACAGAGCGCTGCCGGGATGCGGATCGAGCCGCCGCCGTCGGTGGCATGCGCGGCCGGGAGAATGCCCGCCGCGACGGCGGCGGAGGCCCCTCCGGAACTCCCGCCGCTGGAGTACTCCCTGTTCCAGGGGTTGCGCGTCGCGCCGTGCAGGCTGGACTCGGTGGTCACGGTGCGGCCCATTTCGGGCGCGGCGCTCTTGCCGAAGCACACCAGCCCCGCCGCTCGGTAACGCTCCACCACCGTGGAGTCTGCGCTGGACACGCGGCCGGCGAAGAAGCGCGAGCCGTTGCTGGTCTGCGTGCCGGCCATCTGCACGTTGAGGTCCTTCAGAAGCCAGGGCACCCCGGCGAGCGGGGCATCGAGGGGGGCGTTGGCGACGGCCTTGCGGGCGAGTTCGAAGTGCCGCTGCACGACCGCGTTGATGTGCGGATCCACGGCCTCGGTGCGCGCGATGGCGATCTCCAGAAGCTCGGCCGCGCTCACCTTGCGGCTGCGCACCAGTGCGGCGAGTCCGGTCGCGTCCTCGCGCAGATAGTCCCTGACGGCCCGGCGCGAGACACCCGCTGCCGCCGCGGCAGGCGGGTAGAGCAGTGCGCCGCCCGCAAGCACCAGCGCCGCACGCAGCACATCCCGGCGCGCGAGAGTGGGCTCCGCTGGCCTTGCGGCAGGATCAGGCAGCATGTCCGGCCGATCCGAAGCGCCGCAGATGCCAGTCACTGTTGCCGAACAGCGCTTCGATGGCGATGAGACGCTTCACGTAGTGGCCCACGTCGAGATCCTCGGTGACGCCGATGCCGCCATGCAGCTGTATGGCTTCCTGCCCGACCTTGCGGGCGGCGCGGCCGATGCGGCTCTTGGCGGCAGAAACCGCTCGCGGGATATCACCGCTGCTGTCGGCGGTGAGCAGCGCCATCATCAGGATCGAACGCGACTGCTCCACCTCGATGAACATGTCCGCCATGCGATGCTGCAGCGCCTGGAAGCTGCCGATGGCCACGCCGAACTGTCGCCGCGTCCGGGTGTATTCCACGGTTTTCTGCAGCAGCACGGCCATCGCGCCCACGGCCTCCGCGCAGGCGAGGAGCGCGGCACGGTCGTGCAGGATGCCGAGCGCTGGCAGGGCGTCGGGCTGATCGCCGAGGCGGGCGTCGACGGGCAGACGCAGGCCCTCGAGCAGCAGTTCTGCTGCCATGGTGCCGTCGATGTTGCGGTAAGGCTGCATCCGCAGCCCGGGCGTGCCGGGTTCCACGAGGAAAACAGCCACGCCGCCGGATGCCTCGCGGGCGCTGACCAGCAGCAGGTCCGCAGCAGGCGCGTTCAGCACCACGCATTTGCCGCCGTCGAGTTGCCAGTGGTCGGCGTGGCGCAGCGCCCGGGTTGCGATGGCGGTGGCGTCGTAGCGGGCCGCTGACTCGAAGTGGGCCAGTGCGAGCTGCAGTTCGCCGGCCACCACGCGCGCAAGCAGTGCCTGCTGCTGCGCGGGCGAGCCGAGTGCCGCGATGGCGCCAGCGCCGAGGGTCAGCGTGGGAATCCAGGGCTCAAGCACCAGGCCCCGTCCGAACTCCTCGAGGATGATCGCGTTGTCGACGGCGCTGCCGTCCAGTCCGCCGCAGGATTCCGGCAGCGGTACCGCCAGCCAGCCCAGCTCGGCGAAGAGCGACCAGTGCGACGCCGAGAAGGCCTGGCCCGAGGCGATCAGACGCTTGCGCGCATCGAAGGCGTACTCCTCACGCACGAAGCGCGCGACGCTGTCGCGCAGGAGTTGCTGCTCGTCGCTGTAATCGAAGTCCATGTGTGTGCTGCCTGTCCTGCTGTGCGATGCCGAGGTGCCGGGCGCCTAGAGCCCCAGTACTTCCTTGGCGATGATGTTGCGCTGGATCTCGTTCGAGCCGCCGTAGATCGAGGCCTTGCGGTTGTTCAGGTAGACGCCCGCCGCTGCCGCGAGCGTGCCGGGACCCACGTGATCTCCCGTGAAGCCCTCCCGGAACTGTTCCGGCACGCAGGGCAGGGCGTGCAGACCGGCCACTTCGACGAAGAACTCGTCCAGCGCCTGCGCCACCTCTGTGCCCTTGATCTTCAGGATCGACGAAGCGGGCCCGGGTGATTTGCCCGCGCTCAGGTTGGCGAGGGTGCGCAGCTCGGTGTACTCGAGGGCGATGAGCTCGGTTTCAAGTTCCGCGAGGCGGCGCAGGAAGAACGCGTCCTCGAGCAGCGAGCCTCCGCTGCCTGCCGGCGTCTGTGCCGCGAGCTTGCGCAGTTCCGCGATCCGCACCCGTGAACGTGCCACCTGCGCGATGCCGGTGCGCTCGTGCGTGAGCAGGTACTTGGCGCAGGTCCAGCCGCGGTTTTCCTCGCCGATCAGGTTTTCCACCGGCACGCGCACGTCCTCGAAGTGCACCTCGTTCACCTCCGGCGTGCCGTCCAGAAGACGGATCGGAGAGACCCGCACGCCGGGCGTCTTCATGTCGATCAGCAGGAAGCTGATGCCCGCCTGCGGTTTCAGTTCCGGCCCGCCGGTGCGCACCAGGCAGAAGATCCACTCCGCCCACTGGGCCATGGTCGTCCAGGTCTTGGTGCCGTTCACCACGTAGTGCTCGCCGTCGCGCACCGCGCGCGTCTGCAGCGATGCGAGGTCCGAGCCCGAGTTCGGCTCGGAGTATCCCTGGCACCACCACACGCGGCTCGCGAGGATGTCGGGCAGGAAGCGCGCTTTCTGCTCCTCGGTGCCGAAGGTGTAGATCACCGGACCCACCATGCCGAGGCCGAAGGGCACGATGCGTGGCGTGTGCGCCAGCGCGCACTCGGTGGAGAAGATGTATTTCTGGACGGGCGTCCAGCCGGTGCCGCCGTGCTCGACCGGCCAGTTCACACCGGCCCAGCCGCGGCGTGCGAGCAGTTGCTGCCAGCGCACGTGATCTTCCCGCTCGAGTTGCAGGCCTCCCTGCATCTTTCTGCGGATGTCGGCGGGGTATTCATCGGCGAGGAAGCGACGGACTTCCTCCTGGAATGCGGTTTCCTGCGGGCTGAATCGTATGTCCACGCGCGTTTCTCCGGGCTGCGGCGCGGCATCTTCCCCCGTCCGGCGGATGCCGATCAATGGGGATGCAGGCACTCCGGCACGATCAGCACCGACTGCGTGGCGTCTCCCACCAGCACCTGCCCCTCCTGAATCGTGCAGTGAAGCCGCATGTTGCGGGAGCACAGCGCTGCCAGCGCCTTCGACTGCTCCTGCGGGATTTCCAGCACCCGCAGCCGTTCGATGCGCCGCAGGCCCTCGCCCTGACGTGCCCACCAGGGCGGCACGGAGCGGCCGCCGGAGGCAAACACGATGACCTGTCGCGCTCGTCCTGCCGCACGGCGCAGGCGTTTTTCCTCGGGCAGGCCCATCTCGATCCAGAGTTCGATGGTGCCGTCGGGACGGCGCAGCCAGAGGTCGGGGTCTTCCTCGGTGGAGATGCCGCGCCCGAATTCGAGGTCCTGGTCCGAGAACATTGCCCATGCGAGCAGGCGCAGCATGAGCCGCTCTTCCGTTTCGGAGGGGTGCCGTGCCAGCGTGAGCGTGTGGCTGCCGTAGACGCCGCGGTCGATGTCAGCGAGTTCGAGTTCGGCCCGGTGAATGGTCGCGCCCAGTGCCATCAGTATCTCCAGGCCGTTGTGCGGCGTTGTGGCGCCATGTCGCGCCATTCCTCGACGGTGAGGGCCCAGCGCTCGTGATCCCGCCAGCGCCCGCCGATCTTGACGCTGCGCACCGCGACGCCCTCCAGCCGGAATCCCAGGTTCTCGACCAGCCGCCGCGAAGCGATGTTCCCCGGCTGTATGGACGCTTCGATGCGGTGCAGCCGGTGCTGGCCGAAGACCCTCGGCAGTACCATCCGCAGTCCCCGGCTCATCACGCCCCGGCATTCGTTGCCCGCGAACACGTAGTAGCCGAGGTAGGCACTCTGGTAGCCTCCGCGAATGACCTCGCTCAGGTTGACCACGCCGAGCAGTGTATCGTCGCGGTCGACCAGCAGATGGCCTATATAACTGCCGTCGGTAATGCGCTCCATCCATGTCCGGTAGAGTTCGCGTGTGTCCGGCGGAGAAACACGACCCGCGTGCAATCTGCGGCTCCGTGTCACGGCCGACAGGAACGCCTTGGCGTCTTGCGGAGTCGGTGAGCGAAGTCTCAGGTCGGGAACATTGTTGTCTGACGAGGGCACGCGCGGCTCCGTGAACCGGTCTTGGAAGACCCTGAGATAGCCCAATCCGCGCACCAGCGCAATTGCAGGTCCGGGTTGATCGCCCGGAGCTTGCCGCCAGGGAGAACGATGGACCTGAACGACGTCGCCAGACAGATCGAGGAGCGGTTGATGGGCCGTCGCCTCACGGTGCCCGTACTGCCCTCCGTGGCCGCGATGGTGCTCGCCGTCATCAACGATCCGGACGCAGACATCAACTCGCTCGCCGATGCCATCCGGCGTGACCAGTCATTGGCCGGCCATGTGGTCAAGTACGCCAATGCGCCGCTGCTGCGCGCGGGCGCACCGGTGCTCACGGTGGGGCAGGCGATAGGCCGTCTCGGCATGCGCACGGTGGCCGATGTCGTCTTCGCGGCCTGCATCGGCCCGCGCCTTTTCCATGTGCCCTTGTACGCGGCGCGTATCCAGCGGATCTGGCAGGAGTCCCTGGCCACGGCGCTCTGGTCCCACGAGATCAACCACGCACTTGGCAAACCCTTCGAGGGGGCTTTTCTCTGCGGCTTGCTGCACCAGATCGGCCTTCCCGTGGTGCTGCAGGCCGTGCAGGACATCCTCGGGCCGGCACCGCAGCCCGCGCCCTCACTTGCGGACATCGATTCGCTGCTGCAGACATTCGGTCAGCGCGCAGGCCTCGATGTCGCCACCCGTTGGCGCTTGCCTGCGCCGGTGGTCGAGGTCATCGCTTGCCTCGAGAACCCGGCCAGCGCGCCCGGGAATCCGGCTCTGGTGGCCGGGGTTGCCGCTGCCCGGGACCTTGCCGCGCTCACGCTCGATGCCGTCGGCTTGCGGCCCGATGCCCTGGCGCAGATGCAGTCGATGCGCGATGCGGGCCTGGACCAGACGGCCCTCAGCCGCCTGAGCGACCGGGCGACTGCAGTGCGGGAGACGCTGGGACAGGTCTGATCTCTACCGGCACGCCGTTCAGCGCCGCGTTGCCGCAGAGTTCGTCGAGCCACAACTCGTCTGTGAGGTCGTTCGCGCTCACGCCCGGCTGTGCCGCTGCCACGCCAAGCCGTGTTCCTGCCTTGTCGTGGCCCCAGCCATGCGGCAGCGAGATGCTGCCCGGCATCATGTCCGTGCTGGCTTCCACCACCACCCGCAACTCGCCCACGCGTGAGCTGAGCAGCACCTCTGCACCATCGGCGATCCCGCGCGCGGCAAGATCCCCGGGGTGTGCGAGCAGATGATCGCGCCGCGGCCCCTTGGTGAGCCTGTGGCTGTTGTGCATCCAGGAGTTGTTGCTGCGCACGTGACGCCGCCCGATCAGCAGCAACTGCCCTGCGGGCACGGCAGGCTCCTGCCACAGGCGCTCGAGTTCCGCCGGGATCAGTGGAGGAAGGCAATCGATGCCACCGTCCTCCGTGCACAGGCGCTGCGGCAGCGAGGGTCTGAGCGGCCCCAGATCGATGCCGTGGGGTGCGGCTTCCAGCACAGCGAGGCTGAGTGCGCGCGCGTCGCCTGCGGCTGCGCCGTAGGGACCGGATTGCAGCATCAGGTCGAGCATCTGCGCCGGTGAAGCGACCGCCGGGGCGGAGCCGCCATCGATGCGCGCGTCGGCGTCTGCGAGGCCTGCAAAAATCTCCCAGTCGTGCATCGAGCCTTCCGGTTTCGGCAGTACCGGAGCGTTGTAGCGCGTGGTGTTGCGCACTGCGAAACGGTGGAAGGCGATGTCGTAGTGATCGTGCTCCAGCGAGGTCGTGGGCGGCAGGATGAGCGTGGCGTGCCGGGTGGTTTCGTTCAGGTAGAAATCGATGGCAAGCATGAAATCGAGTCCGGCGAGCGCAGCATCGAGGCGCGGCCCGTTCGGTGTCGACAGCACGGGGTTGCCGGCCACCGTCACAAGTGCGCGCACCTGCCCCTCGCCGGGCGTGAGCATTTCCTCTGCAAGCCCTGCCACGGGGAACTCGCCGCTGAAATCCGGATAGCCGCGGACGCGGCTGCGCCGTCGCCCGAAGCTGCCCCGCTGGCGGTCGTCGGGGCCTGCGCCCATCACGGCCGGATGCGTGAGCAGCGTGCCGCCCTCGCGGTCGAGGTTTCCGGTGATGAGGTTGAGCACTTGTATCGCCCATTGGCAGAGCGCGCCGAAGCGCTGCGTCGAGACGCCCATGCGGCCGTGGCATGCGGCCCGCGGGGCTGCCGCGAAATCACGTGCGATGCGGCGGATGGTCTCGGCTTCGATACCCGTGCGCTCCCCGGCGAGCTCCGGTGTGAAGCGCGCCAGCAGCGCGGGGAGCGATTCCAGTCCGCGCAGTGCCACGCCGTCCGGGCCAGGGCGCGCGCTGCCATCGCTCAGGATCACCTGCAGGAGTGCGAGCAGCAGGAAGGCATCGCTGCCCGGCCGCACGAAGTGATGCTCGTCTGCCACGGCTGCGGTTTCCGTGCGGCGGGGGTCGATAACCACCATTTTGCCGCCACGCGCTTGCAAGGCTTTCAGGCGGCCACGGAAATCGGGCACCGTCATGATGCTGCCGTTCGATGCCATCGGGTTGTAGCCGATCAGCAGCAGATGCTGCGAGCGGTCGATATCGGGAATCGGCTGCAGGAACTGGTGCCCGTACATCCACAGGCACACGAGGTGGTGCGGCAACTGGTCGGCCGAGGTGGCGGAGTAGTTGTTGCGCGTGCCGAGGCGCTTCAGGAAGTGGTTCGCGTGCGTGATCAATCCCCAGTTGTGGACATTGGGATTGCCGCGGTAGATCGCTACTGCATCGGCACCGTGCTGCGCGCGGACGGCGTGCAGGCGCTCGGCGGCCAGGGCGAAGGCCTCGTCCCAGCCGATTTCCCGCCACGTGCTTCCTTCGCGCAGCAGCGGACGGCGCAGCCGGTCAGGATCTTCCTGTATGTCGGCGAGCGCGGTGGCCTTGGGGCAGATGTAGCCATGACTGAACGGGTCTTCGGAGTCGCCCCGGATGCCGGCGATGCGGCCATCCTCGACGCGTATCTCCAGCCCGCAGATGGCCTCGCAGAGATGACAGGCGCGATAGTGCGTGCTCATGCTGCCATGCCCTCCGGATCGACCAGCAATTCACGCACCGCTTCGACGCGCTTGCCCATGGCCGCCTGGGTAGTGGGCGAGCCTGGCACGGTGTCGATGGCGTGGATGGTGCCGCGCGTCTTGTTGAGACGCACCGTGACGCCCGCCGCGGCCAGCCGTTTGGCGTAGTCGATGGCCTCGTCGCGCAGCGGGTCGAATTCCGCGGTTTCCACATAGGCTGCCGGCAGCCCCGAGAGATCCTCGCGGTGAGAGGGGGATGCATAGCGGGGCGGCGGGTTCGTGGGGCTGCCGCGGAGGTAGATGTCCCACATGATGCGGTTTGCGCCGGCGGTCCACAGCGGCGTGTCGGTGAAGGCCTGCGCGGATGCGCTGCTGCAGGAGGAATCCGTGACCGGATAGAGCAGGATCTGTGCTCGCACCGCCAAGCCCTCGTCGCGTGCTTTCTGGGCGAGTCCTGCGGCAAGGGCCCCGCCCGCACTGTCGCCCATCACGCCGATGCGTGAGGGGTCGACGCCGAGTTCCTCGGCCTGTTCGTGTACCCAGCGCAGGCAGGAATAGCAGTCGTCGAATTGTGCCGGGAAGGGAGCCTCGGTCGAGAGCCGGTAATCGACCACGAACACCTTGCAGCCCGTCGCTCGCGCGATGTGCTGCGCGTTGTCCAGATGGATGGCCGCGTAGGTGAGGAAGAACGCCCCGCCGTGGCAGTAGATCAGCGCGGGCGATGGATCGGCGGAGCCGGCTGCGCTTACCTCGATCACGCGCACGGGTGCGTCCGTGCCCCTGCGCACCTGACGCCGCAGCGCCCGTATGCCGGGCTTCCAGCGCTGCGTGAGCCGCTGTGCCGCGATGAAGAGGCTGAGCAGCCGCAACAGCCACGGGCTGTTCCGTACCGGCAATGCCGGGAATTTGCTGAATTCGGGAAGGATGGCGTATTTGCCGGTGGTGTCTTCTGCCATCGGGCGGCTCCGGAGTCTGCGGTTGCGGCCGGAGCATAGCGGCGCCCGGCGCGGGGCGTCGAGCCGCGATTGACGCATCGGTGGTCTTTGCTGTCTGCTCGGCGGTCTGTGAGGGTTTGCCGGAGCATGCAGATGAAGATCGGGGTGATTCCACTGTTCCGCCGCGGCATCGTCTGCGATCCGGACTGGGTGGCGGAGCTTGTGGCGATGCTCGACGAGGAAGAGGTCGAGTCTTTGTGGGGCGTGGAGCATGTGCTGGTCGCCGAAAACTACAAGCCCAACTATCCCTATTCGGCCGATGGCCGCATGCCTACGGACGAGCTCACCTCCATGCCCGATCCGCTGGCCTGGCTCACCTTCGCCGCTGCGCACTCGCGGCGGCTGAAGTTCGCCACCGGCGTGCTCATACTCCCGCAGTACAGTCCGGTGCAGCTCGCCAAACGCCTCGCCACGATCGATCAGCTGACCCGCGGCCGCATCATGCTCGGTGCAGGTCTGGGCTGGCAGGAAGAAGAGTACGCAGCGCTCAACATCCCCTTCACTGAGCGTGGCCGCCGCATGGACGAGAACATCCTCGCCATGCGTGCGCTGTGGACCCGGTCTCCGGCGTCCTTCGAGGGGGAATTCCTGCAATTCCACCGTGTTTTCTGCGATGTGCCGGTGGTGCAGGAGGGCGGTGTGCCGATTATCGTCGGTGGCAGCACGGCGGCGGCCGCGCGCCGGGCAGGTCGTCTGGGCAACGGTTTTTACCCCTACGTGATTTCACCGGAAGATCTGGCGTTGCGCCTGCAAGATCTGTATGCCGCGGCGCGTGCAGCCGGCCGTGATCCGGCAGCGGTCGAACTCACGGTGTGGCCCGGCAGCTGGCAGTTCCGTGGCTCGCTCGATAAGGAGCTCATGCGGCGTTACCTCGATCTTCCTGTTGGCCGTCTGATGATCGCCCAGCACGAGGGCGACACCGCCGACATCAGCGGCCTGCGCACCCTGATCCGCCGCACGCGCGACGTGCTGGGGAGTCTGGGCGCATGAGTTCCGAGCGCCTCGACTGGATCTATGCCGCCACCGATCCGGAGGATCTGCAGCGCCGGTACGACGAGTGGTCCGCGCACTACGACGCTGACATGGACGTCCTCGATTGGGCCGCCCCGGGTGCTGCTGCCGCGCAGTGCCTCGATCAGGGCGGGCGTGGTGGCGTGGTGCTCGATGCCGGTTGCGGAACGGGTCAGGTCGGTGTGGCCCTGCGTACGGGTGGTGCCGCACGGGTGATCGGCATCGATTTTTCTGCCGGCATGCTGGAGAAGGCCGCGTTGACGGGAGCCTATGACGAATTGCTCCAGGCCTCGCTCACCGAGGCACTGCCGCTTGCGCCGGGCAGCCTCGATGCGGTGGTGAGTGTGGGTGTGTTCACATTCGGTCACGTGGGCCCGGGCCCGCTTGCCGCGCTGGGCATGCTGCTGCGCCCGGGCGGCACCATCACCCTCAGCTTCCGTGACGATGTGTTCCGTGACCTGGGTTTCGCCGCCTCGGTTGAGGAACTGAGCGCGGCAGGGCAATGGGCGCTGCTCCGGTGCAGCGAACCCGCTGCACTGGTGACAGAGCACGGCGAGGGCGTGCCGATGCGGGTGTGGACGTGGCGGGTGGGGTGACCCCGGCGCTGCCCGGGGTTATCCTTCCCGTCACCAGATGTGTTCCGCCAAGAGGCCCGATTTCCGATGCAATTCGATCAAAGCGATCTTGCGGCTGCTCTTGACGCGGCCTCGGACGATGTTCTCGATTCTCTCCCCTTCGGCGTCATAGGCTTCGATCCCGAGGGCCTCGTCACGCGTTACAACGCGACCGAGTCCGAAAGCGTGTGCTACAAGAGGGACCGCGTGCTGGGTCGTCACCTCTTCACCGATGTTGCTCCCTGCATGAACAACTACCTCGTCGCCCACCGCTTCGACGAGGAAGCCGCCATCGATGACCAGATCGAGTACACCTTCACCTTCCGTGTCCGGCCAACGCCGGTGCGCCTGCGCCTGCTCAAGGCGCCCGGTCAGACCACCCGCTACGTGGCCGTGCTCCGCTAAACGGATGATCGATCGCACGCGCGAACTTGCCGAGGAGAACGAACGCCTCCTCCGATTCCTCTATCAGGTGCCCACCGGCCTCCTGATGATGCGCGGCGACGGCAGCATCGAGATGCTGAACCCGGAGGTCACGCGGCTCCTGGTACCTGTGACATCCCGGTTGATGAACCTCTACGAGGTGCTTGCCAGCAGTGCCCCCGATCTCCGGCGTCATATCGCGGACTTCAGCGCCCCGAGCGGGCTTGTATGGGACCAGCGTCGTCTGCGCCTTCAGGGAGCGGGGCCGGGCGGGCACGAGGTGATGGTCGCCGCGACCATCTACCGGCTCGAAACCGATGCTTACATGGTCTCCTTGCAGGAGATCGCCGAGACCCTGCGTTATGAGCGGGAATTGCGGCAGAACAGCGCAGCACTGCAGGATAGCGAGCAGCGCTTCCGCCTGATGGCCGATGCCTCGCCCGGCATGATCTGGACCTCGGGCCCCGGTGGCGAGGGTGACTACTACAACCGCGCCTGGCTCGAGTTCACGGGTCGCTCGATGGAAGAGGAAAGAGACGACGGTTGGATCGACAATATCCATCCGGAGGACCGGGAGCGTTGCGTGGAGGCTTACTCGCGGGCCGTGAACACCCGCAGCCTTCTGGAGGAGGACTACCGCATGCGGCGCTGCGATGGCCTCTGGCGATGGGTGTCCGACCGCGCGGCACCGCGTTTCACGCCAGAAGGCGTCTTCGCCGGTCATGTGGGCTCGTGCCTGGACATCACGGATCGCATCGAGGCCGCGCAGGCACAGGCCGAGGCAGCACGTGCGGCCGCCGCCGCGAGCGATGCCAAGAGCCGTTTCCTCGCCACCGTCTCGCACGAAATCCGCACGCCGCTCACGGCCATTCTGGGTTTGGGTGAACTGGCCGCCTCGGAACCCGAGGAAGCACGCCTGCGCGAATACGCCGGTTTGATACGCAACGCGGGCGCTGATCTGCTCGCACTCATCAACGACCTGCTCGATTTCTCCAAGCTGGAGGCCGGTGCGGTATCGCTTGAACGCATCCCCTTCAACCTGCGCGAACTGCTGGACTCGCTGCACGGCTCCTTCGCCGTGCTTGCCTCGGGGCGTGGCCTCGAGCTGCTGCTCGGGCTCGAGGTCGGGCTGCCGCAGATCGTGCAGGGAGATCCGCTTCGGCTGCGCCAGGTTCTTTCCAATCTCCTGTCGAATGCGATCAAGTTCACGCCGGAAGGGCAGGTCGAACTGCAGGTCGACAGGGATGTATCCGGCATCACGTTCAGTGTGCGTGATACCGGCATCGGCCTCAGCCAGCAGCAGATAGAGCGCGTGTTCAGCCCCTTCACGCAGGCCGATGAATCCACCACGCGCCGCTTTGGCGGCACGGGTCTGGGACTCACGATCAGTGCAGAGCTCGTGCGCATGATGGGCGGCGAGTTGGGGGTGACTTCCGTTCCCGGCGCGGGCGCCTGTTTCACGTTCACGCTGCCCTTGCCCGCCGCCAGCATGCCCGTGCCCGAGCCGCTCGGCCGGCCCCAGCCAGAGCCGGGCTGCATGCTCTCCGGTCGGCGAGTCCTGCTGGTCGAGGACGTGCCTGTGAACCAGCTGGTGGCGCGCAAATTCCTCGAGCGCGACGGCATGAGTGTGAGCATCGCCAATAACGGCGAGGTGGCCGTCGAGATGGCCTGCCGGCCGGATGCGGGCTTCGACCTCATCCTGATGGATGTGCATATGCCGGAGATGGACGGCCTCGAGGCCACGCGACAGATCGTCTCCCGGCTGGGCGCGGATTGTCCGCCCATCGTCGCGATGACCGCCTATGCCCTGCCCGAGGAACTCGAGCGGTGCCGGCAGGCCGGCATGGTCGACTGTCTGACCAAGCCCATCGATGTAAAGCTGTTGTCAGAAACCTTGGGCAGGTTGCTGGCGTGCGGCTGATGCCCTGTTCCCCGAAACACGGCGGGCTCGCCCCGGCAGCCCGCTGTACCTCTTCGTTTCCGCGGGCGCGGACGCACTGGTATCGGCGGCGCAACTGAGCCTTGTCGCCACGCTCGATGGCACGGTTGGGCTCAGGCGTCGTTCTGGGGAGGTCCGAAGCGGCGCGCCGTTTCGGGGTCGTCGCCTGAGGGTATGCGCTGCAGTCCGAGCATGGCGTCGATCACCATGTTCTGGAAACGGTGGCAGGACTCCTCGAAGCGCGAGCACATGCGGCCGCCCTGGTATTCGGTGTTCTGCAGACCGTCCTGAACCCGCTCGACCACGGCGATGTCCTCGCGGTTGATCGTGTCCCAGAAGCGCAGCAACTCGTCCGTCGCGCTCTCCGGATCCGCGCTTGCCGCGACCGACTCGGGGTGCGTGAGCAAGTAGGCGCTTTCCTCCGTGATTCCCGCTGCCGTGGGCCGGGCGATCAGCAGGAACACGTGGTTGGCGTTCACGCTGATGCCAATCGTCGGGAAAACCCAGGCAAAACGTGCGGCGTCGGCATCCTGGCCAGTGATGCCGGCCAGCGGAGGCAGTCCTCTCCAGCCGCCGTCATCGGTATCCGCACCCACCGGCCAGGTGCAGAGCCCCACGTACTTGCCTGCGCCTTGCCAGCGGTAATGCGCTTCCACCGGCGAGACATCGAGCAGCGCGGGGTGTATCGAGGGCAGGTGGTAGTACTCCATGAAATTCTCGGCCACCAGTTTCCAGTTGGCCTTGATCTCGTAGTCGACGCGCCTCGCGATCCGGTATTCGCCCACGCGGTATGCGCGGAAGCGCTCCGGCAGATCGCCCAGTTCCTCGGTCAGTTCGGGGCTCGAGGGATCCAGGCACACGAATATCAGGCACGCCCACTGCGCGACACGGGCCGTATACAGACCCATGTTGGCGCGATCGAAGGCCTCGTCTCCCGCATCGCAGGGCACTTGCAGCGGATCTGCGGGTGCGAAGTGCGGCGTTGCCCGGCAGGCCCCATCCAGATCGTAGGCCCAGTTGTGATAGGGGCAGGTGAAGAACCGCCCGGTGTGGCCTGAACCATCGCAGAGCCGGGCGCCGCGGTGTCTGCACACGTTGTGGAAGGCGCGCAGTTCACCGTCTGCGTTGCGGGTGAGGATCAGCGAGCGTCCGGCCACCTCGACGACACGGAAATCGCCGGGTTTGCCGATTTCCTCGGCGAGGCACACGGGCACCCAGTTCTTCGCGAAGATCCTCTGCTGCTCGAGGGCGTGGAACTCCGGCGAGGTGTAGGCATCCGGGATCAGCGTCCAGGCGAGGTCCACCGGCTTGCGGGTCCGGGCGTAGGTGTCTTCGCGGAGGAATGCCTCGCGGGGCAGGGGGCGCTGCATGGGTGGATGCTGTCTGCGGTTTGAGGCGCGAACCTTAAATGCGCCCGGATCGGGGCACAATCCCCGCCACGGCGACCCGTGCCCGGCATGCCCTCAGGAGCCGCTGTTATGCTTGCCCCGAACACGGCGTCTTGAGAGATACAGCATGAAAACCCATCTGGGGGGCTGCCATTGCGGGGCAGTACGTTTCGAGTTCGATGCCCCGGCGAGAGTCGAAGCCCATGAGTGCAACTGCTCGATCTGCAGTCGCAGCGGCTATCTCCACCTGATCGTGCCGGCATCCCGCTTCCGCCTGCTTGCGGGCGCGGATGCACTCACCGAGTACCGCTTCGGCACGGGTGTGGCTCGACACCTTTTTTGCAGCCGTTGCGGCATCAAATCGTTTTACGTGCCGCGATCCAATCCCGACGGCATCAGCATCAACCTGCGTTGCGTCGACGAGGGCAGCATCGAGGCCATCGGTATCGAAGCCTTCGACGGCCGGAACTGGGAGCAGGGCGCGGGCAGGCTTGCCCACCTGTCGCAGGAATGAGCACGGAACTGGAATTGCGGCCATGCGCCGCCGATGACGCCGTTGCGGTGGTGCCGCTGATCCACGACTCGGGGCCGGTAGCCTTCCGCGCGGTGTTCTCGCAGCAGCACCACGGCCAGTCGCTGGAGTTCCTCCACACATCCTTCCGCGAGGGCAGCGGGCAGTTCGGTTTCCGTAACCACCTGCTCGCCGAGCGCGATGGCCGAACTCTTGCGGTGGTGGCCGTCTGGGATGCGCGGCTGAACGGGACGTTCACCGCGAGCGCGCTGCGCCATATCACGGGTTTCTACGGAATGCGCGCCGTGCCTGTCCTGTGGCGGGGTCTGCGCATGGAGCGCATCGTGCGGCCCGCTGTGCCGGGCGTTGCCTACATCGGCCATTTCGCGGTGCATCCGGACGTCCGCGGCGGTGGTATCGGGCGCGCGATCCTCGGGCACTTGCTGGCACGTGCGCGCGAAGACGGTTACACGCGCGCCGCGCTGGATGTGGCTGACAGCAACCCACGGGCACGGGCGCTGTACGAGGCATCCGGGTTCCGTGTGCTGGCGACCCGCCGCTCCGCTCTCCCCGAGCGTTGGGGCGAGCGGGTTGCGGATCACCACTACATGGAGTGCGCGCTGTCCTGAGGGACGTCCCTCAGCGCGAGCGGTGGATCTCCGCCGACAGGAACGCCGTCATGTTGAAGATCCCCCGCGGCGATACCGAGGGAATCACCACGTGCGCGGGCCGCGTGAAGCCCGAGAACAAGGGACCGATCAGCAGCGCGTCGGTGAGAGAGCGGATAACGCCGAGCGCGATGTTGGCCGCGTCGAGACCCGGCATGATCAGCAGGTTGGCCGCTCCCGTGAGGTTCGCGCCGGGATAGATCGTCTTGCGCAGGGCTTCGTTCATGGCGGTGTAGGCGTGCATCTCGCCATCGACCTCCACGCCGGGGAGGCTCTCGCGAAGGATCCTCGATGCCTCGCGCATGCGCAGCGCCGAGCTGTGCATCGAGGTGCCGAAGTTCGAGTGCGCAAGCAGTGCGACCTTGGGCGTGACGCCGAAGTGCCGGACCATCTCGATGCTCGCGCGGGTTGTGGCCACGATCTGCTCCACCGTGGGCTCCGGCGTGAGGAAGGCATCGGTGAGGAACAGCGGCCCGCTGGGCAGCAGCAGTGCGCAGAGCGAGGAGACATGCGCCTCCGGGTCTGCCGGCCCGAACATCCCGCGCACGGTCCTCAGGTGCTCGCTGAACACACCCACCTTGCCGCAGATCATGCCGTCGGCTTCGCCGAGGGCCACCAGCGTGGCAGCAAGCGCCGTGGCATTGCCGCGCATCGCCGTGCGTGCCGCGGGCACCGAGACGCCGCGGCGCCCCACGCTCCGGTGGTAGCACTCCCAGTAGCGCGGATTGGCGTCGGCCTCTTCCGGGTCCACCACCAGCACATCGCTGCCGAGCGCGAGCTTCATGCTGAGGCGCGCCATCTGCTCGCGTATCTCCGCTTCGCGTCCGATCAGAATCGGCTGGGCTACACCCTCGTCCACTACCGATTGCACGGCCAGCAGCACGTCCTCGTTCTCGCCTTCCGCGAAGGCGATGCGCGCCTTGTGCTTGCGGGCTACGTCGATGAAGGGCTGCATGAAGAGCCCGGAACGGTTCACGAATTCGCTGAGCTTCAGGCGGTAGGCCTCGAGGTCTGCCACGGGCCGGGTGGCCACGCCGCTCGCCATCGCCGCCTTCACGACGGCGAGGGGCACATCGACGATAAGGCGCGGATCGAAGGGTTTGGGGATCAGGTACTGGCGACCGAAGATGAGCGTCTCGCCGGCGTAGGCCTGGGCCACTTCGCTGGGCACCTCTTTTTCGGCGAGCCCTGCGATGGCCTCGACGCAGGCGGCTTTCATGGCGTCGTTGATGATGGTCGCGCCGCAGTCGAGCGCGCCGCGGAAGATGAAGGGGAAGCAGAGGACGTTGTTCACCTGGTTGGGGTAGTCCGAGCGACCCGTGGCGAGGATCGCGTCGGGACGCACGGCCAGTGCCTCCTCAGGCATGATTTCCGGCGTGGGGTTGGCCATGGCGAGGATCAGCGGATCCCGTGCCATTTTCTTCACCGACTCCGGTTTCAGTACGCCCGGACCGGACAGGCCCATGAAGATGTCGGCGCCGTCCATCGCCTCGTCGAGCGTCCTGAGCGCGGTCTCGCGTGCGTACTTGAGCTTCCAGGGGTTCATGCCCTCGGTGCGACCGGCGTAGACGACGCCGGAGCGGTCGACCAGCGTGACGTTTTCGGGCTTGAGGCCCATCGTCACCAGAAGGTCCACGCAGGCGATGCTTGCCGCGCCGCTGCCCGATACCACCATCTTCACCTCGTCCATGCGCTTGCCGACGATGCGCAGCCCGTTGAAGACCGCCGCGCCGGCCACGATGGCGGTGCCGTGCTGGTCGTCGTGGAAGACCGGAATCTTCATGCGCTCGCGGAGTTTCTGTTCGACGATGAAGCACTCGGGTGCCTTGATGTCCTCGAGGTTGATGCCGCCGAAGGTGGGCTCGAGCGAGGCGATGATGTCGACCAGCTTGTCGGTGTCTTTCTCGTCGATCTCGATGTCGAAGACGTCGATGTTCGCGAACTTCTTGAAGAGCACTGCCTTGCCTTCCATCACCGGCTTGCCCGCCAGAGGGCCGATGTCGCCGAGACCGAGCACCGCGGTGCCGTTGGTGACGACCGCGACCAGGTTGCCGCGCGAGGTAACGGCGGCAGCGGCATTGGGGTCTTTTTCGATCAGTTCGCAGGCATAGGCGACGCCTGGCGAATAGGCGAGGGCAAGATCGCGCTTGTTGGCGAGCGGCTTGGTGGGCTGGATCGCCAGTTTCCCGGGGGTGGGTTCCATGTGATAGCGGATCGCGGCCTCGCGCAGGGAATCGTCCATCGTGCTCAGGCTCCGGTAGTGGTTCGGGGGTGCGGAACTGCGTCCCCGGGGAATGCGTCGATTATACGGACCGCAGCCGTGCAAGGGCCACGCTGCGGGGCGGGCAAGCATGGGGCTTTCGGGCTTACCATGCCCGTACGGTCTTCCACCTGTACCTGCGGGGAATCCGCTCATGCGTCGCACCTTCATCTTCTGGCTCTCAGGGCTGCTCGCCAGCGCATGTGCGTGGGCGGCTGATCCGGCAGATCTGCTGCTGCTGCATGCGCGCATCGCCACCATGGATCCCGCGCAGCCCGAGGCCGAGGCGTTGGCGGTGCGCGGGGATCGCATCGTGGCCGTGGGCTCTTCCGGGGAACTCGCGGCATTGCGCGGCCCGCAGACGCGTGTCATCGACGCGGCGGGTCGGCGCGTGGTGCCGGGTCTGATCGAGGGCCACGGGCACTTCCTGGCGCTCGGTGAACAACTGAGCGTGCTCGACCTGCGTGAAACCCGCTCATGGGACGAGATCGTGCAGAAGGTCCGCGCGGCTGCAGCCAGTGCCGCGCCGGGCGTCTGGATACAGGGCGCGGGTTGGCACCAGGAAAAATGGGCATCGGTACCGGAAGACGCGGTGGGTGGCGTGCCGCGCAACCTGGCGCTGAACGAGGCCGCACCCGGGAACCCCGTGATCCTCGGGCATGGCAGCGGACACGGTGTGATGGTGAACGCAGCGGCTCTGGCGCTTGCGGGCATCGACGCCGCCACGCCTGATCCTGCGGGCGGGCAGATCGGGCGCGATGGTGGGGGGGTGGCCACCGGCTGGATGGTCGACACGGCCGCCGACATGGTGAACGCCGCGCTGCAGACATCGCTCTCTGCCCGCAGTGCCGCGGAGCAGAGAGCCGAGCAGCTAGAACGCGTCAGACTTGCAGGGCAAGAGGCCCTCTCCAAGGGCGTCACCAGCTTCAACGACGCGGGTGCATCCTTTGCCACCATCGACCTGTATCGCGGACTGGCCGATGCCGGGCAGCTGCCGCTGCGCCTCTACGTGATGGTCGGTGGCGAGAGCAACGAGACACTTGCTCGTGAACTGCCCCGCTACCGCATGGTCGGTCACGCGAACAACTTCCTCACCGTGCGCGCCATCAAGCGCATGGCAGACGGCGCGCTGGGTTCGCACAGCGCCTGGTTGCTCGAGCCCTATGCGGATGATCCTTCCAGCACCGGGCTGGTTGTCGATGCGCCCGGGATGATTGCCCGGACGGCGGAACTCGCCATTGCCAACGGCTACCAGCTGAACACTCACGCCATCGGTGACCGTGCCAATCGCGAAGTGCTGGACATCTACCAGAGGGCCTTCGCCACAGTGCCGGACGGCAAGGCCCTGCGCTGGCGCATCGAGCACGCGCAGCATGTGCATCCGGATGACGTACCCCGCTTCGCCGCATTGGGCGTGATCGCGTCGATGCAGGGCGTGCACGCCACCGCGGACGGTCCATGGGTGGCAAAGCGCCTCGGCGAGCAGCGCGCTCGCGAGCGCACCTACGTCTGGCGCACGCTGATGAACGCGGGCGCCATGATCGTCAACGGCACCGATACCCCGGTCGAGGATGTGGATCCGCTCGCGAGCTTCAGGTCCTCGGTGACGCGCGAGATGGCAGATGGCAAGCGCTTCTATCCGGAGCAGGTCATGACCCGGCAGGAGGCGCTGCGCTCCTACACCCGCGATAACGCCTGGGCCACCTTCGAGGAAGGACTGAAGGGGACGCTGGGCGCGGGAAAGCTCGCGGATTTCGTGATGCTCGACCGGGACATCCTGAGCGTTCCCGACGAGGAGTTGCGCGAGGCGCGCGTGCTGCAGACGGTGCTCGGCGGGCGAGTGGTCTACACACGGCCCTGAGGGGGTGCGGCTGTGTTCTTCGTGTCGATGGGGCAACTGCTGATGCCCAGCGCACGCCACAGGTAACAGCGCGCGAGCAGCGCGTTCAGGAACAGGCAAAGGGCGATGACCGCTGCCACGGTCTCCGGTATTCCCGGGAGATGGCGTCGGTAGATCCAGCCAGAGACAAGCAGACCCAGCAGCAGCCGTATGGCCCGCTCGGTTTTTCCCAGATTCGGCGTGAACATGCAGTGGACCTCGCGCTCCGTGCGGCGAACGGTCCGGGATACGAAGGCGTAGGTGCCGCGGATCAGCCTTCCATGCTGATCCGCGTGACGCGTTTGCTCACGCCCGTGAGCAGCTGGTAGGACAGGAAGCCCGCGGCGTCGGCGACGTGTTCCACCGGCAGTCCGGGTCCCCACAACACGGCCTCGTCTCCGATCCGTGCGGAACTTCCGGGGCCCAGATCCACGCCGATCATGTCCATGGAGGGTCGTCCTGCGATCCGCGCCGGCATGCCGTTCACCAGCACCGCGGTGCCGTCGGGTACCTGCGCCGGATAACCGTCCGCATAACCGGCGCTGATGGTGGCGATCACTGTGTCCTGCGGCGCCTGCCAGCGCCCGCCATACCCTACGCTCTCTCCGGCAGCGACGTTGCGCAGCGCGATCACCCGCGAGCGCAGCGTCATGACCGGTCGAAGGGGCAGGCTGCAGTCAGCGGGTTGCACGCCGTAGAGCATCAGCCCCGGACGCACCCACTCGCGCCGGCTCGCGGGCCAGCCCACGATGGCCGCGGAGTTGGCCATGCTCGCGGGCAGGCCGAGGCCGGCGCTCGCCTCGTCGAAGCGCGCTATCTGCTCCCGCGTGCTGCTGTGCGTGTCGTCCTCCGCACGCGAGAAGTGCGTCATCAGCACGATCTCCAGCGCGGGTTGCGCGGCGCGCAATCTCTCGAGCACACGCGCGAGTTCTTCCGGTGCGAAACCCAGACGGTGCATGCCCGTGTCTATCTTGATCCAGACCCCGAAGCCCGGCGGCGGCGGGCGCTGCTCGATGATCCGCAACTGCTCCGGCTGATGCAGTACCGGTGTGACGTGCCGTGCGAGGCACCTGCTCCACTCCGATGCGTCAAGGAAGCCTTCGAGCACGACCACCGGCCGGGTGGAGAGTTCGCGCAGCTCCAGTGCTTCGTCGATATGCGCCACTGCGAGTGCGTCGGCGTCCTGCAGTGCGCCAACCACGGTGCGCACGCCATGGCCGTAGGCGTCGGCCTTCACGACCGCCAGCACGCGACTGCCGGGCGCAACGGCGCGCACGCAGGCGAGGTTATGCCTGAGTGCGGCGAGGTCGATGATGGCTTCGATCTTGAGCGCCATGGAGGTCTGCGCTGCGTCGGGGCCGCGGATGATAACGCGAAGCGCAGGATGTGGCCCGTGAGTGGCGCATCGATGGCAATTGGCGCTGCCATGAACCCGGGCCGTGCAGTGCCACGGGAACAACGCTCGACACGATAGCTGTACGCATATACAGTTATCGGGGATTCTCTCCGGGATACCGCATATGTACGCATCCGTCGCTGCCCTGAAGGGCCGTGGTGCCACGGCCAACCCCGCAGGCCGTTTTGAAACCATCCTGCGGTTGCGCGAGCACGACCTGACGGAGCCGGATGCACCCATAGCCTCCGACCGTCAGGAGCTGCTTCCCGAGCAGGCCCGCTCGATCATTTCCCGCAACAGCTCCCCTGATGTGCCCTTTGCCCAGTCGATCAACCCTTATCGCGGTTGCGAGCACGGCTGCATCTACTGTTTCGCGCGGCCCTCGCACGCCTACCTCGACATGTCGCCGGGGCTCGATTTCGAACGTCGCATACGCTTCAAGGCCAACGCTGCCGAACTCCTCGCACGCGAGCTGCTCGATCCACGCTATCGCTGCGAGCCCATCACCATCGGCGCCAACACCGATCCCTACCAGCCCGCGGAGGCAGAGCTCGGCATCACCCGCAAGCTCCTCGAGATCTGCCTCGAGCGCCGCCAGCCCGTTTCCGTCATCACCAAGTCCGTGCTGATCCAGCGCGACGCCGACATCCTCTCGGAGCTCGCCTCGCTGGGGCTTTGCAACGTGTTCCTGAGCATCACCACACTGGACGACACACTCAAGCGCAGCCTCGAGCCCCGCACGGCCTCTGGCCGCGCGCGTTTGCGTACCGTGGCCGCGCTGTCGCGGCACGGCATCCCGGTCGGCGTGCTGGTGGCTCCGGTGATCCCCGCGCTGAACGACGCCGAGATCGAACGCATTCTCGCCAATGCCGTTGCGGCCGGCGCCCGCAAGGCGGGCTGGATACTGCTCCGGCTTCCGCACGAGGTGGCGCCGCTCTTCCGGGAGTGGCTGGACGTGCATTTCCCCGAGCGCTCGGCGCACGTCATGAGCCTGGTGCAGCAGAGCCGGGACGGGCGCGACAACGACCCGCGATTCGGTTCGCGGATGCGCGGATCCGGGCCCTTCGCGGATCTGATCGCCACCCGTTTCCGTGTGCAGGCGAAGCGGCTTGGCCTCGACGGCAGCCAGTGGCCGGCGCTCGATACCGGTCTTTTCCGCGGCTACGAGCCCCCCGCAACACAGCTTCAGCTCCTGTAATCGTCTGCGTTATGCTCGGCCGGACCGGGCGCCCCGCCGCCGGAATGAAGCGGTATTCGGCGGGTCAAGAGCCGGCGCGTGGCAAGGACAGCCATGAAACGCAGCATCCGCAGCACGGCCTTTCTGGTGGTGCTGATTCCCACGTTAGTGCCGGCGCTCGCGCTCAGCATCTGGTTCACCGCGAGTCGTCTGAACGACGCGAGAGCCGAGCTGCAGGCGCGCGGCGAGCGCGAGGCGGCCTACCTCTCCGGTGCGGCAGAACTCGCATTGCTCGTGGGCGATGATGCCGCCCTCTCGCGGCTTGCCCAGAGCAATATCCGCGCCTCGGGGGCGGCACGCGTGGCCCTGTTCCTCGATGCCAACGGGGTTGTGCTGGCCGCGGCCGGTAGCCCCCGGGAGATCGATCTCGCACTCAATTGCATGCGCGCCACTGCCCAGTGTTCGGGGGAAGAGCAGCGCAGACTGTTCGGACGCGAGGTCCGGTCGCAGGCGGAGTCCGAGGCAGATCCCCCTTTCGGGGCGAACGGCGATGGCGCTGCGCCCGGCGCGGGCATGCTGCTCGGCAAGGTGCTGCTGTCCTTCGACCCCGAGGAGCTCGCCTCGCTGCAGCGCGGGCTCTTCATCAATGCCGCAATCAGCACCGGTGTGGCCGTGGTCGCCGCCCTGTTCATCGCGGGGCTTGCCTCGACCCGGCTGAGCGAGCCACTGCAGCAGTTGCTGCGCGTGGTCTCGCGGATCCGCCGGGGGGATATGTCGGCGCGTACCGAGCCCAGTGGTACGGGGGAGCTGCGCGAACTCGAGGACGGCATCAATGCGATGGCCGACCAGGTGGAATCGGCATCGGCCGACCTCAACCGCAAGATCGACGAGGCCACGGCGGTGATTGCCCTGTCCAACCTCGAGCTCGAGCGCCGCAACCGCAAGCTCGACGCGGCGCTTGCGGGCTCGGAAGCCGCCAACCGTGCCAAGGATCTGTTCCTCGCGCGCATGAGCCACGAGTTGCGCACGCCGCTCAGCACGGTCGTGGGCTATGCGCGCCTGATGCGCGAATCGGAGACGCCCGCCCAGCGCGCCGAGTTCTACCGTCCCATCGCCCAGGCCTCGGGCATCCTGCAGCGGACCGTGGACGACATCCTCGAGCTCGTGCGATTGGAGAGCGGCGCGGTGTCGCTGGAGCGCAGGCCCTTCGAGCTTGCCGCCTGCATCGAGGACGCTGCACTGATGTTTGCGCCCGCAGCGCATCGCAAGGGGCTTGCGCTGGTCTGTCACCTCGGGCCCGGACTCGGCGCGCGCGTCTCGGGCGACGCGATACGCCTCTCGCAGGTGCTGGCCAACCTTCTCAGCAACGCGGTCAAGTTCACGGAGCAGGGCGGCGTCGAACTGCTCGCGGATCTGCTCGAACGCGGCCCCGGGAAACTCCGTGTCCGCATCGAGGTGCGTGACACCGGCACCGGCATCGCGCCCGAGGGCGTGGCGCAGCTTTTCCAGCCGTTCACGCAGGCCGACGAGAGCATCACCCGGCGCTTCGGCGGCAGCGGTCTGGGGCTCTCGATATCGGCGCTCATCCTCTCGGCCTTGCAGGGCAGCATCCGGCTGGAGAGCGAGCTCGGAGAGGGTACCCGGGCGGTCGTTGAGCTGCCGCTGGAACTCGCCGCCGAGGAACAGCCCGCAACTGAGGCGCGGGGCCTGTGTGTGCGTGTACTTGCCGATGCGGCGAGCCCGCATCTGCAGGTGGTGCAGGATTACCTGCAACACGCGGGCTGTCGTCTGGATCTGCGCCAGGGAAGTCTCAGTGGCTTTCCCGTTCCCGATCTCACGATCTGCATCGAAGACCAGCCCCTGCTGATGCTCTCGGCGACCTCGGGTGCCGTGCTGCGGCTGTTGCCGGTGGAGCAGACGGGTTCCCTGTCCGCAGACGAACTTTCCCGGTGTCTGGCGTTGCCGGTGCGACGGCGGGAACTGATCGCTGCCTGCGTTCGCATGGCGGGCCGCACGCAGGCGCGCAACCGCTATCCGGACGAGCCCCTTGCCGCGCCAAGGCAGCGACTCTCCCTGCGCTGCCTGCTGGTCGAGGACAACGAACTGAACCGCCGCATGCTCGCCACCAGCCTTGCGGACACCGGCATCACGGTGCTCGATGCGAGTGGCGGCAAGGAGGCGCTCGCGCTGCTGCAGGTGCACAGCGTCGATCTGGTACTGCTCGATGTGCACATGCCCGGGATGGACGGCGTCAGCCTCGCGCGGGAAATCCGCAAGCGTGATCCCGTTCTCCCGCTCTATGCCCTCACTGCCAACGTGATCGGCAGCGAGGAGCGGGCGCTGCGGGATGCCGGTGTGGCCGAGATTCTCTACAAGCCCGTGGACGAGGGGCGGCTGCAGGCCGTGCTGCTGCAGCACGAGGAATGCCCGGACTGCAGCCTGATGAGCGTGACGGGCATAAGCCCCGGCGAGGTGCTCGCCGAACTCCAGCGCCTGGAGCGGGCACTCACGCAGGCACTGGCGGACGGCGTGGCCGATCAGGCTCTCGAGATTGCGCACCAGTTGCTGGGTGCCGCGCGCCTGTTCACGCGCGGCGAACTCGCGCCGCGCTGCCTGGCGCTCGAGATGGCCGCCCGCAATGCCGACGTACCGGCCGCGTTCGCGCTGCTCACGCCGCTGCGCCATGCCCTGCACCGGTTGCTGGCTCACGCAGCGCAGGGGCCCTCCTGATCGTCGTGCCCGCAGCCCTGCCAATGGCGTAGAGTTCCCGAGTCCGAGACACACAACGGAGTTCCGGCATGCATCGTGTCCTGTTACTGGCAGTGATGGTCCTGTTGCCAGGCGGCTGCGGCGTGCCTGCGGAGCCCGGTGCTGCCGCGCCGGCGCCCGAGTCGCGCACGCTGGCCCCGGTCGCGGCCGTGGACGATGCGCGCATCCGTGCCACCGATGCCGAACCGCAGAACTGGATGAGCCACGGCCGCAGCTACGACGAACAGCGCTTCAGCCCGCTGGATGCCATAAACCGCGGCAACGTGGCCGGTCTGGGACTCGACTGGCATTTCGATTTCCCCACCGATCGCGGCATGGAAGCAACACCGCTGGTGGTCGAGGGCCGGATGTACGTGACGGGCGCCTGGAGCCACGTTTACGCCTTCGACGCGAAGACCGGTGCGCTGCTGTGGCACCACGACCCCAAGGTGCCGCCCGAATGGGCGGTGCATCTGTGCTGCGATGTGGTGAACCGTGGCGTCGCTCTGTGGCAGGGGCGCGTGTACGCGGGCACCTTGGATGGACGCCTGATCGCGCTGGATGCCGCAACCGGCGCGCTGGTGTGGTCGCAGCAGACCACGCCCACCGACAAGCCCTATTCGATCACCGGCGCGCCTCGCATCGTGAAAGGCCTCGTGATCATCGGCAACGGTGGCAGCGAGATGGGCGTGCGTGGCTACGTGAGCGCGTATGACGCTGCCACGGGCGGGATGAAGTGGCGTTTCTTCACGGTGCCCGGGGATCCGGCGCAGCCGGCGGAATCCCCCGCACTCGAGACGGCCAAGGCCACGTGGAGCGGCGGCGAGTGGTGGAAGACCGGAGGCGGCGGTACGGTCTGGGATTCGATGGCCTACGACCCCGCGCTCGATCTCCTCTACGTGGGCGTGGGCAATGGATCTCCGTGGAACCAGCAGATCCGCAGCCCTGGCGGCGGCGACAACCTGTATCTCAGCTCCATCCTCGCCCTGCGACCCGAGACCGGTGAGTACGTCTGGCACTACCAGACCACCCCGGGCGATGCCTGGGACTACACCGCGACGCAGCACATGATCCTCGCCGATCTGGTGATTGGCGGTCAGACGCGCAAGGTGATCATGCAGGCACCGAAGAACGGTTTCTTCTACGTGCTGGACCGCGCCACGGGCGAGTTCATCTCGGGTGAAGCCTACGCGCAGCAGACCTGGACCACCGGTATCGACAAGGCCACCGGCAAGGCGCAGGTGGTGGAGACCGCGCGTTACCACGACAAGGAAGCGCTTGTGTTGCCCTCGCCCTACGGCGCGCACAACTGGCAACCGATGAGCTTCAGCCCGCGTACGGGGCTGGTGTACATCCCGGTGCAGGAGATTCCCTTCGTCTTCAAGCACGATCCCGCGTATCGCCACCATCAGGGGCTCTGGAACGTGGGCGTGCAGATCGAGGCCGCGGGCTTGCCGGAGGACCCCGCTGTCGCCGCGCAGGTGCTGAAGATGGTGCAGGGCCGCCTGGTGGCCTGGGATCCCGTCGCGCAGAAAGAAGTCTGGCGCGTGGAGCTTCACGCGCCCTTCAACGGCGGCACGCTCTCCACGGCGGGCGACCTGGTATTCGCGGGCAGCGCGCGCGGCGAATTCGCGGCCTACGACGCGGCAAACGGTACGGCGCTCTGGTCCGCGCCCGTGCAGACGGGCGTCATTGCGCCGCCCATCAGTTATGCGGTCGATGGCAAGCAGTACGTGGCGGTGGTGGCAGGCTGGGGCGGCGCGCTGCCGCTTGCCGGTGGCGAGGTCGCGCGACTCGCGGGCAGCGTCAACCGCAGCCGGTTGCTGGTATACAGCCTGGGCGGCAAAGACACCTTGCCCGCAGCGGTGCAGACGACGCGACAACCCGAGCCACCAGCACTGCAGGCTGACGCTGCTACCGTTGCCGCGGGCAAGACGCTGTACGCGCAGTACTGCATGGCCTGCCACGGTGATGGCGCGGTGGGCGGCGGCGTTGTGCCCGATCTGCGTTACATGAGCGCTCAGACACACACCGAATTCGAGGCGATCGTGCTGGGCGGCTTGCGCCACGAGCGCGGCATGGTGGGCTTCGCGAGCGTGATGGGGCAGACGGTGCTGGATGCCGAGGGCGCAAGAAAGATCCACGCCTACGTGATACAGCGGGCCGAGGCGGAAAAGACGAGGCTCGCCTCTGCGGCTCAGGCGGCTGCTGCGGGGTCCGCCGAAGGGCCCCGCTGACACGCCACGGTGCGTGCGCGAGGGGGCTGCCTCAGAGCGCCTCGACCTCGACCAGGCAGTCGTAGAAGGTGGCGCCACGGCCGATGTCGGTGAGCGCCTGGCTGGTGAGGTCGTTCACGCCGCTGCCGTCGGCGTTCAGCTTGCGCCACCACACGCCGAGCGCGTTCACCACGCCGGGCCGTGCGCGCGCGCCCACCTCGGCGCGGCAGGTGTAGCTGCCGCGGTCATTGAATACCCGCACCCGCATCCCCTCGCTGATGCCGCGCACGGCGGCGTCTTCCGGGTGGATCTCGACCAGCGGCTCGCCCTCGATGGAGCGCAGGCTCTTCACGTTCACGAAGCTGGAATTCAGGAAATGCCGCGCGGGCGGCGAGATCATCGCCAGCGGGTAGCGTGCGGCCAGTGCGGGATCCGTGGTGGCGCATTCGCGATTGGGGACGTGGTCCGGCACGCCGTAGAGCGGTGAATCCACGATCGCCTTGCCGTCCGGCGTGTGGAAGCCGCCATCCGCGAAGGGCAGTTCCGGTACCGGGGCGCGGACCCAACCGGTGGCGCGAAGTTCGTCCAGGCTCACGGGGCTGCTGTCCATGGCCGTGCGCAACAGCTCCTCGTCGGATTCCGCAAAGAGCGGGTCCGTGAAACCCATCCTCGCGGCGAGGTCGCGGAATATCGCGTTGTTGGGCCGCGATTCGCCGAGTGGCGCGATCGCCGGCTCGTTCAGCAGCACCCAGGTGTGGCCGTAGGAGGTGTGCACGTCGAGGTGCTCGAGTTGCGTGGTGGCGGGCAGCACGTAATCGGCGAGATCCGCGGTGTCGGTGAGGAAGTGCTCCAGCACCACCGTGAAGAGGTCTTCCCGGCGGAAGCCTGCCACCACCTTGCCCGAATCGGGCGCGATTGCCACCGGGTTGCTGTTGTAGACCACGACGGCCTCGATGGGCGGGCCCGCATCCTCGCTGCCGGACTGCAGCAGCGCGTCTCCCACCGTGGTCATGTTGATCACGCGCGGCGCGGGCGAGGGCATGAGGTCCGGCCGCTCGAGCGCCTGCGCGTTCACCACACCCGCAAACCAGCCCGAGGCCGACAGCAGCATGCCGCCGCCGCGTTCCCGCCATGCGCCGGTGACGCAGGGCAGGAGCGCGATCAGTCGGACGGCGTTTCCGCCACCGGCCACGCGCTGCATGCCGTAGTTCAGGCGTATGGCGGCGGGGCGCGTGTGCGCGTACATCTGCGCGAGTTCGCGGATTTGCCCGGCTTCCAGTCCGCACTCCGCTGCGGCGCGCTCCGGCGTCCACCCGAGCGCACGCTCGCGCAGCGCCTCCCAGCCGTTCACGTGTGCCTCGAGATAGGCGGTATCCGCCCAGCCGTTGGCGAAGATCTCGTGCATCAGCGCCAGTGCCAGCGCCCCGTCGGTGCCCGGACGAAGCGCGATGTGGCGGTGGCATTTTTCGGCGGTTTCGGTGCGGCGCGGATCTATGCAGACCAGCGTTGCGCCGTTGCGCTTGGCGTCCTGCGCGAGGCGCCAGAAGTGCAGGTTGGAGGCCACGGAATTGCTGCCCCAGATGAGGATCAGCCCTGCGTGCGCGAAATCACCGAGGTGCATGCCGAGCTTGCCGCCGTAGGTGGCAGCCAGCGCATCGGAGCCGGCGGAGGCGCAGATCGTGTCGTCGAGTTGCGAGGCGCCCAACGCGTGGAAGAGGCGCGCGGAGATGCTCTCGCCCTGGAGTTTTCCCATGGTGCCCGCGTAGCTGTAGGGAAGGATGCGCTCGGCCCCGCGCGCGGCGATGCTGCCGAGGCGCCCGGCGATGTCCGTGAGCGCAGCATCCCAGCTGACCCGCTCCCATTGCCCGCTGCCTTTGGGGCCCACGCGTTTCAGCGGATGCAGCACGCGCTCGGGATGATAGGTGCGTTCCGCGTAACGGCTCACCTTGGTGCAGAGCACGCCGGCGGTGGGTGGATGATCCGGGTCTCCCTCCACGCGCGTGACGCGGCCATCTTCCACCGTCACGCGCATCGCGCAGGTGTCGGGGCAGTCGTGGGGGCAGGCGGCGCGGATGGTGTGTGAATCCGTTCTGGCGATGGTGTTCATGCAGTGCTCCCGGTTGATCCTTCCGGATGGTCATGAGCGATGCCGCCCGTTGCACGCGGCAGTTGAAGTATCTGCAGCGATACCGATTTTTTTCCGTCTGCGACCTGTTGCTGCCCTGCCTCCCGGAAACCGAAGCGGGCATGAAAACGCGCCGAGCCGGGATTGGGCGGTTCGAGGTCGTACTCGCAGCACAGCATATCCACGCCCGTGGCGCCCGCCACCCCGATCAGGTCCTCATAGAGCGCAGGACCGATGCTGCGGCCACGCGCATCGGCCGATACCACGATGCGATCGATGTACAGGAAGCGCGGGTAACGCGCCGCGAACCAGCGGTAGTTGGGGCTGTCGTAGCTGGCGCCTTCTCGGAACACCAGCAGGAAGGCGAGCACCCGGGCATGTTCCTCCACCACACGGTGGTAACTCGCGCCGGCGTCCAGCGCCTCGAGCCGTGCCAGATCCATCGGCGCGAGCACGGACACGGAGGCCTCGTTCAGCGCGAGGATGGTGTCGAAATCCGCGCGTGTGGCGGGGCGGATGTGCATGGTTCCTGACCTTCGGTTGCGTACGGCGTGGAATCACGCCCCGGGAGCGTGCAGCTCATCTGTCCGGGGTATGCGGCAGGCTGCCAGGGGGCATCATAATCCGGCCGCGACCGTTGCTGCCGCCTCTGGCGCCGCATAGGATTCCGACGCTATCCATAAGTCCAACGAGAGGCCCGTCCGATGCAAGACACAATCCACGGCATCTGCCGCTCCTGTGCCGCAATGTGCCCGATCATCGTCGACCGTGAGGACGGCCTGCCCACACGGATCATCGGCGACAAGCACAACCCCGTGTACTGGGGCTACACCTGCATCAAGGGTCGCGAGATGGTGAACCAGGTGCGGCATCCCGACCGGCTTTTCAGCAGCATCCGCCGCGAGAAAGACGGCAGTTTCACGCCCGTTTCCAGCGCGCAGGCCATGGACGAGGTCGCGCAGAAACTCAAGCGCATCATCGACGAGCACGGGCCTCGCGCCGTCGCCACCTATGCCGGCACCTACATCTTCACCTACCCCGCGACGCAGCCGGTGTCGACGGCGTGGATGAACGCGATCGGCTCGAACATGATGTTCACCTCCAACACCATCGACCAGCCGGGCAAGTCCATCGCCCCGGCGTTGCACGGTACCTGGCAGGCGGGCCCGCAGGTCTTCGATGACGCCGACACCTGGCTGCTCGTGGGCGTGAACCCCATCGTCGCGCACTCGGGCGGTGTGCCCAACCAGAATCCCGCCAAGCGTCTGAAGGATGCCGTCGAGCGCGGCATGAAGGTCATCGTGATCGACCCGCGCCGCACCGAATGTGCCGATCGCGCCTTCGTGCACCTGCAGCCCAAACCCGGCGAGGATGCAGCCATCCTGGCCGGCATGATCCGCGTGATCCTCAAGGAATCGCTCTTTGACGCCGATTTTGCGCAAGCCAACGTGCAGGGCATGGAGGCGCTCGCACAGGCGGTTGAGCCCTACACGCCCGATTACGTCGCCGCACGCGCGCAGATTCCCGCCGATGATCTGGTGCTCGCCGCGCGCACCTATGCGCAGGCCAAGCGCGGTGGCGCTACCGCCGGCACCGGTCCCAACATGGCGCCGCACGGCAACCTCACGGAATACCTGCTGCTCTGCCTGATGAGTCTCTGCGGCCGCTGGCTGAAGGCGGGCGAGCGCGTGCCCAACCCGGGGGTGCTCGGGCCGAGCTTCGCACCGCGTGCACAGGCCAACGCACCCTGGCCCGCCTGGGGCTATGGCGAGAAACTCCGCGTGCGCGGCTTCACCGATGCCGCCTGCGGGCTGGCCACCTCGGCGCTGCCCGACGAGATCCTCATGCCCGGGGAAGGGCAGGTGAAAGCGCTGATTTCCATCGGCGGCAACCCGCTGATGGCCTGGCCAGACCAGAACAAGACGCTGAAGGCGCTGAAGGCGCTCGAGCTCTTCGTCTGCCTCGACATCCAGAAAGTCCACAACAGCTGCCATCTCGCGGACTACACCATCGCCTGCAAGCACAGCCTCGAGAGCCCGGCGATGACGCTGCCGAACGAGATGCTGAGTTACTTCGGCACCGGCTTCGGCTTCTCCGTGCCCTACGCGCAGTACGCGCCCCCTGCCGCGGTGCTGCCCGAGGGAGCCGATGTGGTCGAGGAGTGGGAGTTCTTCTACGGCATCGCCAAGCGCATGCAGATCGCGCTCGAGATCAAGGTCGCCTATTCCTGGACCACCACCAGCGGCGAGCCGCGCCGTTACCGCTTCGATATGGAGAACAAGCCCGATACCGACGAACTCTTCGCAGCGCTGTGCGACGGCGGCCGCGTGCCCCTCGCCACGGTGAAGAGCGAGCCGCAGGGGCGTGTTTTCGAGGGCGAGGATGTCTTCGTGGAGGCCGCCGAAGCCGGCCGCGAGGCCCGTCTGCAGGTCGGTGACGCGACGATGTGCGCCGAGCTGACCTCGATCGCGCAGGAAGCGCAGGACAAGGATGCGGACTTCCCGTTCCGCCTTATCAGTCGCCGCCTGCACCACGTGATGAACACCACCGGCCGCAACAACCCGCGCCAGATGCGCAAGCAGCGCTACAACCCCGCGTACATGAACCCGGCTGATCTCCTCTCGCTCGGACTCAAGGACGGTGACGAGGTGCGCATCGCCTCGCGCTATGGCGAGATCCCCGGCATCGTCGAGGCGGAGGACGGCATCCGCAGCGGCGTGATCTCCATGAGCCACTGCTTCGGGCCCGACCCCGAGAACCCCGGCCCCGTACGCGAGTTCGGGTCGAATGTGGCCTTGCTCTCCAGCGTGGAGCATGAGGTTGATCCGTACAGCGGGATCCCGCGGATGAGCGCCATACCGGTGCGTGTGCTCATGCCCTGAGGCTCTGCCCGCGCCGGTTCTGGCCGGTGATGCTCGCGTCGGACGGCCTGCAAAACGTGCCCGGGTGCCTTCCCACGCGCACGGCTTGTGTGTTTCTGTACGCTCGGGGTGATAAGCGTCCCGAGGCCATGACTGCGTCTGGCTGCGAGAGGCGCGCTCTTCCCGGCACACGGAGTTTTTGGGGAGCAGGCAATGGCGAGTTTTTACGGCACCTCGGGTGTGGACCGGCTTTTCGGTACGTCCCTGTCGGATTATTTCTACGCCTACCAGGGCGATGACATCCTCTACGGCCTCCGTGGCAACGACACGCTCTACGGCGCCGAGGGCAACGATGTCCTGGACGGCGGCGACGGCAATGACACCCTCGACGGCCAGAGCGGCGCAGACCAGCTCTACGGCGGTGAGGGCGATGACTTCGCCTACACCTACGCCGACAACGGCACCGCGGCCGACACTCTCGATGGGGGGGCGGGAACCGATCAGCTGTTTCTCAATTACTTCAGCTACTCCGCCGGGCTGAATTTCAGCCTGGATTCGAACCTCCTCTCCGTGGTGATCCTCACCGACGGCACCTCCATCACCGGTTTCGAGCGCGCAACTGTCTACGGGTCCAACCTTGCGGCTGATTCGGTGCGGGGCGGCGCGCTGGAGGACTCGCTTTACGGTTACGGCGGAGACGACTTCCTCGCTGGCGGCGCAGGAGCAGATGTCATCGATGGTGGCGCAGGCTTCGACACCCTGTCGGGCGGCGACGGGGACGATGTCATCTACAGCATCGAGTCCGGCAGCGGCGATTCCATCGACGGAGGCGCAGGCAACGACACGCTGGTTCTGGAGCGCAATGGCTCCGGTTCGGGTGTCGTGCTTGATCTCGGTGCCACGTTGCTGGCCGCGGTGACGCTTGCCGATGGCACGGTGCTGCGCGCCATCGAGCGGATCGAGTTCCAGGGTGCCGATCTTCACGCCGACGCGGTCACGGGTGCAGCGCTGGACGATGTGCTCTTCGGCAACGGTGGCGATGACACGCTCTCCGGCGGTGGCGGCGATGATGTCATCGAGGGCGGCGGTGGTGCCGACACCCTCTCGGGCGGTCTGGGCAACGATGTGCTGGGCGGCGGCTTCGGACAGGACAGTGTGCTGGGCGGTGACGGGGATGATTCCATCTCCAGCGCGAGCGGAGAGGGCACCGACACCTTGCTCGGCGGCAACGGCGTGGACACGGTCCGCCTCGACCGCTCGGGCATTGCCTCCGGCATCACGCTGACGCTCTCCGACAACTTCGGTGCCGCCACTGTCACGCTGTCCGACGGTACCTTGATGGGCGGCTTCGAGCGGCTGCAGTTCATAGGCACCTCGGGCAACGATTCCGTCACGGGCGGTAACGTCGAGGATCTGCTGATCGGCAACGCCGGCAACGACACGCTCCTTGGCAGCAACGGCCGTGACACCCTCGATGGCGGCCTTGGCGATGACCTGCTCTCTGGCGGTGTGGGCACCGATACGCTCTACAGCTACAGCGGCCAGGGTGCGGACACCCTCGATGGCGGGGATGGCGCCGACATGGCGGTCATCGACCGTTCCGGGACGGCCGCCGGCATCAACTTCAGCGTGAACGCCAATCTGCTTGGCGTGGTCACGATCGCAGGCGGCGGCAGCATCACCAACGTCGAGCGCGTGCAGTTCTTCGGCTCGGACACCTTCGGCGACTCCCTGACGGGTGGTGCTGTCACCGATCTTCTGGTTGGCAATGGCGGCAACGACACACTGACCGGCGGAAATGGCCGCGACACCCTTCAGGGTGGCGCAGGCGATGATGTGCTCGACGGGCAGTCGGGCCCTGATCTCCTGCAAGGTGGTGACGGCAACGACTACGTGCGTGTCGGTGGTGGATGGACCGACCCTGCTACGGGCCTCTATGTCGCCGACGTCGGGGCTGGCGACTTCGCCGATGGCGGCAGTGGTTCGGACAGGCTCCAGATCGACAAGTCGGGCGGCAGCACTGGCCTCGTGCTCGCTGTCGCAGACAACCTCGCCGGCGTGGTCTCCCTGGCCGACGGCACGCGGATCACGGGATTCGAAAGCGTCCACGCGGTGGGTTCGCAGTCGGCGGCCAACGCGATCTCCGGCGGGGCTCTGGGCGATGTGCTGATCGGGTACGCCGGCAACGACACCCTGCGCGGTGAGGGCGGCGATGATTCGGTTTACAGCCTCGGCGTATCCGCCGACCAGCTCGAGGGCGGTGCCGGCTCCGATTACCTCTACCTCTCCCGAACCGACGGCCTGACGGGTATCAATTTCTCGGTGAGTGACAACCTTGTGGGCACGGTCACGCTTGCCGACGGGACCACCATCACGGGCTTCGAGCGTGCCTCGATCCTCGGGTCCAACGTGGCGGCGGATACCCTCTCCGGCGGTGCCGGCGGCGATTACCTCGCCGGCTATGCCGGCGATGACTCGCTCTCGGGCAGTGGCGGCTTCGACTATCTCTACGGCGGCAGCGGTTTCGATGTCCTGAACGGTGGAGACGGCGGTGGCTATTTCTACGGCGGTGCGGGTGGAGATTCGATCTACGGCGGCGTCGATCAGGACTTTCTCTACGGCGAAGAGGGCTATGACTATCTCTACGGCGGCAGCGGCTTCGATTTCCTGGATACCGGCGCTGACGGTGGTTATGCCTTTGGTGAGGACGGTAACGACACGCTGAGTGGTGGCGGCGGCTCCGACCAGCTGTTCGGGGGGCTGGGCCAGGACCTTGTTCAGGCCGGCGCGGGCGACGATGCGATCTATGCCTCGGACGCCCAGGGCGCTGACACCATCGATGGCGGCGAGGGCAACGACTACCTCTCGCTGTCGCTTTACAGTTCTGCGTCCGGCGTCAACTTCTCCGTTGCGGCAAACCTGATTGGGGCTGTCGCATTGGCGGGAGGATATTCGGTCACCGGTGTCGAGCGCGTGTCCATCTTTGGCTCGAATGCGGCGGCAGACACCATCAGCGGCGGTGATTTCAACGACGCGATTTACGGCAACGCAGGCAACGACTCGCTCTCCGGCCTCGGCGGCAACGACGCGCTTGTTGGCGGCGTGGGGCAGGACACGCTGCGCGGCGGGGACGGCGACGACACCTTGTACAGCTACGACGGCGAGGGTCCCGACACCCTCGATGGCGGCGCCGGCGGCGGAGATTACGCTGTCATCAACCGCAGCAGCAGCGCATCGGGCTATGCGTTCTCCGTGGCCGGAAATCTCGCGGGCACCGTCGTACTGTCCGACCTCACGCTGAGCGGCATCGAGCGCCTGTCCTTCACCGGGTCGAATGCCGGCGCAGACACCCTTACCGGCGGTGCACTCGATGACTATCTGCAGGGCAATGGTGGCAACGACGCCTTGTCCGGAGAGGGAGGCCGGGACTACCTGCAAGGCGGCGTCGGCAACGACACCCTCGCCGGCGGCGCCGGTGCGGACAACCTCGACGGCGGCACCGGGCAGGACAGCCTGTCGGGTGGCGATGGCGATGACACCCTGAACAGTGCCGATGGGCCCGACACCCTGGCCGGCGGGGCAGGTACGGATTACCTCGCGCTCGACCGCAGCGCGTCCGCGTCCGCCGTGACCCTGTCCATCGATGCCAACCTGCTTGCGGCGGTGGTGCTTGCCGATGGCAGTTCCATATCGGGCTTCGAGCAGATGCAGGTGCTGGGGTCTTCTGCAGGGGACTCGCTCACCGGCGGCGCGCTGTACGACAACCTCTACGGCAACGCCGGCAACGACACCCTGCAGGGTGGCGCATCCTTTGACTACCTCTCGGGCGGACTCGGGGACGACCAGCTCTTCACGGGCGCTGGCGGCGGGAGCGCCGACGGCGGCGACGGCAATGACACGCTGACGGGGGGCGCCGATTACGACTACCTCAACGGTGGAGCGGGGCTCGACACGCTGAACACGGGAGGTGGTGGCGGCTATGCCGACGGCGGTGCGGGCAACGACCAGTTGACCGGCGGTACGGGCAACGACCAACTCGACGGTGGCACGGACAACGACACCGTGAGTGCCGGCGCCGGTGACGATATCGTCATCAGCGGTCCGCTGGGGGGCGTTGACAGTCTTGATGGCGGCGCCGGCACCGACATCCTCAACCTCGTCCGCAGCGAGGTAGCTGCGATATCCCTCGACCTGTCCGCCAACCTCGCGGGTCCGCTCACACTCTCTGACGGCACCGTCATCCGCAATTTCGAGCGTATCAACGTCTCGGGCTCGGACACCGGGGACGACACCCTCACCGGAGGTGCGCTGCAGGACTCGCTGCGCGGGGGCGGGGGGAACGACAGCCTGTCGGGTTCGGGCGGCGACGATGTCCTGAACGGCGGTGCGGGCAGCGATACCGTGTCCGGTGGCGATGGCAACGACACCATCGACAGCGCGGATGCCGCGGGAGCAGATGTGCTGTCGGGCGATGCCGGCGTGGACGTGCTGAACCTTTTCCGGGGATCTTCCTCTGGCGTCGTGTTCTCCATCGCCTCGAATCTGGGTGGTGGCGTGGCCACGCTGGCGGACGGCACCACTGTCACGGGCTTCGAGGAGCTGAGTCTCTACGGGTCCGACACGGGCGCCGATTCGGTCACGGGCGGGGATCTGGACGACAGCCTCCGGGGTGGTGGCGGCGCTGATTTCCTCGACGGCAGCGCGGGAGCCGATTACCTGTCCGGCGGCGAGGGCAGCGACACGGTACGCGGCGGCGCGGGCACTGATCACATCGACAGCAGTGACATCGACGATATCGACGGCGGGACGGGCCTCGACTCTCTCGACCTCAACCGCGGCGGTTCGGCGCTCGGCCTCGTGTTCAGCGTGGCCGCCAACCTCGGCGCCGTGGTGACCCTGGCCGATGGCACGCGGATCACCGGCATCGAACAGGTCAGCATCTACGGCTCCTATGCGGCGGCCAACACGCTCGAAGGTGGCGCGTTCCAGGACGGCCTCTACGGGGGGAATGCCGGTGACAGCCTCTCTGGCGGGGGCGGCGCCGACGTCCTGAGTGGCGGCAGCGGGGACGACACCCTGGACGGAGGCGCCGGTGATGATCAGCTCTCCGGCGATTACGGCCTGGACCGCCTCTCCGGTGGCGATGGCAACGATTACTTCAGCCTGTATTACTACTACGGTGCTGACACGGTCGACGGCGGCGCGGGCACCGATACGGCGCTGCTCTACCTGGCAGGGCTCGACGGCGTCAATCTCGATCTGGCTGACAACCTGACGGGAGCTGTCACCCTGGCGGGCGGGTTTTCGATTACCGGCATCGAGCGGGTCACTGTCTATGGCTCCGACGCGGCGGCTGACACGCTCACCGGCGGCGCGCTCGGGGATACGATCTACGGTCTGGGTGGCAACGATACGCTCGCCGGTGCCGACGGCGCGGACATCCTCGATGGCGGCCTGGGTAGCGACCTGGTCTCGGGTGGCGCCGGTGACGACACCGTCTACAGCCAGGATGGTCAGGGCATCGACACGCTCGACGGTGGTGCGGCTGGCCAGGACCGCCTCATCGTCGATCGCAGTTCGGCGGCGGCCGGGCAGTTCTTCGACCTCGCGCTGAATCTCTCCGGTGCGACCACGCTTGCTGACGGTACCTCCGTCGCGGGCTTCGAGGCAGTGGCGTTCACGGGCTCGGGTTCCGCGGCCGACACCCTCACCGGAGGCGCCGGCGACGATACGCTCACGGGCGGCGGCGGTGATGACGCGCTGACCGGTGCTGGCGGCGCCGATGTGCTCACGGGCGGCGCAGGCACCGACACCCTGTCGGGCGGGGCCGGCGACGATGTCTACATGATCGATGCACAGGACGCGATTGCTCCGGAACTCGCGGGCGGTGGCATCGACACGGTGCAGGCGGATTTCAGTTTCACGCTCGGAGCGAATTTCGAGAACCTCACGCTCGCGGGTTCGTCTGCCATCAACGCCACGGGTAACGCCGTGGCCAACGTGCTGACGGGCAACAGCGGCGACAACGTGCTCACCGGCGGATCCGGGGACGACGTCTACGTCGTTACTGCCGGCGACACGGTGGTGGAACTGGATGGCCAGGGCACCGACACCGTGCAGAGCACCGGTGACTGGAGCATCGCGTCCACGCCCTTCGTAGAGAACATCACGCTTACCGGTTCTGCCAATTCGGACGCCACTGGCAACGCGGCCGACAACGTCCTCAGCGGTAATGAGGGCGCCAACACCCTCACGGGCGGCGCGGGCAACGACACCTATGTGGTGGGTCTGGAAGACACCATCGTCGAAGTGGTGGGCGAGGGCGACGCGGACGCCGTTCGCACGGGCGTGAGCTACAGCCTTGTCGGGCTTGCCGAGATCGAGAACCTCGAGCTCACGGGGGCCGGGGACATCGACGCCACGGGCAACGCCAAGGCCAATGTGCTCCGCGGTAACGCGGGCATCAACGTGCTCACCGGCGGTGACGGCAACGACACCTATTTCGTGGGCACCGGGGACACAGTGGTCGAGGCAGCCACCGTTGCCGGTGGTACAGACACGGTGAATGCAGCCGTCAATTGGGGGCTCAGCGTAGGCACCGAGAACCTGGTGCTGCGTGCCGGTGCAGGTGCCATCAACGGCACCGGCAACAACCTGTCCAACCGCCTCACCGGAAACGAGTCTGACAATGTGCTGCAGTCGGGCGGCGCCGATGACACCGTCACCGGCGGCGCGGGCAACGACACCCTGAACGGCGGTGTCGGCAACGATCTCCTGCAGGGGGGCATCGGCGATGACGCGCTCTTCGTCGACGCCTCCGGAGACACGGTGCAGGGCGGTGCCGGAACCGATACGGTCTACAGCAGCATCAGCTGGTCTCTCGCGGCCACGGCTGACATCGAGAACCTCACTCTCACGGGCACTGCCGTCGGCACCCTGACGGGCAATGCACTCGCCAATCGCCTGACCGGCAACGTCGCAGCCAACACCCTCGACGGTGGCGCAGGCACCGACACGCTGATCGGCGGCGGTGGTGACGACGTCTATGTCGTGGACACCTTCGCTGACGAGATCGTCGAGCTTGTGGGGCAGGGCATAGACCTGGTGAACAGCAGCGCAGCCGACTACACGCTGGCGGCTAACATCGAGCGGCTCTTGCTGGTCGGTGCGGGCCTGAATGCGACAGGCAACACCCTCGCCAACCAGATCACGGGCAACGCCAATCCCAACGACATTGACGGTGATGCAGCCAACGACACCCTGCTGGGCGGCAGCGGCGACGACACGCTGATGGGTGGTCTGGGCGCAGACTCCATGCAGGGCGGCGGCGGCAACGACACCTATTTTGTGGACGATGCGGGCGACACGGTCGATGAAGCGGGCGACGGCACCGGCACGGACATCGTCTATTCCACCGTGAGCTTCACGCTCTCGGCGAATGTGGAGCGGCTGAAACTCGACGGCTCCTCCGCGATCAACGCAACCGGCAACTTCGACGCCAACCGCATCGAGGGCAACGGCGCTGCCAACACCATCGACGGCAAGCAGGGCAGTGACCTGATGATCGGTGGCGCGGGCGACGACATCTACATCGTCGACACCAGCGGCGACAGCGTGATCGAGACGGCGATAGGCGATGGCATCGACACGGTCCGCGCCTCTGCCGACTACACGCTCACCGATGACTCCTTCGTCGATCGTCTCGAACTCACGGGCATCGGCAATTTCAAGGGCTACGGAAACCTCCTCGACAACCTCATCACCGGAAACGGCGGCAATAACGAACTGCTGGGCGGTGCGGGCAACGACACGCTGATCGGCGCTGGCGGCAGCGACATCCTGGACGGCGGCGCGGGCATCGACTCCATGTCCGGGGGTGCCGGGGACGATCTCTACGTGGTGGACAATGTTGCAGACATCATCGCGGGCGAGGACTCGCTTGGTGGCGTCGATCGCGTCGAATCCTTCGTGAGCTACTCCATCGCTGCGCTTTCCTTCGTCGAGCAGCTGAAGCTGGTCGGCGTGGATCCCATCTCCGGCACCGGGAACGCGCTGGACAACGACCTGCAGGGCAACGGCGCCAACAACACTCTCGCGGGTGCTGCGGGCAACGACACACTGGACGGCTCCTCCGGACAGGACACGATGCAGGGCGGCGACGGCGACGATTACTACTACGTCGATGACACCGGGGACGTGGTCGACGAGCCCACGCCCGTGGGGCCGGGCTCCGCGGCGAATGCGGGCAGCAACATCGATACGGTGGAGTCCACCGTGTCGTTCCTGCTCTCGGCCAACATCGAGAACCTGATCCTCAAGGCCGGTTCGGGCGCTCTCGTCGGCACCGGTAACGACACCTCCGCCAACCTCATCACGGGCAATGCGAACAACAACGTGCTGTCGGGCTTGGCGCTGAACGACACGCTGATCGGCGGATTGGGCAACGACACGCTTAACGGCGGCACGGGCGACGATGTGATGACCGGTGGAGCCGGCAACGACGTCTACCTCGTGACGTCTGCGGCGGAATTCGGTCTTATCACGGAACTGGTGGGAGAGGGCGTGGACACGATCCAGTCGGTCGTGACGCTGACGCTGCCGGCGAACGTCGAGAAGATCGTGCTCACGGGCAATGCCAGCATCAATGCCACGGGCAATGCCATCGCCAACACCCTGCAAGGCAACGCCGCAAAACCTGATGGCACGCTGGGCATCAACGTGCTGGACGGCAAGGGCGGAAGCGATACGCTCACCGGCGGCACAGGGGCCGACAGCTTCCAGTTCAGCACGGCGCTGAACGCAGCCACCAACGTCGACACCATCACCGACTTCCTGCCCGGCACCGACAAGATCCGTCTGGACGGTGGCGTGCTTGCAGACGGTGTCACGCCGGCGATGTTCGGTGCTTTCGCGCCGGGCGTGGCAGTGGCGGCAAACCAGTTGCTCAAGGTGACCTCGGGCTCGGCGGCACTCGATGCCAACGACTTCCTGATCTACAACACGACCACGGGCGAGCTCTATTACGACCGTGACGGCAACGGCGCTGCGGCACCGCTGTTGTTTGCGCTGCTGCAGGGTAGCCCGGACACGCTCGGCGCCTCGGATTTCATCGTGTTCTGAGTCTGGAGCCCCCGGCGCCGCGCGGCGCCGGGGAGTCAGTGGCGCCCGCTGAATCCGAGCGCCATGCCCATTTTTTCCTGCCCGAGTCCCGGGGTGGGTGCTCCGTCGCGCCAGGCGGGCTTGCCCCCGATGAAGACATCCGTCACCACCCCGTCAGAACGGTTCACCAACTGCTCTGCCTGAAGCTCTTCGCGCCAGATGAGTTGCCGCCCCGCGTCGCTGTCGTAGCCCGCGAGCGCGACGGGATCGAGCACCGTGATATCGGCGCGCGAGCCGGTTTCCAGCCTGCCTGCGTCGATGCCGAAGAACTCTGCCGGCGCCCGCGTCAGGCGGCGCACGGCCTCGGAGACGCGCTCCGGCCCGGCCTCGGCGGCGATCTTCAGCGTGAGCAGGTTGCCGTCGTAGAAAGCGAGGTTCGAGAGGTGCGCGCCGCTGTCGTTGAAGCCCGGCAGCGTATGGGGGTGGAAGAGGAGTTCGCGTACCCGTTCCGGGTCGCGATTCGCGACCACTGTGTGCCAGCGCAGCGACTTGTCCCAGCTCTGCAGGAGGTGGATGAAAAACCCCGCCTCGTCACCGACGGGATCGGGACAGGCGGCGAGAAACCGCTGCTCCTCCGCGTCACGGGCGATGCTCCTGTCGCCCCCCTGGAAGGCCTGCAGCCGTGCGTAAGCGGTAGCGAGGCTCTCTCCCTGCCACGCTGCAACCGGACAGCGCTCCACCACGATGTCGCCAAGTTCGCGCGAGAAGTTGTCGAGTGGCATGCCGATGAATGCGCGCAGCCGTGCCGCGTCCAGGCCCCGCTTGCCGCGGTACCAGTCGGCGCGGAACTGCGCCATCCACGCGGGGTCTGCCATCAGGCGCTCGCGCCCCGCGCGGTCCTCGAGATCGAGTGCCATCAGGGCGCGCGTCGAGGGCATCTCTTCCATGATCGGGTTGGTCACACCGTCGGCCCACACCGTAAAGGGTGAGGAGAGCGCCTGCAGGTGCATGTTTCCACCGAAGAAACGGGAGTTCACCAGGGCTGCCATGCCGAGCAACGCGCGGCTGCCGCGACGATTGGCGGCGAATTCCACGGCGGCGAGCGCCGTGACGCGCAAGCTCTTGCCATGGAGGCGGGCACTGGAGAGCAGGTACTGGCGCAGCGTCTCCAGCGGGCGATCGGGCATGGGCGTGAGCTGCCATACCCGGTCGGCGGCGCGCAGGATTCCGGTGAGCGCGCGCAGCTCCCCGAAGCTCGCCGACTGGGTCGGTATGCGCCGGTCCCGGTGCGGATCATTGGCAAGGTAGTGGAAGGGAAGGCCGTCGGTGGAGAAGCCCACATAGCCCTGCTCCATCGCGTCTTTCAGCAGCCCGCCCATGCGCTCGAGTTCCGCCGCGGTGGGCTCGCGGCGGATGGAGTCTTCAAGGCCCATCACCTGCACGCGCAGCATCGAGTGCGGCACCAGGGGAACCATGTTCGGCCCGAGTGTGATCGTGCCGAGATGCCTCAGGTAATCGGCGGTGTTGTTCCAGGTCATCTGGTCCGCGCAGCGTGAGAGCACGTGTTTGGGGATGTTCTCGACCCGCGCGAAGCAATCGACGATCGGGTCCTGCCCCGGACCGCGCTGTGCACCGAAGGCCGCGCCCAGCGAGCAGTTCCCCACCACCACCGTGGTGGTGCCGTGACGGACCACCTCCGAGAGGCCCGGTGCCAGTTCCACCTCGAGGTCGAGGTGGGTGTGGATGTCGATCAGGCCCGGCATGAGCCAGTGGCCATCACGCTCCAGCACGACGCGTGCATTCGCGCGCGGCAAAGCCTCGCCCCGCGCCACGATCCGTCCGCCGGCTATCGCAACGTCCACGCGCTCGGGCGCGGCGCCGCTGCCGTCGAAGACCAGCGCTCCGGTGATGAGGGTGTCCCAGGGTGTCTGCTGCGGGCTGGCGTTCATGGTGTTGCCGTGGCTGTGCAGGTGATGGATGGGGGATTCTCCCGTCTCCGCTCCTGCCCCTCAACTGCATTCGTTCCCGGTTCTGTGAAGACCTTGAAAAAATCTTCCGGCCTGCCTTGCAATCCGGGTCTGCACTGATAATCATTCGTGCAACGTCCCAGCACAGGAGATGCACCCACAGAAGTCCACATACCGAGCGCCGCGATTCGATCTTCAGCTACCCACGAGGTAATAGCGCACATGGCGAAAAGATCCCAGGCACGACGCAAGACTTTCCAGAGGCAGAGCTACGAGGAACCAGGCTTCAGGGACCGCAAGGCCCGCACCGCCAGGCGACAGGAGCAAGACAGCGCCAACGTCGTCGACCTGAATGCACGCACCCATCTGCATACCGCTTACGCGGCTCCGCGGACACCCGCACCGCTCGAAGCCCGCACCCCCGCCCAGAAAACCTACATCGACGCCATCCGGCGCAACAACCTCACGTTCGGCATCGGCCCTGCCGGTACCGGCAAGAGCTATTGCGCGGGTGCATTGGCGGCGCAGGCACTGGAGGCGGGCCAGATCGATCGCATCATCCTCACCCGCCCTGCGGTCGAGGCTGGCGAACAACTGGGTTTCCTTCCCGGTGATCTGGACGAGAAGTTCTCGCCCTACATCGATGCCTTCCGCGACATCCTGAACGCGCGCCTCGGCGCAGGTACCGTCGAGTACTGCCTGCGTCACGGGCGCATCCAGGCGTCGCCCCTTGCCTACATGCGCGGCAAGACCTTCGACGACCGCAGTTTCGTGGTGCTCGACGAGGCGCAGAACACCACGCCTGCGCAGATGAAGCTCTTCCTGACACGGATCGGCGAGGGAGCGAAGGTGGTGGTGAACGGAGACGTGCGCCAGAGCGATATCCGGGGCCCCAATGGTCTGGAGGACGCGATCCACCGGCTCCGGGGCTTGCCCGGCGTGGTGGTGCATGCCTTCGAACGCGATGACATCGTCCGCAGCGGCCTGGTGCGCGACATCATCGACCGTTACGAGCCCGTCGACGACGATCTCCCCTGAGGCCTACGCCCCGCGGCATCAGTGCCGCGGGGTTTTCCTCACTCCACGTGCATGTGCTGACGGATCCGGAAGGCCATCACGCACGCCGGCACCATGATCAGCACCGTAAGCACATAGGGATAGTGCGGGTTCAGTTGGTAAAGCGACGTGCCCGCGAGCGGTCCGAGTATGAACCCGAGCGCCGGCACCGCCGTGGCGATGCCGGCTGCCGCGCCCTGTTCCCGAGCGCTCACCGCGAGCGAGACCGCCGCGGTGAAGCCTGGCCCGCAGAGCCCCATCCCGAGGCCCATGAACCCCATCGACAGCGCGAACAGCGGCAGCGAGTTGGCAAAGATCAGCAACACGAAGGAGGTCAACAGCAGCGGCATCCCGCTTCGCAGCAGCACCATGGGCTGGATCTTCAGGCGCTGGACGAGCACGGTCTGCGCGAACAGCGAGGCTACCGCCGAGATGATCATGATGTAACCCACCGTCCGTGCGGTGCTGCGGGTGTCGAGCAGCAGCATGTCCTGGATGCGGAACGAGATGGTCTGCTGCACCACCGAGAAACCCGTGAACACCGCCATGCCGAGCGCGAGATACGGCAGGTACCGGCGGTCGAGGAGACGCATCGCGCCCTCGCCCCGGCTGTGCGGATGCACCTGGCCGCGGTGCTCGAGAAAACGGTGGATCAACAGCGCGCAGGCAGCGCTCGCGACAGCGGCGAAAATGAGGGGTGCGAGCAGGCTTACGGCAGCGAGCGTGCCCGCAATGGCAGGACCCATGATCGAGCCGATGTTGCTGGCAGCGCTCAGCCGCCCCATGCCGGCGGCGCGTGTGACGGGGGTTGTGGTGTCTGCGATCAGGGCCGCCGTTCCGGGCGCGGTGGCTGACATGAGTATCGATTGCCCCATTCGCGTGCCGATGATCAGGCCGTAGAGCAGGCTTCCTGCGAGCAGACCCTGCATGCCCGCGGAGAAGAGCCCCGCGAAGACCATCGTGCCCGCGGCGTAGCCCCAGAGGCCGACCAGGATCACAGGCTTGCGTCCCCAGCGGTCACTCACGCGCCCCCAGATCCGACTGCTGATGAAGAACACGAGGGAAGATGCAGAGATGATCGCGCCGATGGCGAACTCGCCGAGATGAATTTCCCGCCCCAGTGAGGGCAGGGTGGTCATCACGATGGTCTGCCCCATACCGTGCGCGAACACACCCGCATAAGGCACGAAGTCGGCGAGTCGGGGCCGCGAGCGGCGCATGGCGGGATCCATGATGCAGGAAGGGGTCGATGGTAGCCGCCGCTACCGCGCAGCCCCATCAAAGCGGCACAATTGCCGGGCATGGCCGCTACGCTGCTGGCGCATAAGGATATGGCGCAACGTTATCAAAGCTGCCGGGCGCTTTTTTTATACTGGGCGTGTCTTGACCCGGATACCTCCGCACCATGGGGATGGCTGCTATCAGCACACAGCGCTTCGCCGCGGCCGAACTGGCCGCCATCAACCGGGAGCTTGCCGAGCGCTCTCCGGAGGATGTGGTGCGCTGGGCGCTCGGCACGGGGCTCAGGCCTTTCCTGAGCACCTCCTTCGGTCCGCAGGCCGCCGTGATGCTCGATATCGTGAGCAGCGTCGATCCCGCCGTTCCGGTTCTGTGGATAGACACCGGCTACAACCTCCGCGACACCTACGAGGTCGCGGAGAAGCTCATGCAGCGCCTGCCGCTCAACATGCATGTCTACACGCCGCGCATGAGCGCCGAGCGCTGGAACGCGCTCTACGGTGGCATCCCGCAGCTGGACGAGCCCGAGCTCCACGAGCAGTTCACGCGCAACATCAAGATCGAGCCTTTCGAGCGGGCGCTGGCGGAATTGCGCCCGCAGCTCTGGTTCACCGGCATCCGCAAGACCGAGACCAGCTTTCGCCAGAGCCTCGATACCGTCACCTGGGACGACCGTCGCGGCATGCTTCGGGTTGCGCCGATCTTCCGCTGGAGCGAGCAGGACCTGAAGGACTACGTCGAGCGCCGCGGACTGCCGAGTTGCCGGCACTACTTCGATCCGACCAAGGTCGATGACAACCGCGAGTGCGGCATGCACACGGGCTTGTAGCCCCCGCGTCGACGCCGTCCTGCTTCTGCGCTATGCGCCGGCTTCGATGCGTATCACAGCGCGTTGACCGATCTTCCCGCCCAGCCGCGAGCCCACATCAAGAATCCGCATCTGCCAGCCGTACTTTTGGTGCAGCGCGCTGTATGCGGCGCTGCACTCGGCCGCGTCGCTCACCAGGAAGGCCTTGGCCGGCACCCACTCGCCGCGCAGCGATCCACGCCAGTCGCAGGCTGCCACGCAGGCGCGCGAGGAGTTGCGCAGACGTTTGACCTTGCCGGCGTTTCCGGCCGAAAAGGCGTAGAGAACCCCGGCGCAGGAGGCGAACCACACCGGGGTGGGCACCATCACGCCGTTCCTGCGCCAGGTGCCCAGGCTGATATAGCGGATGTCATCGGAGAAAAGGCTCATGGGGCAGGCCCGTCAGAGGGTAATGCCCCATGCTACATCGGTCTCAGAGAAAGGTGTCCTCGCCCTCGAAGCCGAACAGGCAGGAACCCCAATTGCGTCCGAATTTGCCCGCGTTGTTGGCAACGTGGGTCCGGCCGGCGTTGATGTCGAGCCAGGCACGGTTGATGGGATGGTTGCGGTAAATCGACTGTGCACCGGAGTGGATCAGCAGCTTGTTGACGGCCTCGGCGCACTTGGGCGCCACCAGCGCCGCGTCGTAGCGCATCTTCACGCGCTCCTCGATGGCCGGCACCTCGCCGGCCGCGGCAGCGGTCTGCATCAGCCCGAAGTTGCGGTACATGATCGTCTTGCACTCGTCTATCACGCGGCTCGCCTCTGCCGCCGCCTCCTGCGCGCCGGGGTCCAGCGCCGCGCGTTTGGCATCGTTCAGGCCCACGCGGTCGCGATTGATGCTGATGAAACTGTCGAGCGCACCCTGCAAGGCGCCGATCGATGAGGAGCACACCGCCCGCACGAAGATCTGGCCGAAGGGAAGCCGGAAGAGCGGGTTGGTGTTCACCGCGTTGCCGGGGGAGGCGCAGTTGAAGCCGTCCATCGCGCGGTGCGTGCGGTACTCCGGCACGAAGGCGTCCTCAACGATGATGTCGTTGCTGCCGGTACCTTCAAGCCCGCTCACGTCCCAATTGGATTCGATGAGGTATTCCCCGCGCGGGACGAGGAATGTGCGGTAATCCGCGGCCCCGCCGGCTTCTCCGGGCGGGATCATCGCGCCGAGGAAAGCCCAGTCGCAGTGCTCGGATCCGCTCGAGAAACTCCAGTGGCCGCTCAGCCTGTATCCACCCTCCACCCGTGTCACCTTGCCCACGGGCATGTACGAGGAAGAGATGAGCGTGTCCTCGTTGGTGCCCCAGACATCGCGCTGTGCGCGCTCGTCGAAGAGCCCGAGTTGCCAGTTGTGGATCGCCACCACGCCCAGCACCCAGGCGGTGGACATGCAACCCTCGGCCAGCGTGATCTGCACGTCGAAGAAATCCTTCGGGTCGAGTTCGTAGCCCCCGTGACGAGCGGGCTGCAGGATCCGGAAGAATCCGGCATCGATCATCTCCTGCATGCTTTCTTCGGGCAGGTGGTGCAACGACGCGGTACGGGTGGCGCGCTCGCGCAGGCGCGGCACCATGGCCCGAGCCTCCTCGCGCAGTGCCTGCTGCAGTGCGCTGCGCTCGAGTTCCTTCGCGTTCCAGGGACGTGCAACGGCGGTGTTCATGGGGATGCTCCGTGGTGAAGTGGCGATCAACCCTGTCCCCAGCGATGACCCCAATGGCTGGTCGTCGAACTGCGGGTGGGAAGATAGGTGGACCAGTCGATCTGCACGCCGTCGTAGCCGAACTCCAGCATGAAGCCCGCGGGAGTGACGACGTAGAGAGAGACCATGCGGTCGTTGGTGTGGCGCCCGAGGTTGGTGGCGATCTGCACGCCGTGTGCGTGGACGCGGTCCATGAAGGCGCCGACGGCGTCGATGTCGGGCACCTCGAACATCAGGTGCACCAGATTTCCCGGCATGGGTGTGGCGCTCTCGAAGAGCGCGAGGCTGTGGTGCCGCGGGTTGTTGCAGTGCAGGAAGTGAAGGCCCTGACCCGGATCGGCAGGATCGGGCGACATGTGCAGGTGCAGGTAGTCGGTCTGGCCGAAGCCCATCACCTGGGTGAAGAAACGGTGCGAAGCGGCGAGATCCGGTGTGGCGGCGGCGATATGGCCCAGCCCCATGTTGCCGTGATAGCCGGTCACGAACTGCGTGCTGCCCGCGGCGGATACCGGCGGAAGATAATCGAGCACCATGCCGTGGAAGAGTTCGCATGCGAGCCCGCCGGGCGCCGTGAAAGCGAGCATTTCCTGCACGCGACGTGCCGCGCATTGCCCGGCGTCTGCCCGTCGCCACATGATGCCCGCGGCATCGAGTTCGCGGATGGCATCGGCGAAGGCCTGTGGCCCCGCGAGCTCCCAACCCGCGCAGAGGTAGCGGTCCTCCGCGCCCTGCACCACGCGTATCCGCCACGCATAGTCATCCATCTTCAGAAAGAGGGCGTTTTCCCCGCTCGCGGAGGGCGAGACACCCAAGCCCGCGACACGGGTGGCGAAGTGCTCCCAGCGGCCAAGGTCCGTGCTTTCCACGACCACGTAGCCCAGCGCGCGGATATCCATCATGGGGCCCGTTCCTGCGCGATCAGAGCGTGACGTGGGTCTTGCGCTTGACCAGTTCGGGGCTCACGTCGGCGGCATCCATGTAGAACTGGCTGTACCACTTGCGCACCATGTTGATGGGCCCGTCACCGTCACAGAGCACGGGGTTGCCGACGCGCACCTTGTTGTTCCAGATCTCGACGTCCTGGATGAACGAGGCGACGTTCATCTCGGTGTATTTCTCGACCATGTCCTGATTCACCGCCTCTGGCAGCGAGAGGTCTTTTTTCATCATCACCCCGAAGTTGATGATGAAGCGGTCCATGTGCACCGGGTAATGACTCACGAGCAGGTGCACCGTGACGGGCTTGCCGTAGAGGCTGCCGGTCATGGTGGTCGTCATGTAGGCGGGGCCTTCGTAGATGGCGGTGGTGGTCATGCCCGTCGCGCCGTCCTCGAGAATCTCGTGCCCGCCTTCCATCTCCTGGATGTAGCGGTGACCGTCCTGGATGTTCACGAAGCGTTTCACTCGCGAGTAGTGCACCGGGCCGAAGTGCGCCATGTCGGCCATGTTGTCGACGAGTTCGCGGCAGTTGCTGTTGATCGGCACCTGCGTCATCGTCCAGTCGGTCCACTCGCCGGAGAAGTAATCCTTCATGCGCGAAGGCCGCTGTGACTCGATCGGCGGATTTCCCTCGGGGTCGTTCCATACGAAGAGAAGGCCGTTTTCCTCCAGCACCGGCAGCGATCCGATCACGGCTTTGTCGGGAATGCGTTTGGCATAGGGAATGTGGTTGCAGACGCCATCCGGACCCCAGCGCCATGCGTGGAAGGGGCAGACGAGCGAGTCGTTCTGCACTGTGCCCTTGCTCATGTCCGCGCCCATGTGCGGGCAATAGGCGTCGAGCACGTGCACCTTGCCGTCGACGTCGCCCCGGTAGGCGGCGAGTCGCTTGCCGAAGACCTCGAACATGCGTGGCGTGGTGCTGAAGCCGCTCGCCTTGTCCAGCACATGCCAGCCGCGCGCATAACGCGTGGGCAGCGTGTCGGCGACGATGATGTGGGGCTGGCGTGGTGCGCGTACTGGCTGGTTCATGGCTTTTTCCCCGCGTGTTGGCTGCGAACTGCTGCCGGTTGGAAGCAGTCTTGTGCAGGCCCGGCAGGCGAGGATCGTCCGAACGGAGGAGCGGGGCAGGGCGATTGCGCCCTGCATGATCCAGATCAAGCCGGGGCAGTGGCGATGGCGAGCGCGCGGCGCGGCGCAGGGTGTCCTTCAACGGTGCGGGAGGGATCTGCGGGGTCGAGGAAATCCTCCAGCGACTCGAAACGCATCCAGTCGGTGCGGCGTTGTTCGGCCGTTGTGGTGAGGCTGGTGTCGACGATGCGTGGCGCTCCGAAACCGGCCTCGGTGAGCCAGCCGAGCAGGGTGTCGCAGCGGGGAATGGCCCACACGTTGCGCATCTTCGCGTAGCGTCCGCCCGGTTCGAGCACAGCACTCGCGCCGTCCTCGATACAGAGCGTTTCCAGCACGAGTTCGCCACCGGGGCGCAGCTGCCCGCGCAGTTCATGCAGATGCGCTACCGGATCCCTGCGGTGATAGAGCACGCCCATCGAGAACACGGTGTCGAAGCAGTGGCTTGCCGGGGGAAGGTCCTCGCTGCCGAGCGGCAGCAGGAGCGCGGGTGCTCCGGGGACGAAGCGTTTGCAGGCGCGGAATTGCGCGAGGCAACGCACGGCCGGATCGATCCCGAGCACGAAGTCGGCGCCTGCGCCGAGCATCCGCCACATGTAGTAGCCATTGCCGCAGCCCACGTCCAGAACGCGGCGTCCGGCGAGCGGTGTGATGGCCCGCTCCACGCGTGACCACTTGAGGTCCGAGCGCCACTCGCTGTCTATCGCAATGCCGAAGAGTTCGAAGGGGCCTTTGCGCCAGGGGTGCAGTTCCATCAACGCGGCGTGCAGTGCTGTGCGCTGCTGCTCTCCGAATTCTTCGCGATCGCCGATGCGCACGACGGGGCCGCTGAAAGACACGTGTTCTGCCTGCGTTTCCGGCATGGAGGCGATGGCAGCCTCAAGTGCCGCGGCGTCACCGTTCACGGTGCGTGCGAGCCCTGCTTCGAGGGCACTACGGAAGCGGGAAATCGCAGTGCCCAGAGGCGCAGCCTCCAGTGCCTGTGTGAGCTCCCGGGCCAGGCTCACCGTATCGCCAGCAGCGAGACGAAATTCAGGCACTGCAACCACACGATGACGCGGGAGAAGCCCGCATCCAGCAGCCGCTGTCGGTGCAGCTGCAGACTCTCAGGCACCAGCACGTTCTCGATGGCGTTGCGCTTCTGCGCTATCTCGAGCGCGCTGTAGCCCTGCTGCGCCTTGAATGCGTGGTGCAGTTCGGTGAGAAGCGATTGCTCCGCCGGATCATCGAAGGCGAGTTTCTCGGAGAGCACCAGCGCGCCGCCGGGCAGCATCGCCTGCGCGATGCGTGCGAGCAGGCCGGCGCGTTTTTCCCGCGGCACGAACTGCAAGGTGAAATTGAGTGCCGCGAGGGAGGTGGGCGGCAAGCTCACGTCGAGGATGTCGGCGCAGCGCAGCTCGATCGGGGCGCAGGCCCTGTCCTGAGCGACCAGTGCCCGCGCGCGCCCGATCATGTCAGGCGAGCTGTCGACGCCCAGCAGATGCACGCCCTCCGGCACGTGGTGGCGCATTGCCAGTGTCGATGCCGCAAGCGAGCAGCCCAGATCCACGCAAGTGCTGCCCGGCTGCGCGAAACGCCGCGCGGCCACGGCAAGCATTTGCAGCGTGAGACCGTAGCCAGGCACGGAGCGCGAGATCATGTCCTGGAAGACATCAGCCACCGACGCGTCGAAGCGGAAGGGAAGCTGCTCCGCGAGCGGTGTCGAGTAGAGCGCGTCGCGCCCCTTCACTCCGCCTGTCCCTTCTGCGGTTTCAGTGTGCCGTTCCACAGTGCCTGCGCCTGTACAGCTGACAGGCCCTTGCGCTCGAGCAGCGCGAGGAGTTCTGCGGGGTCCTGCTCGAGATCCTCGGCAAGCAGCGATGCCATGCCGCAGAGGCGACCGAAGTACAGCGCCCGCGCGAGAGGGCTCATTTTCTCGACCGTACGGCGCGAGGTGTGCTCGGCAAGGGCATCGCGCATGGGGGCAGGCAGTTCCCATTCCCTGGCGATCAGGCCTGCCAGCACTTCGGCGCGCTCGTCGATCAGGCGCGTGAACACCTCGGCACGCGGCAGTGATCCGGACGCCTGCTGGTACGTGGCAACCGTGAGCCGGAACAGCACGATGTAGCCGAGGTAGTAGAGCAGGCTCAGCAGGTGTGCCGAGAAGCTGTCGCACTCCCGCGTGATGCGGGCGTAAGCCTGGGCGCCGAGCGCCGAACGCTGGGCCAGCGACCACACCGTCACCGAGAACTGCTCGAAATAGCCGCGGGGTACCTGGAATACAGGCTGCATCACGGTGCTGGCCACCAGTGAGCGCAGCCCCTCCATCCCGAGCACCACCACCGCGCGCCCGAGGGTATCGATAGGCTCCTTGCCAATCCGGTAATAGGAACTGTTGGCCATGCGCAGTACATCGCCCGTCAACACCGGGTCCTGCATGATGATCTCGACGAGTTCCTTCAGCGAACTCTCGCTGTTTTTTATGGCCGCGAGGAGCCGGGGAATGATGAGTGGTTTGCGAGGGAAGAATTCGCGTTCGCCCACCGCGCGGGCAAGGGATCCCCGCACGCTTGCCATCACGGCTTCGTGTTCACCGAGCACGGAGTAGTTGAAGTTGGTGGTGCCGAAGGCCTTGCGGTACACCTCCAGGACCATGATTTCCAGTGTCTGGTCCGCATACGGGATGGGCTCGCCGCTGCCGAAGACCGGTCCTGCCGCGGCGGGAGTGCCTTGCAGGAAAGACCAGGTTTCAGCGTCCTGCCGTTCCGCCCTTCGTCCGCGCAGTCGGGCGATCAGCACCACCAGCATCACCAGCAGGATGGCTGCCAGCAGCACAGCAATGCGCATCACCAGTTGTTCCTGGGCCATGGGGGATTCACGAGGTGTCCGGGGAGGGCTGCGGGGATTATAGTCTGCGGCTGGAAGAACGACGGGCCCGGGAGGTTGTTGCGGTATGGCGGGTCGCCGGCTTCCACCCCTCAAACGCATCAGCACCGGCAGTTTCGAGCGTCGGCTGCAACTCACGCGCAGTGGCTTGCTCGCGGGCACACGCTATATGGCGAAGGCCGCGGGCTCGTTGCTCGCGCCGCGTGCCGAGCGCGAATCGCTGCGTCGCGCGGCGCTGGGCGAGCAGGCCCGGTTCCTGGTCGCGGAACTGGGCAAGCTGAAGGGCAGTGTGGTGAAGATCGGCCAGATGATGGCCATCTACGGCGAGCATTTCCTGCCGGGCGAGGTCACGGCGGCGCTGCATACGCTCGAGGACCGCAGCGTAGCGCTCGAGTGGAACGTCATTCGCGATGAACTCCGGCGTGAGCTCGGCGCACGGCGACTGGCCGAACTCGACATCGACCCTGTGCCCATCGCCGCGGCTTCGCTCGGTCAGGTCCATCTGGCGCGCCGACGGGTTGATGGTCTTGCCATCTGCCTGAAGGTCCAGTACCCCGGGGTTGCAGACTCCATCGACTCCGACATCGACACCGTGGCCGGGCTGTTGCGCCTTGGGCGCCTTGCGCGCGCCTCCGCTGGCGCCGATTTCTCGGGCTGGCTGGACGAGGTGCGGACGATGCTGCGCCACGAGGTCGATTACCGTCTCGAGGCAGGCACCACCGCGGCCTGGCACCGGCGCCTCAAGCGCGATCCGCGCTATGTAGTGCCGGCGGTGTTCGAGGAGTACTCCTCGGCGCAGGTGCTGGCCACGAGTTTCGAGCATGGCTATGGCGTGGCGAGCCCTGATGTCGAGGCCTTGTCGCCTGCGCGGCGCAACGTGCTGGGGCGTGAGTTTCTTGACCTGTTCCTGCGCGAGGTCTTCGACTGGAACGAACTCCAGACCGATCCCAATTTCGGCAATTACCGCATCCGTCCCGCCACTGGCAGCCGTGGGCATGACAAGCTCGTGTTGCTGGATTTCGGCGCGGTTCAGCGCTTCCCCGACAGCTTCATCGAGCCGCTGCGCGCGATGATCCGTGGCGCCTATCTCGGTGATCTGGATCTGGTGAGGGAAGGGGCGCTCGCGCTGCATTTCGTGGAGCCGCACTTCCCGGAGGATGCGCAGTGGTCTTTTGCCGAGGTCTGCGCGAGCGTCATCGAGCCACTCACTGCGCGGGGAGGCAGCATACCCGCCTCGGCGCGTGGCAAGAGCGGCCGTTACGACTGGCGCGGCAGTGATCTGCCCAACCGCGTCGCCCGGCGCGCGGCGAAGGCGGCATTCAGTCCTTATTTCGAGCTGCCGCCCCGCGAGTTCGTTTTCCTGAACCGCAAACTGATCGGCGTCTTCACCTTCATCGCCGTGCTGGGCGCGGAATTCGACGGTTCAGACATCATGGAGCGCTATCTGTAAGAGCCCGCGCCGATCAGCGCGCGTTGGCGAGTGCGTCGCGTAACCGGCGTGCCCGCTCCTTGATGACCGTGCGGTTCCCGGGCCCGACCCGGATGAGGAGTTTCTGCACGTCTGCGAGGGATTCGAGTTCAGGGTCTGCGTACTTGTAGAACACAGCGGGCTGCACCAGTTCTATCTCGCCTTCCAGATCGGGTGCCGCGAGCAGCAGATCCAGACCCGCGATCAATGCCCCCCGTACGCTGCCGCCATTGGTGCCGAGCTCACCCCATGCCTGCTGCAGCAGCGGTTCGTAGCGGCCGAACCATCGCGCGGTGGCGTCCGCGTCCACACCGGCGACCATGTCCGTGAGCGCGTTGTAGCGGCTGAAGTTTTCCGGTGCGAGGAAGATCCGGTCGTCGCGCTCCGTGACCTGCATCTTTCCCGTCGGGGCTGGCATCGGCAGGCGATCCCTCAGCAGTTTGCCTCGGCCGAAACTGTCGGCCATCACGGCGATGCGGCGCAGGAGTTCCGTGGGTGCGAGCGCAGACTGCGCCGCGGGCGGCAGCACGTCCGAAAGCGAGGCCCTGACCTCGTCATCGCTGGATTCAAGAGCGGGAAGTGGCGGCGCATCCGGTGTGGCGCTCTCCACCGGAGGCACTTGCGTTGCCTGTGGCGGAGCGACAGAGGCGGATTGCTCTGCGGGCGCGGGGGTTGCCGAGGGCACTGGAGCCTGCTGGCCGACCGTTTGCACCGCGATGGGTGGCAGGCGAGTGTCGGTGGAGATCATCAGCGAGCGCACCGCCCAAACCAGCGCCGCGATCACGCCGATTGCCAGCACGGCAAACAACAGCGGGCGTTTGCGAGGCGGTGGGCCACCGATCCTGTCCGAGCCTTCGGCCTGCATGGTGCACTCCTGCATGAGGGTCAGGGCGGAGGCTAGACCTGCGGGATGTGCGGGTCAAACGCGGCTTGCCGCGATCTGCCGGCCCCGATATGGTTCGCGCGCTTGTCTGTCCGGGAGCACTGTCCATGAATCTTCCGCTGCTGCTGCTCGCGATGCTCACCGCGGCCTGTGCGTGGAATCTCGAATTTCCCGTGTACCGACACAAATGGGGCCACATGCTGAGCTTCGTGTTCGGGTGGCTCGTCGGGGAACTGGTGCCTTTTGCGCTCGCTGCAGGCGTGTTGCTCACGCTGTTCCTGCTCGCGCTCCATGGCGAGGCCGGTTTGGCGGATGTGCTGGCGCTGCTTGTGCTGCTCGCTTCCTGGGGCGCGATGATCCGTCATTACGTGGCGGGTGGTGATGCGGCCGACGCCATGGAGAAAGCCCTGTGCGATGCCCTCGGCGCCGATTACAAACAGCGCGTGCGCCCCGATCTCTGCGCGCGTTTTCCGCTGGCGGTGCTGCCCCGGGTGCTCGCGCGCCCCTTCAGGCTCGACCTGCCGGAGGTCACGCGCGTGCGCAACGTCGTGTACGGGGAAGAGCAGGGGATGCGCCTGCTGCTCGACGTGTATCACCGCAAGGACCTGCCCGCCGACTGTCCTGTGCTGTTCCAGATCCATGGTGGTGGCTGGACCGAGAAGATGGGCAGCAAGAACGAGCAGGCCAGGCCTCTCATGAACCACATGGCGTCCCGCGGCTGGGTATGCGTGAGCGTCGATTACCGGCTGAGCCCCTTTGCCACCTTTCCGGCCCACATCATCGATTGCAAGCGCGCGCTTGCGTGGGTGCGGCAGAACATCGTGCGCTGGGGCGGCGATCCTGCCTTCGTGGTGGCCACTGGCGGCTCTGCCGGAGGGCACCTGTGTTCGTTGCTCGCGCTGAGCGCCAACGATCCCGCATGGCAGCCCGGATTCGAGGATGCAGACACGCGTGTGCAGGGCTGCGTGCCCTTCTACGGTGTGTACGATTTCACCGAGCGTTCAGGGCTGAAGAAGAATCGCGCGCTCATCGAGGCGCTGGAGTCCTACATCGTCAAGAAGCCTTGCTCCGAAGTGCCGGCGCTCTACGAGAGCGCTTCACCGCTCACGCGAGTGCATGCCGATGCCCCGCCCTTCCTGGTGATACACGGTGACCGTGACAGCCTCTGTCCGGTGGCCGAGGCGAGGCTCTTCGCAGAGCGGCTGGCTGCGGTGTCAGCGAGCCCCGTCGCGTATGCCGAAATCCCGGGAGCCCAGCACGCTTTCGATATTTTCCGCTCGCTGCGCAGCGAGGTGGTGATGCACGGCGTGGAGCGGTTTCTGGCGTTCCTCCAAAGCACGGCCCGCGAGGACCGTTCGCGCTAGTTGCGGTGCTCGAAGCGCCGCCAGGCGCGTGTGAGTTCCGATCGGACCAGCAGTGACAGGTCTTTCAGCCTGGGAGCATCCGCCTCACCTTGGCGCTCCTGCAGCAACTCGCGCAAAGTCCGGTCGATGCGCCGCACCAGCCAGAGGGATTCCTTGATCGTTAGTGCGACCTCTTCCTGTCCCGGATCCGTCCGGCCCTGCCGGAGGTTGTCATGGAGCCACGACGACAGGGTCTCCGTGCCAAGTCCTGCCGCTCGCGCCACGCGCTCCAGTTCCGCCAGCAGTTCCGTCAGGCTCCGCGCCCTGCGGCTTTCCTGCAACGATTCCAGTACCGCGCGGGCATCTGGAATTGCTCCCACGATCCGGCCCAGCGAGCGGTTGGCGTCCATCAGTCCCTGCAGCGACAGCGGCGTGGTGTTCTCCTGCGGAGGTGTCACGCCGCGCGCTTCGAGCAGGATGCGCGCTGCGGGACGGTAGTTCTCGATGCCCCAGGTGCGGCGATTGACGCGCAGGAAGGGAAGGCACTCGGCGATGCTCTCCATCCGCTCGGGTCCCGTGTCGAATCGCAGCGCATGCAGCATGTCGGCGAGCGCGATGATGCCGCTCAGCGGGTCCTGTTCCGCACCCGGTTTGCCGGCGGGATAGCCCGCGCCATCGTGCCGCTCGTGGTGTTCGGCCACGATGCGCAGTACGCGCGGAGGGGCCTCTGGCCAGGATTGGGCAATCACTTCCGCGCTGCGCCGGGGGTGTTCTTTCAGGGCGCTCCACTCCGCGGAGCTGATTTCTCCGCGCCGCGCGGACAGTTCCGGCGGCATGTGCAGGAAACCGATGTCGTGCAGCAGCGCGGCAAGCAGTACCAGACGCAGGTCTTCGTCTGGCAGCGCGCGGCCGCTGCCGAGGGCGGTTCCCATCCAGGCCGTGAACAGTGCCCGGTGATGGACCCGCGGCAGGACGCGCTGCATCACCGCCAGTTTCTGCAGCAGGACGTGTGGCAGCGCCAGGCGCTCGCACAGCATCCGTAGTTTCTCGTCCTGCCCGGTGATGCGCGAGACGGCTGCCAGCTCGGGTTCGGCGGCGGACATCGCGCTTGCCTGTTCGGCAATGGCCGATGCAGCCGGCGCCAGGCGCAGGGCAAAGAGTTCGTCCAGGGGGCGGTTCAGGCGGTGCGACTGCAAGCGTTGCAGTGCGTGGCTGCCCAGAGGCGTTCCCTGGCGCAGCAGCAGGATCCCGAACTGGTTGTGTACGTCCTCCGTCGCCAGCACCAGTTGTTCCTGCATGCTGACGGCGCAGAGATATGCGAGGTACTGGTCGCAGTCGCAGACCGAGAAGGCTTCCGGCTCGGCGGCGGCTGGCCGCGAGTCCGTGACGTCCATCAGGCCTTGCCCAGCGCCTGCTGATAGGCGCGTACCGCCGCCGGCATTCCCATCTCGAGGCTGTCCACGGTGAATGCGTGCCCGATGGAGACCTCGAGAAGCCCCGGCACGGCGCTGAATGCCTGGAGGTTGCCGAGGTTTAGATCGTGTCCGGCGTTCAGCCCGAGTCCTGCCTCCATCGCGGCGAGCGCAGCCTCGCGCCAGGGCGTGACGGCGGACTCGGGTGTGGCGCCCGCAGCAACGGCTGCGGCGTAGGGGCCCGTGTAGAGCTCCACGCGGTCGGCGCCGAGTTCCGCGGCGAGGCGCATCTGCTCGGGGTCAGGATCCATGAACAGGCTGACGCGGCAACCTCTCGAGCGCATCCTGGTCACGAGAGGCTCCAGCCTTGTCGCGTCGCGGCGCAGGTCGAAGCCGTGGTCGGAGGTGAGTTGGCCGTCGCCATCGGGTACCAGGGTGCACTGGTCGGGGCGCACGGCCTCGATGAGTTCCATGACCCCGGGATAATCGTCCACGTCGGAGCGGTTGCTGCGCGCAGGCCCTGCGAAAGGGTTGCCCTCGACGTTCAGCTCCACCCGCAAAGCCGCGGCAAGAGCGGGTACATCGCTCGCCCGGACGTGCCGCTGGTCGGGCCGCGGGTGCACCGTGATGCCGTCCGCACCGGCGGCGACGATACGCAGGGCGTGCAGTACGAGGTCGGGGTAATTGCCCGCTCGGGAATTGCGGATCAGTGCGATCTTGTTGACGTTGATCGAGAGCGCGACGCTCATTTTGCCCGCTCGACGGACTCGATCACGATCGGGTTCTTGGGCACGTCGTCCATGCCGGCGGTGGTCTGGGTGAGCACCAGGGAGATGCCATCAACCACGTCCATGCCCTCGATCACGCGACCGAAGACCGTGTAGCCGGGTTTGCGCGTCACGTAATCGAAGTCCAGGCGGAGGTTGGCGCGGACATTGACGAAGAACTGGGCCGTAGCGCTGTCGGGATCCTCGGTCCGGGCCATGGCGAGGGTGCCGCGCTCGTTGTGCAGGTGGTTCCGGGACTCGTTCTCTACCGGATCACGGACCGGCTTCTCCTGCATGTCCTTGGTGAAGCCTCCGCCCTGGATCATGAAGTTGCTGATCACGCGGTGGAAGATCGTGCCGGTGTAGAAGCCGCTGTCCACGTAGGAGAGGAAGTTGGCCACCGTCTTGGGCGACTCCTCCGGCAGCAGTTCCACGCGGATATCGCCCGCGCTCGTGCGTATCAGGACCTGAGGCCGGGGTTCGGCCGCCAGCGCGAGGGTGCTCTGGAGCACTGCCAGAACCAGGACTGCGACGCGTGCCAACTGCATGATGCGAACTCCTTCGAAAGTCTCAGAGGCAATCGGGCCCGTTCAGGCCCACTCGGAATACCGGCGGCGCCGGGAGAAGATCTTCGGCAGCAACAGCGTAAGCAAGCCGCCCACACCCGTCGCCCAGACCCCGTTGATGAACCATTTCTGCCAGGAATCGTCCGTGAGGCGGCGGTTCTCGGCCTGCAGCACGTCGATGCGGCTCTTGAGAGACTGGACCTCCTCAACGAGATCCCGGTTGGCTGAGTCGAGCTCGCCTGAGCGGCTCCAGACCTGGCGGCCTTCGGCCAGTTCGGCCTGTAGCTTGTCGCGCTCGGAGGTGACCGCCTGCAATTGGCCGCTCAACTGCTCGATGGACTGTGTCAGCGTCACGCTGCCGTCCTCGGGCTGGCCCATCAGCCGCAACGCGTTCAGTACCTGGTAGCGGGCGCCCGGTTCCCGCTTGAGATAGCGGCTCTGGATCCAGCCATCGAGCCCTTCGCGGGTGCGCACTTGGCTCCAGCCGCTGCCGGTATCTCCCTGGATGAGGGTGACAGGACTCCCCGAAGGCAGACCCTGATGCACCGGGCTGCTGCCCGAATTGGCCTCGCTGCGCAGGGGAATCAGGGCAGTGTCCTCGACGTAGCGCTGCTGCTGCGCGCCTGCGGGGATTGCCAGCATCGCGAGCAGGGTGAGGACAGCCAGCCGGGTCGGATTCATCACTTTGTCTCGTGGGTTTTCTGCGATTTCGGCAGCAACACATGAATCTAGTTGCAGTTTTTTCCCTGTCAAACGAGAGACCTCAGATCAGGGCAGAACTTTCCGAAGCGGTTTGACGGTCACTCTGGCATAGACGCCTGCGGCCACGTAGGGGTCATTGGCAGCCCAGGCTTCGGCCGACGCCAGGCTGTCAAAGCTGGCCACGATCAGGCTCCCGGTGAAGCCGGCCTCGCCAGGGTCCTCGCAGTCGAGCGCCGGGTGAGGGCCTGCCAAGAGCAATCGGCCCTCTGATTTGAGGGCCTGCAGCCGTTCGATGTGAGCGGGGCGGGCCGCACGCCGCGCCTCGAGCGTGCCGGGCGCGTCCTCGGCCATGATGGCGTAACACAGCATGGGGACCTCCTCGGGGGTCAGTCGGGGTCCGTGCCGGGGGCGTCTTGCGTCTCCCGGAGATAGGGGCTCAGCACCGCCACCGAGACAAGTGTGATCAGTAGCGTAAAGCCTATCGAGCTGTAGAGCTTGTAGCTCACCCAGGTCGACTCGCTGAAGCGGTAGGCGACGACGAGGTTGAGGGCGCCTACCAGAACGAAATAGGCGGTCCACAGGCTGTCCAGCCTGCGCCAACCCTCGGGCGGCAGCTGAAGTTGCGTGCCCATGGCTTTTTCCAGGGCGCTGCGGCCCGTCCACCAGCGCGTGCCGGCAAATACCATGGCCAGAGCCCAGTTGAAGATGGTCGGCTTCCACTGGATGAACAGGTGGTCGTGGAAGATCAGTGTGGCGCCGCCGAAGGCCATCACCACCGCCGAGAGGATCAGCAGGCGTTTCTCGAGGCGCCCGGTGAGAATCCGGGTGAGGATCAGTTGCAGGGCAGTGGCCAGCATCAGCACGGCAGTAGCGGAATAAATGCCGTCGAAGTGGTAGCTGAGCCCGCCGATAGCCAGCGTCGTGCCGTCCATCCGGTAGGCCAGAAAGAAGAGAAGAACCGGGATCAGTTCGGCAAGTTGCTGCATGCTTGGGACATTCGAGGTTGGGGTGCGGCCCGCATTTGTGCGCCTTCGGCGTCAGCCCGCGTGCGCCGCTCAGCCGCTATTCTACCGAGCCATCCCTCCCATACGGGTCTTTTTTGTTGCGCGTCGACCTGCATTGCCACAGCAACGCTTCCGACGGTGAATTGGCGCCAGCCGATTTGCTGCGCCTGCTCGCCGGTGACGGGGTCACGCTCGCTGCCATCACGGACCATGACACCTTCGAAGGATGGTCCCGGATCGAGCCGGGCGCGCCGGAAGCAGCGGGGCTGCGGCTTCTAACGGGCATCGAATTCAGCTCCCGTTACCAGAACCGTGAGTGCCACGTTTTGGGCCTGGGATTCGATGCCGGGCACGCGGGTATTCGCGCTGCGGTCGAGGCGCAGGTGCAGCGCCGTCACGAACGGGCCCGGCAGTTGGCTGCGCGCCTTGAATATCTCGGAGTCCCCGGCGCCCTCCATGCGGCGCTGGCGCACGCCGACGGCGCCGTTCCCGGCCGGCCGCACTTCGCACGGTTCCTTGTCGACCAAGGCCGGGTGCGTGATATGGAAGAGGCTTTCGATCGCTACCTTGGCGAGGGCAAGCCTGCCGCCTGTCCGGTGCTCTGGCCCGCGATGGACGAGGTGATCGGCTGGATACGCGCCGCAGGCGGCGTTGCGGTGTTGGCCCATCCGCTGGCCTACAGCTTCGCAAAAACGAGGAGCAAGCTGCGCTCGCTGATCTCGAGCTTCAAGGAGTGTGGCGGGGCTGCCGTGGAAGTTGCCATGGCGGGTTCGGCGCCCGACCGTATGGCCCAGGTGGCAAAACTCGTGGCGGAAGCCGGGCTGCGTGCATCGGCAGGCAGTGACTTCCACTCAGCGGCCCAATTCTGGCGGCGCCCCTGCCGGGTGCCGGAACTTCCCGCGGGCCTCGAACCCGTCTGGAGCGAGTGGCTTTGATGCAATACCTTTCCATCCATCCCCGTGATCCGCAGCCGCGCCTGATACGCCAGGCCGTGGAGCGGATCCGTGCCGGTGCGGTGCTGGTCTACCCTACCGACTCGGCCTATGCGCTTGGCTGCCACATAGGCGACAAATCCGCGCTCGAGCGGATCCGCAGCATCCGAAAGCTCGATGAGCGCCACAACTTCACCCTGATGTGCCGGGACCTCTCGGAACTCTCCACCTATGCGGTGGTAGACAACGCGAGCTACAGGCTGCTGCGGGCGCATACGCCGGGTCCGTACACCTTCATCCTCAAGGCCACGAGCGAAGTTCCCCGGCGTTTGCTGCATCCCAAGCGCAAGACCATCGGGCTGCGCGTTCCCGATAACCGCGTGACGCTGGCGCTCCTCGAGGAACTGGGCGAGCCCATCATGAGTGTGACCTTGGTCATGCCGGGCGAGGATCTGCCTCTTGCCGACACGGATGACATGCGCGAGAGGCTGGGGAATGCGGTTGACCTTCTGGTCGATGGGGGTGGCTGCGGCCTTGAACCAACCACGGTGGTGGACCTTTCGGGGGACGTCCCGACCGTCCTGCGTCAGGGCAAGGGGCACAGCGCGGCCTTTGAATAGGCCCCTTCGCGGCGGTGGGCGGCCCCCGGGTACGTCGTTATAATCCCGGGCGTTTCACGGGTCCGGGCACACGCACCGGCCCGTTCCGGATGGAGCCAGCATGAGCCTAACCCCCGATCCCGCAGCAGCCGAAGAGGCGAGCCTCGCCGAGCCGGCAGAGGCGGCGCGGGTCGAGCCCATCGGGGAGCAGCAGGAACTGCCGCTGGCCTTCGTCCATGGCAAGCCTCTGACAGTACTCCCGCGTGACCTCTACATTCCTCCTGATGCTCTTGAGGTTTTTCTCGAGGCCTTCGAGGGGCCGCTCGATCTTCTCCTCTACCTGATCCGCCGTCAGAACCTCGACATCCTCGAGATCAACGTCGCGCAGATCACCGAGCAGTACATGCACTACGTCGAACTCATGGGTGCCATGCAGTTCGAACTGGCAGCCGAATACCTCGTGATGGCAGCCATGCTCGCCGAGATCAAATCGCGCATGCTGCTCCCGAGACCCGAGGCAACCCGTGACGAGGAGAGCGATCCCCGCGCCGATCTCATCCGGCGCCTCCAGGAATACGAGCAGTTCAAGCAGGCCGCCGAGGACATCGACTCCCTCCCGCGGCTCGATCGAGACATTTTCCCTGCCGCAGCAGAACCACCCGAGCTGCGTCACACCCGGCCGCAGCCCACGGTCGATCTGCGGGAACTCCTGCTGGTCTTCTCTGATGTGATGCGCCGCGCGGCCATGACCGTGAGCCATCATGTGCAGTTCGAGAAGCTCTCGACCAGGGAGCGGATGACGCAGATCCTCGAACGCCTGCAGCAGGGCCAGTTCCTGCCGTTCGTGGCGCTGTTCGATGTCACCGAGGGCCGGATGGGCGTGGTGGTGAGCTTTCTCGCCGTCATGGAGCTCATCAAGGAATCACTGATCGAGATAGTCCAGTCGGAGCCTTTCGGCCCGATCCATGTCAAGGCGCGGGGTCAGGATGCACTTGAAATCGATTCTTGAGGGGGCGCTGCTCGCCGCAGGCAAACCGCTCACGCTGGAGCAGTTGGGTGGCTTGTTCGAGGAAGGCTCTGCCCCGGAGCCCGAAGAGCTCCGTGCCGCGCTTGCCGAGTTGTCGGAAGACTGTGTCGAACGCGGCGTCGAACTGACGGAGGTCGCCACCGGCTTCCGCCTGCAGGTGCGCCGTGAGCTCGCGCCGTGGATCTCACGGCTCTCCGAGGACAAGCCTCCGCGCTATTCCCGGGCCCTTCTGGAGACACTCGCGATCATCGCGTATCGCCAGCCGATTACCCGTGCAGATATCGAGGAAGTGCGCGGCGTGGCCGTGAATCCCGCAATCATCCGCACCCTGCAGGAGCGCGAGTGGGTGCGCGTGGTCGGCCACCGTGATGTGCCCGGGCGCCCTGAACTTCTTGCCACTACCCGCCAGTTCCTGGATCACTTCAGTCTGAAGAGCCTCGAGGACCTCCCGGCACTCTCCGAGATCAAGGACTTCGAGCAACTGAATCCCGAGGTGCCTCTCGCGATCGAGGATCCCGCCCCTGGAAGCGTCATAGCGCCCGATCTGCCGGATTTGTTCGCGCAGGCCGAAGACCTGACCCTGGCTGACGATGCGCCCCTGGCAGAAGACCCGGAATCGGTCTTCGTGGAAGCGGTCGACGCAGTTCCCGGCGCGGACGCCGAGATGGATGTCGGCGACATCGATCCGGACGATGCTGACGAATTCTCCGGATCCCCCCGGTCATGAACCTCCCCGGGGACCGTCTGCAGAAATTGCTCGCGGCATCCGGCCTTGGCTCGCGTCGCGAGATCGAGGGCTGGATCGCGGCCGGAAGGGTCACCGTGAACGGCAAGGTCGCCGAGCTCGGGCAACGTGTGGAGTCACTGGAGGCGGTGGCCATCGACGGCAAGCCGCTGCGTCGGCAGAAGTTGGTCGCGCCCCCGCCGCGAGTGATCGTTTACAACAAACCTGAAGGCGAGATCTGCAGTCGCAAAGACCCCGAGGGTCGTCCTTCGGTCTTCGAGCAGTTCCCGCGGTTGCGTGACGGTCGCTGGGTGCTGGTCGGCAGGCTCGACCTGAACACGGCGGGTCTGTTGCTTGCCACGGATCACGGCGAACTCGCCAACCGCCTCATGCACCCGGGTTATGGCATCGAGCGCGAGTATCTGGTGCGTGTGAACGGCGAAGTCGATGACGCGTCGCTTGCGCGTCTGCGCACTGGCGTACAACTCGATGACGGAATGGCTGCCTTCGATACGGTCGAGGAACGCAGCGGCAGCGGCAGAAACCGCTGGTTCTCCGTCGTGTTGCGGGAAGGCCGCAATCGCGAAGTCCGTCGCCTGTGGGAGGCCGAGGGTCTTACGGTTAGTCGCCTGAAGCGCGTGCGATTCGGGCCCGTTTTTCTCGGGCCGCGCGACCTGCGCGGAGCATGGCGTGATCTGGATGAGGCAGGAGTCAGGCAACTGTTCGCGCTTGTCGAATTGAACATGCCCGCGGTTGTGCCCGAGGGCAAGCAGGCTGAAGGATCGCCCAAGCGTTCGCGCTCCCCTCGGGAGGGTTCGTCGCGGTCCCGCTCTCCGCGAGAGGGCGCAGCGCGGCCGCGCTCTCGGCGCTGATCTCAGTCCGGCGCGGCCAGGGTCCGGTTTCGCCCACTTTCCTTCGCGCGGTAGAGCGCCTTGTCTGCACGCTCAAAGAGTTGGGCAGGCGTATGGGCAGGGTTGAAACCGGCCAGGCCCACGCTCACCGTGATGCGTAGCGAGGGGTTCTCGACGGGCTTGCACTGGGCCGCGATCCGCCGCCTGATCCGCTCCGCGATCTCCATGCCCTTGGCTGTGCCGGTCTGGCCCAGCAACACCACGAACTCTTCGCCCCCGTAGCGGAATGCCTGATCGTATGGACGCAGGCAGGCCACCAATTCTGTCGCTACCGACCGGATCACCTGATCCCCTGCGCTGTGGCCGAGGGTGTCGTTGACGTTCTTGAAGTGGTCGATATCCACCACCAGCATGGTGAACGGAAGCCCGAAGCGTTGAGCGCGCGCCGATTCCGTTGCAAGAGCCTGGTCGAGTGCCGTCCTGTTACCGAGCCCGGAGAGGCTGTCGCGACGCGCGAGTTGCATCGCACGGTGGTAGGCGAGGGCGTTGCGCAGCGGCGAGACCAGCGGCGCCAGGATTGTTGCCGCAGCGGCGCCCGTGTCGCCGAAGGCAAAGAGTTCAACGGTGCCGAGAGTCTCGCCGGACTGGCGAAGGGCTGCCGAGGAGGAGCGGCGCGCTGTGCGACCTGCCAGAAAAGATTCGCCGGTATCGGCGATCGTGTAGCGGACTCCGCACAGGGGCAGCCAGGTGCACATCGCCATCAGGAATTGTTCGAGCAGGGTCTGCAACTCCAGGTGCTGGTGCAGACGGGCCAGCAGTTTCATCTCGGCCATATCGGTCTCGGGCACCAGTTCGAAGTGCGGCAACGCGGCCGCCACTGATCTGGACTGCGGGAATTGGATGATGTCGGCGCCTGGCATGGGAGCTCTCCCCGGAATCGGCTGGGGAGTCGAAAGCGATATCCGTGCCATGAGCGTGTTCGTGACGCCAGGTCATTGAAACAGAAAGGATCGCCTCGCGACGGAAGCTCTGGGCGTACGGGTTGATGCCGGGAAGTTGACGCGCAGGGCCTGCGCTTGCCGGGCGTGGCAAGAGTCAGCCGGACTGCGCGTCCAGGGAGAGACCGTTTACCTCGCGGCTGTCGTCTCCCATCAGGAAGAGGTACGCGGCCATGATGCCGGCCGGAGGCGGATTGCGCGTAGGCACCTCGGCCGGGTATGCGGCCCTGCGCATGCTGGTATTGGTGGCCCCCGGGTTGATGCAGTTCACGCGGATTGCGCTGGTGCTGCCCAGTTCGTCGGCGAAGACCTGGCACAGGCCCTCGGTTGCAAACTTCGAGACGGCGTACGCGCCCCAGAAGGCTTTGCCTTTCCGGCCCACGCCCGAACTGGTGAAGATCACCGACGCTTGAGCGGCTGCCCGAAGGGCGGGGATCAGGGCCCGAGTGAGCATGAAGCCCGCCTCCACGTTGACAGTCATCACCTCGCGCCATTCCTTCAGGGGGTACTGGTCAAGGGGTTTGCGCGGGCCAAGGAGGGCCGCGTTGTGCAGCAATCCGTGCAGGCAGCCCAACTGCTCTTCAATTTGTCCGGCGAGCGTCTGGTAGTGCTCTTCGGTGGCAGAGCCCAGATCCAGGATCTGAATGATCGGCTCCGGAGCGCCGCTCGCCGTGATCTCGTCGTAGACCGCTTCGAGTTTCTGTTGAGACCGTCCGAGCAGGATCACGCTGGCGCCGTGCGCGGCGAAGGACAAGGCCGCCGCCCTGCCGATGCCGTCCCCGGCCCCTGTGACCAGCACATTGCGCCCGGCCAGCAGTCCGGGTGGGGCGAGGTAGCGGTGGGCTTCGATGGTCATGGCAAGGCTCCGGCAAACGAATATCAGGTGAACAGCAGGCTCTGCAGCCCCGCGACGTCCTGCACAACGTGGTCTGCGCCCCAGGCAAGTACGGACTCGTCCTCGGCCAGATAACCCCATGCGGCCGCAACCGTGACCATGCCGGCGCGGCGGCCGGCTTCGATGTCCCGCGCATGGTCCCCTACGTAGATGGCTTTTGCGGGATCGCAGCCGATCTGTCGGCAGGCGAGCAAGAGGGGTTCGGGGTCTGGTTTCGTGCGGCTGACGTGATCGGGGCATACCAGCACGGCGGCAGGGGGTTCGAAGCCCATCCCTGCCATGAGCGGGGCCGCGAGATAGTGGGGTTTGTTGGTCACCACGCCCCAGGCAATGCCCCGCGCGGCGAGAGTGTCGAGCAGGACACGGATGCCCTCGAAGGGAACGGTCTCTTCTCTGAGGCCCGCCTCGTAGAGGGCGAGCAGGCGGGCGCGCAGCGGATCGAAACCGGGCTCTCCGTCGCTGATACCGAAGGCGAGTTGCACCAAGGCGCGCGCGCCGTGCGAGACCGTCGCGCGAATGCGGTGATAGGGCAGGGCGGGCAGCTCGTGTTCCGCCAGCATGCGGTTCAGTACCCGGGCAAAGTCGGGCGCCGTGTCGAGCAGGGTGCCGTCCAGATCGAACAGGACGGCGAGGGGCGGAGGGCTCACGACAGGCGCCGGGCGTGAACGAGATAGTTCACGGCCACATCGTCGTTAAGCGTGAAGTGCTGGGTGACCGGGTTGTACTGCATACCTTTTATCTCTTCCGTGCGCAGTCCGGCCTGACGCATCCACCCCGCAAGTTCGGCTGGCCGGATGAACTTCGCGTAGTCATGGGTCCCCTTGGGCAGGAGCCTCAACACATGCTCGGCGCCAAGGATGGCGAACAGCCAGCTCTTGGGGTTGCGGTTTATGGTGGCGAAATAGACATCGCCCCCGGGGCGCACCAGCGCCGCGCAACTGGCTACGAGTGCGGCCGGGTCTGGTACGTGCTCAAGCACTTCCAGGCAGGTCACCACGTCGAAGCTGCCGGGCTCTGCCTCCGCGAGTTCTTCGGCGGCTGCGAAGCGGTAGTCGATGTCCAGCCCCGATTCCAGCAGGTGCAGCCGTGCCACCGCGAGAGGTGCCTCGCCAAGATCGATGCCGGTGACGGTCGCCCCGCGGAGTGCTAGGCCTTCGCTCAGGATGCCACCTCCGCAACCGACGTCGAGAATGCGCTTTCCGGCGACGGGAGATCTGGCGTCGATGAAGTTCGCGCGTAGCGGATTCATGGCATGCAAGGGCCGGAACTCTCCGTTGGGATCCCACCACCGGCTCGCGAGTGCCTCGAACTTGGCGATCTCCGCCGGATCGACATTGCCTGCCATCAGTGCGTCTCCCGTCCCGCGCGTTGAATACGTGCCCGCCAGTCTTCTGCCGCTTCCAGCAGTGTTTGCTCGTCAAGAGACAATAGCTGGCCGTCCTCGAGTTGCAGTCGGCCTTCTATCCAGGCGTGACTGACCTTGTGGGCCCCCGCGGTGTAGATCAGCGATGAGTGCGGATCGTAGACGGGTTGGCAGCCCAGCCGATGCAGGTCTACCGCGATCATGTCGGCGTCCTTGCCGACCGCAAGGCTCCCGATGCGGTCGGCGAGGCCCAGTGCCTCGGCGCCTGCCAGTGTGGCGAGCCGCAACGCCGCGTGTGCAGACAGGGCCGTCGGGTCGCCGCTGGCGCCTTTGGCAAGGAGCGCCGCGAGGCGCGCTTCTCCGAAAAGGTCCAGTGTGTTGTTGCTTGCAGCGCCGTCAGTGCCGATGCAGACGTTGATCCCTGCCGAGAGCAAGTCCCGGGTGGGGCAGAAGCCAGAGGCGAGCTTGAGGTTCGAACTCGGGCAATGCACCACGCTGACGCGCTCGCGTGCCAGGAGTTGCATGTCTGAAGGCGACACCTGGGTCATGTGAACAGCTTGCAGGCGAGGTGAGAGCAGCCCCAAGCGCTCCAGGCGCTCGAGGGGGCGCACTCCGTGTGTCGATATGGAGTCTGCGACTTCGCCTGCGGTCTCGTGCAGGTGGATCTGGACGGGGGCGTCGAGTTCGGCAGCCAGCACGGCCACCCGCGCGAGCGTGGCATCGGAGTTGGTGTAGGGCGCGTGGGGCCCGAACGCAAAGCTCAGACGTGGGTTGGATTTGAAGCGGTCACGGACCTGCAGGCCCTTGGAGAGATACTCGTCGGCGCTGCTAGCCCAGGCGGTGGGGTGCTCGAGGATGGGGAAAGCGATCTGGGCCCGGATGCCGGTGTCGATCACCGCTTCGGCGGCTGCGTCGGGAAAGAAGTACATGTCACTGAAGCAGGTTGTGCCGGAGCGCAGCATTTCGGCGATCGCGATACGCGTGCCGGTGCGCACGAACTCCTCTCCGACGAAGCGACCCTCTGCCGGCCAGATCCACTCCTGCAACCACTCCATCAGGGCGTGGTCGTCGGCGAGTCCCCGCAGCAGGGTCATGGCGGCATGGCAGTGGGCATTCACGAGACCAGGCATCAGCACGTGCCGGTCAAGGCGCCGTTCAAGGGGTGCACTCCAGAGCCCTGAGGCATCTGCAGAGGGAGCAATGCCCAGGATCTTGCCGTCGCGTGTGGCGATGGCGTGGTGTTCGAGGACTTCGTCCGCAGGCTCCACGGGCAGCAGCCAGCGGGCATGGATGATCTCGTCTGCGTGCTCCAATCTGGCCTCCGGTGACCTGTCCTGGGGGGTGCCGGGAAACGGCGCGGCAGTATAGCCGTTGCCGGCCCGGTTCCGACCGGGGCTGCCCTGCCGTGGCGCAGGGGGGCTGTGCTACCATGCCGCTCTTTTTTGGGGAAGCTCCGGGCAGTGCCCGGATTCCCGGCGTGGATGCCTCCCGGCATCTCCGTTTTGCCACATCGACACGGGTGTTTATGGCTGAACTAGCGAAGGAAATCGTACCCGTCAGCATCGAGGCCGAAATCCGGCAGTCCTATCTCGATTACGCCATGAGCGTGATCGTGGGCCGGGCTCTTCCGGATGTCCGCGATGGCCTGAAGCCCGTGCACCGCCGTGTCCTGTTCGCCATGAGCGAACTGGGCAACGACTGGAACAAGGCGTACAAGAAATCGGCCCGTATCGTCGGCGACGTCATCGGCAAGTACCACCCCCACGGCGATTCGGCGGTATACGACACGATCGTCCGGATGGCTCAGCCCTTCTCGATGCGCTACGTACTGGTGGACGGCCAGGGGAATTTCGGTTCGGTCGACGGTGATTCGGCAGCCGCCATGCGGTACACCGAAATCCGGATGAAGCGCATCGCCCACGACCTGATGGCCGATCTCGACAAGGAAACCGTCGATTTCGTGCCCAACTACGATGGCACCGAGCAGATCCCGGCTGTACTGCCTACCCGTGTCCCCAACCTGCTGGTGAACGGATCCGCCGGTATCGCCGTGGGTATGGCCACCAACATCCCGCCGCACAATCTGGGCGAAGTGGTCAATGCCTGCCTCGCGCTGATCGGCGACCCCGACCTCTCGATCGACGAACTGATCCGTCTGGTACCAGGTCCCGATTTCCCGACGGGCGGCATCATCCATGGCCATGCGGGCATCCAGGAGGCCTACCGCACGGGCCGTGGGCGCGTTTATGTGCGCGCCCGTGCCGAGGTCATCGTCGATGACGCCAGCAACCGCGACACCATCATCATCCACGAGATTCCCTATCAGCTGAACAAAGCCAAGCTGATCGAACATATCGCGGAACTGGTGAAGGATCGACTGATCGAGGGCATCAGCGAGCTGCGCGACGAGTCCGACAAGGACGGATTGCGCGTCGTGATAGAACTGCGCCGCGGAGAGTCCGGCGAGGTTGTGCTGAACAAGCTCTACCAGCAGACCAAACTCGAGAGCGTGTTCGGCATCAACATGGTGGCGCTGGTCGACGGCCAGCCCCGCACGCTCACATTGAAGGAAATCCTCGAGGCTTTCCTGCGCCACCGGCGCGAGGTCGTGACCCGCCGTACCGTCTTCCTGCTTCGCAAGGCCCGGGAGCGCGCGCACGTGCTCGAAGGTCTCGCCATCGCGCTCGCCAACATCGACGATGTGATCGAGCTGATCCGCAACTCCGCGAGCCCCTCCGAGGCCCGTGAGCGCCTGATCGCGCGCGACTGGGCTCCTGGCGGCGTGGCCGCCATGCTCGAGCGCACGGGTTCGGGTGCGTCGCGCCCCGAGGACCTTGAGGCCCGCTACGGGATGGTAGACAACATCTACCGTCTCTCGCCCGAGCAGGCGCAAGCCATCCTCGACCTGCGTCTCCACCGGCTTACCGGACTGGAGCACGAGAAACTGCTCGAAGAGTACAAGCAGAAGCTCGGCGAGATCGCGGACTTCCTCGAGATCCTCGGTGACCCCGACCGCCTCATGTCAGTGATCCGCGGCGAGCTCGAGACGGTTGCTGCCGACTATGGCGACGCGCGCCGCACCGAAATCGTCGAGGACCGCCACAACATTTCCATTGAAGACCTGATCACCCCGGAAGAGCGGGTGGTCACGGTGTCGTTCAGCGGTTATGCCAAGGGCCAGCCTCTCGATACCTACCAGTCGCAGCATCGTGGCGGCATGGGCAAGTCCGGGGCGCCCGTGAAAGACGAGGACTCGATCGAGCACCTCCTCGTGGCCAACACCCACGACACCATCCTGTGCTTCTCCGACCGCGGGCGTGTCTTCTGGCTCAAGGTCTATGAGATCCCTGTCGCCTCCCGTGCAGCCAAGGGCCGCCCTCTGGTGAACCTCCTGAATCTCCAGCAGGACGAGCGCATCACCGCTCTCCTGCCGGTCAAGGAGTTCAGTGCAGACCGCTTCGTTTTCATGGCCACCTCAGACGGCACGGTCAAGAAGACCGCACTGGAGTCCTTCTCCAGGCCGCGTGCGGCCGGGCTGATCGCGATCGACCTCGGTGAGGGTGATCATCTGGTCGGTGCCGCCATCACCGATGGCAACAACGACATCCTGCTTTTCAGCAGTTCCGGCAAGTCGGTGCGATTCCGCGAGTCCGACGTGCGACCGATGGGGCGCAACGCACACGGTGTGCGGGGCATCCGGCTGGCGCAGGAGCACAGGGTTGTCTCGCTGATTGTTCCCGATCCGGCGCTGCCAGCCGTGTTGACCATCAGCGCCAACGGTTACGGCAAGCGCACCCCGATAGACGATTTCCCCCTCCATGGCCGTGGCGTACAGGGCGTGATCGCGATGCAGACCAGTGCCCGCAACGGTTTGCTGGTCGGGGCGCTGGGCGTGAGCGCGACGGACCAGATCATGCTCAGCACGGACCAGGGCACCCTTCTTCGGACGGGCGTCCAGCAGATCTCGCTGGTGAGCCGCAACACCCAGGGCGTTCGCCTGATGAGCGTGCGTGATGGAGAGACCATTGCCGGCTTCGCCCGCGTGGTGGAATCGGATTCCGATGCCGGGACGGATGCTGGCACGCCGTCGGACGAGGCGGGCGCCGAGGCCTGATGGCCGGCGCCTTTTTCGCGGGGCCACATTCACGACATCGACGGAGGTTTTGCGCGACATGAGCAGGTCATTCAATTTCTGCGCGGGCCCTGCAGCGCTGCCCGAACCGGTTCTTGCGAAGGCCCGGGACGAACTTCTCGACTGGCATGGCAAAGGCCTCTCCGTCATGGAGATGAGCCACCGCAGCAAGGAGTTCGTCAGTGTCTCGGACGCCGCCGAGCGCGACCTCCGCGAACTCCTGAGCATTACGGATGACTACGCGGTGCTTTTCCTGCAGGGCGGCGCTACGGCGCAGTTTGCAGCGATCCCGTTGAACCTGCTTCGTGGTGCGGCAAATGCCGACTATGTGAACACGGGTCAGTGGTCCATCAAGGCCATCGCCGAGGCCCGCAAGTACTGCGCCGTGAACGTGGTCGCCAGTTCAGAGGGCGAGCGCTTTCTCACCGTGCCTCCGCAGTCGGGTTGGGCCACCAGCGCCGGGGCTGCCTACCTGCACTACACCCCCAACGAGACCATCGGTGGTCTGGAGTTCGGGTGGATTCCCGATACAGGCACGGTGCCGCTGGTGGCGGATATGTCTTCGACCATCCTGTCGCGCCCGGTCGACGTGAGCCGCTTCGGTGTCATTTACGCGGGTGCCCAGAAAAACATCGGCCCTGCCGGCCTTGTTATCGTTATCGTCCGGAAGGACCTGCTCGGCAGCCCGGACCCGCGCACTCCCGCGGTTCTCGACTGGACACTGCAGTCTGCCAACGGGTCCATGTACAACACGCCACCGACGTTCTCGATTTATCTGGCGGGCCTTGTGTTCCAGTGGCTGAAGGAGCAGGGCGGCCTTGTTGCCATCGGCGAACTCAACCGCCGCAAGGCCGAGGCGCTCTACGGCTACATCGACGCAAGCGGCTTCTACGCCAATCCGGTTGAAAAAGCCTCGCGCTCCTGGATGAACGTGCCGTTCACCCTGGCGGATGCTGCTCTCGAGAAAGACTTCCTCGCCGGTGCTCGCGAGGCAGGGTTGCTGAATCTGGAGGGTCACCGCTCGGTCGGCGGCATGCGTGCCAGCATCTACAACGCCCTTGGTATGGATGCGGTCGACGCGCTGGTGTCATTCATGCGTGATTTCGCTGCACGCAAGGGCTGATGCCGTGACGGGGACGCTGCCGCCAGAGGCCGAACTCCAGCGCATCCGCGCGGATATCGACGCAATCGACCGACAGATCCAGGATCTGCTAAACCGTCGCGCCGTGTGTGCACAGCAAGTGGCGGAGGTAAAGCGGGCGGAATTGTTGGCGAGCGGTGACTCCGGGACTGCGGAAAGCCGGATGAACTTCTACCGCCCCGAGCGTGAGGCCCAGGTGCTGCGTGCGGTCATGGAGCGCAACCCGGGCCCATTGCCCGCCGGAGAAGTCGCGCACATCTTCCGCGAGATCATGTCGGCCTGCCTCGCACTGGAGCGTCCGGTGCGCGTGGCGTTCCTCGGTCCGGAGGGCACGTTCAGCCAGGCAGCGGCGCTCAAGCATTTCGGCCATTCGGTTGTCGGTCAGCCTGCGCCCGGGATTGGCGATGTTTTCGAGGCCGTCGACTCTGGCGATGCCGACTACGGCGTGGTGCCGGTCGAGAACTCCACCGAGGGGATGGTCACCCACACGCTCGACAACTTCATCCGCTCGCATCTGAAGATTTGCGGCGAGGTGGAGTTGCCCATCCGCTTGCACCTGCTCGCCCTGCCGTCGTGTGAGCCTGGCGGCATTCGCAGGATCTGCGCCCACCAGCAGGCGCTGGCCCAGTGTCGGGGCTGGTTGGAGCGGCACTGGCCGGGCGTGGAGCAGGCGGCAGTGTCCAGCAATGGCGAGGCCGCTCGTCTCGCGGCGCAGGATCCCTCCATTGCCGCGGTGGCGGGCGACATGGCCCGTGAAGGACACGGGCTCTGCAGTCTCGCGAGCAACATCCAGGACTACTCCGACAACACCACGCGCTTCCTCGTGATCGGCAGGGAAGGGGCCAAGCCCAGCGGGCGGGACAAGACCTCCATCATCGTCTCCACGCACAACCGCCCCGGTGCGCTTTTCCGGGTGCTGGAGCCTTTCCAGCGCGAGCAGCTCATGCTCACGCGCATCGATACGCGGCCCTCCCGCACAGAGACCTGGACCTATCTTTTCTTCATCGAGTTCGAGGGGCATCAGGACGAGCCACGCATCGCGGCGGTGCTCGAGGAAATCCGCGAGCAGACGGTGATGGTGAAGATCCTGGGTTCCTACCCGCAGGCAGTCATCTGATATGCGCGTGCCGCCCGTGCTTCCGGGGGTTGCACTGGTCGTGGGCCTCGGCCTGATCGGCGGCTCCCTTGCGGCCCTGATGCGGGCCAGTGGATTCGCGGGCGAAGTGCGTGGTTTCGACAGCGATGCGGCTACGCGTGCGCGGGCGCTTGAGCTCGGTCTGGTCGATTCGGTTTCGCCGGTGCTCGCGGAGGCTCTTTCCGGAGTCGGGCTGGTGGTCGTCGCCGTGCCCACGCTGGCTGTCGAATCCGTGTTGTCGGCGGTGCGCGAGCATGCGCCGCGTGGCGTATTCATCACCGATGTCGCCAGCGTCAAAGGCAGCGTGCTGGATGCGGCCCGGAGGGTCTTCGGTGAACTGCCAGCCGGTCTGGTGCCGGGGCACCCCATCGCCGGTTCGGAGCGATCTGGCGTTGAGGCGGCGAGCCCTGGTTTGTTCCGGGATCACCGGGTCATTCTCACGCCCCATGAGGGCAGTGCGGAGCAGGCGCTGGACTGCGTCAGGCAGTTGTGGACTCTGGCCGGTGCCAGCGTGGTATGCATGGGTGCCCACGAGCACGACCGGCTGCTCGCGTTCACCAGTCATCTCCCGCACGCACTCGCTTTCACTCTCGTGAACGTGCTGTCGCGCCAGGACGCGAGCGAGGACATTTTCCGCTTCGCCGCCGGCGGATTCCGCGATTTCACCCGCATCGCCTCCAGCGACCCCGTGATGTGGCGTGACATTTCTCTTGCCAACCGCTCGGCGTTGCTCGACGCGATCGACGAGTTCGCGAAAGGGCTGTCGGAGTTGCGCGGCGCTGTCGAGTTCTCGGATGGCGAGCGCCTGCACGCTGCGTTTTCCGCGGCAAATGGCGTGCGCGGCCGCTATCTGCAAACACTCGTCACGGCAGCCCATGATCCATCCGCCGAGCCCGGGGAGGGCGCATGACCGCACATCGAACGGATTTCATCGCAAGCGGCGGAGGGTCCCTCCGGGGCGAGATCCGCGTCGCGGGCGACAAATCCATTTCCCATCGATCGATCATGCTCGGCTCGATCGCCGAGGGTGTGACCGAGGTCGAGGGCTTTCTCGAAGGCGAGGACAGCCTCGCAACACTCGCAGCATTCCGTGCGATGGGCGTTCGCATCGACAGGCCATCGGCAGGGCGCGTCAGTGTCCACGGTGTCGGCCTGCACGGGCTCCGGGTTCCTGCGGGAGACCTCGACCTTGGCAATTCCGGCACCTCGATGCGACTCCTCGCGGGGCTGTTGAGCGGGCAGTCCTTCGATACTCGCCTGATCGGGGATTCATCCCTCACCCGTCGCCCCATGGCGCGGGTCGCCGATCCCTTGCGGCAAATGGGTGCGCGCATAGATACAGCAGAGGGTGGCCGCCCGCCGCTACTCATCCATGGCGGCGCGGCACTGCATGGGATCGATTACCGCATGCCTGTGGCAAGCGCGCAGGTGAAGTCCTCGTTGCTGCTGGCCGGGCTTTACGCTGAGGGCACCACTACCGTAGTCGAGCCGGCACCCACGCGAGACCATACGGAGCGGATGCTGTCGGGATTCGGCTACAAGGTCCGTCGCGAGGGTTCGCTCGCGCAGTTGCAGGGCGGTGGCCGTCTTGTGGCCGCCGACATCCAGGTTCCGGCTGATATCTCTTCCGCCGCTTTCTTCCTTGTGGCTGCCAGCATCGCCCGGGGTTCGGACGTGCTTTTGAAGGACGTCGGGATCAATCCCACCCGAACAGGTGTCATTGGCATCCTGCGCCTGATGGGGGCATCCATCGAGGTGGTGTCGGAGCGCGAATCCGGTGGTGAGCCGGTGGCCGATCTGCGCGTCCGTGGTGCAGCCTTGCGGGGCATCGAAATCCCTGTCGACCTGGTCCCGTTGGCGATCGACGAATTCCCGGTTCTGTTCGTTGCGGCAGCCTGCGCCGAAGGCGAGACGCTGCTGCGCGGCGCAGAGGAACTGCGCGTCAAGGAAAGCGACCGGATCGAGGTGATGGCCTCGGGCTTGCGCGCGCTTGGCGTTGAACTCGAGACATTCCCGGACGGGATCCGCATCTGCGGCAGGGCCTCGCTGGCTGGCGGATCCGTGGACAGTTGCGGGGACCATCGCATCGCCATGGCGTTCAGTGTTGCCTCGCTCCGCGCAACGGATGCGATCACCATTTCCGACTGCGCGAACGTGGCGACTTCCTTTCCGGGTTTCCGACCGCTTGCCGCCTCTGTCGGACTGACGGTCGAGGAGCGCAGCGTGCCCTCCGGAACGGGTCCATGAAGCAGCCGCGGATGAGTGTCCCTGTCATCACGATCGATGGGCCCAGCGGCTCGGGCAAAGGCACGGTCTGCCGTCTGCTGGCCCGGACCCTTGGCTGGAGCCTGCTCGACAGCGGTGCCCTCTACCGGCTTGTGGGCCTCGCTGCCCGCAATCACGGCGTTGACATGGACAACCATCCTGCACTTGAAGTCCTCGCCGGACATCTGGACGTGCAGTTCGAGCCTGGCGACGACGAGGGGGGAGAGTTGCGCATCGTGCTCGAGGGTGACGATGTCACGCAGGCGGTGCGCAGCGAAGAGGTCGGAGCGCTTGCATCACAGGTCGCGGCGGTCGGAGCCGTACGCGCGGCCCTGCTCGCGCGCCAGCGTGCCTTCCGGATCCAGCCGGGCCTTGTTGCCGATGGGCGTGACATGGGGACCGAAGTCTTCCCTGACGCGGAACTGAAGGTATTTTTGACTGCCAGTGCCAGTGAGCGGGCAGCCCGGCGTTACCGGCAGTTGATCGCCAAGGGTGACACTGTTAGCCTGCCGCGCCTCGTTTCGGACATCGAAGCGCGAGACCGCCGGGACACCGAGCGTGCCGTCTCGCCCTTGCGGCCGTCCCCTGAGGCTGTGTTGCTCGATACGACGGGCTTGGGCATCAAGGAGGTTTTCGAACACTTGTTGCGCCTCGCACGGGAGCGTGGTCTCGCCTGAGACTGCCAAGGATTGTCGGGGTGGCGCACGTGCCATCCGTCATGGTGTCGGAGACCGGGTTCGGACCAGCACGCCCGGTTTTCGGCTTTTCTTGTTCTGCCCCTTCGCCGGCTGGGACGAAGGATCGGAAAAAAAATTGCGGCAAAGCCGCAGCAGGATCGACGCAATGAGCGAGAGTTTTGCACAACTATTCGAAGAGAGCCTGAAGACCGTAGAGATGGACGTTGGCTCCATCATCTCGGGAGTCGTGATCGATATCGACGGCGAGTGGGTCACGGTTCACGCCGGCCTCAAGTCAGAGGGAATGATTCCCCGCAGCCAGTTCCTCGATGACGACGGCAAGTTCCACCTCGAGATCGGTGACGAGGTCCAGGTAGCCCTGGAAGCCATCGAAGACGGCGACGGTGCAACCCGCCTCTCCCGCGAGAAGGCCCGCCGCGCAGAAACCTGGAAGAGCCTCGAAGGCAGCTTCGAGGGCGGAGAGGTGGTCAAGGGCATCATCAACGGCAAGGTCAAGGGCGGCTTCACTGTCGACATCCACGGCATCCGCGCCTTCCTCCCCGGCTCTCTCGTCGACGTGCGTCCGGTCCGCGACACCCTGCATCTCGAGGGCCAGAACCTCGAGTTCAAGGTCATCAAGCTCGACCAGAAGCGCAACAACATCGTCGTCTCGCGCCGTGCGGTACTCGAGCAGGCCAACAGTGCAGAGCGGGAGCATCTCCTCTCGAGCCTGCAGGAAGCTGCTGTCCTCAAGGGCGTGGTCAAGAACCTTACCGACTACGGCGCTTTCGTCGATCTCGGCGGTGTCGATGGCCTGCTGCACATCACCGATATGGCCTGGCGCCGCATCAAGCACCCGAGCGAAGTGGTCAAGGTCGGCGACGAAATCGAGGTCAAGGTCCTCAAGTTCGACCGCGAGACCAACCGCGTCTCCCTCGGCCTCAAGCAACTCGGATCCGATCCCTGGGTCAGCATCAAGGAGCGCTACCCGGAGAAAACCCGTCTGCGCGCCCGTGTCACCAACCTCACCGACTACGGCTGCTTTGCGGAACTCGAGCAGGGCGTCGAAGGTCTGGTGCACGTCTCCGAGATGGACTGGACCAACAAGAACATCCACCCCTCCAAGGTGGTGCAGGTTGGCGACGAGATCGATGTCATGATCCTCGACATCGACGAGGACCGCCGCCGTATCTCGCTCGGCATGAAGCAGTGCACCGAGAATCCCTGGGATGTTTTCGCCGCGGCACACGCCAAGGGCGAGCGCATCAAGGGTCGCATCAAGTCGATCACCGATTTCGGCCTGTTCATCGGGTTGGACGGCAACATCGACGGACTGGTTCACCTCTCCGACATCTCGTGGCACGAGACTGGCGAAGAAGCCGTGCGCAACTACAAGAAGGGCGATGAGGTCGAGACCATCATCCTGGCGATCGACCCCGAGCGCGAGCGCATCTCGCTCGGCGTCAAGCAGATGGAAGGCGACCCTTTCACCAGCTTCGTGACGATCCATGACAAGGGTTCGATCGTGGTCGGCAAAGTCGTCGAGATCGATGCTAAGGCGGTACTGATCCAGCTCGCCGACGATGTACAGGGCGTGCTCAAGGCCTCCGAGATCAGCCGTGACCGCGTAGAAGATGCTCGCAATGTGATGGCGGTGGGCGACGAGGTCGAGGCCAAGATCATCAACGTGGATCGCAAGAACCGCGCGATTGGCCTCTCCATCAAAGCCAAGGATGTTCAGGACGAGAAGGAAGCAATGAAGGCCCTGCGCGAGCAGGAGCCGGAGAATGCTCCCACCACTATCGGCGACCTGATCAAGGCGCAGATGAGCAACCGCGGCCGCGAGTAATCGCTTCTCCGGTTGGCGCGACACGGGGCCGAAAGGCCCCGTTTTCGTTTGCGGGAACCCTCCACCTTGCCCCGGCGCCCGGGGTTAGACGGTTCCGGTATTCTGGGCTATGATCCGCCCGTCTGTTTTTTCAATAAAAACAGGAGGTTAATCATGACAAAATCCGAGCTCATCGAACGCATCTCCCTGGAGCAGAAGCAACTGCCTCCGAAGGATGTGGAATTGGCCGTGAAGATGATGATCGAGTACATGGCGAACAGCCTTTCGCTCGGCGAACGTATCGAGATCCGGGGTTTCGGCAGCTTTTCCCTGCACTATCGGGAGCCGCGCCGCGGTCGCAACCCGAAGACGGGCGACGCAGTGGATCTCTCGGGCAAATACGTGCCTTACTTCAAGCCCGGCAAGGAAATGCGCGAGCGGGTCAACCAGAACGCCCATCAGGAAATCACGGGCTGAGACCTGCTTTCCCGTGAAACGATTCGGCATGTTTCTCTCCGTTCTTTTCGCAGTGCTCGTCGGCGGCTGGGGATTGCTCTTCTGCCTCTCCAACCCTGCTGCCGTGACGCTTGACTTCGTTTTGTTCCGACTTCCTGCTGCCCCTGTCGGCGCCTGGGTGCTCGGGGCTTTTGTGTCGGGAGGTATCGGCGGCTTGCTTGCATCCAGCCTTGCCCTGTGGCGAGGGCGGCGGATGTGATCCCTGCGAACTCTCGTCAGGGTCCCAGTCTGATCGTCGCGCTGGATTATCCGGATGCGGATGCTGCGCTCGCGATGTCTGCCCGTCTTGACCCTGCGCTCTGCAGGCTGAAAGTCGGCAAGGAACTTTTCATAGCTGCGGGTCCCGATCTGGTCCGCGCGCTTTCTGGTCTGGGCTTCGAGGTTTTCCTCGATCTCAAGTTCCACGATATTCCCAACACGGTTGCCGGCGCTGTTCGTGCAGCTGCCGCGCTTGGCGTCTGGATGGTCAATGTCCATGCTTCCGGAGGGAGGCGGATGATGCAGGCGGCTCGAGAGGCCTTGGGTAGCCCCGGTCCGGGAGTGCCATTGCTCACGGCCGTGACGGTCCTGACCAGCATGGACGCCGCCGATCTTGCAGAAACGGGCGTAAGCGACCCCCTCGAGAAGCAGGTACTGCGTCTGGCCGCGCTCAGCGTGGAGTCCGGGCTCGATGGATTGGTGTGCTCCGCGCGGGAGGTTACTGCGATCAGGGAATCTCTTGGAGCAGCTCCCGTGCTGGTAACTCCTGGCATCCGACCGGCGGGAAGCGATTCGGGAGACCAGCGCCGCACGGTAGGGCCCCGCGAGGCAATGGAGGCAGGAAGCGATTTCCTTGTCATCGGCCGCCCCGTCACGGCGGCCCCGGACCCGGCCGCCGCAGTGCTGTCGATACTGTCCGAAATGTCCTACAGAAATCTTCCCTAGCCCTGTGCTAGCGTGATCTCCGGTGCCATGGAGGCACCGTTTCCACTGCATCATCTCAAGGAGGATGACCATGAACGCCACGCGTTTTCTCAAGGCTTGTCTGCTCGGATCCACACTTCTGGTCCTGCCTGTCGCTCACGCAGCCGTAGCGCCCGAGGCGCGCCCGGCCGCGGGTACCGAACTCACCCGCCCCGTGAACATCAACACGGCCGATGCCGCCACCTTGGCCCAGTCCCTCCGGGGCATTGGCCAAAGCAAGGCAGAGGCTATCGTGGCCTACCGCAAGGAGAACGGGCCTTTCAAGTCCGTTGATGATCTCGTGAACGTGCGGGGCATCGGTGCCAAGACCATGGAGCAACTGCGTCCCATGATCGCGCTCTGAGCATCAATGCTCGGGCCGCGGCAGACCGGATCCAGGCCTGTCCGCGGCCCTTTCCGTTTTTCCGAGCTCATCCGCTCAAGCATTACAGCCTCCCGAATCCGGCTACACTTCCTGCAGAAGGGGCCCTTGCCGGCGGGCGTTGAAATGCACTCCGGCGGTTCGGCTTTCCGCACTTCCCGCATGTCCGATCTCATCTTCATTGTTTTTCGAGGAACCCTTGTCCATGGCCGATTACGATGTTTTCAATGGCGATGCCGACGGAATTTGCTCGCTCGTCCAATTGCGGCTTGCCGAACCCCGTAACGCTGTATTGGTGACTGGGGTCAAGCGAGACATAGACCTGCTCCGCCAGGTGCCGGGTGCCAATGGTGATCGCATCACGGTGCTGGACGTTGCCATGGAGAAGAACCGTACGGATCTCGAGCGTCTGCTCGCGGCTGGCGCGGATGTTTTCTACGCCGATCATCATCATCCCGGGGACGAGCCGCTCGATCACCCGCGCCTGCATGCATTGATCAACACTGCGCCAGAGGTGTGCACAAGTTTGCTCGTGAACGGCTACCTCAAAGGTGCACATGCTGCATGGGCTGTCGTCGGTGCTTTCGGGGACAACCTTGCAGGGAGCGCACGGGCCGCGGCTGCGACGCTCGGCCTTGACGAGAATCAACTGCTGCAGGCCGAGCAATTGGGTACCCTTATCAACTACAACGGTTACGGTCCTGCGGTCGAGGATCTGCATTTTGCGCCGGATGAGCTGTTCCGTCGCGTAAGTCGATTCGTCAGCCCCTTCGATTTCATCGCCGCCGACCGTGATACCTTCAGTAATCTGGAATCGGGCTACGGCGAGGACATGGCTCGTGCGGCATCCCTGCTCCCGGTACATGCTTCGGACGCCTCGGCAGTTTTACTCCTGCCTGACGAGGCATGGGCGCGGCGTGTCAGCGGTGTGTTCAGCAATGATCTGGTCAACCTGCATCCTGCTCGCGCGCACGCAGTGCTCACCGAAATCGACGGTGGTGATTTCCTTGTCAGCGTTCGCGCGCCGCTCACGAACCGTACAGGTGCCGACGATATTTGCAGACAGTTCCCTACAGGTGGTGGCCGCAAGGCTGCAGCTGGTATCAATCGCCTGCCCAAGGCCGAGATGGATCGTTTCGTGGATGTTTTCAGCAGGCACTATGCCCGCGGATCATAGGGCGGCGGGCGCATGAGCCCCTTGCGGTGCGTGCCGTGGGGCGCCATCGCAATCGCTTTGTGCTTCCCGGTGGCAGCCCAGACGCCGCCTGAAACCCGGGAGCATTCTTGGATCGACAGTTCCTACGACTACGTCACCGGCACCACAGACAGTCTCGCCCAGCGCTTTGATTCGTTTTTCGGTGAGGCGGATTCGGAGCGGGAATCAGCGGATTCCGTGCTGCGCCTCGTCAGCGAGTACCAGTGGAGCGAGGATGACGGCAGCGAGACGCGGTTGCGCCTGCGTGGCAAGGTCGACCTTCCCAGGCTCAATCGCCGCGTCAGTGTCGTCTTCGGCGAGGAAAACGACTACCGCAACGATGTGCTCCCTCCCACCGCCTCGGCCGAAGGGGACGTTGGCATCCAGTACAGAGTTCTGGACTACGCCCGTTCGCGGCTTGATTTCTCGATCGGTACCAACGCCTCGCTCGATTTTCGGGCTGGCCTGCGATACCGCTATGTGCGGCCTTTGGGTGAGCGCCTGAGATTGCGGCTCACCGAGCGGCTCTACCTGAAGGAAGGCGATGGCGCAGGCACCATCAGCCGGGGAGATATCGATTACCGACTGGGCGAGAACCGGCTGCTTCGATTCACATCAGACATGGAGTATGGGGAGGAGACCGACGGTGCCGAGTGGGGTACCAGGCTCAGCTATCTGAAGCAGATCAACCCCAAAGAGGCTTTGAGTTATTTTGCTGCAGTCTCCGGACAGACCGACCCTTCGTCCCGAACCGAAGCCTATGCCATCGGGCTTCGCTATCGGCGCAACGTTTTCCGCCCCTGGATCTTCGTCGAGGCAGAACCCGCTCACCTCTGGCGGCGCGAGGGCGTTGATGAGCCCAGGGAACCCGTGTGGGCCATCAGTTTCCGTATCGAGTTTCTTGAAGAACTGGGAAATCGTCGTGCAAGTCATTGAGGCTTCGCGCCGCTGGGGCGGCGATGATCTAGAATCCGGACAACGAATCCGCATCGGAGATGTCGCGTAGTGGAAATCCGGAGGAGAGTGCATGACCTCGCTTGAGTCCGTCGAGATCCTGGTGGGAGATCTGGAGATAGGGATGTACGTCTCGGCTCTCGACAAACCCTGGTCCCAGACCCCGTTTCTCCTCCAGGGTTTCTACATCACCAGCCCACAGGACATCGTGGAATTGGAGCGGCATTGCAAGCACGTCTACATCGACGTGTATCAGAGCCGGACCAGTACGGACCACAGCAATGCCCGCGTCATTTCAGGCCAGCCCCGTCAGATCATCGCCGCCAGGTCTGAGCAGGAAGCCTCCGTAGCGCTCAAGTTCAAGTCACGCGTTGCCAATGCCAGCGCCCTGTTGTTCCCTCATCGGAAACTCAAGAAGTACGACGACGCAGCGGGTGGTATCCAGAGCGAAATGACAGTCGCCAAATCGGTGCATGCGGAGCTCTCCGGCGCTGTCGATGCGATGTTCGATGAGTACAGCAGGAGCAACGTACTCAACGTTTCCGGGATACGCGCATCAGTCAACCCGATGGTCGAGAGCGTGATCCGCAATCCTGATGCCTGTGTGTGGCTTGCCCGAATGAAGACGGAGGACAGCTACACCTACCGGCATTCGGTCGGCGCCTCGATCTGGGCGGTGGCTTTGGGGCGGCAGCTGGGTCTGCCCAAGGTTGATCTGCAGCGTCTTGCCCTCGGGGCGTTGCTCTTCGACGTGGGCAAACTGCGCATCCCTGCCGAATTGCTGAAAAAGAAGGAGCGCCTGAGTCGCGGTGAATACGAACTGCTCAAGTCGCACGTTGCATTCGGCATGGAGATGCTCGGCAACACTGGTGTGCTCAACCGCAGCGTCACCGAGATGGTCGAGTTCCACCACGAACGCCATGGCGGTCACGGCTATCCGCATGGCCTCAAGGGCGACGACATCCCCGTCATGGCCCGGATAGCCGGCATTGTCGATTGCTACGACGCCATCACCAGTCGCAGGCCTTATGCCGAGCCCATGTCGCCCAGTCATGCGGTGAAAAAACTCTATGCCTGGCGTGACATCGATTTTCAGGCCGAGCTTATCGAGGAATTCATCCAGGCAATCGGCATTTACCCGGCGGGAACCTTGGTAGAACTCTCGAGCGGGGAAGTGGGTATGGTGCTGGCCGAGTACCGGACGCGCCGGCTGCGTCCGCAGCTTCTGGTGTTGCTCGACCGCAACAAGGTACCTCTCCGCGATCCCCGTCCACTTGATATGCGGGCGGTCACCCATGACGACGACGGACAGCCGCTCGAAATCATCACCAGCCTGGAGCCGGGGGCATATGGTGTCGATATCGAATCGCTTGTTTTCTGACCATCTGAACAAAAGCTCCGGGAGCGAACGTGGTGCCAACGCTGATTGACCGGGAGGGCTTTCTCGCAGCCCTCGACGATCAACTCGATCTTGCCAGGTCAGACGGATCCATTCTGGGTTTGGCCATCCTGGATATCCGCGATTTCAACCGCATCAACGGCATTTACGGTTTCGCCACCGGAGATCACGTCATCGCCGAGGTGGCTGAGCGGCTGGCCGGCATTTCGCGCAAGAGCCCCGTCGCCCGTCGGGTGGGAGGCAAGCAGTTCGCAGTCATTTTTTCCGGGATTGCGAGCCCCGAGCTCCTGCCTCTTATCGGCAGCAGGATCGTTCGCACCGCAGCCGAGACTGTGCTCGTGGCTGGACAAGAGGTCGCGTTTGACGTGCAGGTGGGGCTCGCGGCTTTCCCCGAGGACGCAAGGAACGCCGAGAATCTGTATTTCCTTGCCGAGCAGGCCTTGCGTGCCGCCAAGGGGCAGAACGTAGCGTATGCAGTCCATGAGCCTGACGAGTTGCAGCGTCAGAGGTCCCAGTGGAAGCAGGAGATCGAACTGGGGGACGCCCTCGCCAGCAACGAACTCCAGTTCTGGTATCAGCCGAGAATTGCCATTGCAGACGGGTCCACCGAGCGACCCGAGGCGTTCCTGCGCTGGCTCCAGCAAAGCGGCGCCTTGGTTGGCCCCGAGCGGCTGGTGCCGGCCATCGAGCAGGGCGGAAGGAGTGCCGAGCTCGCGCGCTGGTCGCTGAACACAGCCTTGCGTCAGGCTCGCAAGTGGCCTGAGCTCGGGGTCTCGGTCAATGTCTCCTCTGTCGCTCTGGCCTTGCCCGAGGTTCTCGACACCTTGAATGCGGCGCTGCGCATCTGGAGCGTGCCGCCCGATGCTCTCACCGTGGAAATCTCCGAGGCCGCTTTGGCCCGTGGCGCGGAGGCATGTGAGCGGCAACTGAAGCCCCTTCGTGATGCGGGTATACGCATTTCGATCGATCACTTCGGCACCGGTGTTTGCTCCCTCTCCCAGTTCAAGACGCTTGCGGTGGACGAGATAAAAATCGATCGCAAGCTCGTGGCAACAGCGGCGCGTAGCCCGGCCGACCGCTTGCTTTGCGAACACCTGATTGCCTTGGCGCACGGTTTTGGCATGCGTGTTGTGGCAGTCGGTATCGAAGACGAGCCGACACTGGATTTGTTCCGCGTCCTCGGTTGCGATTCGGCTCAGGGCTATCTCATTGGCAAGCCCATGACCGACGACGATCTTCTCGTGTGGATGCGTGATCGCAGTTGAGTCCGGCTCTGCACAGACCTGTGGATAATGTTGTGGATTTAGTGTGGTATCTGCTTGCTTCCGACGGCAGGCCTAGCTGCCTTGATCTCTGCAGGATTCAGTTGGTGTGATCCAGGCTTTTTGAAATCATAACGTTAGGTGGCTTTATTCCGGCAGAGGCGAAAGTCGATTCGAGATTCTGATTTTCCGAGCCCATCGACCGGTGTGTGGAAAAGATATGTTCAAGCGTGGTTTTTTCTGTCGAAGACAGCTCGGTGTGGATGTGTAGGCTCCAGTCGGGATTTTTAGCGAATTAGTTTTTGACACGTGGCTTCAAATCAGTACAATGCGCGCTTCTCCGCGAGGGGTGGTTAGCTCAGCTGGTAGAGCACCTGCCTTACAAGCAGGGGGTCGGCGGTTCGATCCCGTCACCACCCACCACTGCGGAATGCGTTTCCAGGAGCGGTAGTTCAGTCGGTTAGAATACCGGCCTGTCACGCCGGGGGTCGCGGGTTCGAGTCCCGTCCGCTCCGCCAATCTCGACATCAAACCCGCTGTAATGGCGGGTTTTTTGTTTCTGGAGTGGTTGCAATTCCACCTTTGCGATTCCTGCCCAAGCCTCATGTCGCGCCATTGCTGTCAACAGAGAGCCTCGCGCTCACAGTTGCCGTTGTATGCGGTAATGCCGACAGCTGTCTCATCCCTGCGGTAAACGTGCAGTCAGGGAGGCTCGAAGCCAGCAGCAGGGCTGCTGCAACCTGTCCTGATCATGACCTTTGAAAACCCAGCGCCAAGCGGTCGCCGGTGCTCCCGACGGTCGAAGAAGTCTTATGTGTGTTCACCCTCGAGGGCGAGGGGCTGACCATCGTCGGAGATTTTGACCGGGTTGTCGGGGGGGCATGGACGCGAAGGCGAATGTCGCCGGATCGGGCAGGCAGGCGGTGGCGGCGAATCTGGCGGCCGCAGTCGGCTCTCCCGGGAGCCGACTGCACTTCCCGTCAACTATTTGCTGGATGCGACCTCAGGCGTGAGCACCCGCCCCGTGCGTTCGGTGTGCAGCATTGCAACCGGGTCTGACCGTGTTTCCGCCACAGCGGTGTCGAGTGCGCTCGAGTAACAGATTGCCCAGTCGCGGTGTGCGGCCAGATCGCGGGACGCTGCGGGTGAGCACACCGTGCGTGATGCGGTTTTCAGCCGCGTGTAAAGAGTCTTCACTCCCGCGGCGGAGCGCAGGTCGAGATCTCCGAAGGTCACTGTTACGGATCTCGATTCGGCGCCGGCGCGCGGGCTGTGTGAAGCGACAGCTGCTGTCGCGCGTGGCTTGGTCACCTGAAGCTCGTCCTGCGCGGCGTGCAGATTTGTGGCCCCTGCACTCGCAAGTGCGGCCAAAGCGCCTGCCAGCACCCATCTCATGCCAGCTTCCCGTTGTGTCTTCATGTACCGCTCTCCTTCGTTGTGCTGATTTGCTCCGGACTGTTTTGTGCGGACATTGATTCGCCGCGACAGGACGGATGCATACGCATCGGAACACGGTCGTATCCTCGGGTGCCGGAGCGAATGGTGAGGTCGTCGTGATCTATTCGTTACACCCGGATACGCGCGCGCACGGATTCTTCGACTCCAGCAAAGGGGCATCATGCCCATGTGGTGTTTCGGTGAAGGTTCCCTCCATGGGTATGCGGCAAATCTGCTTTGGCGATTGGGTGTTCGAGCCCGGCACCTGCAGTCTGGCGCGAGGCGCCGAGCGAGATGTGCTTGAGCCGCGTGTTTCGGATTTGCTGGAGTTTTTCCTTCTGAATCCTGATGAGGTCCACAGCCATGATCGGCTGGTGGATATCGTGTGGCAGGGGCATGTGGTGTCCGACGAGGCCGTGCGGCGTGCCGTGTCGGTGCTGCGTCGCGCCGCCAACGGCGCTCTCAGCCCCTTCATCAGGACCATCTACAAGCGCGGGTATCTTGCGAGCTTCCCCGCCGGGCCATCGCCACGCCACGCGCAGCCTTCCACGGAGCGTCTCATCGAAGACTGCGATGCATCGCTGGCGGTGTGCATATCGATGCCATCTCCCGGCGTGCTCCGCGCCCGTGAGGCGCTGGATTGCCTGCGCAACGCCCTTGAACTCGATCCGCGCCTGCTCGAGGTGCTGACACCCGCAGCAGCGCGACGAGTCTTGCGCTGAGTCACACCTTCCGGGCGCTGCCTCCTGATACCATTCGACCGTCCGTGCCCGTTTGATACCGGATTCCGGGTTCATGCGTGCGGGCGGCGCAGGAAATGGTGAATGAGCATCTCCCAGAAATCGTCGCAACAGTCCCATGAGGCGATCCTGTTCTTTGCCGGAGCAGAGATTTCGCACGAGATGCTGTACGCGGAGTTCGAGGCATTGCTCGACTGTGTCGTACCGATCCGTGATTTCGCAGGCAAAGAAATGCGCGCAGCCTATGTGAGGCTCGAGCGGGGGCTGCAGCCATCGGTGGTCGTGCTTTTCCTGATCCCCTTTGATCCGGACGGTTTTCCGGAGCAGCGCTGGAACCTCCCGTTGCGACAGCTTGCGGAGGCTACCGAGCGCAGCACCGAGTCAAGGTCAAACGGTGTGCGGCTTGCCAGCCGCAGCCAGTGTCCGCTTCCCGGATGGGAGCGCGCGCTGTGGGATGTCGAGCAGGGGCCCGGTGGCAGCACGATAGAGCGCATGCGTGACCGCCTCGGGATGAATCGTCTTGGGCTGGACGACAGCCTTGAATACGCCCCGACCGCCCCTGATGGTGCCGCGCCAGCGGGAGACCACGCTCCCGCCGCGACTCTCCAGTCCCTTCCGGAAAACCCGGCAGGCAGCCCCGATGCGATGCTGGCCCTGATCCAGCAGAGCAACCTCCAGATCAACCTTATCCGGGATCAGAGCCAGCGCGAGATCGTGGCGATGCGGCAGCGCCTGACGGAAGCGCAGCAGGCGCTCGGCGAGCGCGAGTCCGCGCGGGATCAAGGTACGCAAGCGCTGCAACTCGCCAGTGAAGGATTCCGGAACGAGCTCGAAACATTGCGCTCCCGACTCGATGCGGAGTCCGCTGCCGTCGCCCGTTTGTCGGCGAGGGAGATCGAGCTGCAGCAGTCAATCGCACTCCAGGAGCGGTCTTTCGAGGCCGAGCGTGCCGGGCTGCGTGCGGAGCTTTCCCGGCAGGAGGAGCAGGTGCATAGTTTGAGCACCGAGCTCACCGGCTTGCGTCGGGATAAACTCCGCCTGATGGACGACGGCGCCGAGAGTTTCTTCGCCGCCCTCAAAGACAAGAACGTCAATTTCGTGACCTTCCAACCGGGAGCAGGCCACATGACGATCCCGATGGAAGACCTCCCGCGCTTCCTCGAAGAAACCGACACATACGTCGCCGCCAAGTGCAACGTCGCGGTGGAGCACTACCGTCGCTGGCTTCTGCACTACGGGAATCCGGTTTGCCAGGGAACGTCCGGCGGGGGTGCAGCCTGCGCCAAACCCGTGCCGAAGATCCTCAAGCCCTCTGAATTCACATCCGGCCTGCAGGATCGTTGCCCCATCCACAAGCAGGTTCCGCGCAGCGCCTCTCTTCAGGACGTTACGGCATGAAGCCCGAAGCAGTGCTGCAGCGTTTCGGGACGATCGGTCTTATGGGCCGCCTCGGTGCCGCCGAGGTCCTGGATACCGTGGCTCATCTCCGGGAGTTCCTGCGTCTGCGCGGCTGTCGCGTGTTGCTCGAAGAGGAACTCGCCGCGAGGATCGGCGCCGGTGCCGAGGAAGTGCGCTCCCGCGAGACCATCGGCGCAGACTGCGGTCTTGTGATTGTGGTCGGCGGGGATGGCAGCATGCTCGGTGCCGCCCGCACGTTGGCGCGTCAGGATGTACCCGTGCTTGGTGTGAACCGCGGCCGCCTTGGCTTCCTCACCGACATTTCGCCCCAGCATCTCGAGGAACAACTCGAGGCAGTGCTTGCCGGGCATTTCGTGCTCGAGTCGCGCTTCCTGCTCGACGTGCTCGTCACGCGCGGCAACACCGTCGTGGCCCGCGGCGACGCCCTTAACGACGTAGTCGTTACCTCTGGTATCTCGGCGCGCATGATCGAATTCGATCTGCATATCGAAGATCAGTTCGTTTATACCCAGCGCTCCGATGGCCTGATCGTCTCCACGCCGACGGGAAGCACGGCATATTCGCTTTCCGGTGGCGGGCCGATCATGCATCCCGGCCTCGATGCGCTCGTGCTGGTCCCGATGTTCCCGCACTCTCTGGGCAGCCGGCCCCTGGTTATCCATGGCAACAGCCATGTACGGATCCTCATCAAGGAGCACAACGACCTCCATCCGGGCATCACCTGCGACGGGCAACTGAATTTCAGCGCGATTCCCGGTGACGTGATCCGTATCCACAAAAAGCCCGAGCGTCTGAGCCTTCTGCACCCCGTTGAGCACAACTTCTACGCCATCTGCCGGGCCAAGCTCGGTTGGGCGGGCGGCCTGAGCGACTGAGGCCGGGGGAGCAGGGAGTGCCGCCAATCAAGGCCATCGAAACCGACGTCGGTCCTGCACTGGCCGCTTTCAGTGCCCACCTCTGGGCCTTGAAAGTGCCACATCGCGTCTTCGATACCGGAGACGGACGACAAGTCGTGGTCGTGGGTACGCAAGCGCACGCGCATCTCGCCCGCGATCACTTCCGCCGCTGGATGGACGGCACGCTGGATACCGCAGCGGACCGCATCTCCGGTGCTCCGCCCCGGAGCGTTGTATTGGGGACCATTCGTTCCTTGCCGGTGACGGCTCTCGCCGTGTTTCTGAGCGTATTGGGGACGCTGCTCGTCTATGGGGACGAAAGTCTCGGGATGCTGCACTGGCTCACCTTCACGGACATCCACCGTGAGGCGGGGCGCATTGCCATCGACAGCGCTGTCGCCACCTATGGGCGAGGCGAGTACTGGAGGCTGCTCACGCCGGTGTTCCTGCACTTCGGTGTGATGCACCTCGTATTCAACATGCTCTGGACGTGGGAGCTGGGCCGCCGGCTGGAGCAGGCCCGCGGTTCCCTCACGATGTGTGCATTGCTGGTTCTGGCAGGTGCTGGCGGGAATATCGCCCAGTTCCTCGCCGACCACGATGCGATGTTCGGTGGCATGTCCGGTGTCATTTACGGATTGCTGGGATATCTGTGGCTCTGGACGCGCTTCACGGGAGATCCGCGCACGCGGCTTCCGCCGGGGCTGCTCGGCTTCATGCTGGGGTGGCTGCTGGTCTGCATGAGCGGCGTGGTCGAGGCGCTGGGCTTTGGCGCCATTGCCAACGCGGCGCACGCGGTGGGCCTGGTGGTGGGCATGGCACTGGGTGCCGGAGCTGCCTTGTTATACTCGCCGCGTGATTCCGCGGGCAGCTAGGACAAGGCGCATGGATTTCGAGAACATCCTGCAGATGATGACGCCTGAGGTTCACGAGGGGCTTCGCAGCGCCGTGGAGATCGGTCGCTGGCCTGATGGCACCCGCCTGAGTCCCGATCAGCGCGAACTCTGCATGCAGGCCGTGATCGCATGGGAGGCGCGGAACCTGCCGCCCGAGGATCGTGTCGGTCACATCGATCGTGGCAGCAAGGCCGAGGGCGAGCTCTGCGCCACGCCCGCGGAGCCCGAGGTCATCCGCATCATCCGCGACCGCGGACACTGATGCCCATGGAACTGGGCTGTGGACCACTCGACAAACTGCGCTCCGTGCTCGCAGCGCCTGTTTCCTACGCCTTGCCGCTGGGAGATGTGGAGCTTCCTCTGGGGCCGCACATCGGCAACACCCTTCGCATCGAGTACATCGGCGTCATCACCTGCTGTCATTGCGGCCGCAAGAGCAAGCGCAGCTTCGGCCAGGGGTATTGCTACCCCTGTTTCCAGCGCCTCGCGCAGTGCGACGGCTGCATCGTCAAACCCGAGACCTGCCACTTCCATCTCGGTACTTGCCGGGAGCCGGAGTGGGCGCAGGGCGCATGCATGGTGCCGCACATCGTGTATCTGGCGAATTCCTCGGGTCTCAAGGTCGGCATTACCCGGGCCACGCAGGTTCCAACCCGGTGGATCGATCAGGGCGCCATCGAGGCGTTGCCCGTGCTGCGCGTTTCCACGCGCCGGCTCTCGGGGCTCGCCGAGGTCCTGTTCGGCCAGAGCGTGGCCGACAAGACCAACTGGCGTCTGATGCTCGGTGGTCCGGCAGCGCCCGTTGATCTGCGTGCAGAGGCCTCACGGCTTCTTGATACGCATCGCGCTGCGCTGGAAGACCTGCGTTTGCAGTTCGGCGAGGCGAGCGTGCAAACCTTGCCCGATGCCGCCATCACCAGCATCGAGTATCCCGTGAGGGAATATCCGCTCAAGCCGCAGTCCCTGAATCTGGACAAGACCCCTGTGATCGAGGGTCGCCTGACGGGCATCAAGGGCCAGTACCTGATGTTCGGCAATCAGGTGTTTAACGTCCGCAATTTCACGTCCTATCACGTAAGGGTCAGCGCCGCGGACTGATCCCGCCGCCCGCCTGCCACCGTTGCCGGTCACGCCTGCAGAGGAGAACGCCGCATGAAAGACGCCCAGCCCCGCGTCACCCGTTTGTCGGAGTACCGTCCTCCGGACTTTCTGGTCGATACGGTGGAACTGCGCTTCGAACTCGGCGACACCTCGACGCTGGTTCGCAGCCGTCTCGCCCTGCGGCGCAATCCTGCAGTCGACAACCTTGATGCCGGCCTGCAACTGAACGGGCAGGGCCTTGTGCTCGAGTCGCTGTCGATCGACGGCCGCAGGCTGCAGCCGGGCGAATTCCGTCACGAGGACGACCTCCTCCGGATCGCATCGGTGCCGGCACAGTTCGTCCTCGAGAGCGAGGTGCGCATAGAGCCGCACAAGAACACCGCTCTGGAGGGTTTGTACCGCTCGCGCGGCATGTTCTGCACGCAATGCGAGCCAGAGGGCTTCCGGCGCATCACGTTTTTTCCTGACCGGCCCGACGTCCTCGCACGTTTCACCACCGAGATCGTGGCACCGCGCGAGGGCTTTCCGGTGCTGCTCTCGAACGGCAACGAAACGGCCCGTGGTGAACTCCCCGACGGGCGTCACTGGGTGCGCTGGGAGGATCCTTTCCCCAAACCCAGTTACCTGTTCGCGCTGGTAGCGGGTGATCTTGCCTCGCTCGACGACAGCTTCGTCACGCGTTCCGGGCGCGAGGTGGCACTCCGGATATTCGTGGAGGCCAAAGACCTCGACAAATGTGCCTTCGGCATGGAGGCACTCAAGCAGTCGATGCGCTGGGACGAGGAGGTCTACGGGCGCGAGTACGATCTCGACATCTTCATGATCGTCGCCGTCGATGATTTCAACATGGGGGCCATGGAGAACAAGGGGCTGAACGTATTCAACACCTCCTGCGTGCTGGCGCATCAGGACATCACGACCGATGCGGGTTTTCTGCGCATCGCGGGCATCGTGGCACACGAGTATTTCCACAACTGGTCCGGCAACCGCGTCACCTGCAGGGACTGGTTCCAGTTGAGTCTCAAGGAAGGTTTCACGGTGTTCCGCGACGCGCAGTTCTCTGCCGATACGGGCGCGAGCGTGGTGCGCCGCATCGAGAACGTAGCGCTCCTGCGCACTGCGCAGTTTGCCGAGGACGGTGGCCCGATGGCGCACCCCGTGCGTCCCGACTCCTATCTCGAGATCAACAATTTCTACACGCTCACCGTCTATGAGAAGGGCGCCGAACTGGTGCGCATGATCCGCGAGCTGATCGGAGCCGACACCTTCCGGCGCGGTTCGGATCTCTACTTCGAGCGTCACGACGGGCAGGCGGTGACCACGGAGGATTTCGTGCGCGCCATGGAGGATGCGAGTGGTCGCGACCTCGGGCAGTTCAGGCTCTGGTACACGCAAGCCGGAACGCCGCACCTGGCGTTCCGTGACGACTACGACCCATCGACGGGCAGCTATCGCCTCCACGTCTCGCAGTCTTGCCCGCCCACCCCCGGGCAGCCGTACAAAGCGCCCATGCATATTCCCGTTCGTCTGGGACTGGTCGGCAGTGCGGGCGAGATTTCCTTTGCTTCAGGCGGTGGTGTTCCTGCCACCGAGCAGGTGCTGGAGCTGACCCAAGCCGAAAGCACTTTCGTGTTTCACGGGATTCCCGAGCGCCCTGTGCCCAGTCTGCTGAGAGGGTTCTCCGCGCCGGTGAAGTCCAGCTTCGACTACAGCAGTTCGGACCTTGAGCGCCTGATGCGCCTGGACAGCGACGGCTTCGCGCGGTGGGACGCAGGACAGACCCTCGCGCTGCGTGTCCTGCAGGCACGTGTGGCCGGGCAGGGCGCCGCGGGCGCCGATGCCGGTCTTGAAGGTGCTTTCCGCGCATTGTTGCGTGACGAGGCGGCCGATCCGGCCACGGTGGCGCAGATGCTGGTGCTGCCTGCCGAAACCTATCTCGGCGAACTTGCCGAGCTCATCGATCCGCTGGCGATCCACGCCGCGCGGCAGGCGGAGCGGCGGGCCCTCGCCGCTAGCCTGCGGTCCGAGCTGCTCGCCTGCTACAGGCGCCTCGCGCCGGACGCCGACTACCGCGTCGACCCGGATCAGGTTGGCCGCAGGAGCCTGCGCAATGCCTGCCTGCATTACCTGTCCTTGCTCGGCGACGACGAGTGCCGTGCATTGGCGAGAGAGCAGTACCTGACGGCCGTCAACATGACGGATCGTCTGGCGGCACTCACGGCTCTGGTGCAGGGCGATCCGGATCCTGCTGCTGGCGGAGCGCCGGCGATCCTGCGTGATTTCGAGCAGCGATGGCGCAAGGAAGCACTGGCCCTGAATCTCTGGTTCAGCGTGCAGGCGCAGCGCCCTCATGCCGACACCCTGGACGATGTGCGCGCGCTGCTCAGCCACCCCGATTTCGAACTGCGCAATCCCAACCGTGTGCGGGCGCTGATCGGCGCTTTCTGCAGCGCAAACGCACCGGGTTTCCACCGTGTTGATGGCGCGGGATACCGCTTCCTCGGCGAGCAGGTGGCACTGCTCGATCCGATGAACCCGCAGGTTGCAGCCCGCCTGCTGGCGCCGCTCACACGCTGGCGCCGCCACGCCCCGCTGCATGCCGAGGCCATGCGATCCACCCTCGAGTCGCTGCGGGATCTGCCGGCCCTCTCGCCCGACTGCTTCGAGGTGGTGAGCAAGAGCCTCGCTGTCCCCGGAGCCTGATATGAAGTATCCCTTGGGGCCGCCGGGCCACGGTCGCGACTCCCGCCACAAGTTCGGAATCTCGCTCGGCGCCGACTCCGCTCTGCCGCGGCTGACGGGGCGCATCGTCGCTGCAGCGGGCGTGGTGTTGCTGGTAACGGTCGTTGCCACAGTGGGTTTCCACGAGGCGGGCGATCGCCATGCCACGTGGTCCGATGCGCTTTATATGGCGCTTATCACGATCTCCACGGTCGGGTACGGGGAGGTCGTCAGGCTCGATACGACGGGCGAGAGGATCTTCGCCGGCCTGATTGCCATCGTCGGATTCGGTGCACTCACCTTCCTTTTCACCAGCCTGTCGGTCTTCTTCCTTGAGAAAGACCTGGATCAGACCCTTCGGAGACGTCGCATGGAAAACCGCATCCGCAAGCTGAGCGGGCACTACATCGTTTGCGGCTTCGGTCGTGTCGGGCGAAACACAGCCTACGAACTGCAGGTCACAGGCCGGAAATTCGTCGCCATCGATGCCAACCCCGCCCGTTTCGACGAGAACCGCGACACTTTCGAGGACCTGCTCTTCCTGCACGGCGACGCATCCGACGACGCACTCCTCGAAGCGGCAGACGTCATGGACGCCGCCGGTGTCTTCGCCGTTACCGGTGACGACTCGCGCAACCTGATGATCACCATCACCGCGCGGCAGATGAACCCGCGGGTTCGTGTCATCGCGCGTGCCCACGAGGTCCGCAATATCGCGAAGATGCGCAAGGCCGGTGCCGATGACGTGATCTCGCCTGATTTCACCGGCGGGATGCGCATCGCCTCGGCCATGATCCGCCCCAACGTCGTCAATTTCCTCGACGAAATGCTGCGCTCGGAGGGCGGGCTCAGGGTGGAGGAGTTCGTGGTGCCGCCAGGGTTCGCGCCCAGAACGGTAGACGAGTTGCGTCTGCGCGGTGCGGGTTATCTGCTGCTTGCGGTGCGCTTTCGCGAGGAGTGGATCTTCAATCCCGGCAGCGATTTCCGTATCGAGCCGGGGCATGTGGTGGTCGTGATGGCGGGCTCGCAGGGACGCACGGAACTGGAGTCGCGCCTCGCCGGGACCAGAGCCTGAAGGCGATCCCTCAGGCGTAGAGTTTCGGCAGGGCTGTTTTCCCGTCTTGCCGATGTCCGCTGCCAGGGCGGTGTCTGGCTGCAACAGACAGGAGAGTGTTTCCGTCCCACGGGCTTTTTTCCACGGCGTAGCGGCTCGCCATCATGGCATCCACCGCCGCTCCCATCGCCTGATCTCCAGTGATGGCCCGAAGATCCGCGAGCGACCGGGCTGATGCTTCCGGAAATGCCGCCCTGGCCCAATCGAGCAGCGCGGCTGACGCACCACTCGCATCGGCCGCCTGACAGGCTGTTTCCAGTCGTGCAAAAGCGGGTTTTTCCGCCTCCGGCACCAGGGACGCGCGCTCCGTCTCGACCACCCTCGCCACGCCGCGCAGGCGCATCCACTGTATTGCGAAGAACACCGCCAGCAACAGGCTCGCGGCGGTGGCTGTCATCCATGCCACCGGTGCCCTCGCGGGTAGCGCTGGAGGCGTTGGCTCTGCGTCTGATATCGCAGCGTTTGGCGCAGCCGTCGCCGGCTCGGGCCCGGTCGTTGTGAGCGGGGCGGCGGGGGAGGGTGCACCTGCCCCGGGCAGTACGCGCAGGCTCCGTGCCGGCACTACCGCTTCGTCGAATCTGTTGTGGGCGGTATCCCACCAGCGCACGCGCAGCTCCGGCAAGTTGATGTCCCCGCTCTGCTGCGCAATCACGGCCACTCGCTGGACGCGAGTGCCTGTTACCCCGGTCGCTGAGGCGGTATCACTGATTTCCGGTTTGTCGGCGTAGAAGCGCAGGCCCGGCAAGTCGGGATCGGGGATGGGCGGGATCTGCGCACCGGTCAGCCCCTCTGCGGTGATGGTGATGCTGCGCGTGGCCGACTCGCCCGCGCGCAGCGAGTCCGGGCTGTGATCCCAGGTTTCGACAATGCTCAGGTTGCCCGCCGGAATCCAGGGCGATGCCCCCTGCTCGGGTGGCAGGATGCGGAGCACGCGGCTGGCGGTTTGCAGCCGCAGTTGCCTGCCGCTGTTATCGAAACGGTCGAACCAGGAGTCGCTGCCCGTGCTGCCACGGAATCGGAGCACAGGCAGTTCGAGTTCGCCGCTCTTTTGCGGGAACACGGCATAACGCCGTTCGAAGACGCCGAAACGGCGTCCGCCCACCAGCTGTTCGTGGCTGCCCTCGTCGATTTTTCGCACCACCGCACCGGGAATTTCCAACTCCTCTAGCGTGGCGCCCGAAGCGAGGTTCACGCCGTGCATCAGTCGTACGGTCACGAGCAGTTGCTGCTGCACGTGAACCTCGCTTGCGTCCGTCGTGAGTTCGAGGCTCACGTCACCGGAGGGTGTGTTGCCGGTCGAAAGGTCCTCGGTCACGCTCAAGTCCAGCGCCTCGGTGGTATCGCTGCCCACGGTGACCGGTGGTATCCGAAGGGTGCCGCTGCGCTTTGGCAGCAGCACCACCACCCACTCCGTGTAGGACTCCCGCTGTCCCTGGATCAGACTGATGCGATGGTTGCGGCTGGTGGAGAGAATCTCGAAGTCCTGCTGCAGGGGATCGAGCACCGGTTCATCGGCATTCATGGCCCCGTCGACCTTGATGTGCAGTTCGAATGTTTCGGTCACGCTCACGGTGCTGCGATCGGTCGCTGCGCTGACGCCTGCCAGCGCATGAGTCGCCATCAGGGCCAGCACACAGCCCAGCCAGACAAAACATCTTCCCCTCACTGCCGCTCTCCTCCTGCCCGCTGCCGTGCCTCGTACTCGAACTTCCGTCGCAGCAGCGCGCCCGGATCATCGGGTACCTGCCGAAGCCATTGCTCGACCGCCTGATCCTGCTCCTTCGCGGCGCCATCTGCTTCCACGGCGCCATCAGCGGTCTGTGCTCCGGCATCTTCGCCGGGCGTCGGCGCGCTACTGGATGCCCCGGCTTCCTCTTTCGCCTGCGGCGAGCGGGAGTCGGCATTTTGTTCAGACCCGGCTGCGTCCTCAGCGGACGGCTTGGCTGCAGAACCGGACTGTTCTTTCTCTCCCTTGCCGGAGTTGTCGGGTTTGCCGGACGGGTCGGAGTTGTCGGATTTTCCGGAATTGTCGGACCGGCTCTTGCCGTTTTGCTGGCCGGATTGCTGCTGCTCACCGGATGTGCCGTCGCCGCTTTTGGGCGAAGACGAGGGGTCCTTCGGCGCGGACTGCTGCTGGCGCAGCAGGTCTTCGACCAGTTTGCGGTTGGCTGCGGCGTCCTGCATGCCGGGAGATGCCTTGAGTGCGGCGTCGTAGGCGGCGAGGGCCTCGGGAAGTTTGCCGGCACGCGCCAGCGCATTGCCGCGGTTGTAGTCGGCGTCGGCGCCTTCCGAACGGGCAAAGGACTCGGCAGCGGCGCTCCAGTCGCTGGCCTGGTACTGGGCGCTGCCCTTCCACGCCGGGTCGTTGAACAGGCTCGCTGCTCGCGCCGCGTCACCTGCTGCCAGCGCTGCAGCTCCCTGCTGGTCCTTGCGTAGCCACAGGTCCTGCCACTCGAGCGCTTCTGCTCGCGGTGCCTGCAGTCCGAGGCACAGCGGCAGCAGCAGCAACCAGCCGCGCCGGAATCCGATCGCGGCCAATGGCAGCAGGCACAGCGCAACCCATGGAGCGCGGTCGCGCCACTGGTCGTAGACACGGTTGTCGTCTTTCCGTGTATCGGCCTTTCCTGAGAGCGATTCCGGCAGCAGCGCCCGGACGTCCGAGTCATCCACGCTGATCTCGTGGAATGCAGCGCCGGCGATGCCTGCCGCCGCCCGCATGCCCTCCACATCGAGCCTCGGGACGGCAATGCCGCCCGAGCGGTCACGCGCGAATCCGCCCTCGGCGAGCGGCACAGGCGCGCCATCGCGTGTGCCCACAGCAAGCACGGCGAGCGATACGCCAGTGCCGTCCAGCATCGCAGCCATTCTGCGCGCCTGCGCCTCCTCCAGTGCGTCCGTCACCAACAGCACGCGCCCCTCCTGCGCTCCAGCGCCGCGCAGCAGTTCCAGCCCGAGTCGCAGCGCCGCCACCGGATCATTGCCTTGCACGGGCATGATTCCTGGATCCAGCGCCGGCAACATTGCACTCAGGGTGCCGGTGTCGTCGGACAGCGGCGTGACGACATGCGCGTCGCCAGCGTAGGCGAGCAACGCGGTGTAGGCGTCGCGGCGCGTCGCCAGCAGGTCGTTCAGCTTGAAACGTGCCCGCGCAAGGCGGGTAGGGGAGAGATCCGCTGCCAGCATCGACGCGCTGAGATCCAGCCCCACCACCAGTGCATCGCCCCTGCGGTGCACGGGCTCCGGCAGGCGCTCCCATGCGGGCCCGGCGAGGCCGATCACGGCAAGGCTCCAGCCTGCTGCAAGCAGGGCAAGAGGGAGCGGCCCGCGACGCACTGCCTGCGGCAGCAGAAGCGCGGCGAGCAGCGCGGGCTCGATCACGCGTGCCCATGCCGCCGTGGCGGCGTTCTGCGCCAGGCATGCACGCGCGAGCCACAACGCCGGAAGCATCGCGAGCAGCCACCAGGGACGCAGGAAATGGAAGGCCTGGAGTGCATCGCTCATGCGCGACCTCCGGTTGTGCCTTCGACCTGATGACGCCGCAGCACTGCGAGCGCCGCGAGTGCGATTGTTGCGAGGAAGGCCGCTGCCAGTGGCCAGTGCGCGAGCGAGGTCATGGGCCTGCGTGTGTCGGCGTCCTGTGCCACTGGTTCCAGACGGTCGAGTTCCGCGTAGATCGACTCCAGCTCCTGTCTATCCCGCGCACGGAAATAGCGGCCCCCGCCTTTGCTGGCGATGTAGCTGAGTGTCTCTTCGTCGAGGTCTGCCGAGGGGTTGATGCGCCGTGCGCCGAACATGCCGCCCAGGAGGCCGGGCAATTCCATGCTCTCCGCGCCTATGCCGATGGTGTAGATCCTGAGTCCCGAGCGCGCAGCCAGGTCTGCCGCTTCGCGCGGCGGAATCTCGCCCGCGGTATTGGCGCCATCCGTCATCAGGATCAGTACCCTGCTTGACTCGGGGCGGTCGCGCAGGCGCTTTACCGCAATCGCCAGCGCATCTCCGATGGCAGTGTTGCGTCCGGCGAAGCCGATCTGCGCTTCCTGCAGCAGTTTTCCGACAGTTGCGCGGTCGAAACTCAGTGGCGCCTGCAGATGTGCGCTCGAGCCGAAGAGGATCAGTCCCACCCTGTCACCTTCGCGGCGGCGCAGGAATTCGCCGGCCACGGCTTTCACCACCTGCAGCCTGTCTGCGGGGCGTCCGTCGAGTTCAAGGTCGGCGGTTTCCATGCTGGCGGAGATATCCATCGCCAACATCAGATCGCGCCCTGAAGCGGGTATGGAGACTTCATCGCCCAGCCATCGTGGCCCTGCTGCAGCGAGCAGCAGAAGCGCCCAGATCGCCCAGAGGAGCAGGGCCCTCGAGCGCCGCGCGGCCGGCGTTCCCGTTTGCGAGGCCAAGCCATCGAGCTTGCTTGTGTCCGGAAAATAAAGTCCGGGTGCGCTCCCCGCGGCGGGTGGCAACAGACGGCGCAACAGCCAAGGAAACGGCAGCAGCAGTGCAACCCAGGGCAACTGGAATTCGATCACCGGTGCCTCCGGAGCCACTGGCGACAGAGCGTCTCGAGCGCGGCGGGTTCGCATTGCGCGGCAGGCCCGTACGCGGCCAGTCCGAGCGCCTGCCCCGGCCCTTCTGAAAAACCCGTCAGACGTCCGCTGCGATCGAGGAATTGCAGCCATTCCTTGCCATGCAGCGGCGCGATCTCGGCGCGCGGATAGCGGCAGAGTGCCGCGCGACGCAGTATCGACGAGGCACTCATGACGAACGTGCGGGAATCGCCTGTCGCGATGGCCTCTTGAAGTGCTGCCGCAAGTTCGCGGCGTGCCGCGCGACGGTAGCGGTTGCGCCGCGCATGTCGAAGCAGCGCGCGGCCGATCAGGCACACCGCAAGCAGACAGATCACTGCCAGAACCCACCACAGCGGCGCGGGCGGCCACCAGCCCACCGCTTCCGGCAGGTGCAGGGGTCTCAATGCGGCCAGTGGGTCTGCGTTCATGCGCCGGGTCGCCGCCCGTAGCACAGGCCGAGGACGCTGCCTGCAGCGGCCCCGGTGGGCAGAGGCGTGAGTCTTGCCTTGGCGAGCCGGAACGCCTCCTCCAGACGGCCCACGCGCTCGCCGGCTTGCCGGGCAAAGGCATTGCGCAGCGTCGGGGCGGAAGTGTCGGCAAGAAGTTGCGTCCTGCCGTCGCTGAACATCGCCTTGCCTGCGGACGGCAGGGATTGCTCCATCACATCGTGCACCCGCACGCCGTGTACCTCGCAATGGCGCGCGAGCAACCGCAGTTGCACGCTGCATTGCGCATCCCAGTCGTGGAAATCGCTGATCAGAAGAACCAGTGCGCCCGGCCGGACCAGCCTTCGCAGCGACTCCAGAGCGGTGCGCAATTCTGCGTCCTGCTCGCCCTGTGAAGCGGTGCTGACCGGACCCAGACGCTCGTTTGCCTCGCTCGCCAGGCGCAGGAATTCGAGCACCGCGCGCTGGCTGCGGCGGGGACGCGTTTCCCTGTGACCGTTTCCGGCCAGCACGATGCCGCCCACGCGATCACCGCCGGCAAGCGCGGCCCATGCGAGCAGTGCCGCTGCATGCGCGGCCTGCACGGATTTCATGCAGGAGCGCGTGCCGAAGAACATGGGACTTCGCTGATCGAGCAGGAGGTATACCGGGCGCTCGCGCTCGGCACGGAAGAGCCGGGTGTGGACGCGACCGGTGCGGGCGCTCACGCGCCAGTCGATGGTGCGCACATCATCGCCTGGTGCGTAGGCCCGTACTTCCTCGAACTCGAGTCCGCGGCCACGCTGGCGGCTGGGTGCGCCGCTGCCGGTCGCGCGTGCGGCGCTGCGCGGAGTCGCGAGATCTATGGCGGCTGCGCTCCCCCGGAGCAGCGTGAGTTCCTGCAGGCTGCAGCGCACTCCGCTCGCGACGGCCGCTCCCTGAGTGGGCGTGTGCCGGCGTACCACCGCGCTCAGCCCACGGGCACCAGGCCGAGCAGTTCGTCGATCACCGAGTCGGTGCTCTTGCCGGCGGCCTCGGCATCGAAGCTCGGGATGAGGCGGTGACGGAAGACATCGTGCAGTACGGCCTGTACGTCGTCGGGTCCGACGAAATCACGTCCTGAGAGCCAGGCGTGGGCGCGCGCGCAGCGATCGAGGGCGATGGTGCCGCGCGGGCTGACGCCGTATTCGAGCCAGCGGGCAAGGGCGGGAGACTCCCGCGTCGCAAGCGCGAGTTGAATCAGGTACTCCTCCACCGCCGGGGCCATGTGAAGGTCGAGCAATTCGCGGCGGGCGGCAAACACCGCGGTCTGGCTGATGCCGGGCGGAGCCTCTCCAGGGCCACCAGCGGCTTCGTTGCGCGCGATGCGCAGGATCTCGCGCTCCGCATCCCGCGCCGGATAACCGACCCGCACGTGCAGCAGGAAGCGATCGAGCTGCGCCTCCGGCAGGGGATAGGTGCCTTCCTGTTCGATGGGGTTCTGGGTGGCCATGACCAGGAACAGCGGCGGCAACGCGTGCGTCAGACCGCCCACGCTCACTTGCCGCTCGGCCATTGCCTCGAGCAGTGCCGACTGCACCTTGGCGGGTGCGCGGTTGATCTCGTCGGCGAGTACCAGGTTGTGGAACACCGGTCCGCGCTGGAAGCGGAAGCTGCCATCCTCGGGCCGGTAGATCTCGGTCCCCGTGATGTCGCCGGGCAACAGGTCGGGCGTGAACTGGATGCGCTGGAAATCGCCCTCGATGGCACGTGCGAGTTCGCGTATGGCGCGTGTTTTGGCGAGGCCGGGAGCGCCCTCGACCAACAGGTGGCCATCGGCGAGCAGGGCGATCAGCAAGCGCTCCACCAGAGCCTCCTGACCCACCACACGGCCTCGCAGCCAGTTCCCGAGTTCGGCAAAAGCCTTGCTGGTATCGCTCACGTTCGGATTGCTTCCCGTATGACTGGCGGGCCTTGGACACATGCCCCGCCCCGAGGTTCCATAGTATCCTGCCGGCGACCCGGGTGCGGCCTGTCCACGGCCCGGAACCCGCGCCCGGACAGCAGGATTCGCGCGCCATGACCGACTCCGCAAGCAAGGATCGCTACCTCGGATTGTTGCTCCGGGAATTCGATCGTCATCACGCATCTCACGATCCCGCAGCACTGCGGGCCTTCGCCGCAGATGTGCTGGATGGCATGGACATCGAGGACCTCGAGGCGCGTCGACCTTCCGATGTGCGGGCGGTCATTTGCTTCGTCTGGCAGTACCTGCAGCGTCGTGAACCGGGTTCGCCCGGTGTGTTGGTGTTCAACCCCGAGCCGGTGACGCACGGCTGGAATTCCGCACATACCTCGGTCCTGGTGCTCACCGACGGCATGCCCTTCGTCGCAGAGTCGCTGCGACTCGAGCTCGACCGCCGCAAGCACCGAATCCACCTGCTCACCAGTTCAGACCTGATGGTCGAGCGCGATGAAGCCCATGTGCTCTGCCGCGTGTTTCCGGCCTCCGTGCCCGCGAGTGGCAGTCGCCGTCGCGAGGCGCTGGTGTATCTCGAGATCTCGCGGGCCGGCGATGAACCACGTCTGGCCGAACTGGCGTGCGCCCTCGGCTCCGTGCTGTGCGATGTGCGCAGCGTCGTGTCGGATTTCGATGCTATGTCCGCCCGCGTGAGGGAGCTGATCGAGGCGTACCCGTCGTTTTCCTTGCCGGTTCCGCAGGCCGATCAGCCAGAGAATCGCGCTCTGCTCGAGTGGATGCTCGACGGGAATTTCACGTTCCTGGGTTACGAGGCGCTGCAGGTGGATCACGCCGGCGGTGAGCCGCGGGTGTGCGCGCTGGAGGATTCGCGGCTGGGACTCCTGCGCGGGCGTCCGTCGTCCGGGCCGCAGGAGGTCGCGCAGGAAATTGCAGAGGGTATCGCCGCTCCCGGGGAACAGATGCTGTTCTTCAAGTCTTCCCGGCGCTCGCGGGTGCACCGCGCCGTCTACCCGGATTACGTACTCATCAGCTGCTTCGACGCCTCGGGTCGGGTGGTTGGCCAGCACGCATTCCTCGGGCTGTTCACCGCAAGCGTCTACACCATGGACCCGGGCCGGATTCCCATCGTGCGCCGCAAGGTCGGGGAAGTGATCGCGCGAGCCCACCCCGAGGAAAGCAGCCATCGTCGCCGTACGCTGCAGCGCGTACTCGCGATCCTTCCACGCGACGAACTTTTCCAGAGCGACACGGGAACGCTCTTCGCCACGGCGATGCGCATCTTCCACATTCAGGAGCGACGCAAGCTGCGGCTCTTCGTGCGCTGGGACCGACGCAGGCGTTTTGCCTCCTGCCTGCTGTACTGGCCGCGCGAGGTGTATCGCACGGAGCTTCGTCTGAGGATCGAGCACGTGCTGTGCGACGCTCTGGGCGCGGTGGAATCGGAATTCACCACGGTGTTTTCCGAGTCGGTGCTGGTACGGACGCACTTCATGCTGCGGCTCGGTCCCGATGCCGGAACCGACATCGATCTGAGGGAGCTCGAGGCGCTGATCGCGCGCGTGGCCGAGCCCTGGCAGGACCAGCTCGAAGCGGCGCTGGTCGAGGCGTTCGGCGAGGAGCGCGCCGGAGCTTTCCTCGCCAATTACCAGGAGGCGTTTCCTGCCGGCTACCGCGACGACACGGCGATCGCTATGGCTGTTGCCGATATCCGCAAGATCGACGAGCTCGAGACCGCCGCGAGCATCGGCGTACATCTCTACCGCGACATCCGTGACCCGGACGGCCGCCTTCACATCCGCATCTACAACTGCGAGCGTGCAGTGACGCTCTCGGAGGTCGTGCCCATCCTCGAGAACCTCGGCATGCAGGTGCTCACCGAGCGGCCGTACCGGCTGCGGCGTGTTGATGGTCGCGAGCTCTGGGTACACGACCTCGGCATCCTCCACGCCGGCACCGACGGGCTGGATCCGCGCATTTCCGGCGCGCGCATCGAAGATGCCTTCCTGGCGGTGATCAACGGGCGCGCCGAGAACGATGCCTTCAATCAGCTTGTGGTGAGCGCCGGTCTCGACTGGCGACAGGCGAGCGTGCTGCGCGCCTACGGGCACTACATTAAGCAGTTGCGCCATCCCGCCTCGCGCGACTTCGTCGCCGCCACTCTGGCGCGGCACCCGCAGGTGGCGCGTGCCATGGCGGAGCTTTTCCGTGTGCGCTTCGACCCCGCGACGGGCGACTCCGTTCAGACGCGCCAACAGGCCGGCGACGCGTTGGCCGTGCAGATCCGCGGGATGCTCGAGGCGGTACGGCAGCTTAACGAGGATCAGGCGCTGCGCAGCCTTCTCACGCTTGTGCTGGCGACCGTACGCACGGGCGTGTACCGGCGTGACGGGGCGCCTGCGGACGCAGATTGCGTGTCCTTCAAATTCGACTGCACCGCGGTGCCGGGCATGCCCAAGCCTGTTCCGTTGTTCGAGATATTCGTGGCCTCGCCTCGTGTGCAGGGTACGCACCTGCGCCGCGGCATGGTCGCGCGCGGCGGACTGCGCTGGTCGGACCGCGCCGAGGATTTCCGTACCGAGGTGCTGGGCCTCGTGAAGGCGCAGCAAGTGAAGAACGCAGTGATCGTGCCGGTAGGTGCAAAGGGTGGTTTCGTACCGCTTCGCCTGCGTCCGGACATGGGTCGCGATGACGTCCAGGCCGAGGGCATCGCCTGCTACCGGCTCTTCGTGCAGTCCTTGCTCGATCTCACCGACAACATCGTCGGCGGCGTCACGGTGCCACCGCCAGAGGTGGTCTGCCACGACCCGCCCGATCCCTATCTCGTGGTCGCGGCCGACAAGGGTACGGCGAGTTTTTCGGACATCGCCAACGCGCTCTCGGCTGCGAGCGGATTCTGGCTGCGCGATGCCTTCGCGTCTGGCGGCAGCATCGGCTATGACCACAAGAAAATGGCGATCACCGCGCGCGGTGCCTGGATTTCCGTTGAAAGGCACTTCCGTGAACTCGGCAAAGACGTGAGCCGCGATCCCTTCACCCTGGTCGGCATCGGCGATATGTCTGGGGATGTCTTCGGCAACGGGCTGCTGCGTTCGCCCGCGGCGCGCCTGGTCGCGGCATTCGACCACCGCCACATATTCGTCGATCCGGACCCCGACTCCGGGCGCTCTTTCGCCGAGCGGGAGCGTCTGTTCGCGCTCGCGCGCTCGAGTTGGGCCGACTACGATCCCTCGCTCATTTCCCCGGGAGGCGGCGTGTTCCCGCGCTCTGCCAAGTCCATCGACCTGTCTCCGGAGATGCGACGGGCGCTGGGCACGGATGCGCTGCAGCTCACACCCTCCGATCTGGTGTCGACGGTGCTGCGGGCGCCGGTGGATCTCATCTGGTTCGGCGGCATCGGCACCTACGTCAAGTCATCGCGCGAGAGCCATGCCGAGGTCGGTGACAAGGCCAATGACGCGCTGCGCGTCGACGCATCATCGATCCGCGCCCGTGTGGTGGGTGAGGGCGGGAATCTCGGCATGACCCAGCTTGCCCGCGTCGAGTTCGCGCTCTCGGGCGGGGCCTGCAACACCGATTTCATCGACAACTCCGGCGGCGTCGATTGTTCCGACCACGAGGTCAACATCAAGATCCTGCTGGACGGCGTTCTTGCTGCAGGCGAGCTGGACGAAGCCGGACGGACGCGCCTCCTCGAGGAGATGCGCGAGGACGTTGCCGCTCTCGTACTCGCCGACAATTATCGCCAAGCGCAGTCGATCAGCCTCGCCGCCCGGGACGCCGTGCGGAGGGTGTCCGAATACCGCCAGCTGATGTCGGTGCTCGAAGAACGTGGAACGCTCGATCGCGCGCTCGAGTTCCTGCCCACGGACGAGGCTCTCCTCGAGCGGACCCGCCGTGGACAGGCGTTGACGCGGCCGGAACTTGCGGTGCTTGCCTGTTATGTGAAGGGTCGTTTGAAGCTGGACATCCTCGCGTCCGCACTGCCCGATGATGACTGTTGCGTCCCCGAGATCCAGGCGGCATTTCCGGCCGTGCTCGCGCAACGCTATCCCGCGGCCCTGCGTGCGCATCCGCTGCGTCGCGAGATCGTGGCGACCCAACTCTGCAACGACGTGGTGGACCTGATGGGACCCACCTTCGTGTCCCGCATCGTTCAATCCCTGCGCGTGGAGGTGGTGACTGTTGCGGCGGCATTCAGGGCCGCGCGCGACATCGTCGGAATCCTGCCGTTCTGGCGGGCGATCGAGGCGCTCGACAACCGGATCCCGGCCGCGCTGCAGCTCGAGTTGCAGTCTGAGCTGCAGCGCCTTGCGCGCGCGTCGACACGCTGGTTGTTGCGCAACCGCCCGGAGGCTCCCGGCGCCAGGGAGCTGTTGCAGGTCTTCGCAGGCAAGATCCTGGAACTTCGCGCTCATCTCCCCGGCGTGTTACAGGGTCAGCAACGCAACGCCTGGGAAAGCCGGCATGCCGAACTCCTGTTGGCAGGTGTCCCGGCGGATCTGGCTGCCGGGCTTGCGGGAGCGTCCTTGGGGGTCGCAGCGCTCGGCATTGTCGAGGTCTCGCTGGGCAAAGGGCTGCCAGTGCCTGTGGTGGCATCGATCGCCTTCGAGCTGAACGAGATGCTGGGCTTTCACTGGCTCGGCAAGCAATTGCGGGCTCTTGGCGTGTCGGGTCAGTGGGAGGCGATGGCCCGCGAGTCCTTCCTCGACGAACTCGACGTGCAGTCGCGCGCCATCCTTGCGCGCGCGGCAGACCTGGCCGGGGAGTCCGCCTCCCCGGTGGCCGTGGCTGCCTGGGCGCGCGCGTATGCGGCCCCGCTCAAGCGCTGGGCGTCGTTGCTGGACGAGCTCAGGGCCGCAATCGCGCCTGAATACGCGATGTACGCCGTGGCTATCCGCAGCCTGCCTGAGCTCGCGCGATTGCCGTCTGCAGACGCTGCCCCGTGAAGGGGGCCTCAGATCGGGGTGAGTTGCAGCCCGGCCACCCCGGTGAATCCGGAGAGCCGGTCGCCCCGTCCGGCCCTCCAACCTGCCATCCAGTTGGCGCGGTGCTCGGGTTTTGCGTGCGGACAGATATCCTGCGACCTGCCGCCGGCGCCCAACTGGTAGCCTCGGTTGAAGAGTTTCGATTCCATGCTGCGTCTGCTGCGCTTCATCGTTACCTCACTGCTGTAGCGGTATTCCTTCGGAGCGTCGCGCCTGTGCGCGCTTCGTGGATGACAGCAAAATGACGGCAGCCTGTCGAAGACCTGTTCGGGATATTCATGAGCGTCGATAGCAGAAAGCGGCATAAGGAGTTTTTCGCGACTGCTCCGCGCGGTCTGGAGGAGCTGCTTGTCTCCGATCTGACCGCCGCCGGAGTGGGCTCGGCGCGTGCCACCGCGGGCGGGGCCGTGTTCAGCGGTTCGCTGGAAGATGCCTACCGGGCATGCCTGTGGTCCAGGGTGGCGGGCCGCGTCCTGCTGCTGGTCGCGGAGATCCCCTCTCGCGACGAGGCCGAACTCCATGCTGGCGTCATGGGCCTGCCCTGGGAAGATCACTTCCCCGCCGATACCACGCTTGCGGTGGACTTCATCGGCACCTCCGACAGCCTGCGCCATACGCTGTTCGGAGCGAGGCGCGTGAAAGATGGGGTGGTCGACCGGCTGAGGGCCCTGCGGGGCTCGCGACCCGGGGTGGATCTCGATGCGCCCGGGCTCCGGTTGGTGGCGCGCCTTCACCGTGACCGCCTGAGCCTGGGTATCGACATTTCGGGGCCCGCACACCGTCGTGGGTACCGTAGCTCCTCGGGTGCCGCACCGTTGCGGGAAAACCTTGCCGCCGCCGTGCTGCTGCGAGCCGGCTGGCCCGCGCTCTGCGCGGAGGGTGGCGCGCTCTTCGATCCCCTCTGCGGCTCAGGCACTTTCCTGATAGAGGCGGCCTTGATGGCAGCCGGAGCGGCCCCTGGTGAGCGCCGCGAGTGTGGCTCGCCACACTGGGCGGGGCATGACCATGTGTTGCTGGCGCGGCTGCGGGAAGAGGCCCGTGCCGCCAGACTCGAGGGCACTCCGCGGCTGCCTACCCTGGCGGGCGCGGATCGTGATGCCAGGGTGATCGAGAGTGCGCGCGGCAATGCGCTGCGCGCGGGCTTCGGGGAGCAGTTGCAGTTCGGCGTCGCCGATCTTGCAGACGCGGGGCGCCCGGACATGCTTCGCGGCGTCGAGCGGGGGCTGCTGGTGTGCAACCCCCCCTATGGCGAGCGCATGGGTGCAGCCTCCGAGGCCGCTTTGGTCCGGCTCTACGAACGTCTGGGACAGGTGTGCCGCGAGGAGTTCGCCGACTGGCGGGTGGCGATACTCGCCCCGGACGCGCCGATCGTCGAGAGCCTCGGTTTGCGCGGAGCCCGTCAATACCGCATTCGCAACGGCCCCATCGATTGCAGCCTGCTGGTGCGTGAGCCCGCAGGCGAGGGGCGCTCGGCCCGGCGTGAGCAGGCTCGAGCGGGACGGGACGTATCGTCAGCGGGCCCGGGCAGTCCTTCCCCGGTCACGACAACCGAACTGAGCCCCGGCGCGGAAATGCTGGCCAACCGCCTGCGCAAGAACCTCAGGCGGTTGCGCGGATGGCTCTCGTCCCGCTCTCCCGAGTGCTATCGCATCTATGACGCCGATATGCCCGAGTATGCCGTGGCGATCGATCGCTACGGCGAATGGCTGCATGTGGCCGAGTACGCGCCACCGGCGACCATAGACCCGGCGCGCGCCCGGGAGAGGCTGCAGGAGGTAATGGCGGCCGTATCGGTAGCCCTGGAGACGCCTCCCGGAAGGATCGTCCTCAAGACCCGCTCCCGCCAGCGAGGGCGCGAGCAGTACAACCGGCTTGGCGCGCAGCGCCAGATGCTGGAGGTGCGCGAGGGCGAGGCGCGACTGCTGGTGAACCTCCACGATTACCTCGACACGGGGCTCTTCCTCGACCATCGCCCCCTCAGGCGAATGGTTGCCGAGGCCGCGGACGGCAAGCATTTCCTCAACCTCTTTGCCTACACGGCGGCCGTCAGCGTCTTCGCGGGCCTCGGTGGTGCGCGCTCGACCACCAGCGTGGACATGTCGGCCACCTATCTCGACTGGGCGGAGCAGAATCTCGCGCTGAATGGCCTCGAGCCGCCGCGGCACACCTGTGTCAGGGCCGATTGCCTGCAGTGGCTCTCGGAGCCCCGCGGCGAATGGGATCTGGCCTTCCTGGACCCACCGTCTTTCTCCAATTCCGCGCGCATGGAAGCCACGCTGGATGTGCAGCGGGATCATGTGTCCTTGATCCGCGGAGCCATGCTGCAGCTCGCCCCTGGCGGCAGCCTCTTCTTTTCGACCAACCGCCGCAGCTTCCGACTGGACGAAGCCTCTCTCTCTGACCTGAGTGTCCGCGACATGACGGAGGCGAGCATCGATCCGGACTTCCGTGGTGGTAGCCCGCCCCATCGTCTTTATCTATTGTCACGTGGCGATCAATAATTAACCGAAACGTCACAATTCTGTCTTTCAATGCCGTCAACCCAAAAGAGCGGTGCGTCATGAGAGCGTCGATGAACGACAAGCAGACGGTGCTGATCGTGGATGACGAGTCGTCCATTCGGGATATGGTGCAGTTGTCGCTGGAACTTGCCGGGTTCAGGGTCCAGCAGGCGGCTAGCGCCCGTGAGGCGCACGGGATCATTCTGGACGGCAAGCCCGACATCGTCCTTCTCGACTGGATGATGCCCGAGACCAACGGCTTCGAATTGCTGCGCCGCCTGCGCAAGGACGAGATGACCGCAGACCTGCCCGTGATCATGCTCACGGCGCGGGTGGAGGAGGGAAACCGGGTGCAGGGCCTGGAAGGTGGCGCTGACGACTATGTCACCAAGCCTTTCTCGCCGCGCGAACTGATCGCCCGCATACGGGCCCTGCTGCGTCGCATTGCCGCGCCGGAAGAGGCGAGCGTTGTCGATGTGGGCGGGCTGAAACTCGATCCGCTGGCCCATCGCGTGTACGCGGATGGCCGCCCTCTCACCATGGGACCCACGGAGTTCCGGCTCCTGCAGTTCTTCATGACACACCCGGAGCGGGCGTATTCCCGCTCGCAGTTGCTCGACCATGTGTGGGGTGCCAACGTGTACATCGACGAACGTACCGTCGATGTCCATGTGCGTCGCTTGCGCAAGGCACTGGAGCCCGCGGCTGCAGGTCAGTTCGATTTCGGGCTTTACATCCAGACAGTACGGGGAACCGGTTACCGGTTCTCCGCACAGAGTACCGGCGACTGATATGGCATTGGAGGAGTTATCGAGCGATGTCCCATTGCTCTTGCTCCTGCTCATCGCTGGCGCCTCCATCGGTTTCCCGCTTGGTAACGCCTGGTTCGGTGTCTCTCTGGCCTTCGGAATCTACCTCTACATATGTGCCAGACGGCTACGCCTGCTTATGCGGTGGATCGCTGATGAGTCCCCTTACCTCGATCCGCCATTGCTCCGGGGGCCGTTGGCAGCGGTGGCCTGGCGCGTGAAAACCTCGCGTAATCGCCTGCATGCAGATATCGAGGAGCGCGATGGCCGGGTGGCCTTGCTCCGGGAGTCTTTCTCGGCGCTGAAGGACGGCATCGTGATTCTCGATGCCTCCCGTGCCATCGAGTGGTGCAATCCGGGGGCGCGTCGCCTGCTCGGACTGCGCTACCCGGAGGACAAGGGCCAGCACATCGGCAACCTGCTGCGTTACCCCGGTTTCCAGGAGTTCTTGGCCACGGGCGACAGTGAAAGCGAATTCGAGTTTACGGTGCCTGATGCCCGCGCCCTCACGTTGCAGGTGCAGGCCGCTCGCTTTGGCGAGGCGAGCATGGTGTTGTTCGTCCGGGATCTCTCTGCCTTGAAACGCCTCGAGACCATCCGCCAGGACTTCGTTGGCAATATCTCGCACGAGTTGCGCACCCCGCTCACCGTGATCGCGGGCTATGTCGACACGCTTGCCGATCTTCTGGACAGTGACTCGCCTGTCATCGCCAAGGTGCTATCCCATATGCGCCAGCAGTCCGTGCGCATGGAAAACCTGCTGAAGGACCTCCTGCTTCTCTCCCAACTCGAGAACAGCGACGAACCGGATTCGTCCAGCGAGGAGGCGATCTCTGTCTGCGCGATGCTCGAGTCCATCCGCGAGAACGCTCTGGCCGCTTGCTCGGGTGATCGCACGATCACGCTCGATTGCGACTCCTCGCTCCGGTTCCGGGCGAGCCGGGTGGAAATCGAATCGATCTTCTCCAACCTGATTTTCAACGCGGTCAAATACTCGCAATCCGGGGGTTCCATCGACGTCAGTTTCCGCCTTGGCGATGGCGTGGTGGTGTTCAAGGTGGTCGATGACGGTATAGGCATCGATCCCGTGCACATCCCGCGGCTCACTGAACGCTTCTACCGTGTCGAAAAAAGTCGCTCCGCCGAGAGGGGCGGTACCGGTCTGGGTCTCGCCATCGTGAAGCACGCTTTGATACGGCTCGGCGGGGAAATGGAGGTCGAGAGTCGTCACGGGGTCGGCAGCACCTTCCGTTGTGTTTTTCCTCTGGATCGCCTGGTCGAGGATCCTGCGTTACCCGCAGTTGCTGTAGGCTAGACCGGGAGGCCCATGGCCTCCCGCCCCCTGTCTGCAGGAGTTCCGCATGGACCATATTTCCCAGCAATTCGATGCCGATCTCGGCGCCGTCAAGGGGCACGTCCTCGCAATGGGAGGTCTGGTCGAGCGCCAGATCGTGGATGCGCTCCACGCGATCATCGATGCCGACAGCCAGCGCGCCGAGGAAATCCTCGCACGTGAGCGTGAGGTCAACCGCATGGAAGTCGCGGTCGACGATGAGGCCACCCGCATTCTGGTGAAACGACAGCCAGCCGCCTCGGACCTGCGCACTGTGCTCGCCCTGATCAAGACCGTCCGGGATCTTGAGCGGGTCGGTGACGAAGCAAAGAAAATCGCCAAGCTGGCGCTCAAGCTGACCGAGGAAGGACCTTCGCCCAGGGGGTATCACGAGCTGCGCCACATCGGCGCCGCCGTGGGCGAGATGCTCCACGATGCACTGGATGCGATGACCCGTCAGGACGTCGAGGCAGCGCTCTCGGTGGTGCGGCGCGACAAGGAGGTCGATCGCGAGTACAAGTCCGCCACCCGCGAGCTGGTCACCTACATGATGGAAGACCCGCGCTCGATCTCCCGTGTGATGAACATCATGTGGGCGCTGCGTTCCCTGGAGCGCATAGGGGACCACTCGAGGAACATCGCCGAGTACGTCTTCTACATGGTCAAGGGAAAGGATCTGCGGCACGAGGGACTCGAGAGCATCGAGTCCACGGTGCGCAGCTGGAGCTGAACCCCCCGGCGCTGGCGCCGGGGGCGGCCGATCAGCCGCGCTGGTCGATCGGTGTGAAGTCGCGCTGGGGAGCCCCGGTGTAGAGCTGGCGCGGCCGGCCGATCTTGTAGCTGGCGCTTATCATCTCGTGCCAGTGTGCAATCCAGCCGATGGTACGGCCGGTGGCAAAGATCACCGTGTACATCTGCTTCGGTATGCCAATCGCCTTCAGGATGATCCCCGAGTAGAAGTCCACGTTGGGGTAGAGCTTCTTCTGGACGAAGTACTCGTCCTCCGTCGCGATCCGTTCCAGCTCTTTGGCAATACGCAGCAGCGGGTCGTTCTCGAGACCGAGTTCGGCCAGCACCTCGTCGCAGGTCTGCTTCATGACCTTGGCGCGGGGGTCGAAGTTCTTGTAGACGCGGTGTCCGAAGCCCATCAGGCGGAAGGGGTCGTTCTTGTCCTTGGCGCGGGCGATGAACTCGGGAATGCGCGATTCGTCGCCGATTTCCTCGAGCATGTGCAGCACTGCCTCGTTGGCTCCGCCGTGCGCGGGGCCCCACAGTGCCGCAATGCCTGCCGCGATGCAGGCAAAGGGGTTGGCGCCGGTGGATCCGGTGAGTCGTACCGCAGAGGTGGAGGCGTTCTGCTCGTGGTCGGCGTGCAGGAGGAATATGCGGTCCATGGCCCGGGCGAGCACGGGGTTGATCTGCGTCTTCTCGCAGGGATTGCCGAACATCATGTGCAGGAAGTTCGAGGAGTAATCCAGCGAATTGTCCGGGTACATGAACGGCATGCCGATCGAGTACTTGTAGCTCATCGCTGCGATGGTCGGCATCTTGGCGATAAGGCGGAAGGCGGCGACCTCGCGGTGTGCTTCGTCGGTGATGTTCAGCGCATCGTGATAGAAAGCCGACAGTGCGCCGACGACGCCGCACATGATCGCCATGGGGTGGGCGTCACGGCGAAAGCCGCGGTAGAAGAACTGCAGCTGCTCGTGGACCATGGTGTGCCGCATCACGGTGCGTACGAAGCGCTCTTTCTCGGTGGTGGTGGGCAGTTCACCGTAAAGAAGGAGGTAGCAGACCTCGAGGTAGTCCGATTTTTCGGCGAGTTGCTCGATGGGGTAGCCGCGGTGCAGCAGCACGCCCTTGTCGCCATCGATGTAGGTGATCTTGCTTTCGCAGGAGGCGGTAGACATGAAGCCGGGGTCAAAGGTGAAGTACCCCTTCGACGTGAGGCTCTGAACGTCAATCACGTCCGGGCCGATGGTTCCGGAGTGGACCGGAAGTTCCAGCGCGGCGGGGTTTCCGTCTACGGTGAGGGTGGCTTTTCTGGCAGTCATTACGGCATTACTCCTCGAACCGTAGAGGGCACTCGACAAGGCGGGACTTTATCGACGCGCCGGAGGCATTGTCAAACCAACCGGGGCTCGTCTGCGTAAAGGGTAAGCGTTGGTCCCGGGAGTTTGTGTTCGGGGGGGTGTCTTCCTATACTCCCGCCCGATTTTCGGGCAACTGAAGTTACGTTTCCCACTCCCACTGGAGGCTCCCGTCGCCGTGAACAAAACCCGTCCCGTCAACCTCGATCTCGGCACCATCTCGCTGCCGGTCACCGCCAAGGCCTCGATCCTTCACCGGATCTCGGGTGTCTTCCTGGTGGCTGCCGTTGGGGTGCTGCTTTACGTGCTGGACCTCTCGCTCGCAGGCGAGACCGGCTTTGCCAGTGCCCTGCAACTGCTTGGCAGTCCCGTGGCCCGCCTGATCATGTGGGCTGTGCTCTCGGGCCTGATCTTCCATGCTGTGGCCGGAACCAAGCACCTCCTCATGGATCTCGGCATCGGCGAGACCCTTGAAGGTGGTATCCAGGGCGCGCGCATCACGTTCGTCGTTTCGGCAGTACTGATCGCTGCAGCGGGGGTATGGGTATGGTAACCACGGTAACGAGCTTCGGACGGAGCGGCCTCTCCGACTGGCTGCTGCAGCGCTTCACGGCGCTGATCCTGCTCACCTACACCCTTTGTGTGGGCAGCTTCCTCGTGTTGCATCCGCAACTCGACTACTCCACCTGGGCCGGCTACATGGGCAGCACTCCCATGAAGGTCTTCAGCCTCATGGCGCTGTTGTCCATCGTTGCGCACGCGTGGATCGGTCTGTGGTCCGTCAGCACCGACTATCTCACGGTGCGGATGATCGGCCCGCGCGGCAACATGATCCGCATCCTCTTCCAGGCCAGCTACGCGATCGTGTTGTTCGCGTACCTGGTCTGGGGCGTCCAGATCCTGTGGGGTAATTGATCGATGACCAAAATCCGTACCATCAGTTTTGACGGCGTGATCGTGGGTGGCGGCGGTGCCGGCATGCGTGCCGCGCTGCAACTCTCGCAGTCCGGTTACCGCACTGCGGTGATCTCCAAGGTGTTCCCCACCCGCTCGCACACGGTTTCGGCGCAGGGTGGTATCACCTGCGCCATCGCGAGCGCCGACCCCGATGACGACTGGCGTTGGCACATGTATGACACCGTCAAGGGCTCCGACTACATCGGGGACCAGGACGCGATCGAGTACATGTGCTCCGTCGGTCCCGAGGCGGTCTTCGAGATGGAGCACCTCGGGCTGCCCTTCTCGCGCACCGAGAACGGTCGCATCTACCAGCGTCCCTTTGGTGGCCAGAGCAAGAACTACGGCGAGGGCGGCCAGGCTGCGCGCACCTGTGCGGCCGCGGATCGTACCGGCCACGCACTGCTCCATACCCTGTACCAGGCCAACCTGAAGAACCAGACGGTCTTCCTGAACGAGTGGTTCGCGGTCGACCTGGTGATGAACCAGGACGGCGTAGCGGTCGGCGTTATCGCCATTTGCATCGAGACCGGCGAGACCGTGTTCGTGAAATCGCGCGCCACTGTCTTCGCAACGGGTGGGGCGGGGCGCATCTACGCATCCACCACCAATGCCCACATCAACACCGGTGATGGCATCGGCATGGCGTTGCGTGCCGGGGTTCCGGTGCAGGACATCGAGATGTGGCAGTTCCACCCCACCGGCATCGCCGGCGCGGGCACCCTCGTCACCGAAGGTTGCAGGGGCGAGGGTGGCTATCTGCTGAACAAGAATGGCGAGCGCTTCATGGAGCGCTACGCGCCCAACGCCAAGGACCTTGCCGGTCGTGACGTTGTTGCGCGCTCGATGATCAAGGAGATCATCGAAGGCCGCGGCTGCGGACCGGACGGCAGCTACGTGCTGCTGAAACTCGACCACCTCGGAGAGGACGTCCTCGAGTCACGCCTGCCCGGCATCTGTGAGCTCTCCAAGACCTTCGCCCACGTCGATCCGGTCAAGGAGCCCATCCCGGTCGTGCCCACATGCCATTACATGATGGGCGGCATCCCGACCAACGTTCACGGCCAGGCCATCACACAGGATGCCAACGGCGTGGATCGCATCATTCCGGGCCTCTATGCCTGTGGTGAGGTCGCTTGCGTGTCGGTCCATGGCGCCAACCGCCTCGGCGGCAACTCGCTCCTCGACCTGATCGTGTTCGGCCGTGCGTCAGGGCTCTTCATCGAGAAGGCCCTTCGCGAGGGCATCGACAACCGTGAGCCGTCCGACACCGACGTCGACCGCGCCATGCAGCGCCTCAATCGACTGAACGCATCCACGGAGGGCGAGGGCGTGGCGGGCCTGCGCAAGGAACTGCAGACCATCATGCAGAATTTCTTCGGCGTGTTCCGCAATGGTCCGCAGATGCAGCACGGCGTGAAGAGCCTGGCGGAACTGCGCCCGCGTATCGAGAACATCCACCTGAAGGACAAGTCGAACGCCTTCAACACGGCGCGTCTCGAGGCACTGGAACTGCAGAACCTCCTCGAGGTGGCAGAGTCGACTGCCATAGCGGCAGAGGCCCGCACCGAGAGCCGCGGCGCCCATGCGCGGGAGGACTTTCCGGATCGCGATGACAGCAACTGGCTGTGCCACTCGCTGTATTTCCCCGAGGACAAGCGCGTGGCCAAGCGCGGCGTGAACTTCACCCCGAAGACCGTCGACACCTTCAAACCCAAGACGCGCACCTACTGAGCAGGTCAAGCCCATGTTGCAAGTGAGTGTTTATCGCTACAACCCCGAAACCGATGAAAAGCCCTGGATGCAGGACATCCAGCTGGATACGGGCGGCAAGGACCTGATGGTCCTTGATGTGCTCGAACTGCTGAAGGCAGAGGATCCCTCGCTCACCTATCGCCGCTCCTGTCGCGAGGGCGTGTGTGGCTCCGATGGCCTGAACATGAACGGCAAGAACGGCTTGGGTTGCATCACACCGCTCTCGAAGACGGTGAAAGGGAATCGTCTGGTGCTGCGTCCGCTGCCCGGCCTGCCCGTCATCCGTGACCTGGTGGTGGACATGACGATGTTCTACCAGCAGTACGAGAAGGTTAAACCCTACCTGATCAACGACCAGCCAGCGCCCGCCATCGAGCGTCTGCAGTCGCCGGAGGAGCGGGCCAAGCTCGACGGCCTCTACGAGTGCGTACTGTGTGCCTGCTGTTCCACTGCATGTCCCTCGTTCTGGTGGAACCCGGACCGTTTCGTGGGCCCCTCGGGATTGCTGCAGGCTTACCGCTTCCTCGCTGACAGTCGTGATACCGCCACGCCGGAGCGTCTCGCGGAACTGGACGACCCCTACAGCGTTTTCCGCTGCCACGGGATCCAGAACTGCGTGCAGGTCTGCCCCAAGGGCCTGAACCCCACGCAGGCCATCGGTCACATCCGCAACATGCTTCTCGAGCGGGCTACCTGAGAGCGATGACAGGGCCGTGCGTCGGGCGTTCACAGCGCCCGTCGCCGCGGCGTTCCCGTGTTCAGGCTGCATTCGTTCATTCTCTCCACCTTTCGTAGTGCGACTTCCCGGATGCGCGGCTAGAATCCACGCGAGCCGGAGCTCTCCGGCGGCCGTGCGTTTCCGGGGTACCGAGGCAGGGATACATGCAGCAAGGCATTATGGAGTTGCTGTGGCGCAGCTCGCACATCTCGGGCGGCAACGCGGTCTACGTCGAGGCCCTCTACGAGTCGTATCTGCGGGATCCGAACTCGATCCCTGCCGAGTGGCGCGACTACTTCGATCGCCTTCCGCAGGTGAACGGCACACACACCGACATCCCGCATTCCACGGTACAGGAACATTTCGCTCTGCTCGGGCGTCAGAAGCAGCGTCCCCCGGCGGGCGCCGCGGGTGTCAGCACCGAGTACGAGCGCAAGCAGGTCCGGGTCGTCCAGCTCGTCACGGCCTACCGGCTGCGCGGTCACCAGAAGGCTCGCCTCGATCCCCTCGGCCTGCAGCAGCGCGAGCGGGTTCCTGATCTCGAGCTCGGGTATTACGGGCTCTCCGAAGCCGACTACGACACCCTGTTCCAGACGGGCTCCCTGCTGATCGGCAAGCCGGAGGCCACGCTGCGGGAGATCGTGGGAGTGCTGGAGCACACCTACAGCCGCAGCATCGGGGCAGAATTCGGCCACATCGTCTCCACCGAGGAACGCACCTGGATCGCGCGCCGCATGGAGAGTGTGCGCGGCGAGCCGCAGTTCGATGTCGCGGTGAAGCGCCGCCTGCTCGAGCGCCTGAGTGCCGCCGAAGGTCTGGAGCAGTTCCTTGCCGCCCGTTACCCGGGTGCCAAGCGCTTCGGTCTCGAGGGCGGTGAAAGCCTCATCCCGATGATGGACGAACTGGTGCAGCGCGGCGGTGGCTACGGCGCGAAGGAGATCGTCGTCGGCATGGCCCACCGCGGACGTCTCGCGGTCCTGGTGAACATTTTCGGCAAGAGTCCGGCAGACCTCTTCGACGAATTCGAGGGCAAGGCCACGTATCAGGGCTCCGGCGACGTGAAGTACCACCAGGGCTTCTCGTCCAATCTCATGACGCCCGGCGGCGAGATGCACATCGCGCTCGCGTTCAACCCCTCTCACCTCGAGATCGTGGCGCCGGTGGTCGAGGGCTCGGTGCGCGCCCGCCAGGATCGCCGGCGCAACGAGTCCCGAGAGCAGGTCATCCCCGTCATCATCCACGGAGACGCCGCCTTCGCGGGTCAGGGCGTGGTGATGGAAACTTTCCAGATGTCCCAGACGCGTGGATTCTGCACGGGCGGGACGGTCCACATCGTGCTGAACAACCAGGTCGGCTTCACGACCAGCCGCCGCGACGATGCCCGCTCCACCGAGTACTGCACCGATATCGCGAAGATGGTTCAGGCGCCTATCTTCCACGTGAACGGTGATGATCCCGAGGCCGTGCTCTTCGTCACGCAGATGGCGATGGACTACCGTCAGCAGTTCCGGCGCGACGTGGTGATCGACCTCGTCTGCTACCGCCGGCGCGGCCACAACGAGGCCGATGAGCCCGCCTCGACGCAGCCGCTCATGTACCAGAAGATCCGCAGTCATCCGACCACCCGCGCGCTCTATGCCGAGCGGTTGCTGCGCGAGGCCGCGATCACCCCGGCAGAGGACAAGGCCGAGATCGACGGCTTCCGCCGGGCGCTGGAATCCGGCCAGCAGGTGGCGCGCAATGTGGTTGTGCAGCCCAACACATCCCTCTTCGTCGACTGGCGTCCCTACATCGGGCATCCCAGCACGCTGCAGGGAGATACCCGGCTGCCGCTTGCACGGCTGAAGGACATCGGCGCCGGTATGTGCCGCGTGCCTGATGGATTTCCGCTGCAGCGGCAGGTCCAGAAAATCTACGAGGACCGCCGCCTGATGGCGACGGCCGCAACGCCCGTCAACTGGGGCTTCGCCGAATTGCTCGCCTACGCGTCCCTGCTGGAGGAGGGCTACCCGGTGCGCCTCACCGGGCAGGACGTGGGTCGTGGCACCTTCTCACACCGTCATGCGGTGTTGCACAGCCAGAAAGACGGCTCCACCTGGGTGCCGCTGCAGAACCTGCGCGAGGGGCAGCCGCGTTTCCATATCTACGACTCCCTGCTGTCGGAACTCGCCGTGCTCGGATTCGAGTACGGCTATGCGACCACCAAGCCCAACGCGCTGATCATCTGGGAGGCGCAGTTCGGTGACTTCGCCAACGGTGCGCAGATCGTCATCGACCAGTTCCTCACCAGCGGAGAGATCAAGTGGTCACGGCTCTGCGGGCTCACACTGCTGCTGCCGCATGGCTATGAAGGGCAGGGGCCCGAGCACTCCTCGGGCCGGCTCGAGCGTTTCCTGCAACTCTGCGCCGAGCACAACATCCAGGTCTGCGTGCCCACCACGCCGGCCCAGATCTATCACCTCCTGCGCAGGCAGGTCGTGCGTCCGCTGCGCAAGCCGCTCATCGTGTTCACGCCGAAGAGCCTGCTGCGACACAAGGACGCGGTCTCCAGCCTCGAGGAACTCGCCAACGGCGGCTTCCGCCACGTGATCGGCGAGGTCGACGCCCGGGACGTCGACCGCGTGACCCGTGTCGTTATCTGCAGCGGCAAGGTGTATTACGAGTTGCGTGACATGCGCAACGAGCGTGGCCTCGATCACGTGGCCATCCTGCGGCTCGAGCAGATCTACCCGTTCCCGCAGCAGGAGCTGCAGGATCTGATTTCGCCGTACCGGAACCTCCTCGAGGTCACCTGGTGCCAGGAGGAGCCGCAGAACCAGGGCGTGTGGTTCTCCAGCCAGCACCGCATGCGGCAGGTCGTTCGCAATCACAACCGCGACCTCTATCTCGAATACGCGGGCCGCGAGTCCTCTGCCGCACCGGCGGCGGGTTACAACGCCCTGCACCTCGCGCAGCAGGAAAAACTTCTGCGCGACGCACTCGGCATCGGCTAGCTGCCCGGCCGAATGCCTGAACGAAGGATCGAATCCGAGGACCCAGAATGAGCATCGATATCAAAGCCCCCCAGTTCCCAGAGTCCATCGCTGAAGGCACGGTCGCCACCTGGCACCGGGGTCCTGGCGAAGCCTGCAAGCGCGACGAAGTTCTGGTGGACATCGAGACCGACAAGGTCGTGATGGAAGTACTCGCGCCAGATGACGGCGTGGTTGCCGAGATCCTTGCCGATACCGGATCCACGGTTCAGAGCCAGCAGCTGATAGGACGTTTCGTGGTTGGCGCCGCCGCAACCTCGAGTCCCACTGCAGCCGCCACGCCCGCCGCAGAGGCCAGCACCGACGCACTGCTGAGCCCTGCCGCCCGCCAGCTCGCAGTCGAGCATGGTGTTGATGCCTCCGCCGTGAAGGGCAGCGGCAAAGGTGGGCGAGTCACCAAGGAAGACGTGCTCTCGCACGTTTCCCGCGCAGCAGTGGCAAGCTCGGCCGCATCCGTTACCTCCGCCGAAGCGCCACAGCCCTCGGCAATGCCCTCCACTCCAGCGGCAGCGCTTGCGGCGCGGCCTTCGGGAGACAGGCCCGAGCGCCGTGTACCCATGACGCGCCTGCGCGCCCGGGTTGCCGAGCGCCTGCTCGATGCCTCCCGCAACACCGCCATGCTCACCACCTTCAACGAGGTGAACATGCAGCCGGTGATGGACCTTCGCACCAAGTTCAAGGATGCCTTCGAGAAGCGCCACAACGGCACCCGTCTCGGATTCATGGGCTTCTTCGTACGCGCGAGCGTCGAGGCGCTGAAACGATTCCCGGTGGTCAACGCGTCCATCGACGGCAGTGACGTGGTCTACCACGGCTACCAGGACATCGGCGTTGCAGTCTCCAGCGACCGCGGCCTCGTGGTTCCGGTGCTGCGTGATGCCGATACCATGAGCATCGCCGACGTCGAACAGAAGATCCGGGAGTTCGGCATCAAGGCGAAGGATGGCAAGCTCGGCATAGAAGACATGCTCGGCGGCACCTTCACCATCACCAATGGCGGCGTCTTCGGCTCGCTGATGTCCACGCCCATCCTGAACCCGCCGCAGACGGGTATCCTTGGCATGCACAAAATCCAGGATCGTCCCGTGGTCGAGAACGGCCAGATCGTGATCCGTCCCATGATGTACCTCGCGCTTTCCTATGATCACCGCCTGATCGACGGCAAGGACGCGGTACAGTTCCTGGTGGCGGTGAAGGACATGATCGAAGATCCTGCCCGCATCCTGCTGGACGTCTGAGGCCTGTAGAGGAGCAACACCGAGATGGCACAGCAATTCGACGTGGTGGTGATCGGCGCGGGCCCGGGCGGCTACGTGGCAGCCATCCGCTGCGCGCAGTTGGGGCTGAAGACCGCCTGCATCGAGAAGTGGCAGGACGACAAGGGCAAGCCCGTCTATGGCGGAACCTGCCTGAACGTTGGCTGCATTCCTTCCAAGGCCCTGCTCGACAGCTCGCACCGTTACCACGATGCCACGCACGGACTGGCGGTTCACGGGATTTCCGCGGGCGAGGTGTCCATGGACATCCCGGCGATGATGGGCCGCAAGCGCCAGATCGTCTCGCAGCTCACTGGTGGCATCGCGGGACTTCTCAAGGCCAATGGCGTCACCGCGCTCTCGGGTAGCGGGCGCCTTCTTGCCGGTCGCAAGGTCGAGTTCACGCCGCAGGGTGGCGCGCCCGAACTGATCGAGGCGGCTAACGTAATCCTTGCCACGGGCTCCTCGCCCATCGAAATTCCCCCGGCCAGGTTCGACGGCGATCGCATCGTCGATTCCACCGGCGCGCTGGAGTTTTCCGAGGTGCCCAAGCGCCTTGGCGTGGTGGGGGCCGGCGTCATCGGCCTCGAACTGGGAAGCGTCTGGGCGCGCCTCGGCGCCGAGGTGGTGGTCATCGAGGCCCTTCCAGAGTTCCTGATGATGGTCGACCAGCAGGTCTCCAAGGAGGCCTACAAGCTCTTCACCAAGCAGCAGGGTCTGGATATTCGCCTCAACGCCCGCGTGACCGGCACCAGCGTTGTCGATGGCCGCGTGAATGTCACCTACCTCGACGGCGATGCCGAGAAGCAGGAGAGCTTCGATCGCCTGATCGTGGCCGTTGGCCGCCGGCCGGTGACCAAGGGCCTGCTTGCTGCTGATTCCGGCGTGAACCTTGATGAGCGCGGCTTCGTCCACGTCAACGACTTCTGCCAGACCGATATGCCCGGCGTGTTTGCGGTGGGCGATATCGTCCGCGGCCCCATGCTTGCCCACAAGGCAATGGAGGAGGGCGTGATGGTGGCCGAGCGGATCTCGGGCCGGAAGACCCAGCTGAACTACGACTGCATCCCCTCGATCATCTACACGCATCCCGAGATAGCATGGGTCGGTGCGAACGAGCAGCAGCTCAAGGCCGCGGGTACTCCCTACACCGCGGGCGTGTTTCCCTTCGTTGCCAGTGGCCGCGCGATGGCCGCCAACGACACGGCGGGGATGGTCAAGATCCTCCGCCATGAGGAGACCGATAGAATCCTCGGCTGTCACATCATCGGGCCCAGCGCGGCCGATCTTGTGCAGCAGATGGTGATTGCGATGGAATTCGGCGCCACCGCCGAGGACATCGCGCTTATCGTCTTCGGGCACCCCTCTCTTTCCGAGGGGGTGCACGAGGCGGCGCTTGCGGCGCTGGGACATGCGATTCACATACCCAACCGCAAGAAGAAGTAAGCTGTACCCTCACGGGTGCGGTGTGTGCGCAGCCCCTGAAACCTGAAACCTGAACTTCAAAAGGAAAAACCACAATGATCGCTGTCTCAAGGAAACTTCCCCTCGCCGTTGCCGCTCTCTCGATCGCACTGCTCGCCGGTTGCGCCTGCCAGCCCGAAGAGGCCCCGGCAGCCGAGCCTGTAGCTGCTGCGCCCGCTGCCGAGCCGGCACCCGCGCCTGCCCCGGCGCCCGAGACCATCACCCTGAGCGGCGATGCACTCTTCGACTTCGACAAGTCCACCCTGCGTCCCGACGCCGTTGCGGCGCTCGACACCACGGTGCAGAAGTACAAAGGTTCTTCGCTCAAGTCCATGACCATCGTCGGCCACACGGACAGCAAGGGCAGCGACGCCTACAACCAGTCCCTGTCCGAGCGCCGCTCTGCCTCGGTCCGTGACTACCTGGTCGCGCAAGGTCTGGATGGCTCGAAGATCTCGATCTCCGGCCGTGGCGAAGCCGAGCCGGCAGCGTCCAACGACACTGCAGCAGGTCGCCAGCAGAACCGCCGCGTGGCCATCACGGCTGAGCTCGAGCGCTGATCTCCTGCCTTGCCGCTTCCGGCTCCCCGCGCGTCGTGTGCGGGGGCCGGAGGCACCTCTTTCTCATGTGAATCCGCAGAGCTCCAACGCGCTGTTCACGCGCGTGCGCATCTCCTCCGATTTCATCGGAAACGACTTGAAAAAATCGGCTCGGCCCAGATTGCTGTTACGCCCCCGCGCGATGTCAGCCCATGCCTGCGCAGCGGTGAGCTTGCCAACGAGCGCATTTGCCGCGCCGGCAATCATCACGATCAGCACATGGGCGCCTGGCGCGCGTGCGGCTCGCTCGGCCCAGAGTACCGCCTCCATGTATTCCGCCACGGCGATGTGGCTCAGCGCGCGCGTGGCCAGCATCGCGTAGAACAGAGGGTCCAGCGGGCTAAGCCGCATCGCCAGATCCACTTTCTCGCGCCCCTGCAGTCCGCGCCCTGCCAGCGACTCCGCCCAGCCTGCGGCGTAATGGCCCTGCGCATAGCTCGGGCTGAAAGCGGTTGCCCGTTCCAGCCAGCCGAGGCTCTCTTCCAGTTCTCCCCTCAACCAGAAACTGCGTCCCATCGTGTAGTTGACGAAAGGGTCGATGGGGTCGAGTTCCACCGCTCTGGAGGCGTGCAGACGGGTTGCCTCGATCTGGCCGCGGAGGTCGTTGTCGTAGCGCAGGAATCCGGACTGGAAGTGCACGAAGGACAGGCCTGCGTGGGCGCGTGCGAAACCGGGATCGAGTCGCGTGGCCTGCTTGAACAAGACAGAGGCGGCGGCATTGTCCTGCCGGTTGAAGCGGTACATGTGCTGCAGCCCGAGGTGGTACGCGGACCAGGCGTCGAGATTCTCGCTCACCCGCAGCCTTGCGAGCGCCGCCTCGTGCATCGGAATCTGTATCTCCAGCGCGCCAAGCACCCGCGCCCTGATGTCGGCGCGTATGCGGTGTACATCCTCCGTGCTCCCGCTGAATCTGTCGGCCCATACGAGCGCGCCGTCACGTGTGTCTGCCAGCTGCACGTTCAGTCCCAGCGTCCCCGCATCGAGTTCCACGGTGCCGCTCAGGCAGTAGCGCACGCCGAGGAGTTGCCCCACATCGATCATGTCGGTCTCGGATGCGCGCAGGCGGAACGAGGAGCCGCGGGCCGTCACGAACAGCCAGCGCAATCGCGAGAGTTCGACGATCAGTTCGTGCGGCAGGGCCTCGGCAATGGTCAGTGAGACGGCGGCGTCGCCCAGACTGCGGAAGGGCAACACAGCGATCGACGGGCGACTTCCGGCCAAGGGCTGTGGGGCGGCAGCCTGGCTCCGGGCGCCAACGGTCACGACCTCGTTTGTCCCGGCGCTGTGTACAAGCGTGACCTCCGGCAGGAATCGAAGTCCCAGCTTGTTCACCGTGCGGATGACCCTCTGCCGGGTGCCGTCATCGCCCAGGGCCTTGCGGGCAGACTTGATGCGACTCGTGATCGCCGTATCCGATACCACCCGGCCTTCCCAGATTTTTTCGAGGATCTCCTCGCGTGAGACCAGCCTTTCACGGTTCCCGGCCAGCAGGGCGATCAGCGCCAGTACCTGGGGTTCGATCGCCACGGGCGCGCCGTTGGCGCGCAATTCGGCCTTGTCCGTGTCGAGTTCGAATGATTCGAATCGGTAGATCATGGCCAGAGCATAAACGAGCGAGCGGGTTCCACGGAAAATCCACGAAAGCTCCGCATCTTCTCCAAGCAGCGAGCACGCCGCACTGCAACGATAGGCCTGCGTAATCACGCTACCGGAAACCGTTAACCCCGTGAGGGGAGGAGATCGAGGATGAACCCGAACAAGGCGCTATGGGAAAAAGGTGATTTCACCCGCATTGCGCAGACCATGCGCGATAGCGGCACAGCACTGGTCGAGAGTCTCGGCGTTCGCAAGGGCATGAAGGTGCTGGATCTCGGCTGCGGTGACGGTACTACCGCGCTGCCTGCGGCGCGACTCGGCGCAGACGTGCTGGGTGTAGACATCGCAAGCAACCTGGTCGCTGCCGGCCAGCAGCGAGCGGAGCAAGAGCAGCTCACCAATTGCAGGTTCCAGGAGGGTGATGCCACGGATCTCCGAGAGCTCGAAGCCGGTTCGTTTGATCTGGTCGTATCCGTCTTCGGCGCCATGTTCGCGCCACGGCCGTTTGATGTCGCGAAGGAAATGGTGCGGGTAACCCGCCCCGGCGGCCGCATCGTCATGGGCAACTGGATTCCGGGCGATCCCACGCTGGTGGCGCAAATCCTGAAAATCAGCTCTGCCTACACGCCGCCACCACCCGAAGGCTTCCTGAGTCCGATGATGTGGGGTATCGAAAGCCATGTGCTCGAGCGGTTCACCGCTGCAGGTGCTGCGGAAGCGGACATTTCATTTGCGAGGGACACGTTTACCTTCAGCCACCCCCAGCACCCCGCAGTGCTGGTGGATGCGTTCCAGAACTACTACGGGCCGACCATGAATGCCTTCGAGGCGGCCGAAAAAGACGGTCGAGCCGGTGATTTGCGGAGAGAGCTGGAAGGCTTGTTCGCCAGTCAGAACAGGAGCGGCAACCCCGGTGCAACGGTCATTCCCGCAACATTCCTGCGCGTTACCGTGACGCTGTGACCGGGAGGCACGCAGACGGGCCTCCGCCAACCGCGCGCAGCTAACGCGCCGGTTGGTGGGTGTCCCGTGATCGCGCTGCGGATCAGGCTTTTTCGACCGACCGCCCCAAGGCCTCGCGCAACTGCAGGATGCTCACCGGCTTGGCGAGGTAGTCGTCCATGCCGGAGGCGAGGCATTTCTCCCGGTCGCCCGCAAGCGCGTTGGCCGTGAGCGCGATGATCCGGAGTTCCTTGCCCTGGGGGTCGAGCTGGCGGATCGCACGGGTGGCGTCGTAGCCGTTCATCACGGGCATCTGGCAATCCATCAGCACCACTGCGTAGTGCTTGCCGGAAAGTACCTCCAGCGCCTTGGCGCCGTCCTCTGCGAGGTCGGCTTCGATGCCGATGGTGCGCAGCATGGAGCGGATAACGAGCTGGTTGGCGGGATTGTCTTCCACGAGGAGCAACCGACCGCTCAGCCACTCGAGCGGCAAGGATACGTGGCCATCGATCCCGGATTGTCCGGCGGTGGGCGCAGCGCACGGGGACATGGGGAGCGTGAACCAGAAGGTCGAGCCCTTGCCCGGTTCGCTCTCCACTCCGATCTCTCCGTCCATCATTTCGACCAGCCGTTTGCAGATCGCCAGACCGAGCCCTGTGCCGCTGAAGCGCTTCGACGACGAGCTGTCGACCTGCGAGAACGGCTGGAACAGCGCAGGCATGTCACGTTCGTGGATGCCGATGCCGGTGTCGGTGACGCTGAACCGCAGTCGCAGCTTCCCGTCTACCGGCACCGCATCGAGTTGCGACAGTTCCACGCTCACGCTACCCGCCTGGGTGAACTTGATGGCGTTTCCGGCGAGGTTGAGAAGGATCTGCCGTATCCGGCCCGCATCTCCCAGCACCATCGGTGCGACATTCGCAGCGATGCGGGGGTGCAGTTCCAGCTGTGCTGCCTTCGCCTGCGGCTCGAGTATGGTCGTGATATCCGTGAGCAATGCCGCAGGATCCAGCGGCATCCTGAGCAGCCGCAGCTTGCCGGCTTCGATTTTCGAGATATCGAGGATGTCGTCGATCAGCCCCAGCAGCTGCACGGCTGACTTGCGCCCGATGTCTGCCAGCTCCTTTTGCTCGGGAGAGAGATCAGTGCCGATCAGGAGTTCGGAGGATCCCAGAATCCCGTTCATGGGTGTGCGCAGTTCGTGGCTCATGTTCGCGAGGAACGTGGACTTCGCCGCGTTGGCTTCCTCGGCGAATTCCTTGGCCTGCACCAGTGAGTCCCGTGCCGCAGCGAGTCCATGTCGCGCACCGTCAAGGGCAGTGGCTGCGGTGGCAACCTCCGACTGCAGCCGGTTGAAGCTCGATGCCATCTCGCCGAGTTCGTCGCTGCTCGTCGCGCGTACCGGCGTGATCCCGACCTTGGCGCTCGCCTGTTCGAGGTTGCCCTCTGCCAGTGCCCGCATTGCTCTGGAGAAATCGTGCAAGGTGCCGTCTGCGAGTTGACGCGCGGCGGCGGACACCTCCTGCGCCGAGAAAGCGATCATGCCCGGCAGTACCAGACCCACCACGACGGTGAGCACCGCCACGACTACAAAGATGTCCTCCAGCGCTGTCAGCAGCGCGCTGGGTGTCTGGGGCAGATTGCTCACGGCCAGATAGTAGCCTGTAGCGTCCAGCAGCAGCACGAGCAGCATCGCGCCGGTGAGCTTGATGTGCAGCGACCGGAACCGGATTGGTTCGCCCGCGCGCAGTTTGTCTTCGCAGCGTCGCCATACGTAGAGGATTGATCCCGAGTAGGCGAAGACCAGGCCGATGATCACCGTCTTCAGGCCGAACTGCTGGAAGCCGAGCAGCGCGGTTGTGGCCCAGACCGAGGCGGCAGCCACACCGAGTCCTATGGCACCGCGCGGCGCGCGCCAAGGCCTGTGTGCATCCGGGGCATCCCTTCGCAGCAACCACACGGCGATCGACGGCATCACGAGCCCGCCGAAGACGTAGGTGAAATTGGTGGCCGCGATCAGCCACACCGGGTCGCGCAGGTACAGGAAGAAGAGGGCGAATGCCGCCGTGAACAGAGTGGCTACCCACGGTACGTCCGTGCGCGCCGAGCGCCGCGCGAAGGCGCGGGGGATCAGACCGTCCTCGCCAAGCTGCGACAAGGTCCGCGGTGCTCCCGCCAGCGGTTGCAGGCTGCAGAGGAAGAGGTTCATCAGCATGAACCACACGGCGACGGCCTTGGCCGTCTGGCCGAAAACCGGCGCGAACACCGGGCCGAGTTCCTGGGCGAGGTCGCGGGAGAGACTCTCTGGTCCGAGTACGCCCAGCCAGATGATCGGCAGCGGGATGAAAAACAGGCAGGCGATCAGCGCGCTCGCGAACATGGTTCGCGGCAGGTTTTTCTCCGGGTCGCGCATCTCTCCCACGTGGCATGCCGCGGTTTCGAAGGCGGGTGCGATGAAGCCGATCAGGAAGAGCCCGGCCATCACGCTGGTCATGCTCCCGAACCATCCCTCGAATGGCGTCTGGAGATGCAGGTTGGTGGCTTGCTGCCAGTCGACTTCACCTGCAGCGACAGGTCCGAGGCCGGAGATCACCGCCAGCGCCGTCGACAGCGTCGCCATCGGGATGGCGACGCGCGCTGCCCATTTGACACCGAGGAGGTTGATGCAGGTGAACAGTACGACGATGCCCATTGCTGTCGGCATCACGGGCAGGGCTGGCCAGTACCAGGCCTGGATTGCGGTCGCAGCCATCAATGCGCACAAGCCGGAGGTGGGCACCCAGCCCCACCAATAGCAACTGCCCGCGAGGTTGGCGAGGATAGGGCTGTAGGGGCGGAATGCCTCAGCGCAGGTGGCCGATATGCCACCGACACGCTTCGGGTACATGAGGAGGAGTTCGATCCACCCCGGCACCGCCGCGCAACCGAGCAGCACGCCGACAACGAGCAGTGCCACCGCAGCGCTGCCCTGGCCCGGAAAGGTGCCCTGTCCGACCAGAAGGGCGCCGATCAGGAACACGCTCTGGTTGGCGCCGCCCATCGCGAGGGCTGTGGTGCCTAGCCACCCGAGGCTGTGTGGGTGAGGGGCGTCATCCGGGGATGCCACGTCGCCGCTTTCGTACATCTGGACTCTCCGGGAAGTGGCGGTATCGGCTGGCCGTCTGCGGGGGCAGCGCTGATGCGGATGCCCATGCACAGGGGAGTGAGAAGTCCACGGGGCGGCAGCTTCGTCCCGGCTCCGACTATAAGTCAGTCTGCGTGCGGCGTCACAGGAATCGTCCCCTGCGGGCGGGCCTTGCCGGTCTTGCCTGGGGCCTCCCCCGTTTGGGGTATGACGGGCAGTGCTTTTTGGCCATAATGGCCGCCGCTTCGGGGCCGGCCCGCTTGTGGCCCGGCCCGGCGTAGCCCCATCCCAGACGTACGCAGGACCACCACACCATGAATTTGCATGAGTACCAAGGCAAGCAGCTGTTTGCCGAGTACGGGCTTCCCGTATCCAAGGGTTTTGCTGTTGATACCCCCGACCAGGCGGCAGACGCTGCCGATGCCATTGGCGGTGATATGTGGGTCGTCAAAGCCCAGGTGCACGCTGGCGGTCGCGGCAAGGCCGGCGGCGTCAAGCTCCTGAAGAGCAAGGACGAGATCCGCGCCTTCGCATCCCACTGGCTGGGACGCAACCTGGTCACCTACCAGACCGACGAGAAGGGCCAGCCGGTCTCGAAGATCCTGGTCGAAACCTGCACCGACATCGCCTCGGAGCTTTATCTCGGCGCTGTGGTCGACCGTGGTTCGCGCCGCATCGTGTTCATGGCCTCCAGAGAAGGTGGCGTGGAGATCGAGAAAGTCGCCCACGAGACTCCCGAGAAGATCTTCAAGGCCGCCATTGATCCCCTCACCGGCGCCCAGCCCTATCAGGGCCGCGAGCTCGCGTTCAAGCTGGGCCTGAAGGGCCCGCAGATCGCGCAGTTCGTCGACATCTTCCTGAAGCTCGCCAAGCTGTTCAAAGAGAAGGACCTTGCTCTTCTCGAGGTCAACCCGCTGGTTATCACGACCGCAGGCAACCTCCACTGCCTCGATGCGAAGATCAACCTCGACAGCAACGCCCTTTACCGCCAGAAGGCCTTGCGCGAAATGCACGACCCCACGCAGGAGGATGCCCGCGAGGTGCACGCCGCGCAGTGGGAGATCAACTATGTCGCCCTCGACGGTGACATCGGCTGCATGGTCAACGGCGCCGGTCTTGCGATGGGCACGATGGACATCGTGAACCTGCACGGCGGCCGTCCGGCCAACTTCCTCGACGTAGGCGGTGGCGCCACCAAGGAGCGTGTCTCCGAGGCCTTCAAGATCATCCTCTCCGACAGCGCCGTGCGCGCCGTGCTGGTGAACATCTTCGGCGGCATCGTCCGCTGCGATCTCATCGCCGAGGGCATCATCGGTGCCGTCGCCGAAGTCGGCGTGAAGGTGCCGGTGGTCGTCCGTCTCGAGGGCAACAACGCACCGCTCGGCCGCAAGATGCTGGCCGACAGCGGACTCAACATCATCGCGGCCGACAGCCTCACCGAGGCAGCACAGTCCGTGGTCAAGGCAGCGAAGGGGTAAGCACGATGAGCATTCTGGTCAACAAGGACACCAAGGTCATTTGCCAGGGCTTCACCGGCTCACAGGGCACTTCCCACTCCAAGCAGGCGATCGAGTACGGCACCCAGATGGTGGGTGGCGTAACCCCGGGCAAGGGCGGCCAGATCCACCTCGGCCTGCCGGTTTTCGACACGGTCCGTGACGCCGTCGAGGCCACCGGCGCAGATGCCTCTGTCATCTACGTGCCGGCTCCCTTCTGCAAGGACTCCATCCTCGAGGCAGCCAACGCGGGCCTGCGCCTGATCGTGTGCATCACCGAGGGTGTGCCCACGCTCGACATGCTCGATGTGAAAGTGAAGTGCGACGAACTCGGCGTGCGCCTGATCGGGCCGAACTGCCCGGGCGTGATCACTCCTGGCGAGTGCAAGATCGGCATCATGCCGGGCAACATCCACAAGCCCGGCCGTGTGGGCATCGTTTCGCGCTCCGGTACGCTCACCTATGAGGCGGTCAAGCAGACTACCGACGCGGGCTTCGGGCAGTCGAGCTGCGTGGGCATCGGCGGTGACCCGATCCCCGGATCCAACTTCATCGACATCCTGCGCATGTTCCAGGACGACCCGGGCACCGAGGCGATCGTGATGATCGGCGAGATCGGCGGCAGCGCCGAGGAAGAGGCGGCGGCCTTCATCAAGGCCAATGTCACCAAGCCGGTCGTGTCCTACATCGCCGGTGTCACGGCGCCCAAGGGCAAGCGCATGGGGCATGCGGGCGCGATCATCTCGGGCGGCAAAGGCACGGCAGACGAGAAGTTCGCTGCGCTGGAAGCAGCCGGCGTGCGCACCGTGCGCAGCCTTGCCGACATCGGCTCTGCCGTGAAGGACGTGACGGGCTGGTAAGCCTCAGGCCCTGCCGCGCTCCCTTCGCGGTGCGCGGCAGCGCCGGACACGGACCCGCATGAGCATGGACGTACGCGAGACCGAGTTCGCCGACATGGCACCGCTGGATCCGAACTACGGCAGTGGCTGTTATCGCAGGGTGGTGCTTCTGGACGCGCCGGATGCGCGAACAGTGGTGGCAGCCCTCGAGGATGACCCCCACGCATTCTCCATTCGCATCGGCCACGACGGCCTTCGTGTCACCTCGGTAAACGCCCACGCGGAGCGGCATCCGCTCTCCACCTGCAGTGGTGCCGTAAGGCCCATCGTCGCGCTGGTCGGCGCGAGCCTCTCGCAGGCCAGCCTCGAGCTCAAACGCCACGCCGATCCCCGCGCCAACTGCACGCACCTCTTCGATCTCGCGGGTTGGGCCATTGCCCACGCGGCGCGCGGCGCCGGGGGGCCGCGGCGTTACGAAATCAGCATCCCCGATGCCGTTGAAGGACGCACCGAGGCGGTGCTCCTTCGTGACGGGTCCGAAGTACTGCGCTGGACCATAGAACACGGCCGCATCAGCGCGCCCGTGCGTTTTGCCGGCCAGCAGGTGCTGGGCGGTTTCACCCGCTGGGCCTCTGCCACCCTCGAGGGCGAGGAGCTCGAGCACGCGCTGATGCTGGCGCGCGGCTACTTCGTGTCGCTGGCGAGGATCTACGACATGGTGGCCGCAGGCAGCCATCCCGCCGCCGACCACCCCATGCCCGCAGGCTCCTGCTATTCCTACAGCCCCGGCGTGGTCGAAGAGGCCTGGAGCCTTCCGGCCAACCGGCGGGACTTCAGCGCCACGCCCGAACTCATGCTCCGCTGGGTCGATGCGCTCGCGCCGGGCTGAGTCCTGCTCTTGAAACCGGGCGTTCAGCCCCCACCTTTGCGACTCGTCATCCCCTCTTTCGGAGTCTTCCGGCCATGACCGATGCCAGCAACCAGAAGCAGACCCTCGGATTCCAGACCGAGGCGAAGCAACTCCTGCACCTCATGATCCATTCGCTCTACAGCAAGCAGGAGATTTTCCTCCGTGAGCTGATCTCCAACGCCTCCGACGCCGCAGACAAGCTGCGCTTCGAGGCGCTCTCGGATCCGGCTCTGCTGGCCGAGGATCCGAATCTGGAAATCCGTATCGGCGTCGACAAGGCAGCCCGCACCATCACCATCACCGATAACGGCATCGGCATGTCGCGCGAAGAGGCCGTGAGCCATCTCGGCACGATCGCACGCTCGGGCACTGCGCAGTTCGTCTCCCAGCTTTCGGGCGATCAGCGCAAGGACTCGCAGCTGATCGGGCAGTTCGGCGTGGGCTTCTACAGCGCTTACATGGTGGCCGACCGAGTGGAAGTCTTCACGCGCCGGGCCGGGCTCGCGGCCTCGGCAGGCGTGCGCTGGGAGTCTGCCGGCGAGAGCGAGTTCAGTGTCGAGGACATCGAGCGCCCCGAGCGCGGCACCACCGTGGTGCTGCATGTGAAAGAGGGCAGTGACGAGTTCCTCGACGGCTGGCGCGTGCGTTCGGTGGTGAAGCGTTACTCGGACCACATCTCGCTGCCTGTGCTCATGCTGAAGGAGCCGGGCGCCGAGGAGAAAGACAATGACGCCGCGCCCGAGTGGGAGGCCGTGAACCAGGCCACCGCGCTCTGGACGCGCTCCAGAGGCGGCATCACGGACGAGGAGTACAAGGAGTTCTACAAGCACGTCTCGCATGATTTCCAGGAGCCGCTTGCCTGGAGCCACAATCGCGTCGAGGGCAAGTTCGAGTACAACTCGCTGCTCTACATTCCGCGCAAGGCGCCCTTCGACCTCTGGAACCGCGAGGCGCCCCGCGGTGTGAAGCTCTACATCCAGCGCACGTTCATCATGGACGACGCGGAGCAGTTCCTGCCGCTCTACCTGCGTTTCGTGAAGGGCGTGGTGGACTCCAACGACCTGCCGCTGAATGTCTCCCGCGAGATCCTGCAGAAGAGCGCAGCGGTGGATTCGATGCGCGGTGCGCTCACCAAGCGCGTGCTGGACATTCTCGAGGGCCTGGCCAAGGACAAGCCCGAGGACTACCAGGCGTTCTGGGACACCTTCGGTCAGGTGATGAAGGAAGGCCTCGCCGAGGATTTCGCGCACAGGGAGAAAGTGGCGGGATTGCTGCGGTTCTCGAGCACCCACACCGACAAGCCGGTGCAGGACCAGTCTCTCGCCGACTACATCGCCCGCATGCGCGAGGGCCAGAAGGCGATCTACTTCGTGGTTGCCGACAACTTCCTCACTGCCCGCAACAGCCCCTACCTCGAAGTCCTGCGCCAGAAAGGCATCGAGGCCTTGCTGCTCCATGACCGCATCGACGAGTGGATGATCGGCCATCTCGGCGAGTTCGACGGCAAGGAACTGGTCGACGTGGCGCGCGGGGATCTCGATCTCGGCGAACTCGAGGACAGCGCGAGCAAGGAGGCCCGGGAGAAACAGGCCGAGGACGCGCGCGACCTGGTCGAGCGCGTGAAGAACGTTCTTGCAGCGCGGGTGAAGGAGGTGCGTGTCACTGGCCGGCTCACCGAATCGCCGGCCTGTCTTGTGGTCGACGATTACGACATGGGCGCGCAGATGCGCCGCCTGATGCAGGCATCCGGGCAGAGCGTGCCGGAGACCAAGCCCATCCTTGAACTCAATCCCGCGCACCCGCTGGTCAAGCGCCTCGATGCAGAGCCCGATGAAGATCGCTTCGGCGCACTCGCCACCGTGCTCTTCGAGCAGGCGCAACTGGCCTCCGGAGATCAGCTCGAAGACCCCGCGGCCTACGTGCAGCGCCTCAACCGGCTGCTGCTGGAACTCGCCGGGGGCTGATCCCCACGGCGGTTCCTCCCCCCTATACTCCGCCGTGTTCCCGCCAGCGAGCGGGCGGAAGGCAAGGGGGCTTGCGCGTGAAGCTGGGGAATCAGGTTGCGATCGTCACGGGCGGTGCCGCCGGCATCGGAGCGGGAATTGCGGCGCGTTTCGTCGAGGAGGGAGCAGAGGTCTGGATCCTCGACCGTGACGCCGCCGGCGCAGAGGCCACCGCGAAGCGGCTGGGTTGCCGCTTCGTGGTGGCGGATGTCACCCATGCCGCAGAAGTGGCGCAGGCCGTCGACTCGGTGGCCGATCAGGCCGGTGGCATCTCCGTGCTGGTGAACAACGCCGCGGCAGCGGGTCCGCTGGTGAGGCTGCACGAGTACAGCACCGCGGCCATCGACGAGGTGCTCGCGAGCAACCTCTCGAGCTACCTCTACTGCACGCACGCCACCCTGCAGCACATGCTGCGCGCGGGCGGCGGCGTCATCGTCAACATCGGCAGTGAAAGCGCGCTGAGACCCCCGGTCGGCGAGTCCGTCTACGGCGCAGGCAAAGCGGGCGTGGTCTCGCTCACGCACAGCGTGGCGGTCGAATACGGCCCTGCCATCCGCTGCAATTGCATCTCGCCCGGTGTGGTGCGCACACCCATGACCCAGTTCCTCCTTGATACCCCCGGCTTGCTCGATCCTGTGCGGGCCGAGAATCCGGGCTGGGAGCCCGGCGAGGTTGCCGACATCGCCGCGCTCGCGACCTTCCTCGCCAGCAGTGAATCCCGCTACGTGAACGGCCAGAACATCGTGGCCGACGGTGGCACGGGCCTGCACCACGCGGGCTGGACGCCGGTGAACGGCATGATCCGCCGCATGTTCGAGAAAGGCTGAGGAGAGCTCGCGATGAGTGATGGCAACCGCGCCGACGACGACCGCCGCACGCTCTGGCAGATGCCGCCGCGCCCGGCGTGGCTGGCACAGGTGAACGCGCTCGGTGCCACGATGGACATGGCCGGCGTGGTGCCATTGGACGAGCACTCCCTGCTCGACGCCGCCCGAAGAAACACCGGTCTGGACGACTTCGGCGATACCGAATGGCTGCCGCACTTCCGTCGCCTGATCCGCGCGATGGAAGAAGAGGCGCGTCTCAATTTCTTCGGTCGCATCCTCACGCGCTCCGACCTGCTCGTGTACCTCGAGGCCAGGCTCAACATCACCGAGGCCTACAAGCGGCACCCGGAGATCGACGCGCAGGACATCGTGCAGCCCGTGTTCATTCTCGGCTTCGGGCGTTCCGGCACCACTATCCTCCACGAGACCCTCTCCCGTGACCCGCAGTTCCGTTCTGTGCGGATGTGGGAGGCGCTCTGGCCCTGGCCCGCGCCAGAGGAAGCCACCTACGACACGGATCCGCGCATCGCCCGCGCACAGGCGCGCATCGACGTCGTGAACGCAGTCTCTCCGGAGTGGGCAAACATGCACGCGCAGGGCGGTGCGCTGCCGGTGGAGGACATCGAGTTCACGTACTCGGCGTTTTTCTCGGAGGTCTGGGGCTGCGGTTTCCAGGTGGGCAGCTACGATCGCTGGTTCGCGGAGCAGGACCCGGCTTACCACTTCTGGTGGCACAAGCGGATCCTGAAGCTCCTGCAGTGGAAGTACCGAAAGCCTCATTGGCTGCTGAAGAACCCCACCCACATGCCGCGCATCCCGCAACTGCTGAAGGCCTATCCCGACGCGAAGATCGTGTTCCCTCACCGCGACCCGATCGCCTCTGCCGATTCGGTGGTGAACGTCGAGGGCACGATATTCTCGTGGCGTACCGATCACGTGTACGCCGGGGACGAATTCGCCGAGTGGATCGACGTCGATACGCGCGTGCGCAAGTGGGATGACGTCATCCGCTGGATGGAGGAGGGCACGCTGTGCGAGGGGCAGTTTGCCAACATCCTGTACGCGGATTTCATGAACGACCCCATGCCGGCGATCGCGGCGCTGTACCGCGACCTCGGGCTCGTCCCCGATGCGGCGGCATTCGAGGCCATGCGTGCATTCCTCGAGGAGCGTAACCGCGGCACGCTCGGGCGCACGGCGAGCTATCGCAAGACTTCGGCGGCCGACCCGCGCGCCGTGGCCGAGCGCGAGAAGTACCGGTGTTACCAGAGCCGCTTCGGCGTGCCCGACGAAATCTGATTCCGCTGCCCGTCCATTCCACAAGCGCAAGGGCCAAGGCCCTTTGCCGGAGACCCTGCCATGCCACATGTCCTCAGGCACTTGCTACACGAACTCCAGCTCGCCCTGCTGAAGGTGGTGATTCGCCTCCTGCCCGGCGCCCGTCCGCCGATGGTGTTCGCCGGCGCCGGTTCGGCAGTGCAGATGTGCCACACGCTCGCGGATATCGGCACGCGCAGGCTTCTTGTCGTCACGGACGCAGTGCTGGTGCGTCTTGGCGTGGTGGCGCCGCTCCTTGAGGCGCTGCGCGCGCGCGGCATCGACTGCGCCGTCTACGACGGAGTGGAGCCTGATCCCACACACGCGCAGGTGGAGGCGGGTATCGCGCTTGCACGGCAGTCGGGGAGTGAGGCGGTACTTGCCGTGGGCGGTGGTTCGCCCATGGACGCGGCGAAGATCATCGCCGCCTGCATGACCAACAACGTGGCTCCGGCCGCATTGGTGGGCAATTTCAAGGTGAAGAAGGACCCGCTGCCGCTGTACGCGATCCCGACCACGGCGGGTACCGGTGCGGAGGTCACGGTGGCGGCGGTGATCACCGATACCGTCGCACAGGCCAAGCTCGCGGTTGTCGATGGCAAGCTCGTGCCGCGCATGGCCGCGCTCGACGGCAGCCTGATGCTGGGCCTGCCGCCCGCAGTGACGGCGGCGAGCGGCATGGATGCGCTCACGCATGCGGTGGAATCCTTCGTGTCGCGGTTCGCCGACGAAAAAACGCAGCCGCTCTCGCTTGCCGCCACGCAGATGGTCTTCACGCATCTGCCGCGTGCCTGCGCCGCGGGAGATGATCTTGCGGCGCGCCAGGCCATGGCGCTCGCTGCCACGTACGCTGGCATGGCGTTCAGCCGTGCGAGCGTGGGCTATGTGCACGCCATAGCGCACAATCTCGGTGGGCTCTACCACACCCCGCACGGGCTCGCGAACGCGATCGTGCTGCCGCACATCCTCGACTTCTACGCACAGGCCGCGGCTGCGCAACTCGCCGAACTTGCGCGGGCGATCGGCGCTGCGGATGCCGCCACGGCCGAGTCGCAGGCGGCGACCGCGTTCATGGCACGCGTACGCGAACTCGCGCGTACCGTTGGCATTCCCGAGCGTCTCGCGAGCCTGCGCGAGGCGGACATCCCCGAGCTGGCACGTCGCGCGATGGCCGAGGCGCAGGGCTTCTATCCGGTTCCGCGCTTCATGAGCCACGCCCAGTGCGAAGCCATCCTGCGCAAGCTCCTTCCGTGACGGAAGCAGCGCGCGTCCCGCGGGAGCACGCGACGTGGATTCGCGGTGCGCGCATTGCGTGGCGGGAGTGGGGGAGCGCCGGAGACGTTCCGGTGATTGCCCTGCACGGCTGGCTCGACAACGCTGCCTCCTTCGATGCGCTGGCGCCGCTGCTGCACGGCTGCCGTGTTATCGCGCCGGATCTCCCTGGCAACGGATTGAGCGAGCACCGTGGCCCTGAGGGCAGTTACAACATCTGGGACGATCTGCCCGATCTCATCGCCCTGGTCCGCGAGCTGGGGCTGTCTCGCTATCGCGTGATGGGGCATTCGCGTGGCGCGGCGATCGGCACGCTGCTCGCTGCAATCGAGGCGGACGTCGTGAGCAGCCTCGTGCTGCTGGACGGACTCGCAGCGCCTGCCTTCGATCCTGCGGAGACCGTCACGCAACTGCGTGCATTTGCCCACGATTACGGCGAGCGCGCGCCACGGGCTGCGCGGATTTTTCCGGGCGTCGACGAGGCCATCGAGGCCCGCTGCCGCGCGAGCGGCACGGATCGGCGCGCTGTAACGATGCTGGTGGGTCGCAGTCTCGAGGCCTGCGAGGGCGGGTTCCGCTGGCGCACCGACCCCCGCCTGCGCTACGCCTCTGCGATCAAGTTTTCCGAGCCTCACATCCGCGCGGTCTTCGCCGCGATAGGTGCTCCCGCCATGCTGCTTCTGGCGGGCGATACCCGTGCCCGGCTCTCGCAGATGCCGGGCGTAACCGACTGGTTCCCGGATCTTGCCATCGACGAGATCCCGGGCAGCCATCATTGGCATATGCTGGATGCAGCGCCCGCCATCGCGGCCTGCATACTCGATTTCTGGAGGAACCGTGATCAGTCCCAAGACCATTGAACAGGCGCTGGGCGAAATGCAGACCTTGAGGGACTGCCTGCGCTGGAGCGTCAGCACGTTCCTTCGCGCCGGCCTGCATTTCGGCCATGGCACCGACAACGCATGGGACGAGGCGCGCTGGCTCGTGCTGAGTGCCGTGGCGCTGCCTTTCGACAGCCCGGAGTGGGTCTTCGACGCGCGTATCGCCACGCCCGAGCGCGAGCGTCTTGCGCAGCTGCTCAAGCGCCGTGTGGTAGAGCGTGTGCCGGTGGCCTACCTGCTGGGAGAGGCGCATTTCGCCGGGCTTCGCTTCGATGTCGACCAGAACGTGCTGGTACCGCGCTCGCCCATCGGCGAGCTGATCGAGGCCGGCTTCGAGCCGTGGCTCGGCGGTAACGAGCCTTCGCGCATCCTCGACCTCTGCTGCGGGAGTGGCTGCATCGGCATAGCAGCGGGCATGCGTTTCGATGGGGTCCGCGTGGACCTTGCGGATATCCCCCCCGCCGCGCTCGCGGTCGCACGGCGCAACGTCACGCGGCACGGCGTTGGCGCCACGACGCGGGTGCTTGAGTCCGACCTCTTCGCAGGCCTCGAGGGTGAGCGCTACGACCTCATCCTCTGCAATCCGCCCTATGTCGATGCCGCCGAGATGGCGGCGCTGCCCGAGGAGTTCCGGCACGAGCCGCGGCTGGGGCTTGCCGCAGGCGAGGACGGCCTCGACCTGGTTCGTCGCATCCTCCGCGAGGCGCGGGCCCATCTCTCGGAAGAGGGCATGCTGGTGCTGGAGGTGGGCGCGAGCGCCGCGGCGCTGGAAGCTGCCTATCCGCGGCTGCCGCTGGTGTGGCCCGAGTTCGAGCGTGGCGGGCTCGGTGTTGCACTGATACGCGCTGCAGACCTTCCGCAGTGAGGGACGAGCCGCGCCCCCAGCCCGTATAATCCCGCCAACTCCCGTCATATCGCGGCCACCATGTCCGGCAACAGCATCGGCAGACTCTTCACGCTGACCAGTTTCGGTGAGAGCCATGGTGTGGCCATCGGCGGCATCGTCGATGGCTGCCCCCCCGGTCTCGCGCTTTCCGAAGACGACCTCCAGCCTGACCTCGATCGTCGCAAGCCGGGACAGTCACGCTACACAACGCAACGCCGGGAAGAGGACACCGTCCGCATTCTCTCGGGTGTCTTCGAGGGCCGAACCACCGGCGCTCCGATCGGGCTTCTGATCGAAAACACGGACCAGCGTTCCAAGGATTACGCGGCGATCAAGGACACCTTCCGTCCGAATCACGCCGATTACACCTACACCCAGAAGTACGGCTTCCGTGACTACCGCGGTGGCGGCCGCTCCTCGGCGCGCGAGACGGCGGTGCGCGTTGCCGCAGGCGCCATTGCCAAGAAGTATCTCCGCGAGCGTCTGGGCGTGCAGGTGCGGGGCTATCTCGCTGCACTGGGGCCGATAGAGGCGCCGCTGGTCGATTGGAGCGCCGTGGAGCAGAACCCCTTTTTCTGCGGGGATCCGGCGCTGGTCCCGCAGCTCGAGGAGTACATGCAGGCGCTCATCAAGAGCGGTGACTCCATCGGTGCGCGGATCAACGTAGTCGCCAGCGGATTGCCGCCGGGACTCGGCGAGCCGGTGTTCGACCGCCTCGACGCCGATATCGCGCATGCCATGATGGGCATCAACGCGGTGAAGGGTGTGGAGATCGGTGCGGGATTCTCCGCCATCGCCCAGCGCGGCAGCGAGCACCGGGACGGCATGTCTCCTGCGGGCTTTCTCGCGAACAACTCTGGCGGCGTGGTCGGTGGCATCTCCACCGGGCAGGACATACTGGTCTCGCTCGCCATCAAGCCCACGTCCAGCATCCGCCTTCCCGGACCCAGCATCGACGCCTCGGGATCGGCGCTGGAGGTTGTCACGCACGGACGCCACGATCCCTGCGTGGGCATCCGCGCCACACCCATCGCCGAGGCGATGCTTGCGCTGGTGCTCATGGACCACTGGATGCGGCACCGTGCACAGAATGCCGACGTCCACTGCTCCACGCCGCGGATTGATGCGGCAGCGCCTGCCCCCGAGGCATGAGCGGGCTCTCTGCCGCGTTTCCCTACTGGCGGCTCTCCTCGTTCTACTTCCTGTACTTCGCCTGCCTGGGCGTGATGGTTCCCTACTGGAGCCTATACCTCGAATCTGCGGGCCTGAGCGCCACTGCCATCGGCGTGGTGCTTGCCGTGACTGCCGGCACGCGGATCGTGGCCCCCAACCTCTGGGGCTGGGTTGCCGATCGCAGCGGACGGCGACTCTGGATCATCCGCTTCGGCGCACTCATGGCGGCGCTCTGTTTCGCGCTTCTTCCCGCCGGTGAGGGCCTCGGCTGGGTGGCGGTCTGCATCGCGCTGCACACGTTTTTCTGGAATGCGATCCTCGCGCAGTACGAGGTGATTACGCTGGCGGCGATGGGCAGCGAGGTGCATCGCTACGGGCAGGTCCGTTTGTGGGGCTCGATCAGTTTCGTGGTGCTGGTGGTGCTGGGCGGAATGGTGTTCGAGCGGGCCGGGATCGCGTGCTTTCCGCTGGTGATGATGGTGCCGCTCGTGCTGCTCGTGGCCGGCAGCCTGGCGGTGCGCGATGCTGCTCCTGCGGCAAGGCAGCAGAGATCCGGCGGTATCCGTTCGGCCCTGAGCAGTCGTGTGCTCTGGAGTTTTCTCGCGGCTTCGTTCCTGCTGCAGTTCTCCCACGCCCCTTACTACGGTTTCTTCAGCCTCCTGCTCTATCGCGAGGGCTATGGCAGCACCACGATCGGCTTTCTCTGGGCGTTGGGTGTGGTTGCCGAGGTGCTGCTTTTCGCGATGGCACATCGCCTTCTGCAGAGGTTCAGCCTGCGTGAGGTGCTGGTCGCAAGCATGTTGCTGGCGGCTTTGCGTTGGCTGATGATCGGTTTCGGCGCGGGCTCGGTGCTCGTGCTTGTGTTGGCGCAATGCCTGCACGCGGCCACCTTCGGCAGTTTCCACGCCGCGGGTATCGAGTTCGTGCGGCGCCACTTCGGTTACGCGGATCAGGGGCAGGGTCAGGCCTTGTACAGTGCCATCAGTTTCGGGGCCGGCGGTGCGTTGGGCGCACTTGGCAGCGGCTGGCTGTGGGATCGCAGCCAGCATCTGGTTTTCCTGCTTGCCGCACTTGCTGCCGTGGCGGGCGCTGTGGTGCTGCGTATGGGTCTGCATGGGCCGGACGCAGGCAGCGTCCCCGCCCGTTCCGGTGCCGCCGCATGAGTCCCGGGTTCTGCCGACGCTGTGCTTCGCCGCTCGTGCCCGGCGTGCCGGAGGGAGAGGATCGCCCCCGTCTGCAGTGTCCGGCCTGCGGTCATGTCGAGTACCAGAACCCGCGCGTCCGTGCGGGCTGCCTGGCGGGCTGCGGCAGCGGAACCGCCGTGTTGCGAACGGTACTGGTGCAGCCCGGAGAGCGCTTGCAGTCGGCGGCGCTGCGCGCGCTCGGTGCCAGCCTGCCGGAAGACGACCTCGCCCTCTACTGCGCGATCACCGATCGCGGTGCGGGCGAGGTGAGCCTGGTGTTCCGGTCCCTTGCCGGGCTGCTTGGTGGGCGGGGCGGGCAGGAGGGGGAATCGGTGCCGCAATGGCAGTCGGCGCTGCTCGAACAATTCGAGGCGGACCTCCATCGCCCTGACGTCCCGGTTTATACGGCCGAGTTCAATGGGGGGCGCCTGCTCCTTGCAGTCGTGGAGCGCAGCTGATCGGCGCTCAGGACCGCGAGGCCGTCAGGGAGTATTCGATCCCGAGTTCGTTCGCCAGCCCTTCAAGCGCGCTGCGCAGTTCGCCCATATCGAGTTCCGCAGGCAGTTCGATTTCCGCGCTGGCATGGAACAGGGGGTCGGGGTTGCCTCGAGCATTGCGGATCTCGCTGCGCAGGTCGGCGACGTTGATGCGCCGGTTGGCCAGCGCGGCCGCGAATTCGTGGAGTATGCCCGGCCTGTCGTAGCCCAGTATCTCCAGGTGATGCTGGCTTCCGGATGCTGTATGCGGGCGTTGCGCTGCCGACTCGAACCTCAGTGTCAGCCCGACCCGTTCCAGCCCGGCCAGGGCAAGCTCCAGCTCCGCCAGACGCTCAGGCCGCACCGACAGCCTGACGATGCCCGCGAATTTCCCCGCGAGCTGGCTCATCCGGCTCTCGAGCCAGTTGCCACCGTGGGCGTTGACCACATCGGACATCTCCTCGACCAGCCCCGGGCGGTCGTCGGCGATGAACGAGATGAGGCGATAGCTATGCATCCACACTGCTCCAGCTGCCCGAGTGCGCCCGTATACTATCGCCGACCCACCCCAGCAAGGAGCTTCCCATGACCGCGATATCCCTTTTCCGTGCCCGTGTTGCAGCTGTTGCCGCGAGTTGTCTGGTTTCCCTCACCGCCTTCGCAGCAGTGCCTGCGGATCTCGCCGCCGCGATCGACGGCCCCCAGCGCAGCGCCGAGAATCGCGCCCGTGACGGCTTCCGTCACCCTGGCGAAATGCTCGCTTTCTTCGGTATCCAGCCCACCATGACGGTAGTGGAGCTGTCTCCCGGTGGCGGCTGGTTCACCGAGATCCTCGCCCCCTACCTGCGCGAGAAGGGCAAGCTGATCGTTGCGGCCTACCCGGGCGACGTGCCTGGCGAAGATGGCGCCTACTACCGCAAGAGCCGCGCGGCATTCAACGCGAAGATGGCCGGCTCGCCCGCCGTGTACGACCGCGTTGACGTCACCGATTTCCTTGCGCCCGACCAGCTCGCCATCGCGGCGCCGGGCACCGCGGACATGGTCCTGACCTTCCGTAATGTCCACAACTGGGTGAGCGGAGACAAGAACGAGGAGAAAGTCTTTGCCGCGGCATTCCGCGCCCTGAAACCGGGTGGGGTGCTGGGCGTGGAGGAGCACCGCACCCCGCTTCCCGTGACGCGCGAGGAGATCTACAAGAACGGATACGTGCCTGAGTCCTTTGTTGTCGATGCTGCTACCAAGGCGGGCTTCGTGCTCGAGGCCAAGAGCGAGATCAACGCCAACCCTGCCGACACCCACGACTACCCCGAAGGCGTCTGGACGCTGCCGCCCGGACTCGCGTTGGGTGACAAGGACCGTGCGAAGTACATCGCGATCGGCGAGTCCGATCGCATGACGCTGCGGTTCCGCAAGCCTGCGCAGTGAACGCGGTCGAGATCCCCTGGCGGGAACTCAGCGAGGATGCGTTGCAGGGCGTGATCGAGGAATTCGTGACCCGCGAAGGCACCGAGTACGGCGAGCGCGAGGTAGCGCTCGCGACCAAGGTTGCTCAGGTGCAGCGGCAACTCGAGCGTGGCGAGTTGCTGCTGTTCTTCGATCACGACTCCTCGAGCTGCCAGTTGCTGCGGCGCGAAAATCTGGCGCAGCTCCAATGACAGATGATTCTTTTGTGCCCGGGGAGCTCGACGCTCGTGGCCTGTGGTGCCCCGAGCCCGTGATGATGCTCCATAACCGCGTCCGCGATATGCGCCCCGGAGACGAGGTGCTGGTGCTCGCCACCGATCCCTCCACGCAGCGGGATATCGCCCGTTTCTGCGAGTTCCTGGGGCATGGTCTGCTGGAGAGCGAAGAAGTGGACGGTGTGTTCCGCTTCCGGATCCGCAAGAAAGCCGCCGCATGAATGCGCCTTCCGCTCCCGGTCCGGCGGTGGCTGGTGCGATGGACCACCTTGCCCTCTGCAGGATCTTCGACCGCGTGTTCCTCCCGACGGAGAACACTCGGCTCGTCCACGGGGGCGATGAGCCTGTGTACTTGCCCGCTGATCCGCACTGTCCGTGGCATCGCGTCGTGTTCCGGCACGACTACGCATCCAGCGCTCTCCATGAAGTGGCGCACTGGTGCATTGCCGGTTCCCAGCGTCGTTTGCTGATGGACTACGGCTACTGGTATTCACCCGATGGCCGCTCAACCGGGCGTCAGGCGCAGTTCGAGCGTGTCGAGGCGCGACCACAAGCCTTGGAGTGGGTTTTCAGCCGTGCCTGCGGCATTCCTTTCCGTCCCAGCATCGACAATCTCGACGGTGCGCCAGCCGACAGCCATGGTTTCGCACGCTCGATCCTGTGCGAGGCGCATCAGCTCTGTCGGGAAGGGCTCCCCGTGAGGGCGGGGCGATTTCTATCCGCACTTGCCGATCACTCCGGTCTGGGCCGGGAACTCCACGAGGCTGATTTCCGCCTCGATCCGGCGTGGCTGGCATGAGGCCGGCGGTCCATCTGATCGATGCCTCGATCTATGTTTTTCGCGCCTTTTTCGCGCTGCCTGACAGTTGGATCTCTGCCTCCGGCCTGTCTACCAACGCGGTCGTCGGTTTTGCAGGTTTTGTTGCCGGCCTGCTCGAACATGCCCCGGATGGCCGCTTCTTTGCGGCCTTTGACGAGAGTCTCGGCACCTGCTTCAGGCACGGGATACATCCCGGTTACAAACAGAGCCGTGCATTGCCCGATCCCGCGCTCGCGTTCCAGTTGTCGGCCTGCCGCGAATTCGCGGAACTGATGGGCATTGCCTGCGCTGCCAGCCCTCTCTACGAAGCCGATGACCTTCTCGCCAGTGCGGCGGCCCATGCCAGGTCTTCGGGCCATCGTTGCGTGGTTCTGAGTCGTGACAAGGATCTGGGCCAACTGCTGAGCGATCCCGATGACAGGCTATGGGATTTCCCGAAGGCCGAGGCGCAGGATCGTGCAGCATGGATCGAGCGCCACGGCATCCGTCCCGAGCAATTGGCCGCGCGTCTGGCGCTGACGGGCGACAAGATCGACGACATCCCCGGCGTGCCGGGTATCGGTGAGCGCACGGCCATCGATCTGCTCGCCGATTACGATGACGTCGAGGACATTCTTTCTTCCTTGCCGGCCATAGCCGCCTCGCGGCGGCGTGGATCCGCTCGCATCGTGGCAGCCCTGGAGGCGCATGCATCGCAATTGCGCGTGGCGCGGCAGTTGACCGCGTTGGCCGCGGATGCGCTCGCAGAGGCGCCCCGCTTTGATCGCGCTGTCGTGGAAGCCGATCGTCTGGAGGCCTTCGGGCAGGAAATGGGTTTCGGCGAGCGTCTCAGGCAGCGGCTGCGACAGGTTGCGGGGGGCGGCGCGTGAAGCTGATTGTCGACGAGAACATTCCTTGCGCAGCCGAGTTGCTTGCACCCCTGGGAGAACTGCACCTGATGCCCGGGCGCGCCATCAATGCCGCCGCCGTCAAGGATGCCGATGTGCTTCTGGTTCGTTCGGTGACACGTGTCGACGAAGCCCTTGTGTCCGGCAGCCGGCTTCGCTTCGTAGGCACGGCTACTGCGGGCGTGGACCATGTCGACGCGCGGGCGCTGGCAGGGCAGGGCATACGCTTTGTTTCGGCGCCGGGCTCCAACGCGGATTCGGTCGTGGATTACGTCATCTCCGCGCTGGCATTGGCGTTTCCCGGCGGCGACGGGCTCGACGCGCGGCGCGTGGGCGTGGTCGGTTGCGGCGAAGTCGGTTCGCGCCTGCTGCGGCGTCTGCGGGCCTTCGGCGTGGAATGTGTGGCCTGCGATCCTTTCCGCGCGGACATCCCGGGAAACGGCCCGCTGGAGCGCGTACTCGACTGCGACGTGATCAGTTTGCATGTGCCACTCACGCACGATGGCCTCCATCCCACGTGGCATCTGTTCGATCACGAGCGCCTGATGCAGTTGCGGGATGATGTGCTGCTCATCAATGCCGCGCGGGGGCCGGTAGTCTGCAACGCGGCCTTGCTGCGCTGCCTGAGCGAACGCCCGCAGATGCGAGCGGTACTGGATGTGTGGGAGACGGAGCCGCAGTACGACACGCAACTGCTGGCGCGCTGCCTGATCGGCACGCCGCATATCGCGGGCTATGCCGCGGATGGCAAGCGCCGCGGTGCGCTGGAGGTGATGTACGCGGCGCTGGAGTTTTGCACCGGTGACCTGAGTGCCCGGTCTGCTGCAGCAGTGCTGGCGCCTGCGGGCCATGTGCCCGCAGTCTCCACTTGGCAGGAGGCCGTGCTCTCTTGCTACGACCTTCGCTCCGACGATGCCCGGCTGCGTGCATCCCTCGTGGCACAACCCGCCGAGCGTGGAGCCTCATTCGACCGGCTGCGCAAGGACTACCCGCAGCGTCGGGAGTTCAGCGCGTGGTCTTGCAGCGGCGTCACCGGTGAGTTGGGCCGTCAGTTGAGGGCGCTGGGCTTTTCAGGCTGAGTGCCCGCCTTCGGCTTACTGGCTGTAGGTCTTCAAAAAGCGTCCAAGGCGTCCGATGGCATCCTCGATCTGTTCAGGCCGCGGCAGGAACACCACTCGCAGATGATCCGGTTCCGGCCAGTTGAAGGCCGTGCCCTGTACCAGAAGCATTTTTTCCTGCGTCAGCAGGTCGTAGACCAGTTTCTCGTCGTCGTTGATGCGGTGGACCTTGGGGTCGAGGCGCGGAAAGAGATAGATCGCGCCACGGGGTTTTACGCAACTCACGCCAGGGATCTGGTTGAGCAGTTCCCATGCGCGGTCGCGCTGCTCGAGCAGGCGGCCGCCCGGGAGGATGAGGTCGTTGATGCTCTGGCGTCCGCCAAGCGAGGTCTGGATCGCGTGCTGCGCGGGCACGTTGGCGCACAGGCGCATCGAGGCGAGGATATCCAGCCCTTCGATGAAATCCCGCGCCTTGTGCTTCGCGCCCGAAACGATCAGCCACCCCGAGCGGAAACCTGCGAGCCTGTAGGTCTTTGACAGTCCGTTGAACGTAAGGCATAGCGGTTCGGGCGAAATGCTCGCGAGGCAGGTGTGCTCGGCATCGTCGTAGAGGATCTTGTCGTAGATCTCGTCTGCGAGGATCACGAGGCCGTGTTCCAGCGCGATCTGCACGATGCCCTCGAGAATCTCGCGAGGGTAGACCGCGCCCGTGGGGTTGTTGGGGTTGATGACCAGGATGGCGCGCGTCCTGTCGGTGATCTTCGAACGGATGTCGGCAAGATCCGGGTACCAGTCCGACTGCTCGTCGCAGCGGTAGTGCACGGCGGAGCCCCCCGCCAGCGTGGTGGCAGCCGTCCACAGCGGGTAATCCGGCGCGGGAATGAGGATCTCGTCGCCGTCGTTTGCGAGGGCCTGCATCACCATGACGATCAGTTCGCTCACGCCGTTGCCGAGGTAAACATCGTTCACCTCGACGCCCGCGATGCTGCGCTGCTGGGCGTACTGCATCACCGCCTTGCGCGCCGAATAGAGGCCTTTGGAGTCGCAGTAGCCCTGCGATTCCGGGATGTGATGGATGACGTCGACCAGGATTTCTTCCGGAGCGTCGAAGCCGAAAGGCGTGGGGTTGCCGATGTTCAGCTTGAGGATGCGGTGGCCCTCTTCCTCCATCACGGACGCGCGCTCGTGGACCGGCCCACGGATGTCGTAGCAGACGTTGGCGAGTTTGTGGGACTTGAGGTAGTCGCGCATCGGGCGGGGTGTCTCCGGAGTGGCCGCTCAGTATAGTGACGGCTTGAAGGCTCCGGAACCGCGGGCCGTTTTTTGTATGGGGAGGTCGATATGAGTGGATCGGGATCCGACGAACAGTGGCGCGACAAGCTCTCGCCAGAGCAGTTTTACGTCTGCCGCCAGAAGGGCACCGAGAGGGCCTTCACGGGCAAGTACTGGGATACCAAGACCCCCGGTACCTACAGATGCGCCTGCTGTGGCGAAGCACTGTTCGACTCCGCCACCAAGTACGACAGCGGTTCGGGCTGGCCGAGTTTCTATGCGCCGGTCTCCGAGGAGGGCGTCGCCACGGAAACCGACAGCAGTCACGGGATGCTCCGCACGGAAGTCACGTGCCGTCAGTGCGGCTCTCATCTGGGTCATGTGTTCCCCGATGGCCCCAGGCCTACCGGCCTTCGCTACTGCATAAACTCCGCATCCCTCGATCTCGAGGAGGGGGCGACCGACGAGGCCGGATGAGAGAGTCACCGCAGGGCAGAAATTGTTTTCGCGCCTTGCTTGACGCTCTACAGGCCCCTCCCTAGAATGCGCGGCTTCGCGGAAGCGCCGTCCCCTTCGTCTAGAGGCCTAGGACATCGCCCTTTCACGGCGGTAACAGGGGTTCGAATCCCCTAGGGGACGCCATCTTCGCGCGATACCGGCTCAGCCCCCGGGCGTGGCCGCAAGCACTATCCGATATCCCGTGCCCGTGCATATTAGGTAGTGTCTCCATGCCCGCACGGCACGTTTCGAGACGGTGATTGAATGAATATCTATGTCGGCAATCTTGCCTACACCACCAACGACCAGGAACTCCTCGACGCCTTCGAGGCTTTCGGCAAAGTGACCCGTGCAACGGTGATCATGGACCGCGAGACCGGGCGCTCCAAGGGCTTCGGCTTCGTCGAGATGGCAAACAACGCTGAGGCGGAAGAAGCCATCCAGGCCATGAATGGCCGCAACCTGAGCGGTCGCACCATCCGTGTGAACCAGGCCGAAGAGCGCAAGCCGCGCGACAACAACGGTCCGCGCCGCCGCTTCTGATCCCTGTGGGTCGCCTGTGGCGGCCCTGCTGAAAACCCCGGTATGCGCTCACGCCAGTGGGTGTTCCGGGGTTTTTTGTTTCTGATGTGTCCTGAACCACCTCCAGGCGCCTGTCGTCCTGATCGATAGTCAGTGCCCGCAGCGGCATTTTGCCGCCGCACCGGAACGAACTTGTGCATCTGCGCCCGGGGGGCGGATACCATTGCCATCGTTTGCGTTCCGGAGCAGCAACCCTCGATGAACCTTGCCCTTTCGATCCGGCAACTGTCCAAGACCTACTCCAACGGTTTCTCGGCCCTGAAGGGCATCGATCTCGACGTGGAGGAGGGCGACTTTTTCGCGATGCTTGGCCCTAACGGAGCCGGCAAGTCCACCACCATCGGCATCATCTGTTCGCTGGTGCGCAAGAGCGGTGGCAGCGTCTCGGTCTTCGGCACGGACATCGACCGGGATTTCCCGGGGGCCAAGCGGCATATCGGCGTGGTGCCGCAGGAATTCAACTTCAACAATTTCGAGAAGGTGGGCGACATCCTCGCCACGCAGGCGGGCTACTACGGACTGCCACTCACGCTGGCGCGCGAGCGCGCGGAGAAATACCTGCACCGCCTTGAACTCTGGGACAAGCGGGCCAGTGCCGCACGCACACTCTCGGGTGGCATGAAGCGGCGCCTGATGATCGCGCGGGCGCTGGTGCACGAACCCCGGCTCCTGATACTCGACGAGCCCACTGCAGGCGTTGATATCGAACTCCGCCGCTCGATGTGGTCCTTCCTGCAGGAACTCAATGCCGCCGGCACCACGATCATCCTCACCACCCACTATCTGGAGGAGGCCGAGAGCCTCTGCCGCAATATCGCGATCATCGATGGCGGACGCATCATCGAGAACACCGGGGTGAAACAACTGCTGCGCCGCATGCAGGTCGAGACCTTCGTGCTTGATCTTGGCGCCGACGTTGGCGAGGGATTCGCCCTGGATGGGTATGCCACGCGAGTCGTCGATGTGCGCACCCTGGAGGTGACGGTGCAGAAGGGGCAGTCGCTGAACGAGGTGTTCGCACTGTTGTCGGCTGCGGGCCTGCCCGTGGTCAGCATGCGCAACAAGACCAATCGCCTCGAGGAGCTGTTCGTCGGTCTGTTGCACAAGAACAAGGCGGAGGTGGCGGCATGACTCCCCGGGAGATTCTCACTGCCTTCCTCACCATCCTCGTCAAGGAGGTGCGCCGGTTCACTCGCATCTGGGCCCAGACGCTGCTGCCTCCCGCCATCACGGTGGTGCTCTACTTCGTGATTTTCGGGAAGCTGATCGGCTCGCGTATCGGTGCTATGGGCGGCTTCGACTACATCCAGTTCGTGGTGCCCGGACTGATCATGATGGCGGTGATCAACAACAGCTACGCGAACGTGGTGTCCTCGTTCTTCGGCGCCAAGTTCCAGCATCACATCGAGGAGCTGCTGGTCTCGCCCACACCCAACTGGGTCATCCTGCTCGGATTCACGGCCGGCGGCGTGGCGCGCGGATTGTGCGTCGGCCTCATCGTGACCGTCCTCTCGCTGTTCTTCACGCGGATGCACGTGCAGGACATCGGACTGACGGTGCTGGTGGTATTTCTGACCTCGGTGCTGTTCTCGCTGGCGGGGCTGATAAACGCGGTCTTTGCGAACAATTTCGACGATATCTCGATCATTCCCACCTTCGTGCTCACGCCGCTCACCTATCTCGGTGGCGTGTTCTACTCGATGGACCTGCTGCCCCCGTTCTGGCGCGAAGTCGCGCACCTGAACCCGATCCTCTACATGGTCAACGCCTTCCGCTACGGCCTGCTCGGCATCTCCGACATCCACGTAGGCTTCGCGCTGGGAATGATCGGACTGTTCATCGTGGCGGCCTGGGGCTATTGCCTGCATCTGCTGGAGACGGGCAAGCGACTCCGGCAATGACGACTGTGTTGCATGATCTGCATCACTGGGCGCACGTCGCCGGCAGACTCATCATCTACACTGCGTCCGGAGCCATTTATCGCGGATGTCGGCAACCACCATGAACCACGATGATTTCTCGGATACCGCGCTCGGCAAGCGCTCTGCCGCTGTCTCGCAATACACGCCGTCGCTGCTGTTTCCGATAGACCGCAGCCGTGTCCGTGCGCAACTCGGTGTGCGGGCGGAAGAACTGCCCTTCTTCGGAGCCGATCTCTGGACTGCCTGGGAGCTCACCTGGCTCGATCGTGACGGCAAGCCGGAGGTAGGGGTGCTGCAGGTCCGCGTTCCCTGCGAGTCCCGCGCCATCGTCGAATCCAAGTCGCTCAAGCTCTATCTGGGATCCTTCGCGCAGACGCCTTTTGCCAGTGCCTATGACGTGGTCCGGACGCTTGAATCCGACCTCTCCGTCACGGTCGGCGCGCAGGTCGTCGTTGACCTGCTCTCGCTGAACCAGGTCACGCAGGCGGGAGTCTCCGGTCTGATGGGCGAATCCCTCGACAGCATCCGCATCGCCTCGCCCGTGTATCACCCTGACGCGGCCCTGCTGGAGCGCATCGAAACCGGTCGCATGGTCACCGAAACAGTGCACACCAACCTGTTCCGGTCGCTGTGCCCCGTGACAGGGCAGCCGGACATGGCGAGCGTTCAGATCAGCTACACGGGCCCTCGCATCGAGCACGAGGACTTGCTGCGGTATCTGGTGTCGTACCGTGATCACCCGGGGTTTCACGAATACTGCGTCGAGAAAATCTTCCTCGACCTGATGGAGCGTTGCAGACCGCGTGAGCTGAGTGTCAGCGCGCGTTTCCTGCGCCGTGGGGGCATCGACATAAACCCGTTTCGTTCCACCGGAAAGATCATGCCTGCCGTGGTGCGTCTGGTCCGCCAGTAGGGCTTGGCGCACTTCCGTTTTGCTTGTAAGAGGCAGCGCGCCCCAGTAGAGTACGCGACTCATTTTCCAGCCCCCGGTGAGGTGTCCGAGCGGTTGAAGGAGCACGCCTGGAAAGTGTGTATACGTTAATAGCGTATCGAGGGTTCGAATCCCTCCCTCACCACCAAACGACGAAGGGCCCCATCGGGGCCCTTTTTCGTTCTTGAGTGCGGCGGGATCGGACACATCCCTTCGCCAGGCATACGCGTAACAGGACCGCTCTCGAGTTCCGTACCATGCGTCTTGATCGCTATCTCGAATCCCGTCTCGGTTGCTCGGCGCGCAGCGTCCGCATGCTCCTTGCAGAGCGGCGTGTCCGCCTGAACGGAACGCCGGCAACGGATTCCCGCCAGCAGGTCAGCCGCTTCTGTCGCATCGAGTTCGATGACGATGTCCTGCAGGCTCGCGAGCCGGTCTACCTGATGCTCCACAAACCGCGTGGCTGTGTCAGTGCCACGCGCGACGGCAAGCACCCCTCGGTGCTGGATCTGATCGATCTGCCCTCGAAGAGCGAGCTTCATCTTGTCGGCCGGCTCGATTTCAATACCACCGGCCTGATGCTCCTGACGAACGACAGCAGTTGGTCGAGCGCGATCATGTCGCCCGGGTCCGGGATGCCGAAGACCTACCGCGTCGAGACGCGCGACGGGATCACGCAGGAGTACGCCGAGCGCTTCCGCGAGGGGATCTATTTCCGCTACGAGGGCCTTCGGACGCAGCCAGCGGCGCTCGAGGTGTTGGCGCCACGGCTTGCGCTGCTCACCCTTCACGAGGGCCGCTATCACCAGGTGAAGCGCATGTTCGGCAGTTTCGGAAACCCTGTGCTCGCGCTGCACCGATTGTCCATCGGCGCGGTGGCGTTGGACGAATCGCTGGCGCCGGGGCAGTATCGCGCGCTGCTTCCCGCGGAGGTGTCTTGCCTGCGCGACCATCGGAATGCTGACAGGGAACCTGGCTCATGAGATTGCTGCGATACGGGGCGATTGGTGAGGAGCGTCCCGGGGCGCTGGATTCATCCGGCGTCATGCGGGATCTGTCTTCCGTGTTGCCGGATATCACGCCGGAGTGGCTGTGCCCCGCGCGCCTGGCGGAACTCGCTCGCGTCGATCTCGCCGCGTTACCTGTGGTGCCGGCCGGAGTGCGCATCGGCGCGCCGGTTGCGGGAATCCGTCAGTTCATGGCTATCGGCCTCAACTACCGCGACCATGCTGCAGAATCGGGCATGGCGATTCCGGAAGAGCCGGTCGTCTTCACCAAAGCCATCACGTCGATCGCCGGCCCCGACGATGAGGTGCAACTCCCTGAAGGCTCCGTCGCGGGTGACTGGGAGGTGGAACTCGCGGTTGTCATCGGGACTGTGGCGCGGCGCGTGCCTCCGGAGCGGGCGCTATCCCACGTGGCGGGCTATTGCCTCGCCAACGATGTGTCGGAGCGTGACTGGCAGATCCGCCGTGGCGGGCAGTGGTGCAAGGGCAAGAGTTTCGACGGATTCGGGCCGCTGGGCCCCTGGCTCGTGACCGCAGACGAACTCCCGGATCCCCAGTCCATTCCCTTGTCGCTCGCGGTCAACGGTGAAGTCCGCCAGCAGGGCCATACGGGCAACATGATTTTCCCGGTGGCGCGGCTCGTCTCGTATCTCAGCGAGTTCATGACGCTGCTGCCGGGAGATGTGGTGATCACCGGAACGCCTGCGGGCGTTGGCATGGGCATGAAGCCTCCTGTGTTTCTCAAGCGCGGAGACGTGATGAGCCTGGACGGCGGCCCCTTGGGGCGTCAGCGACAACGCGTGTCATGACCGGTGCGGGACGGGCCTGTTGCGCTGCCCGACACGCGCAATCACAGTGCGAAGCGGTTGCCGCGGCACACCTGCTGCACCCGAAGAGGACCTCAGCATGACTGTTCCCAAACTATCGCCGCAGTTGTTGCCCGACATTGCTCCGCGCGACGTGCCGGCCGCGCTGATGGCAGCCCTGCAGGCCCGTTTTGGCGCGCGCTGCGCAACGGGTCTTGCCGTCCGAGAGCAGCACGGCCGTGACGAGTCCTCCTTCGATGTGCCGCCCCCGGCGGCAGTGGTGTTCGTCGAGAGCACCGACGATGTGGCAGAGGTGGTGCGACTTGCCGCGATGTACGCAGTGCCGATCATTCCCTTTGGCGTGGGTTCATCGCTGGAGGGGCATGTGCTGGCCGTGCAAGGCGGCATCAGCATCGACATGAACGGCATGAACCGTGTGCTTGCCGTCAATGCCGAGGATCTCACCGTCACGGTGCAGCCGGGCGTCACCCGCAAGCAAGTGAACGAGGAGTTGCGAAGCCACGGGCTGTTTTTTCCCATCGATCCGGGGGCTGTGGCCTCCATCGGCGGGATGACGGCCACGCGCGCGAGTGGCACCAATGCCGTGCGCTACGGGACGATGCGCGAGAACGTACTGGCATTGGAAGTGGTCACGGCATCTGCCGAGGTGATCCGTACCGGCAGCCGGGCGCGCAAATCCAGCGCGGGCTACGACCTCACACGGCTGTTCGTGGGCAGCGAGGGCACGCTTGGTGTGATCACCGAGATCACACTTCGCGTCTATCCGCTGCCCGAAGCGATTTCGGCCGCGATCTGCTCCTTCCCCACGCTTGAGGCGGCTGTGCGGAGCACCATCCAGACCATACAGCTCGGTGTTCCCATCGCGCGGGTGGAGTTGATCGATCGCCATGCGGTGCGTGCAGTGAACAGGCATTCGGGTCTAAGCCTCCGCGAGGAGCCCTTGTTGCTGATGGAGTTCCACGGTTCGCCCGCAGGTGTCGAAGAGCAGGCGAAGACGGTGCAGCAGATCGCGCACGAGATGGGCGGTCAGGATTTCGAGTGGGCATCCACACCCGAGGAGCGGACGCGCCTCTGGACTGCGCGTCACAACGCCTATTTCGCTGGCGTGCAATCGCGGCCGGGGTGTCGCGCGATCACGACCGACGTCTGCGTCCCCATCAGCCGCTTGGCGGACTGTCTGCTGGAGTCCGTGGACGAAGCCGAGGCGAGCGGGATTCCCTATTTCCTTGTCGGTCACGTCGGTGACGGCAATTTCCATTTCGGCTATCTGATCGATCCGACGGATGCTGCCGAGCGTGAGGCTGCGGAAGCACTCAACCATGCGTTGGTTGAGCGCGCGCTGCGTCTCGACGGCACGTGCACGGGCGAGCACGGAGTGGGGCTTCACAAGATGGATTTTCTGGTGGCCGAGGCAGGGGAGGGGGCTATGGCCGTGATGCGGGCATTGAAGCACGCTCTCGATCCGCAGGACATCATGAATCCGGGCAAGATCCTCAGGCCTGCCTGAGCGGCAGACATTCTTCCCGCGGCTTTGCCCTTTGGGGAAATCACAAATCCCTCCGATTGGGGTAAGGTGCTTCTGACCCGTGGAACGTGGGGGCAAGGGTTCCGATAACAGCTCCCACCCCGTCTCCGTTCGGTCTCGTCGCCTCGTTTTCAGCTGCCGGAAAGGCGGCTTCTGGCCTCTTTTCCCCTGCAGTTTCTGCCACTGTCGAGTTTCTTTACAGCGCTGGCCGAAGGCAGGGCTGTGTTCGCAATAAAAGCCAATTCAAACAGTGAGGTAGAGGAGATGGCTCGATGATTGCGCACGCCTCGCGGTTGTATTGCTTTGTCTGCGTAAAAACCCATCCTGAAAAAGGATTTCTCATGACGATTCTGATCGGTGGTGCCGAGACCGGCCTGCAGAACACCACGCGGAACCTGCTCGGTCGCAACGACCAGCCGAGCACAGCCACCACCGACAACGGTGATCAGATCTTCGTCAACGTGGCGAACGGGAACCTGATCTACAGCCATCAGGACACATTCCTGCCCAGTCGTGGCGAGGACTACCAGTTCCTGCGTACCTACAACTCGCGGGCGGGGTCCAGCGACGCGAGCAATTTCACAGACGGGCGCTGGGCTGCCAACACCGGCATCCGGCTCAAGACAATCAGCGAGGGGGACAGCGGCAAGGCCTACGAAGTCCGCTATGGGGACGGCTCCGTCTACCTGTTCAGGCTCGATCCCGCGAGCGGCCTCTACGTCACCACGCAGGGAGACGGCGCCTACGAGACGCTCAAACCCACAGTTGTCTCGGGCAAGATCACCGGTTTTGTGGTCACGCGGGCAGACCAGAGCACGCTCACTTTCAATACCTCGGGTGATCTCAGCAAATGGACCGACACCAACGACGTGTCGATGACGTTCACCTATTCCTCGGGCCGCCTGGTGAAGGTGGCGGATGACACGGGGCATACGCTTACCTACAAGTACACGAGAAGCAAACTGTCCTCGATCGTCGACGAGACGGGCGTGACACTGGTTACCTACCGGTACACGACGGGCAACCGCCTCTCCGAGGTGCAGGACCGCTACGGGCACGTCACCAAGTACTTCTACACGGAAGATGGCTACCTGAATCGCATCGTCCTGCCGACGCAGTCGAACGACGCGACCGTGCGGGAGATCCGCTTCGAGTACACCAGGGTGAACTGGTCCGGTGACTCGTCTTCGAGCACGCCGGTGCTGACGAAGATGACGGACGCCATGGGCAACGTCACCACGTTCAGTTACGCGTTCAACCTCACGGATCACGATTACAAGGGCGTGCGCACCACCGTGCGGGACGCTCTTGGCAACGTCACGACCTACGAATGCAACGCGAGCGGTTACATCACCAAGGTGATCGATGCGGCCGGTTTCGAGACCAGCTACGGCTACGACGCCAAGGACAATCTGACGTCGGTGACGGACCGAAACGGTTGGGGCGCTGCCAACAGCGATAGCGATTACTACAAGAACCTTCGCGAATCTCTGGGTTTCGCCCGCAACCTGGCGAACCTGAGCGGGGCCAACAAGGCCGCGTTGCTGGCGATGTTCACTCGCAGGCTCAGCTATGACGGGCGCGGCAACCTGCTGACCAGCACGGACAACAGCGGCAACGTTACCGTCTTCACCTACACCGCGTTCAACAGGATCAGCACCATCACGGCCCCCGAGGGTGGTGTCACGCGCTTCTTCTACGACGCCAAACAGAACCTGATCCTGCAGGTGGACGCAGGCGGCGACACCACCCGCTTCACCTACGATGCCTACGGCAATCTGACCGACAAGATCGCGTATCTGGATCGTGGCCGGAGCGCCACGGTAAACGCCAAGACAGCCACCTCCACCGTTGTTACGTGGACGCTGGCGGGTCACGGTTTCACCGCAAACCAGGATGTCGTATTCAGCGGTCCGATGCCCCGCTGCAGCCCTCGCGCTCTGGCGCGGACTACCTCGCTTTCCTGCTTGGCGACGGTGGAACTGCGGCGTCTTCCGGGGCTGCCGAAGAGAGCTTTCCGGCAGGCTTTGCCGAGAGCCAGTTCGGCAGCGGCATCCTGACCTTCAACCCGCTGCTGATCATCCGCCCGCCGCCCGGTCACGATCTGTGGGTGAGCGGCCCGGTGAACCGTTTCAAGGACGCGATACAGCCCATGAGCGCGCTGATCGAGGCCGACTGGATGCCCTTCACCTTTTCGATGAACTGGCAGATCACGCGGGCCGACATCACGATCACGTTCGAGAAAGGCGAGCCGTTCTGCAGTTTCTTTCCTGTGGCGCGTGGCCTCGTCGAGCGGTGTGAGCCCGTGCTGAAGCCGATCAGCGACGATCCTGCCCTGCAGAAGAGCTATTGGGCATCCCGCATGACCCGCAACGCAGCGGTGGCGGGGCAGGGCGGGGACAGCCCCTTCCAGGGCTGGTACGCGAACCGCAGCTTTCCGGGCGACGCCGCGCCTGCCGAGCCCCAGCCCACGCCCAGAGCCGGCAAGGCAAAACCCTTTCGGTCCTAGCCTGTGCCGGGTTGCCGCGCCATGTGGCGCCGTGCTCTGTGTCGCGGGCCGGGTCAAGGCCCTCGCATCCCGGGCGGCTTGGTTTCGGGTGTGTGCCGGCCTTATGCTCCCTGGCGCTATGCGCACGTCAGAATGGCTTTACCGGTGACTGCTGAAGGCTCAGCTTCCCGGCCGCGCAGCCAGCGTTCGCAACACTATGCCCCCACCAGAGACCGTCACGATGAGCAGCCCCTGCGCCGCTGAGACGCAATCCGCAGGCGATGACGGCTGCGACTACGATCTCATCATCGTGGGTGCCGGCTTCTCCGGCATTGGCGCGGCCTTCCGCATCAGCCAAGGCAACCCCGGCATCCGTTACCGCATACTCGAGCGACGTGATCGCGTGGGCGGCACCTGGGACCTGTTCCGTTACCCGGGCGTGCGCTCGGATTCCTCCATCTTCGCGCTCAGCTTTCCGTGGGAGCCGTGGACCCGCGAGGAAGAGGTGGCCGACGGCGCCGACATCCGCGACTATCTCGAGAACACCGCCCGCAAGCACGGCATCTTCGAGCACATCCGCTTCCGCACGCAGGTCCACTCGGCCGACTGGGATTCCGGCACCGACATGTGGACGGTGCGTGCCAGCGAGGACGGCTGCGACACGGTCCATCGCGCGCGCTTTGTGTTTTTCGGCTCCGGTTACTACGACTACGACGCGGGCTACACGCCCGAATTTCCGGGCATCGGGAGTTTTGCGGGCACGGTGGTGCACCCGCAGCACTGGCCGGAGGATCTGGCCTGCTCGGGCAAGAAAATCGTTGTGATCGGCAGCGGGGCGACAGCGGTGTCACTCGTGCCGGCGCTGGCACGGACGGCGGCCAAGGTGACCATGCTGCAGCGCTCACCGGGTTATCTGTTCGCCGGTGCCCGGGTGAATCCGCTCGTGGAATTCCTGCGCGGCTTCCTGCCTGTGAATGCCACGCACCGGATCGCGCGCTTCCTGGCGTCTACCTTCGAGGCCTTGTTCTGGACCCTGGCCCGATCCGCGCCGGCGCTGACGAAGCGCATCCTGCGCACGCAGAACGTGTCGCTGTTGCCGCCGGAATATCCGGTGGATCTGCACTTCAAGCCCCGCTACAACCCCTGGGACCAGCGGCTCTGCCTCGTGGCCGATGGCGATCTCTTTGCCGCCATTTCCGCAGGACGTGTCGAAATGGTGACGGACCATGTCGACCACATCGACGCTGGCGGCATCGCTCTCACGTCCGGTTCACGTCTGGATGCGGATGTGATCGTTACCGCCACGGGGCTGCGATTGCGTGCCCTTGGCGGCGTGCGGGTCAGCATCGACGGCACCGAGGTCAAACCGCAGGAGCGATTCTCCTACAAGTCCTTCATGCTCGAGGACGTACCGAACCTCATCTGGTGCATCGGCTACACCAATGCCTCCTGGACCTTGCGCGCCGACATGACGGCCCGCGCCGCCGCGCGGCTGATCCGCTACATGCGCTCCAAGGACTACACCAGAGCCTCTCCGCACATCGGTAATGCGCCGGTCACCGAAAAACCCCTGTGGGACCTGCAGGCGGGCTATGTGCTGCGCAACCCGCACGCCTTGCCGAAGTCCGCCAGCAGGCGGCCGTGGATCGTGCGGCAGAACTATTTTGCCGATGCTCTCGACAGCCTGATGGCCGATCGGGTCGACGAGGACATGGCGTTCGGGCGTGCGGGCTCGCTCAGCGATCCTTGAGGAACGGTATCGCCGCGCGCGTGGTGTCGAGTTCGCTGCGTGAGAGCGTGACCGCTTGCACGGTTTCCTGGCTGGCGGGGCAGGCGCTTTCGTTGCCCAGCAGGTCGATGCAGGCGGAGTCACCCGAGTACACCAGTCCTTTGCCGTCTTCTCCCACGCGGTTCACGCCGATCACGTAGCACTGGTTCTCGATGGCCCGGGCGCGCAAGAGTGTCTGCCAGTGCAGGCTTCGGCGCTGCGGCCAGTTCGCCACGTAGAGGATGGCGTCGTAGGCGGGCGTGCCGTCGGAGTCCAGACGGTTGCGGACGATCTCCGGAAAACGAAGGTCGTAGCAGATCTGCAACTGCAGCTTCCAGCCGCGGAACTCCACGATCACTTCCCGTGTGCCTGCGGTGTAGGTCCGATCCTCGCCTGCCAGCGTGAAGCATTTGCGCTTGTCGTAGGTGTGGACGCTGCCATCGGGTTGCACGAAGACGCCGCGGTTCAGGTACTTGCCGTCCTCGATGGCGATCAGCGAGGTGTAGAGCGCGCAATTGCGCGCCGCCGCCTGTTGCTTCAGCCAAGCGATTCCTGGGCCGTTGCCGTCCTCGGCCAGTTCGGTGGCGCTCATCGAGAAAGCGGTGTGGAACATCTCCGGCAGTACGATCAGGTCCACGTCGCGCGTGTCCGCGAGAAGTTCTTCGTAGTGGCGGAGGTTGGCCGTCTTGTTTTCCCAGATCTGGTTGGCCTGGACGAGGACTGTGCGCAAATCCGTCATGGGGATGCTCTCCGGGTGGCGGGATTCGGTGGGCGCCGCGGGCCCGTATTGCGATGTATTGAACGACGCCGGTCCCGCCGCACGCAACAGCCGGCCGCCCCGGGCGAGTTGACACTGCAACAGGTGCGTTGATAGCATTCGCCGAAATCAACACAGCTGTGGACTGGCTCCGTGCCGTACCCGGCCCTCCCGAGGACTGATCCATGAGGATTCCGGTTGCCGCCGCGGCGCTCCTGTCCCTGTTCTCGGCGTTCTCTCATGGCGCACTCACGGTTTCCGGACACGTCAGCGATGCCGGTGGCCGGGCGCTCGCGCATGTGCGGGTGCGGATCAGCGGCGAGAACCTGATGCCGTATTCGACCTCCGTGTTTTCCGGCGAAGACGGTGGCTTTTCGGCGACCGTGAATGCCCCCGGCGCCGACGGACTCGCAATCGACGCCTTCCGCATCGGCTGGTCGGAAAGCGCCAGGAAGCTCGATGCATCTGCCGGGCGCGCAGAACTCTCGCTTGTCATGAAAAAGATCAGCAACACTGCGGATCAGGTGCCGCCCTCGGCCTGGCTGCAGGGCGACACAAACTCGCTTGCCTATCACATGAGCACCTTGCACTGCTCGAACTGCCACCAGTTGGGCGCCGAGCGGGTGCGCAAGTTCGCGGCAAAGATGAAAGACCTTCCGGTCGAGCGGCGCACCGAGGCCTGGCTTGACCGCGCGGTGAAGGATCTCGCCTACGACGGTCGCCGTAGCGTTGCCATGCAAAAGGGTCCTGATCCCGTGCATCCGCGCATCGAGGCATGGAAGAGCGCCGTGCAGTACATGCGCTGGGTGACGCTTCGCCTCGGTGAGAAGCAGGAGTTGCGTTGGGGTCTCAAGGAAGGCAGTCCCGCCTACAACGCCTTGCTGCAGCCTGATACCAGCCTGTTTTCGCCGCGCGACATGGAAGTGATCATTCCCGAGCTGGCGAAGAACTACCCGGTGGATTCCTCCACCTACAAGGGTTACGACGACCTGGAGCGTCTTGGCACTTACGGACCCGGTGCCTCGACCACGGTCCAGGAGTACGTGCTGCCCACCTTCGGCTGGACACGCGAGATCGCCATCGCTCCGGGCTCGGACCGGGTCTGGTTCATCGAGACCGACAAGGACCGCGTGGGCGGGCTGAATCCCGCGGATGGCTCGGTCGAGTGGTACGACGTCCCGGGCGATGGCCCTCAGGGGCCGCACACCATGAATTCCGACGCCGAGGGCAATCTCTGGATCGCTCTCGAGAACAGTTTCCACATCGGGCGTTTCAACACACGCACCCACGAATGGCGGCTCTATGCGCCGCCGCCCGGGAAGACCTTCGGTGTCACGCACGACTTTGCCTACAACTCGGACCGTCATGTGCAGCCTGATGCAAGTCGGCGCATCTACATCACCGACATGGGCATGAACGAACTCTGGGGCATCAACGTCGACACGGGTTCCGTGGAGACGCACCGGATGCCGCTCTCCGGCGGAGAGTCGCATTTCCACTCGCTGCTTTATGGCGCCGCCTTCGACGCACCGCGAAACCGCGTGTGGTGGGCGCAGCTCTACGGCTTCGTCGGCAGCTACGACGCCACCGCCAACGTGCCCGAGCGCATCGTGCCCTTCGAACGCGGAAGTGGTCCGCGCCGCCTTGCCATCCAGGAAGACGGCATCCTCTGGATTCCGCTCTTTGGAGCGGGGCAGTTGGTGAAATTCGACTCGCTGAACGGCACGGAAATCCAGCGCTACAGCATCCCCGACCCGGGCGCTGCGCCCTACGGCGTCACCCTCGACAAGAAACGCAACGCCATCTGGGCAGCCACATCCAATTCCGATCGTATCTACCGTTTCGACATCGCCTCGGAGAAGTGGACCCAGTACCCCTTGCCCCGGCGCGAGAGCTTCATCCGGATGATCGAGATAGACCCTGCAAGCGGTGATGTCTGGACCACGTATTCGAGCCTGCCCGTCGGCAAGCGTGATCCCGGGGTCTGGGGGTCGGAGAGCGCCAACAACATGCTGGTGCGGCTGCACCCGGGCGACTGAGGCAGGGCACCACAGGTGCGGGATTGTTCCTTACAACATTCGGAGCGACCAGACGATGACCGGAAGACTCGAAGGCAAGGTGGCAGTGGTGACCGGCGCGGGCGCCGGCATGGGCAAGGCGATTGTCGAGCGCTTTGTGCGCGAGGGCGCGATGGTGGTGGCGGCCGATATCTCCGGCAAGCAGAACGAAGTAGCTGCGTCTGCCGGTGCCTGCTGTGTGCCGTTCCAGCTCGACGTCTCGAAGAGCGCCGAGGTCAAGGCCATGCTTGATCTTGCCGTGTCGCGATTCGGTGGCCTGCACGTCCTCTGCAACAATGCGGGTATCCAGGGCGGGATGGCACCCACGGGCGATTATGACGACGAGGTGTTCGACAGGGTGATGGCGGTGAATGCCAGGGGCGTCTACCTCGGCATGCGCCACGCGATCCCGATCATGCTCGCCGGTGGCGGTGGCTCCATCGTGAATACCGCATCCATGGCCGCAGTGGTGGCGTTCCCGCAGATGGTCGGTTACTGCGCCTCCAAAGGCGCGGTGCGCATGATGACCAAGACCACTGCGGTGGAGTACGCAGACAAGGGCATCCGCGTGAACTGCTTTTGCCCGGGCTCCATCGACACCAACATGGTGGCGGGCATGCCCAAGGAATACATCGATGCGGTGATCGCTGCAAACCCGGTGAAGCGCATCGGGCATCCGCGTGAAATCGCCGATCTGGCCCTGTTCCTGGCGAGCGACGAGTCCTCGTTCATTACCGGCACCGAGATCCTGATCGATGGTGGATACACGGCGCTCTGACGACTCCAGCGAGCCCTCGACATGATGAAACTGATAAACGCGCGCCCCAGCCCCTTCGGACGCAAGGTGGCGATCGCCATGCTCGAGAAGGGCATTCCCTTCGAGGTGCAGTGGGATATTCCCTGGCACGCAGATACCGCGGTCCCTGCGTTCAACCCGCTGGAGCAACTGCCGATCCTGGTCACGCCCGAGGGTGAGACGGTCTACGAGTCCTCCTACATCCTCGAGTGGCTGGAGCACAGATTTCCGCAACCATCGCTGATGCCGGTCTCTCCGGAGGAGCGGCTCAAAGTCTCGTTCTTCCGTGTGCTGGCGGTGGGCGTGATGGACGCCATCGTGCGCATCAACTTCGAACTGGCCCGTCCCGAGCAGTGCCAGAGCACTAACTGGATCGCTCGCCACACGCGCAAGATTTCCGGCGGCATTGCAGAGATAGGCAGGCAAATCGACGGCCAGCCATTTGCGGTGGGTGAGGCGCTCAGCCTCGCGGATCTCGAGGTTGGGTCCGTGCTCGGTCACCTCGATTTCCTGATCGATGCGATTCCGGTGCTGGGTTCGGTGCTGAAACTGGAGCAGGGCTGGCGCAGGCTGCACCCGTGCCTTGATGCCTACGTTGCAGGGCTCGAGGCGAGACCTTCCTTCCTTGCCGCGCGCCGCGAGATGGTGGAGATCAACTTCGCGCAGGTGATCGGAAAAGCCTAGGGCTTGGCCTTGCCGCGGGAGGCGGGCTTGCTTTTGGCTGCAGCGGCCGAGGCTTTGCGCGCCGTTACCGCCTTCCCCGAATCCAGCCCACCGATGATCAGATCTGCGTAGGTCTGGCCGACTTCCAGTGCCGTCTCGGTGTACTCCGCCGGACGGAACCAGCGGTTGCTCCAGTTGATCATGCCGAGAATCCCGTAGGCGACGATCTTCGCCGAGCCGAGGTTCCTGAAGCTCCCGTCAGCGTAGCCCTCTTCGATGATGGAGATCACTGCGTCATCGTAGTCGCGGTTGATCTTCTTCATCTGCCGAGCCCACTTGCTGCGTTTTGCGCCCACGTGGCTCAGGTTCTCGCGAATGTAGATGTACAGCAGCGGGTAGTGCTTGCCGTAGCTCTCCATGAGGCCGGAGATCAGCGCGCGGAGTTTGTCGCGCGGGCTCTCGTTGCTTGCCTGTATCCGCCGCGCGATGGCGACGTTCTCTTCCGAGGCTTCGCGGATGACCTCGTCGAAGAGTTCCTCCTTGCAGGAGATGTAGTAATAGAGCGAGGCGCGATCGATGCTGAGCTCATCGGCGACCGCGCTGATGGTGGTGCCTTGCAAGCCGCGCTGGTTGAAGACGCGCGCGGCTGCGATAGCGATTTCCTTGCGGCGTTGCTGGTAGGCGGCCGCGCCATCCTGCTTTGCGGCTGCACGGCGCTTGCCAATGCCACTGGTAGGATCTTTTTCCACGCTAGATCGCGCCTTGTCTTGGGCCAATTGCGAAGGATAGCAGGGCAGTTCCGCGCCGGAGAAGCCTCATGGGTGTGTCGCTGAGATGCTGCGCTGCCGCAGCGCGCGGTACAGACCGAGTTTGTCGGCGAAAATCCGTGCCTCCACCACTTCTCCGTCCCGGGTATCGAGCATCCCGGCGATGCGCAGGCTGGCATGGGTTCCGATACGTTCTGCGGGTATGTCGGGGAATCCTCCCCGATACACACCGTGGTGCGTGGCGTGGAAGGCCACGCGTGATCCTGCGCTGAAGAGCATGTCCACGACCGTATCCGAAGCATCGATCAGCACCGACGCTGGCGGTTCCGGCGCGTCGGGTCTGGATTCCAGTGGGTGATCCGCCACTGCTCTCGTGCCGCTTATCCATGCGGTGGCGACAGCCTCCGCCCCTGCGTCTGCTGCGGCGGGCAACTGGTCCCAGGGCGCCGGGTGTGGCGGCTCCACTGCATCGAAACTGCCGCCAGAGAGCTGGCGTTTGCGAGCAAGGTAGTCTTCTTCCGCCCATCCACGTTGCAGCCGTTCTCCATCGGTACGGAACATCGTGATGCCGCGCCAGCTCGCCAGCCTGCCGCCGTCACGCAGCGAAGCGCCGTGCTCCGTGAAACGCATGGCGCAGGCGTTCTCTCCGAGGATGACGTCGTGCACTGTCACGCACAGCCCGGGGAATTGCTCGAGCTGCGCGCGTGTGGCGGGAAGGTATTCGGTGTCTCTTCCGTCAAAGACCACTCCGCCGATGTGCAGCCGGTAGTCTGGCGTCATGATCCGCTCTGCCGCCGCCGGGTCGTGGCAGGTGAGGAATTCGACAGCGAAGCCGCGGAGCAGTCGTGCCAGCGGATGGATTCCTTCGATGCAGGTGCTCATCCGGTTTTTTCCGCGCGCCAGTCCTTCAGTCGCAGCTCGCGCTTCAGGATCTTGCCCGATGCGCTGCGCGGCAGGGCGTCGAGGAACGAGACGCTGGTGGGGCATTTGTAATGCGCGAGGCGCGCGCGCGTGAACGCGATCAGTTCGGCAGGTTCGACATGTGTTCCGGGCCTGGTGACGACGACCGCCTTCACGGTCTCTCCCCAGCGTTCGTCAGGCACGCCGATCACGGCGGTTTCGGCCACAGCGGGGTGTTCGTAGATCACGTTCTCCACTTCGGTGGGATACACGTTTTCCGCCCCCGACACGATCATGTCCTTGAAACGGTCGCGGATGTAGATGTAGCCATCGGCATCCTGGCTTGCGGCGTCACCCGTATGCAGCCAGCCTTCGGTATCCACCGCGTCCGCTGTCGCTTCGGGCTTGTTCCAATAGCCGCGCATCACCATTCCGGAGCGTACGCGGATCTCGCCGACGTCGCCCTGCGCTACGCGCTCTCCTGTGTGCGGGTCAAAGAGACCGAGCTCCACCCAGGGTACAGGTTTGCCGCAGGAACTCAGGCGCCCTGCATGCGCTCCGCCCGGATCATGGTCATCCGGCGCCAGCGTCACTACGGTGCCGCTGGTTTCGGTGAGCCCGTAGGCATGGCTGAAGCTGCAGCCGAAGACTGCCATTGCACGCAGGAGCAGCGTCTCGCTGATCGGCGAGGCGCCATAGATCATGCGTTCCAGACTGGAGAGATTCATGTCGTCAACGCCCGGCACGTTCACCAGGGACTGGATGACCGTGGGTACGAAGAAAGCGTGAGTGACCCGGTATCGGCGCACGGCCTCGAGGATGGGCTCGGCGACAGGGGCCTGCAGCAGCACCGTGTGCCCGCCCTGGCTGAGCGCCATCATCCCGTAGCCCAGCCCCCCGATGTGGAACAGCGGCATTCCCACGAGATTCACGCTCTGTGCGCTGAAGCCCCACACATCGCGCGCCATACGAGCGCTGAACTGCAGGTTTCGGTGCGAGATCATCACGCCCTTGGGCAGCCCGGTGGTCCCCGAGGTGTACAGCATCGCGACCGTCTCGTCGGCGTTGCAACTGTGTCGAGGGTCCACAGGGCTCGCTTCGTCCCGCCACGGCGCATATTCCGTGTCGAGTTCGATCAGGGGAGGGCAGGACTCGGGCAGCAGGGCTCGTTGCTCGTTGCCAGCGATCACAAGGCCCGGTGAGGCGTCCTCCAGGATGCCCCGGACTTCGCGCGCCGACAGCCTCCAGTTCAGCGCAACCAGCACCGTGCCTGCCTTTGCGCAACCCAGCGCCAGTTCGTAAAAGGCGGGGCAGTTGCGCGCGATGACGGCCACGCGGTCTCCCGCGCGCAATCCGCCCGAGCGAAGGGCATTGGCAATCCGCGAGCTGCGCGCATGCACCTCGCCGAAGCTGATGGTGTCGCCGTCGAAGCTCAGGCAGGGAGCATCAGGCTGCCGTGCCGCGTGCTCGCGGATGAGGTCGGCAAGGCTGAATTCCATCACGTGCCCCCGTGCCTGAAGGTGTTCCGAGCCCCGCGCTCAATAGCTGCGCGGCAACCCCATGCTGTGCATTGCGATGTGGTTGAGGATCATCTCGCGGCTGACGGGCGCTGTACGGTGCAGGCGCGCGATGAACCACAAATCCGCAAGTCCGTACTCTATCGCCAGCCCGTTGCCGCCGTGCACCTGCATTGCCTGATCCAGCGCCTTGAGCGATGTCTCGGCAGCAAGGAATTTCGCCATGTTGGCTGCTTCGGCTGCGTCACCGCCATCGTCGCTGATCTGCGCGGCGCGTGAGGTCAGAAGACGTGCGCTCTGCACGCCGATGTAGGCCTCGGCGAGTGGATGGGCCACACCTTGGTGGGCTCCGATAGGCGTATTCCAGACCGTGCGGTCATTGGCGAAGCGTGATGCCTTGACCAGTGCGAAACGCGCGATACCGTTGTTGATTGCCGCGGCGCAGACACGCTCGGGATTCAGTCCGGCGAACACCTGCTTCAGGCCCTCACCACGCGCGCCGATGATGGCGTCTTCGCCGATCTCGACGTTGTCGTAGAACACCGTGAACTGCTTTTCTGTCGAGCGCAGCGCCACCTCGATAGGGTGCATGGTGATCCCGGGCGTGCTGGTGGGCACCACGAACAGCGAAAGGGGGGCGCGGCCGCGGGCATCGGGCTCGCCGTCGCGCGCCACCACCAGTACAGCGTCCGACTGGTCGATGTTCGAGGTCCAGTACTTGGTGCCGTTCAGCACCCAGCCACTGCCGGTTCGGGTGGCGGTGGTAGTGATGCGGTGCGTGTTGGAGCCCGCATCGGGTTCCGTGATGCCGAAGGCCATCTTGCGGCTGCCATTGGCGAGGCCCGGGAGCCACTCGGATTTCAGTTTCCCGGAGCCGTGGGTGGCGATGATGGGCGCAACAATCGACTGGATCACCAGTGCAAGCAGCGGACAGCCCTGGGCAGCGGTTTCCTCGATGATGATGTTCAGTTCCGCGAGTCCGCCGCCACTGCCGCCGTATTCCTCAGGAATGAGCGTTCCGAGGAAACCCGCTTGCGCAAGAGCTTCCCAGAGTGCGACCGGCTGCTCTCCGCGGGCCACCACGTCCTGGAAATAGCGACGCCCGAAACCTGCCGCCAGCTTGCTGACGCTGGCGCGCAGGTCAGGGTGGTGGTCTGCGGTGTCTACCAGGCCCGAAAAAAACATCTGTTCGGCTGTCATCGTGATTTCTTTTCTGCTCCGTTGTCTTGCTTCCCGTCGTGCGGGATCAATCGTTCCAGCTGAAAAATCCCTGTCCGGATTTCTGGCCCAGTTCTCCGCGCGCCACTTTCCCGATCAGGATGGCCGGTGGCGCGAAGCGTGACCCGTGGGTCTGCTCCAGCGTGCGCGCGATATCCAGACGCACATCGAGTCCGACGATGTCGCTCAGTCGAAGCGGGCCCACCGGATGGTGGTAGGCCAGCGTTGCCGCGCGATCGATGTCTTCCGCGCTGGCCACGCCACTCTCGAGCATGCGCATCGCCTCCAGACTGGCGGCAAGATCCAGTCGGCTCGTGGCGAAACCCGGAACGTCGCGGACCACCAGTGATTCCTTGCCTATCCGCGCGGCGAAATCACGCGCTTGCTGCAACGCCTCTGCGGAGGTGGCCGCGCCGCGCACGATCTCGACCAGACGAATCGACCAGACCGGGTTGAAAAAATGCATACCCAGAAAGCGTGCGGGATCGCTCACCGCGACCGCGAGCCGGTCGATCGAGAGTGCGCTCGTGTTGGTGGCTATCAGCGCAGGATGGCGCGCGGCTATGCGTCGCAGCACATCGCATTTGAGCTCGAAGCGCTCCGAGACCGTTTCGATGGCGAGCGCAAGCCCCGCCGGCATCTCCTCGATGGCGCTGACGCGACGGATGCGGTCGAGGAGTGCAGCGCCGCGCCCGGAGTCGAGCTTGCCGCGAGATATGCCAGAGGCTACAGCACGCCCGAGCGATGCCTGCATTGCGACGGCGCGGGCGGCATCCGGTTCCACAACGGTCACCTCTGCACCCGCCTGCGAGAACACGTAGGCGATGCCCGTGCCCATGGTGCCGCCGCCGATCACGCTTACACCATTCGCGCTCATGTTCCGCTCCAGCGTGGCGCGCGCTTCTCGGCGAAGGCACGGGCACCTTCACGTGCATCGTCGCTGGCGACCACGGATTCGACCAGCGGCGCCTGCCTGCTCCATGTCTCGTCCGATGCCCATGAAGGCGATTCGACGACGATGCGTTTCGTCATCTCGACGGCGAGAGGTCCGTTTTTGATGATGCTTTGCGCCAGAGCCAGCGCGCCATCGAGGGCTGCGCCCGGGGCCGTGACGCGATTCACCAGGCCCCAGCCATGTGCCGTCCTTGCGTCCATGCGTTCGCCGGTCAACGCGTACTCCAGCGCAATGGCAGGCGGGATCCTGCGAGGAAGTCGTACCAGGCCGCCGGAGCCCGCCACCAGTCCGCGCGTGACCTCCGGCAACCCGAAACTCGCGTTCTCGGCGGCAACGATCAGGTCGCAGGCCAGCGCGAGTTCGCAGCCACCCGCGAGCGCGAAGCCTTCCACGGCAGCGATGAGTGGTTTGCGCGGTGGCGTCTCCGTTACACCGGCGAAGCCGCGTCCCGGGATTTCCGGGCGTTCGCCTTGAAGGAAGGCGATCAGGTCCATGCCGGCGCAGAAACATCCACCGCTGCCAGTGATGATGCCCACACGAAGCGATGTGTCTGCATCAAGCCGATCCATCGCGGCGGCAACAGCCAGTGCCACCGACTGGTTCACGGCATTGCGGCGGGCAGGGCGATCGATGGTCACAACCAGTGTGGCACCGCGTTGTTCCACTGTGACTTCGGGTGCCATCTCAGTTGTCTCCGATCGCCGCTGCGGGTGTGGAGATGTATTGCTCCAGATCCGCGCGCTCCACCATCCGCCAGAAATCGACCATGCGGAACGGATTGTTCACAACCACGCGCCCACGCGAATTGCGGTAGTAGGTTTCCATCCCTTGATGGGTCCAGACCATGCCCTCGTGGAGGCGATCCACCGTGGCGTTGTAGGCGTCGTGTACGTCCTGCCTCACTTCCACTGCCGCGATACCCTTCTCGAACATCTGCCCGAGCACAGACATCACGTAGTGCATCTGGCGTTCCATCACGGTGATCAGGCTGCCGCCGTGACCGAACTGCGTATTCGGTCCGTAAAGGCAGAAGAAGTTGGGGAAGCCGGGTGCGACGGTGCCCAGATAAGCGCGTGCGTCATCGCCCTTCCAGTCGTCGTGGAGTTCGCGCGCGCCGAGACCGAAGACACGCATCGGCACGAGGAAGTTCAGGACGTCGAATCCCGTGGCCCAGATCAGCACGTCGGCCTCGTGCTCCGTGCCTGCGCTGGTGCGCACGCGATCAGGAAGCACCTCGGTCACGGCGGCCGTCACGAGACTCACGTTCTCCCGGGCCATGGTACGGAACCAGCCGTTGTCCATGAGCATCCGCTTGCCAAAGGGCGGGTAGCCCGGCAGGACCTGGGGCAGGAGATCCTGCCTGTCACCGAGTTCGCGGCGGATGTAATCCGTAAGCGCGCGACGGTGGGAATCGTTCAGCGCATTTATCGAGCGTTCGGGGTGTTCCCATGACGGGTCTTTCTGGAGCGAGGCGTACTGCTTGTCGTTGAACGCCCAGCTCAGACGCAGCCGGTACCACAAACGGTAGAGCGGGACCTCGCGCAGCAACCATTGCAATGGCTCCGGCACGTCGACCTTGAAGCGGGGGAAGGGTGCTGCCCATTGGGGCGAGCGCTGGATGACGGTTAGCGATTGAACCTCGTCGACGATGGCGGGCACGACCTGCATCGCGCTCGCGCCGTTGCCGACCACCACCACGCGCTTGCCTTTGAGGTCAATTCCCTCTGCGGGCCAACGCGCCGTATGCGCGCTGACGCCGACGAAACTGTCGATGCCGGGCACGTCGGGATACCGGGGCTTGTTGAATGCGCCCACTGCGCTGATCAGGATGTTGGCGCGCAGGGACCCGGTTCTGCCGTCTTCCTGCCTGACATCGATCTCCCACTGGGCGCTGCTCTCGAGATAACGCGCTTGGGTTGCCTCGCAGCCGAAGCGGATCCTGGGCACAACGCCGAAGTCTGTGGCTACTTTTTCGAGGTATTCATGGATTTCGCCGCCGCTGGCGAAAAAACGCGTCCAGTCAAAGGGCGCGAAGGAGAATGAGTAGAGATGGCTCGGGACATCGCAGGCGGCGCCGGGATAGCGGTTCTCGAGCCAGACACCGCCCGAGCGCCGGTTGCGCTCGATCAGCGTGCAGGAGATCCCGGCCTCCGCGAGCTTGATCGCAGCGCATATTCCCGATATCCCCGCGCCGATCACGAGCGCGGAAAAACCCTCTGGCGCACGCACGCCTTCAACCGGTCCGGTAGGGGCCAACGCGCCGCCAAGCGCGAGTTCCTCCCGGATCATCAGGCCGTACTCGGGAGGAATCGTCTCTCCCAG
>CAIYPF010000029.1 GCA_903928015.1 uncultured Gammaproteobacteria bacterium | reverse complement strand
TGCCGTCTTTCATGTGGATGAAGCTGACGGTCTGCGCTGCCTCAGCTGGCATAGTCGGGCTCCTCGCGGTCGAGCAGGCGTTTCATCTCTTCGAAGTGGGCGAACTGCATGGGGGCGTAGTGCTCCCAGTCCTGCGCCGTGCGCTCGGCCACTTCCTCACTCATCACACGCAGCGGCTTGCCGGTGGAGAGCGCCAGCACCAGCGTCTGGCAGGCGCGTTCGAGGAAGTACATCTGGTCGAAGGCTTCGGCCACCGTGGGTGCTGCCACCAGCACGCCGTGGTTCACCATCATCATGACGTTGTGGCTGCCCAGTTCGGCGGCCAGACGGTTGCCTTCGGCCGTGGAGGTGGCCATGCCTTCGAAGCCGAAATCGTAGGCCACGCGCCGGAAATAGCGGGCGGTGTTCTGGTCGATGGGCGTGATCTGCGGGTCGGCAAGCCCCGCCACCGCAGTGGCGTAGGGCGGGTGCAGGTGCAGCACGCAACGCGCCTGCGGGCGCAGCGCGTGGATGCGGCCGTGGATGCACCAGGCGGTTTCGTCCGGTGCGTCCGGGCGGTTCATCGTTTGGGTGTCTTCCGCGTCCAGCAGCGTCAGGTTCGAGGCGCTGATGTGCGAGAAATGCCGCCAGCGCGGGTTCATCAGGAACTGCCGCCCGTCCTCCGAGACAGCCACGCTGAAGTGGTTACCCACCCCCTCGTGCCAGCCGAAACGCACGGCCAGCCGGAAGGCGGCGGCGAGGTCGATGCGGAGTTGTTGCTCGCTCGTGCGGTTGAGCGGTTGGGTCACTGCCTGGTTCATGCTGGAGGCGCCATCGCTGCGGCCGGAGCGGGTTCCGACGTTGCCGGAGCCGCCGGGGTGTTCGAGGGAGGTTCTGTAGTGGCTGCCGGCTGCTGAGGCACAGGAGCCGGCGTGGTCTGCCCTGGCGCAGTCGCTGCCGGCGGGTTGGCGGTTGCCGGCGCGGGCTGAGGCGCAGCCGTGGGTGTTGCCGTGACGGGCGCTGGCGCCCCGGTGGCAGGTGCCGAGGCCGCCGGTGCAGCGCCTGCGGGCGCCGCTGCTGCGCCCGGTTGCGGAGCAGGCTGCGCTTGGGGAAGGGCTTGGGGCACCGAGACGCTGAAGCCTTGCACCGCAGCGGGTGCGGCTGGTGTGGTGGCTGCTGCCCCGGCAGCGACGCCTGGCGTCGAGGGGAGATTGCCCGGCGGCGTGCTTCCTGCCGCGGCAGGCTGTGCAGGGCCGCTTTCGGGCGCAATCGCGGGCGTGGTTGCCGGGCCCTGTTCGGGCGCGATGATGGCAGGCGGCGCCACCGGGCCTTGTTCCAGCGGGATATCTGCCTCCGGCTCGGGCTTCCCGGTCGCCGGAGCGGGTTTTTCTGCGGTGGCCGCAGGCTCTTCGGGGCGGGTCTCCATTTCCTTCAGGACGTGGCCTACGGCCGCGAAGAATCGCCCGTAGAAGGCTTTGTCCTCGATGGTCTCTTCCGCGATCTTCACCAGCGAATCCGCGCTCTGGCCGAAGGGCAGCGAGATCGATCCCACGGCGCTTATGCCCACGCTGGCGGAGTTGCCGCTCTTTTTCAGGTCGTAGGTGCTCAGCACGCCGTTGGCGTAGAGGGTGCTGCCTTTGCGGTCAGGCACGCAGACCACGTTCATCTCGATGAAGGTGTTCAGGTTGTCGGCGCTGCGGTAGGCCTTGCGGCCCTTCACCTGCTCTGCGGCCGAGGTGTCGATCAGGTAGCCCTGTCCGAGGAGGGAGCGTCTTGCGCTCTCGCAGGCCACCGCGACCGCTTCATCGACCTTCAGCTTGAAGGGGCTGTCGGTGGCGAAGCTCTCTTCGGTGTAGACGGCCTCGGTGCCGCAGCCTGCGAGCAGGGCGGCGAGGCAGGCGATCAGGGCGAGATGGGTGGCGTGTTTCATGGCGGGCGGTGCGCACGCGGCCTGTGTTGTCGTAGGCCGGCGAAGAATACACCGAAATCCCGCGCCGTCCCGCCGGGCGCTGTCAGAGTGTCGAGGAGTGCCAATGGCACCCCTTCGGCTGGCCCGCGCCTCAGGGCGTATCCAGCGTGAAGAGGTGCTGCGGCGTGCCCACGCCACGCAAGGCATAGCGCCCTACTGACACCAGTTCAGCTGCCCGCTCCCCGAGTTCGGCGTGGAAGGCAGCGCTTGCCAGCACGCGCTGGTCCAGCGTCTTTGACAGGCCGAGCATGCGCGAAACCTCGTTCACCGCTGGCCCCAGCACCGTGAAGTCGAGCCGCTCGGCCGCGCCGAAGTTCCCGAACAGCAGTTCGCCGAGGTGCAGCCCGAGGCAGAAGTCCGTGCACGGCAGACCGGCGGCGCGGCGTGTGTCGTTCAATTTCCCGATCCGCTCGCGGGCCTCGCGTGCAGCCGAGAGCGCTGCGCAGGGCCCGCCATCGCCGGCCGGGAAAATCGCGAGCAGACCATCGCCTATGAACTTCAGAACCTCGCCGCCGTGCGCGCTTACTGCGGCCACCAGTTCGCCCGTGTAGTCGTTCAGCAGCGAGAGCAGTTCGGCCGTGTCCACTGCCTCGGCGATGCGCGTGAAGCCGATCAGGTCACTGGACCACACCACCGCACGCAACGGCTCTGCGCGGCCACGCAGGATGTTGCCCTCCCGCACGCGTTGCGCGGCAAGCGGGCCGAGATAGGTGTCCAGAGCCGCTGCACCCGAGCGCGAGGCGGCAGCCAGCGTGGCCCCCAGCGCGAGTTGTCGCGCCACTGCCCGCAGCGTGGCGAGTGCGGCTTCGTCGAAGCCGCCCGGCGCGTCGCTGACAAAAGACATGATCGTGGTGTCGCCGCCCGGCAAACGGCCGGTGGGGAGAGAATAGGAAAGCGCGAGGAAGTCCGTCGCTCCCTCGGCGTGCAAGCCTGCCAGGAAGGCGAACCCCGCGTCTTCGCCCGCATGCAGCCGCACGCGCATGTGATCGACCTTGTTCTGCCACATCGCCACGAATGGCGAGATCTTTGCCATGTACCCGACGCTGGCGATGCGCGTGTCCACCGCGATGTGCGAGAAGCCCTTGCCCCGCGTGAGGGCCGTCATGCGCAGGTCATGCGTGGGCGAGAGCTCCACGGCGCCCACGGACATGCGGAAAAGGTCGATGCCGTACCCGGCGAGCAGCGCGTGCACCGAAGAGAGCAGGGACTCTTCGTCGGGCGCGGCAAGGCTGGCTGCGGCGGTGGCCTCGGCCAGGGCGAGGTGTGTCTCGATCTCCATCATCGGTTTCCTGTTTCAAGCGCATGAGAGTCGGGGTGTACGTTCCCGATGTACCAGAGGCTCTGCCGAAGTATGCCCGTCTTTGTGGGCCCGCTCTGGCCAGAGGTGGCCGCGGAGGATCCGTTGCCGATGTATCGGCGGGCTGGCCTCTCGCGGTGCGCGGCCTTAACCTGCGACTGCTTTCGAGCGCCGCAGCGTAGACCACCAACAAGAGGGCAGCGCATGAGCATGGCCGAACGCGACGATATCGGGCGTGAAGTGCTGCACGGCATGTACCGCCGCGCGGGGTTTGCACCAGTCGATTTCGAGACCTTCCACCGCGAAGAACTGCTTCGCAGGCTCGCAGACGGTGCGTCTGATGCGGTGCATTGGGACGTGGCCGGTGCCGCGCCATTCTCGATCGTGTTGCCCGGCGAGCGTGCGTTCAGCTTCATCGCCCGGGAAGACCGGGTAGAGGTGCTCCCCGGCATCGCACAGGACGCCGAGACCATCGTCGAGATGAGCGAGGAAGCCTGGATCGATTTCCGCTACGAGATGCGCACGTGGATCGGGCTGCTGTACTCGAACGCGCTGCGCTTTCGCCGTGGCAGTTTCGATACAGGCGACCGCTGGGCGCCGGCGATACGCACGCTCTACTCCGGCCGACCGCTCTACGACTGGCGCAACCTCGATTTCCGCGATCTCGCGGGGGAGCCGCTCGATCTGCACCGGCGCTTCGGGCTGGAAGACAGCCGCGAGGAGATGTCGAGCTTTCTCCTGCAGACCGGTTACCTCGTGGTGAAGCGCGCCTTCGATCCAGGGCTTGTCGCGCGGCTTTCAAAAGAGCTGGACCGCGTCCGCGACGAGGCCGTGCCCGGCGAACTCACCTCGTGGTGGGCGGATGACGGCAAGGGAGGGCGATTCCCTTACCGGCTGACCTATCTATCGGAGAAATCCCCCGAGTTCGCGGCGCTCTACGGGAACCCGCGCGTCGTGGAATTGCGTGATCTCGCGAAGGCGAATGTCGTCCCTACGCCTGATCGCATCGAAGGCATTTTGGCTGTGTTGAAGGAGTTCCAGCCGGGCGCCGAGGTGTCAGCGTTCGCCAACCTGCCTTTCCACAACGACTGCGGCTTGGGCGGCTGCCACATCACCTGCCCCTGCGTGCTGGTGGGCGTGCAGCTCGACGCCGCGAACGCCGGCAGCTCGCAGCTCCACATGATGGCGGGCAGCTGGGGAAAGTCTTTCCATCCCTTCCCGGACGCGGCGATGCGCGCAAGGCTCCCGATCATCCCGCTCGTGACCGAGCCGGGAGATGCCACGGTGCACATCGGATGCGGGCTGCACGCGGGCCCGGGCCCTACCGGCTCCGCGCGCCGTCGCACGATCTACATCCAGCACTACAGTCCGCGCACCCCGGAAATCATCGGCTGGCACGCGGGCTACAACCAGATGATGCCGGGCTATGGCGAGGGGGACATTCCGAATTTCGAAGAGGTGAAGGAGGTCGTGGGGCAGGTGCAGACTTGATCCTGAAAATCAGACCAATATACTGGTCTGAATCGGGAAAACAGGGCTAGCCAGTGGACGTCAAGGAAGAGATGGGTTCCTACGAGGCAAAAACCCGCTTGCCCGAGTTGCTGCGGCGCGCCAGCCAAGGCGAATCTTTCACGATCACGGTCCACGGAAAAGCCGTGGCCGACATCGTCCCCAGCGGACACATCCATCGTGAGCGCGCGGCCACCGCCATTGCGAGTCTTCTCGCCCGACGCAAGGCCACCGTGTCGGACGCAGACCTGGATGCGCTCAGGAGCGCGGGTCGAAAGTGACCGTTTTCGTCCTCGACAACTCGGTCACCATGCGTTGGTTGCTGGCCACCGAGAAGCGTGCGGATCAGGTCTATGCAGAGTCGGTGCTGTCGTCTCTGGCGGAATCGCAGGCACTGGTTCCTGATCTCTGGCACCTTGAGGTATGCAATGTGTCGCTGGGTGCCGAGCGGCGCGGGGACATTACGGCAGGTGAGGTCGAGGCATTCCTTGCCCACCTCGAAGACCTCCCCGTCCGCGTCGACCCGATGAGTTCGGCAAAAGCGTTCTCGCGTACGCTGGGGCTCGCCCGGAGTTACGCGCTGAGCGCCTACGACGCCGCCTACCTCGAACTCGCCAT
>CAIYPF010000028.1 GCA_903928015.1 uncultured Gammaproteobacteria bacterium | reverse complement strand
GGTCATCGCGCCGGCAGGAACGACCTTCGATCCGGCCTCGAACCCCTACTCCCCCTACAAAGTCGGCGACAACGTCGCCAGTGTGTTCTCGATGCCCTACGCGCCGAAGAACAGCTACAACGTGGCGCTCGACTGGGAGTTCCTGCAGCTCGCATCCAGCAACGTGTCACTGATACTGAACTATCGCTGGGAGGACCTCATCTACCTCTCTGCGCCTGTGGGCAAGATCGTTCCCGGGCGTGATCTTTACACGCGTCCGTCGACCGGGCTGCTGGATGCTCGACTCTCGTGGAGGCTCGACCTGGCCAACGGCCATAGGGGCCGTATCGATGTCTACGCCAACAACGTCACCGACAAGGAATGGATACTGCACGGCATAGCGAACGGTGCCGCAATCCCCGTACCGGCCCCGGACGGCAGTGCCTCGCCGGCAGGCTATACCACGCAGGACCTCGCCTGGTCGGAACGCCGAACCCTAGGCGTCAATCTGGTCTATGAGTTCTAAGGGCAAAGTCTGCGACACGGGATGCGGCTTTTTCGGCAGCATCGCCTCCGCCTCCGCCTGCAGCTGACCAGCATCAGGGCGGCGGGGGCGGTTCTCAGCCCCACTGCGAGCACGCTTTCACCACCCATGGATTGACGTTATCCTGCGGCCTCATCCCCAGCCGCCGCAGCGGCCAACACACCCCACTTGAACAGCAGTCCTCCACTCCGATTTCTCCTCGAACCCGCTGACTCGCGCCGACTCGCAAGGCTTTGCGGGCAGTACGACGAACACCTGCAGCTGATCGAACAGCGGCTCGGTGTGCGCATCAGCACCCGCGGCGCGCACTTCAGCGTCGAGGGGTCCACGGAGGCCTGCGAAACCGCGCGCTCCGTGATTTCCGCCCTCTACGACGAGACCGCCCGGCATCTGGAGCTGGGCGCCGAGCAGGTGCATCTGCAACTGCGCGAGGCCGGGACCGAGGCCGTGGAGGCTGTGCCAGACGGTAGCGATGCCGACGCCGCCCTGTCGGGCGTCGTGCGTACGCGGCGCATGCTGGTGCGCCCCCGCGGCCGCAGCCAGCAGCACTACGTGCGCTCGATCCTGGGCCACGACATCAACTTCGGCATCGGGCCCGCGGGCACCGGCAAGACCTACCTCGCCGTGGCCTGTGCGGTGGCGGCGCTGGAATCAGATCAGGTGCGGCGCATCCTGCTGGTGCGCCCGGCTGTGGAAGCGGGAGAGAAGCTCGGCTTCCTGCCCGGCGACCTCGCCCAGAAGATCGACCCGTATCTGCGCCCTCTCTATGACGCGCTCTACGAGATGATGGGCTTCGAGCACGTAGCCAAGCTGATCGAGCGCCACGTGATCGAGGTCTGCCCGCTCGCCTACATGCGCGGCCGCACGCTGAACAACGCCTTCGTGATCCTCGACGAGAGCCAGAACACCACGCCGGAACAGATGAAGATGTTCCTCACGCGGATCGGCTTCGGCTCCAAGGCCGTGATCACCGGCGACATCACGCAGGTCGACCTCCCGCGCGGCACCGCCTCGGGACTCGCGCAGGTGGTGAAATTCCTGGAGGGCGTGGAAGGCATCGGCTTCACCTGGTTCAGCCCGCGCGATGTGGTACGCCACCCGCTGGTGCAGCGCATCGTCGAGGCCTACGAGGCCTTCGAGAACCCCGACAACCGCAATCCCGCTCCCACAGGACGCAACTGAGGTGGCGGCGCGCATCCATGTGGAACGGGTGAGCGCCCTGCCCCGACTGCCTTCCGAACGCAGCCTGCGCGAGTGGTCACGGGCCGCTCTGGCAGGCCGTCGCGAAGACGCCGAACTCTGCCTGCGCGTGGTCGATGAAGCCGAAATGCAGGAACTGAACGGCCGCTACCGCGGCAAAGACTACGCCACGAACGTGCTGTCGTTTCCGGCCGAACTCCCGCGCGGAGTGAAGCTCCCGCTGCTCGGCGACATCGTGCTCTGCGCGCCCGTGCTGCGCCGCGAAGCCCGCGAGCAGCACAAGCCCGAGCGCGCGCACTGGGCCCATCTGGTCGTGCACGGCACGCTGCACCTGCTGGGCCTGGACCACGAGCGCCCACGCCAGGCGTCACACATGGAAGGCCTTGAGCGTCGTATCCTCGGCGACATGGGCATACCGGACCCTTACACACCCACCTCTTCCGACACCGCCAGATGAGCGACGACCGCGACCACGACGACGACAATGACGAGCGCTCCTGGCTCGAGAAGATCGCCCAGATCTTCTCCTCCGACCCGCACACCCGCAAAGACCTGCTCGACATCCTCGCGGTGGCCGAGCAGAACGAGGTCATAGACGCCGAGACGCACCAGATCATGCAGGGGGCGCTCGACGTTGCCCACCAGCAGGTGCGCGACGTGATGATCCCGCGCCCGCAGATGGTCTTCCTGCACGCCGATGCCGAGCCCGAGGCCGTGCTGCGGCAGGTGATAGACGCAGGACACTCCCGCTACCCGGTGATCGGCGAGTCCAGCGACGACGTGCTCGGCATCCTGCTCGCAAAAGACCTGCTGCCGCAGCTGCTCTCCGGCACGCCCGACCACTTCGCGATCACGCAGCTCCTGCGTCCCGCCACCTTCATCCCCGAGAGCAAGCGACTGAACGTGCTGTTGCGCGAATTCCGCGAGAACCGCAATCACATCGCGATCGTGATCGACGAGTACGGCGGCGTGGCCGGGCTGGTGACCATCGAGGACGTGCTGGAGGAAATCGTCGGCGACATCGAGGACGAGCACGATCGCCAGCAGGACACCTTCATCAAGAAGCTCTCGGAGAACGACTACCTCGTGAAGGCGCTCACGCCCATCGAGGAATTCAACGAGTACTTCGACGCGGCGCTGAACGACGAGGAGTTCGACACCATCGGCGGCATCGTCATGCAGGCCTTCGGGCACCTGCCGCGCCGCAACGAGGTGGCCGAGATCGACGGCTTCCAGTTCAAGGTACTGAACGCCGACAGTCGCCAGATCCACCTGCTGCGGCTGAATCTGGATCCGGGCGCATCGGGCGGATGAAACGCTTCCAGCGCGCGGGCCTTGCGGCTCAGGCCGCAGCGCTGCTCTCCGGTGCGGCCTTGCCGCTGTCGCTTGCGCCCACGGGGTGGTGGGCGGTGGCACCGCTCTCGCTCGCCATGCTGGCAACGGTCTGCCTGAACGGCCCGGTGGCGGCAGTGGCCTGGCGGGGCTGGCTTTTCGGGTTGGGCTCCTTCGGCGTCGGCACTTCCTGGATTTTCGTGAGTATCCATCACTACGGCGACGCGCCCGTGCCGCTCGCCGCCGGACTCACCTTCCTGTTCTGCGGCGGGCTCGCCCTGTTCCCGGCACTGGCGATGGGAGCCTGGGCGCGCTGGTTGCGCGGCCGCCCCGGCGGCTTGCTGCTCGGATTCCCTGCGATATGGGTGCTGTGCGAGTGGTCGCGGGAATGGGTGCTGACCGGCTTCCCGTGGCTGCTCACCGGTTACAGCCAGATCGACGGCCCGCTTGCGGGCTGGGCGCCGGTCGTGGGCGTTTATGGCATCGCACTGCTGCTGGCCTTCAGCGCGGCGACGGCGGTGTGGCTGCTTACCGGCCCCTCACGCAGCGAACCGCTGCGGCGCGGCGCTGCGTTGGCGCTGCTCGCTGCGCTGTGGCTCGCCGCCTGGCCGCTAGGCCGCATCGAATGGAGCCAGCCTGCGGGCAAGCCCCTGTCGGTGGCACTGGTGCAGGGCAATATCCCCCAGCTTCTCAAGTGGGAGCCAGACCACCTCGAGCACACGCTGGCCATCTACGCGAATCTCAGCGAACCGCTCTGGGGCACCGATCTTGTCGTATGGCCCGAGTCCTCGGTGCCGGCGTACTTCGACACGGTCACCGAGTTCCTCTCGACGCAGGCCGCGCGCGCAGCGGCATCGGGCAGCACGCTGATACTCGGGCTGCCGAGCCGTCAGGAGGATCCCTCCCGCAAGCGCGGCTACGTGGCCTTCAACAGCGTGGTCGGGCTGGGCGCGGAAACCGGCATCTACCACAAGCGCCATCTGGTGCCTTTCGGCGAATACGTGCCGCTGGAGAGCGCGCTGCGCGGCCTGATCGCCTTTTTTGATCTGCCGATGTCGAGTTTCTCGAGCGGCCCGCCGGAGCAGGCGCTGCTGCGCGGCGGCGGCACCACCATTGCGCCCTCGATCTGCTACGAGATCGTCTATCCGGAACTGGTGCGTCGCGGAGCGGCCGGCGCGGGCCTGCTGCTCACGGTGAGCAACGACACCTGGTTCGGCGCCTCGCTAGGCCCGCTGCAACACCTGGAAATGGCGCGGATGCGGGCTCTGGAGAACAGCAGGGATCTGCTCCGCGCCACCAACGACGGCATCTCGGCCCTGGTCGATCATCGCGGCGCGATCACGGTGCGCGGCGGGCAGTTCAGCCGCGAGGTAGTGCGCGGGCAGGTGCAGCCACGCGAGGGCAGCACACCGTTCACGCGTGCGGGTTACTGGCCGGTCATCGTGCTGTGCCTGCTGATGCTGGTGTCGGCGCTGGCACGGCCGGGTGCTGCAATTCCCGAAGACGGCTGAAGGGAGCGGGCGATGACAGCATGGAACGAGTCTGCCGTACGGATCCTGCGCGAAGCGCATCGTGCCGGGGCACAGGCGCGCGCTGCGGTGCTGCAGCGGCTGCGATCCACCGATTTCGACGTACTGGTGATCGGCGGCGGCGCCACCGGACTCGGCGTGGCGGTGGACGCCGCGAGCCGCGGGCTCTCCACGGCGATCGTCGAGGCCCACGACTGGGCCAAGTGCACCAGCAGCCGCAGCACCAAGCTCGTGCACGGCGGCGTGCGCTACCTCGAGCAGATGGAGTTCGGCCTCGTACGCGAGGCACTGCACGAGCGCGGCCTGCTGCACCGCAACGCACCCCACCTCGTGCACCCGCTCGCTTTCGTGGTGCCGAGCTACCAGTGGTGGGAAGGCCCCTTCTACGGCACCGGCATGCTGCTCTACGACGCACTCGCCGGGCGGCTCAACCTGAAGCCCAGCCGCTTCCTCGACCGCGAGGAAGTATTGGCGCGCATCCCGAACGCGCATCTCGATGGCCTTCGCGGGGGAGTGGAGTATTTCGACGGGCAGTTCGATGACGCGCGAATGGCGATCAGCCTGATGCGGACAGCGGTGGAATGCGGTGCGGCCGCGGCCACGGGGCTGCGCGTGGATGAACTCCTTCTGGAAAACAGCCGCGTACGCGGCGCACGCGTGCACGACGACGAGAGCGGCGCGGCATTCACCGTGCGCGCACGCGCCGTCATCAACTGCACGGGCATCTTCGCCGACAGCATCCGCGCCATGGAAAGTGCGCGTGCGGTACCGCTGATAGAACCCGCACAGGGCGTGCACGTGGTGCTCGACCGCTCCTTCCAGCCGGGCGAGCACGCGATCATGGTGCCGCACACCGACGACGGCCGCGTGCTCTTCGTGATCCCCTGGCACGGGCACACGCTGGTGGGCACCACCGATACGCCCATGCCGCGCGCCGAACTCGACCCGCAACCCACGGAAGAAGAAATCGACTTCATCCTCGCCAATGCCGGGCGCTACCTGCAGCGCGTGCCGACACGCGGCGATGTGCTCGCTTCCTTCGCGGGACAGCGCCCTCTGGTGCACCCCGAGGGCACCGATGGCGTGGCCAGCAAGAAGATCAGCCGTGAACACGTGGTGGAAACCGGGCCGCACGGCCTTGTCAGCGTGATGGGCGGGAAATGGACCACCTATCGCAAGATGGCCGAGGACGGACTGGACGAGGCCCTCCGCGCGGCCGGACTGAAGGCACCCCCCTGCCGCACCGAGAAGCTGCGGATCTTCGGCGCCGTGGACCGCACGAGCGCCGAATGGCCCGCAGAGGAATGGCTGGAGGTCTACGGCACCGAAGCCCCCGCGCTGCAGGCATGGATGCGCGATGAGCCGGCACTTGCCGCGCCCGTGCACCCCGAGATGCCCTGCACCCTGGCCGCGCTTGCCTGGGGGCTGCGCCACGAGCAGGCACGCAACGCCGAGGATCTGCTGTTCCGGCGCATCCGCATGGGTGCACTGCGCGAAAACGCCACGCGTGAGAGCATGGCAGCGCTGCAAGACATCCTCGCCTCCTGACGCACACACGCAACGCACACGGGAAACCACCATGTCCGCGAACCCGAACGACCCGACACTGAACTGGGCACGCCTCTCGCCGCTGATTCCCAACCCCGGTCGCTACCCGATCCTGCCGGCACTGACACCGCAACAGGAGGTGGCGCTGCTCTGCCGCGTGCTCTTCGCTGAGGGCTACAACGACCACATCGCCGGCCACATCACCTACCGCATGGACGATGGCACGATGCTGGTGAACCCGTGGGAGCTCGCGTGGGACGAGGTGACTGCCTCGGACATCCTGCGCATCGACGCCGATGGCCGCATCATCGAGGGCCAGTGGAACGTGACCCCCGCGATCAATGTGCACCGCGACATGCACGCGCTGCGACACGACGTGCGCATCGTCATCCACAACCATCCCGAGTGGGGCTCGGTATGGGCCGCCTGCAAGCGCGTACCGCCCATCTACGACCAGACCTCCTCGCTGGTCGACACCGACCCCGCCATCTACGACGAGTACCGCGGCACCGTGAACGACGATGTCTCCGGGCGCGCGGCGGTCGAGGCTCTCGGCGAGCACAAGTGGGCGCTGCTCGCGAACCACGGCGTGTTCCTGGTGGCGCGCGACATCCGCCAGGCGCATCTGCGCGCGATCACGCTGGAATGGCGCTGCCGGATGGCCTGGCGGGTGGAGCAACTCGGTGGCGGCCAGCCCGTGGTGCCCGAGACTGCAGCCGCCATGGGCGCCATGACCGACGGCAACGGCTTCCCCTTCCTGTGGGAAGCGATGGCACGGCGCGAACTGCGGCGTGATCCGCGCGTGCTGGAGTAATGGTGCCGATCCCGTTTTGAGGGCCTGCCGCGCTGGGGTATCCTCCGGTTTTAACCCGCCAGCGCACCCTTTCCATGGAAGAGCTCTACCAAGCCGACCGCATCGAGGCCGAGGCGCAAGCCTTCTGGCAAGACAACCGCGCCTTCGAGGTGCAGGCCGACCCCTCGCGCGAGAAGTTCTACTGCCTCTCGATGTTCCCCTACCCCAGCGGCAAGCTGCACATGGGGCATGTGCGCAACTACACGCTGGGCGACGTGATCGCGCGCTATCACCGCATGACGGGCAAGAACGTGCTGCAGCCCATGGGCTGGGATGCCTTCGGCCTGCCGGCAGAGAACGCCGCCATCCAGAACAACACGGCACCGGCGCGCTGGACCTACGCCAACATCGACTACATGCGCGGCCAGCTGAAGCGCCTCGGCTTCGCCTACGACTGGTCGCGCGAGATCGCCACCTGCCAGCCCTCCTACTACCGCTGGGAGCAATGGTTCTTCACGCGCCTGTACGAGAAAGGCCTCGCCTACAAGAAAGTCTCGGCTGTGAACTGGTGCCCCAAGGACCAGACCGTCCTCGCCAACGAGCAGGTGGTGAACGGCTGCTGCTGGCGCTGCGACACCGCGGTGGAGCGCCGCGAGATCCCGCAGTGGTTCATCCGCATCACGGCCTACGCCGATGAACTCCTCGCCGACATCGACACCCTCGTCCACTGGCCCGAACAGGTGCGCACCATGCAGCGCAACTGGATCGGCAAGAGCCGCGGTCTCGAGATGCGCTTCGCGCTCGAGACGCCCACCGCGGGCCTGGACGACATCGCGATCTACACAACGCGCCCCGACACGCTCCTCGGCGTGACCTACCTCGCGCTCGCCGCGGAGCATCCTCTGGCGCATGCGGCAGCGGCAGGAAATCCCGCACTCGGCGAGTTCATCGACACCTGCCGCCGAAGCTCGGTGGCTGAAGCCGACATGGCCACCATGGCCAAGAAAGGCATGGACACCGGCCTCTTCGTGCTGCACCCGCTGAACGGCCGGCGCATCCCCGTGTGGGTCGCCAATTTCGTGCTGATGGAATACGGCACCGGTGCCGTGATGAGCGTGCCCGGTCACGACCAGCGCGACTGGGAATTCGCCAAAGCCTACGGGCTGCCTATCGAACAGGTGATTGCGCCCGCCGCCGGAGATGCCGACTGCGATCTCTCCCGCGAGGCCTACGTCGAGAAGGGCGTGCTGGTGAATTCCGGCGAGTTCGACGGGCTCGATTTCGAGCCTGCCTTCGACGCCATCTCCGCCCGCATCGTGGCAGAGGGCCGCGGACGCGTGACCACCAATTACCGCCTGCGCGACTGGGGCGTCTCGCGCCAGCGCTACTGGGGCGCGCCGATCCCGATGCTCTATCGCGAAGGCGGCGAGGAAATTCCGGTGCCGGCAGGGCGGCTTCCCGTGCTGCTGCCCGAGGATGTCGAGATGAGCGGCGTGCAGTCGCCGATCAAGGCCGATCCCGAGTGGCGCCGCACCGAACTCGACGGCGAACCCGCGGAGCACGAGACCGACACCTTCGACACCTTCATGGAGTCGTCGTGGTACTACGCGCGCTTCACCTGCCCTGACTTGGACACCGCCATGCTCGACAGCACCCGCGCCAATTACTGGCTGCCGGTGGATCAGTACGTGGGCGGCATCGAGCACGCGATCCTGCACCTTCTGTACTCGCGCTTCTTCCACAAGCTGATGCGCGACGAAGGACTGGTGAGTTCCAGCGAGCCCTTCACGCGTCTGCTCTGCCAGGGAATGGTGCTGAAAGACGGCGCCAAGATGTCCAAGTCCAAGGGCAACACCGTCGACCCGCAGGAACTCATACAGCGCTACGGCGCCGATACCGTGCGCCTTTTCATGATGTTCGCCGCACCGCCCGAGCAGACGCTGGAGTGGTCCGACGAAGGCGTGGCAGGCGCCAACCGCTTCATCAAGCGGCTGTGGAAAGCGGTTCACTCCCACGTCTCCGACGCCGGAGAAAATGCGGCAGCCCCAGCGGGCTCTGGAGAAGCTGGCGCCGGCGACGCCGAACAGAAAATGGGGTCTGACCCCGATTTTCCCCAAGGAAAATGGGGTCTGACCCCATTTTCTGCGACGCTCCTCCAGGCGAACGCCCTGAGCGATACGCAAAAAAGCCTGCGCCGCAAAACCCACGAAACCATCGCCAAGGTGAGCGACGACTACGCCCGCCGCCAGACCTTCAACACGGCGATTGCCGCCGTGATGGAACTGCTGAACGAGATCGCGAAATCCGCGGACCGCGAAAGCGCCAAGGGTGTCGCGGTGGAACGCGAGGCACTCGAAGCCGCGGTGCTGCTGCTGGCTCCCGTCATTCCGCACGCCGCCCATGCGCTCTGGCAGGCCTTGGGTCATACCGGCGCGGTGATCGACGCGCCGTGGCCGGCCGTGGATGAATCCGCGCTCAGCCGCGCAAGCTACGAACTGGTGTTGCAGGTGAACGGGAAGCTCCGTGGCCGCCTGCAGGCACCGAGCGATGCCAGCCGCGAGACGCTGGAGGGACTCGCGCTCGCAGACGAGAACGTTCAGAGGTTCATCGAGGGCAAGCCCGTGCGCAAGGTGATCGTTGTGCCGGGCAAACTGGTGAATGTGGTGGTGGGTTGATGCCATGAAAACACGCAGCCTCGCCATATTCCTCCTGCTCGGCGTGCTTGCCGCCTGCGGCTTCCAGCCGCGCGGCGCGCAGCAACTGCCCCCCGAACTGAAGGAGATGCAACTGGTGGTCACACCGCCGGAGCCGCGCTTCGTCGCCAGCCTCGAGCGCTCGCTCGCCGTGGCCGGCGTGAAGGTGGTGGAACGCGCGGGGGTTTACTCGCTGCACGCCACCACGCCCGAGCCTGCGCTGCGCAACGTCGCTCTCGACCGTGGCGCGCGCAGCGCCGAGCAGGAAATGCGCCTCGAGATGCAGTTCGAGCTGCGCGACGGTAACGGCGACACCGTGTTCGGTCCGCGCCTGCTCTCGGCAAGCCGCGTCTACGCCTACGATCCGAACAGCGTGATCGCCAAACTCGACGAGGAAAAGATCATCCGGCAGGAGCTGCAGGAAAACCTCGTCGGCCAGCTGTTCCGGCAGCTCGGGCGCATCGACGCGAAAATGCTGGCGCGCTGAACCGTGCGCCTGCGCCCCGAGGACTACGCCCGCACACTGCAGCGCGGCATCGCGCCCTTCCACGTCTTCTACGGCGACGAGCCCCTGCTGCTGCTGGAATGCCAGGACGCGCTGCGCGCAGCAGCGCGCGCGCAGGGGTTCAGCGAGCGCGAAGTGCTGGACGTCGAGCCCGGTTTCGACTGGTCACGCGTGAGCGGTGCTTGCGCGGGCATGTCGCTCTTCGGCGATCGCAAACTCCTCGAGATCCGCATTCCAACCGGCAAACCCGGCACCGAGGGCGGCGCGGTGCTGCGCGAGATCTCGGCGCATCCCTCTCCCGATACGGTGGTCTGTGTGCATCTTGGCGCGAGCGACCGGGATACCGAGAAGGCCGCGTGGTTCAAGGCGCTGGATCAGGCGGGCGTCAGCGTGCGTGCCTGGCCGATGCGCCGCGGTGAGCTGCCCGGATGGCTCAGGCAACGGCTGGAGGCCGCAGGATTCCGCCCGGACCAGGAAGCACTGCGCATGCTCGCCGAGCGCGTCGAGGGCAACCTGCTCGCCGCGCGTCAGGAAATCGAAAAACTGAAACTCCTCGCCGAACCGGGCCCGCTCGACGCGCGCACGCTGGCGAGCGTGGTGACCGACAGCGCCCGCTACACCGCCTTCGACCTCTGCGACCGTGCATTCGAAGGCGATCACGCGGGCGCGGCGCGCACGCTGAGCGGCCTGCGCGCCGAAGGCGAAGAGCCACTCGCGATCCTCGGCGCGCTGGGCTGGGAAATCCGCAAGCTGCTGGCTATTGCCGAGCGGCACGCCGGTGGCGAACCGCTCGAGCGTGCGGCAGAGTCGCAACGTGGCGGCGCCAAGCGCCACTACGCCAGCGCCGTGCGCAGGCTGGGCGCGCGCGGGTTGCACCGCTTGCTGCTTCGCGCCACGCGGGTGGACCGGAGCGTGAAAGGCATGGAGCTCGCGGACCCCTGGGACGAACTGCTCTCGCTGGTCATCGACGCAGCCGGCGGCCTGCCGAAGGTGCGCAGCGCCTCGCGCTAGCGGCCTCGTCGCAGGGGGCATGGCCCGGGTGCTGCCGCGCCCGGGGCTGCTGTCGCGCGCATGGCGCGCTCCCACCCGGAAAATGCAGGAGGGGGGCCATGCCCCGACCGGGCGTCAGACCGCGCGCACATCCTCCATGAGCACGCCCACCAGCGGGATCTCCTCCTCGTGCGGGATATCACGCCAGGTCTCTGCGAGAGCGGCCTCGTACCACTCCTGCATCGCGGGCAGGGCAAGCAGACGATCGGCATAGGCGCGCGCTGTGAGACCGAGCGGCAGATCGTAGGTCCGGATGCGGAAGGCCACAGGCGCGAAGAAGGCATCGACTGCGCCGAAGCCCGCACCCCCGAGCCAGGGGCCGCCGTGTCGCACCATGCCCTCGACCCACAACTCCTCCAGCCGCGCGAGGTCGGCTTTCAGCGCGTCGCTCTGCTCGTGAAGACGGACTCGCACCCCGCAATTCATGCTGCAGATGTTGCGCAGGGCACCGAAACCCGAGTGCATCTCGGCGGCGACGCAGCGCGCCCACGCCCTGGCGAGCGGATCTGCCGGCCACACGCCCGAATGACGCTCCGCGAGGTACTCCGCGATCGCGAGCGAATCCCACACCACCGCAGCGCCATCGTGCAGGCAGGGCACCTTCCCGCTCGGCGAGAAGTCGCGGAAGCCGCTGCCCTCTCCCGCCTCGCCGAAAGGTCGCAGTTGCTCCTGGAAGGCAATGCCCAGCGCGCGCATCAGCACCCAGGGCCGCAGCGACCAGGAGGAGTAGTTCTTGTTGGCGATCCATAACGTGTACATGCGTGCTGTCCTACTGGAGAAATTCCCTGTACCGCGCCGCACGACCAGGCTGGCTGCCTAGCGGCTGGCGCACCTGCACGGTGCTCATCGTGGCGATGACGCGGCCCGTGCTTGCGAAATCGCGGCATCGCTCGTCCCAGTCCAGGCCGCAATGCCCTACCACGGCAGGAGCGACGCGCTCGAAGTCTGCGAGCAGTTCCTCGTGCCGCAATCGAAGCACCCTCCCCGGCAGCACGCAATCCCAGTGGCGCATCAGGCGTTCGTACTGGCCGCGGTAGTGCGCGATGTCTTCGAAGCGGTTGGAGAAACTCGCGAACTTGGGGAACTCGTTGCGGAAGATCGACAGCGCCGTTTCCTCGGCATCGCGCTCGAGGTGCAGGATGCAGGCCTCGGGAAAGACCAGCAGGATCAGGCCGACCGCATCGAAGTTCCACGGATTCTTGTCGATCAGCACGCGATGCCCGTCCTGCGCGAGGACGCCGCGGAAATAGTCTTCCCGCCAGCGCGCGATTTCCTCTGCGTGCGGCTCGCGTCCCAGCGCCATACGCTCGCGCATGATCGATCGCATGGCGGCACGTTCGCCGCAGGCGAGCACCTCCGGATGTGCGCCCAGAACACTCTCGAGCAGCGTTGTGCCCGAACGCGGCATGCCCACGATGAACACGGGCCGAAGCCCTGCGTGCGACAGGGCAACGGGTGCCGGCGCCACTGCAAAGGCCGAGATGATCGCTTCCACCTCGCGCTCGCGTTCGCGAGCGTCGTACGCAAGGCCTTCCTGAGCGGCGCGCGCGGCCTGCCCGGCATTCGCTCTGTGCCAGGCTGCAAGCGCCTCTTCGTAGTGCCCCGCGGCATCGAGACAGTCACCCAGCGCGAAAGCCGCCGTGGCCCGGTCGCGTGCATCGAGCGTGTCCGATTGTTCCAGTTGCTCCAGCGCTGCGCGCTCCGCCGCGTCAATGCGGCCGCCACGCAATTGCACCAGCGTTTTCCACGCGGACACATCACGCGCATCCTGCGACAAGGCAAGCCGTGCACAGCGCTCCGCCGTGGCGGTATCGCCGCGATACATCGCAAGAATCGCGCGCCCATGCAACAGCTGCGCAGACCCGGGCTCGAGGGATTCGGCCTCTTCAATCGCAAGGGCGGCGCTGTCGACATCCAGTGCAAGCAGCGCGAGCCGCGCCAGCGTGGCAAGTCCTGCCACGTCACGCGGGCCCGCGCGCAGCGCCGATTGCCAGGCCAGAAGCGCCTCGTGCAGGAAACCGCTCTCCCACTGCGCGCGCGCGAGCCAGCGCAGGGCCATTCCCTGGCCGGGCAACAACGTCAGCCAGCGTCGCGCATGCGCCTCCAGCGCCGGCCAATCGGCGCGGCTGGCGAGCAACTCCGCCTGCAGCCCCAACACTGCCTCGTGACCCGGCGCACGCCCGGCTGCCTCGCGCAGCACTGCCTGCGCCGCCTGCGCATTGCCGCAATCGAACTCTGCACGCGCCAGCTTGTAGAGAATCGCGGGATCCCCGGGGCGCAGTTCGAGTGCCCGCGCAAACGCATCCCGCGCCGAGGCGAAATGCTTCAGGCCCGCCTGCAGTTCGCCCAGACGCTCGCAGGCCCACCAGGCGTCGGGGCACTCGGCGGCGATGGCCTGCACCAGCGCAAGGGCTGCAGGCACATCGCCGCGGCGCGCGTGGAATTCCGCAAGGTTCATGCGAAAGGCGGGCTGCACGGGATCAAGCCTTACGGCCTGCTGCAGAGGGGAGGCAGAGGCCTCGATCTGCCCGGCGCGAAGCAGCATCAGGCCAAGCGCGCCGTGGGCCTCGGCAGAGTGGGGATCCGCGGCTGCAGCCTCGCGGTAGCAAGCGATGGCAAGGGAGGCATCGCCTGCCTGCCGCGCATGGTGCCCGCGACGCAGGGCCTCGGCGCTGGCACTGCCCTGCATGCGGCCAGGGACCTAACCGCGCAGGAGGCTGAGATCGACCTGCTGGTCGGCGTGATAGGACGAACGCACCAGAGGCCCGCTCGCCACGCTGCGGAAACCCAGTGATTCGGCGATGCGTCCCAACTCCGCAAACTCGTCGGGATGCACGTAACGCGCGACCGGCAGGTGATGCCGGCTGGGCTGCAGGTACTGGCCCAGCGTCAGCATGTCGACATCATGTGCTCGCAGCGCATGCATCACGTCGACGATTTCCTCGTTGGTCTCGCCAAGGCCGAGCATCAGGCCGGACTTGGTGAGCACGCCGGGACAACGCTCCTTGTAGCGCTGCAGCAAATCGAGCGACCAGTCGAAATCGGAACCCGGACGCGCCTGAAGGTAGAGCCGCGGGGCAGTCTCCATGTTGTGGTTGAAGACGTCCGGCGGCTCGGCAGCGAGGATGTCGAGCGCGACATCCATGCGGCCCCGGAAATCCGGCACCAGCACCTCGACGCGGATGCCCGGGTTGCGGGCGCGGGTCTCGCGGATGCAGTCGGCGAAATGCGCGGCGCCACCATCACGCAGGTCGTCGCGGTCCACCGAGGTTATGACCACATAGCGCAGGCCCATCTCGGCGATCGCGGCCGCGAGATGTGCAGGCTCGCCCGGATCGAGGGGATTGGGACGGCCGTGAGCCACGTCGCAGAAGGGGCAACGGCGCGTGCAGATCTCGCCCATCACCATGAAGGTGGCGGTGCCGCCGCCGAAGCACTCGCCGAGGTTCGGGCAACTCGCCTCCTCGCAGACCGAGGCAAGACGGTTGCGGCGCAGGATTTCCTTGATGCGCTCCACCTCTGCCGAGACGGGGATGCGGACACGGATCCAGTCGGGTTTGCGCAGCGGCGCCTCGGTGGCAACGATCTTCACGGGGATGCGGGAGGTCTTGTCCTCGCCACGGAGTTTCTCTCCCTGCACCACCTTGCGGGGAATCGCACGGCCCTGCTCGCTCATCGTTGCGTGCTCCCTGCCGGCTTCAGCCGGGGTGGTGTTCATCGTCACGTTCGCGCGGCACGTCCTGCGCCGGCGACAGCGCAGGATCATAGCCAAAGGCGCGCCGCAACTCGGCCTCCAGACGCAGCTCGACGCCTTGGCGCGAGACGTCCGCACCTGCCGGCGCCAGATCGGCGAGGCGGGTAACTGTCAGTCCCGCCTGCCCGCAGGGGTTGATGCGGGCGAAGGCCGAGAGATCCGGCGAAAGGTTGAGGCTCAGTCCGTGGTAAGAGCAGCCCTTGCGTACCCGCAGACCGAGCGATGCGATCTTCGCGCCGTCCACGTACACGCCGGGCGCGTCGCGCCGCGCACGCCCATCTATACCGTAGCCCGCGAGCAAAGCGATCACCGCGCCCTCGATGCGATCGACAAGATCGCGCACTCCGAGGCCAAGGCGCCGCAGGTCGACAAGCAGATAACCCACGAGTTGCCCGGGACCGTGCCAGGTTACCTGCCCGCCACGGTCTGACTGCAGCACGGGAATGGGTCCCGGATCGAGCAGGTGCTCGGCCTTGCCGGCCTGCCCCTGCGTGAAGACGGAGTCGTGCTCAAGCCACCAGAGCACATCCGGAGAGTCGATGCCGCGGGTATCGGTGTAGCCTCGCTGTACGCGCCAGGCACTCCCGTAATCGAGGCGCTCGCTGCGCCATATCTGCAACTGCGGGACGGCCGTCGCGTTCACAGCACCCACTGCACCCGGCCCGAGGCCTTCAGCGCTTCGAAAAGCGCCCGCAACTGCGGCTCCCCGGTAGCGATGATGTTGACCCGCACCGAGGCGTAGCGTCCGCCGCCGCTCGTGCGCACCGTCGTGCGATCACGCGGAAAACCGGGCGCATGCAGCTCGACGATGCCTTCGACCAGGGCCTGGAAGTCGGGCGCAGCCTCGCCCATCACCGCGATGGGGTACTCGCAGGGAAACTCGATCTGCGGGCGCTCCATTCGTGGCCTCTCAGGCCTTGCCGAAGAGCTGCATGAAAAACAGCACCAGCGAGTCCCAGAAACGGGTGAAGAATCCGCCGGCCTCGGCAGGCTGCAACGCAACCAGCGGCTCGTTCAGAACCTCCTTGCCGTCCAGCGTCACCGAGACGCGCCCAAGCTCCTGGCCAGCCGCAACAGGTGCCACGAGCGCCGTGTGCATGTCCACGGCGAGCGCCTTGATGTCGTTGCTGCGTCCGCGCGGCACGGTCACGTGCAGCGCACGCGCGACGCCGAGTTCAACGCTGTCGATGGCGCCGCCCCAGACCCGTGCGGAGGAGATCTTCGCGCCAGCCTTGAGCACGGTCGCGGTTTCGTAGAAGCGGAATCCGTAGGTGAGCAGCTTGCGGCTCTCTTCGGTGCGCGCAGCGCGGCTGGCCGTGCCAAGGACCACCGCCACCAACCGCATGTCGCCCTGCTTCGCAGAACTCACCAGACAGAAGCCGGCCTCTTCTGTGTGCCCGGTCTTGATACCGTCAACACCCGGCTCGCCGAGGAGTTCGTTGCGGTTCATCTGGCGGATGTTGTTGAAGCTGAAATGCGTCTGCGAGTAGACGGCGTAGTCCTGCGGGTGGTCGTTGATCATGGCGCGCGAGAGGGAAGCGAGATCCCGCGCGGTGGTGTAGTGCTGCGGATCTGGCAGCCCGTGGGCGTTGACGAAGTGGGTGTTGGCAAGACCGAGCCGCGTGGCCTGCTGGTTCATCATGTCGGCGAAGGCTTCCTGGGAGCCTGCCAGACCCTCGGCGATGGCCACGCTGGCGTCGTTGCCAGAGGAGATCACCAGGCCGTGGTAGAGGTCGCGATAGCTGACATCGGAATTGATGTCGACCCACATCAGCGAGGAGCCGATGAACGCGGGGTTCTGGGCCCAGGAATTGGGCGTGATGTGCACAGTGTCCTCCCACTTCACCTTGGCCGTGCGGATGGCCTCGGAGAGCACGTAGCCGGTCATCATCTTCGTCAGGCTGGCCGGTGCCATGCGCTCGTCGGCCGCGTGTTCGGCGATCACATTGCCGGTATTTGCATCGACGAGTATCCAGGCCTTGGCCGCGACGTCCGGGGCAGCGGGGATGATCGGCTGCGAGGTCGCCGCCGCAGCGGCGGGAGCAGCGTCCGGTGCGGGCGTTTGCGCGATGCCGGGCACGGCAGGCAACAGCAGGGACAGGACGCAGGCGAGGAGGAATCGGGTCACGTTGGCTCCGCTTGGCTTGACGGCAGTGGCTGAGACGGTGGGGCGTGCAGGAATCAGAGCGGAATTATACGCATCCCGCGCAGGGCGATATCACTCCGTCACCACCTGTGCGGCGAGGCGGGCAGAGGCAAGGCGGCGGAGGGCCTCTTCGATGACGGCGTCGCTGGCGAGCGGGCCGACGCGAACACGGTGCCATCCGGCAACGCTCTGGATGATGACATCCTGATCGAGCAGCGGGGCAATGCTGCGCTGCAGGTTGCGGGCACCCTCGATGCTGCGGAAGGCGCCCGCCTGCAACCACACGTGCCGTGACTGGCCTGAGCCTGAGGAAGAAGACGTGGCCTCGACCCCCGGATCCGCGCCAGCCACCACATCGGGCAGCGCCTCGGGCCCGGGTTCCGGCACCACGGCGGGCAAGGCGCGGGCCACTGCCTCCGGCTCGCTGTACTCGCGACCAGCGCGCTTCGCCACCCACTCGGGCGCCATGGGATCCAGAACTTCGAGCTCGAGCAGCGCAGTGCCCTTGCCGGAGTAGCCGAGCCGGTAGGCAGCGGCATAGGAAAGATCGATCACCCGGTCCTCGTGGAAGGGGCCGCGATCGTTGACGCGCACCACCACCCGCTTGCCGTTTTCGAGATTGGTGACGCGCAGGTAGCTGGGCAGCGGCAGGGTCTTGTGGGCCGCGGTCATGGTGTAGACGTCGTAGTCTTCGCCAAGCGAGGTCTTGCGGCCGTGGAACTTGGTGCCGTACCACGAGCCCAGACCACGTTCGCGATGACCCGGCGGAACGGGCCGCACGGTGTAGGTCTTGCCGAGAACGGTGTAGGGAGATTTGTTGCCCGCCTTGGTGCGCGCCTCCGGGCGCGGGATTGCGTCGGGCACGTTCATCAGATCGGCGCGGAAACCCGGCGTGCCGTCTTTGTCAGAGCCTGCGGGAGATTGCTGCGGCGCTCGCTCGGGGATCTCCATCGGGCCCGATGCGCAACCGCCGAGCAGCGCGAGCAGCGCCGCGCCAGGGAGCCAACGCCAGGCTTTCATGCGTCGCGGACTCAGGGTTGCCTCAGGGCCGCCAGGATTTCCTGGCTCAGATGGTGAACGGCCATGGCGTAGAGCGGACTGCGGTTGTAGCGGGTGATCACGTAGAAATTGTGCCGACCCAGCCAGTACTCGGGGCCGTCGTCCGTCTCGAGCATGAGCGGCAGCACAAGCTCCGTGGCCGGGAGGCTGCTGCGGGGCGCGAGGCCGAGCGCCCGCAGCTCCGATACCGGGGTGTTGGGTTCCAGGCCCGGATTCATGCGATCGGCAGCAACAGCGCCCACCGCACGTGCAGCGTCCACCACGTGCGCGCCCGCAGCCCAGCCGTGGCGGTTGAAATAGTTGGCCACACTGCCGATGGCATCGGCGCGGCTGTTCCAGATATCGGCGTGGCCGTCACCGTCGAAATCGACGGCATAGGCCCGGAAGCTGCTCGGAATGAACTGCCCCATGCCCATGGCGCCCGCATAAGAGCCCTTCAATTGCAGCGCATCGAAGCCCTGCTCGCGGGCCATCACGAGGAACTGCTCGAGCTCACCGCCGAAGAAGGCGCTGCGTGGGGGGTAATCGAAGGCCAGCGTGGCGAGCGCGTCGATGACGCGATAGGAGCCCATGTTGCCGCCGTAGCGGGTCTCGACACCGATGATGGCCACCACCACTTCAGGGTCGACGCCGAAGCGCTTGGCTGCCTGCGCCAGAGCGTCCTTGTTCTCGCGCCAGAACGCGACGCCGCCGTCGATGCGGGCTTTGGTGATGAAGAGCTTGCGGTACTCGCCCCAAGTGAGGCGTTTCTCGGCGGGCCGCGCGATGGCCTCGAGGATGGAGTCCTTGCGCTCGGCCTGGCCGAGCAGCCGCTGCACTTCTCCGGCACTGAATCCGTGCTCGCGGATCATCTTCGCTTCGAAGGCAGGATAGGCCGGATGCGAAACATAGCCTGCGGCAAACGCGGTGGAGGCGAACAGCGACAGGAGAAGGAAAAGGATGCGAAACACGATCAACTCCCGCATGACTGCACGACGGGTCGGCTCAGCCCAACATCCGGCGGCGCTCGGTTGAAACTGCCATGACGACGCCAAAGCCACCGAGCAGCGATATCAGCGCCGTACCACCTTGGCTGATCAGGGGTAGCGGGACGCCGACCACCGGCAGAAGCCCCGAGACCATACCCATGTTCACGACAATATAGACGAAAAACGTCAGCGTGAGCCCGCCGGCAGCAAGTCGCGAGAAACTGTCCTGCGCACGCAGCGCGATCCACAGTCCGCGCCCGATCAACGCGAGATAGAGCGCAAGCAAGCCCGCCACCCCGCGGAACCCGAACTCCTCGGCAAGCGCCGCGATGATGAAATCGGTGTGCCCCTCCGGCAGGAAATCCAGGTGCGACTGCGTGCCGCTCAGCCATCCCTTGCCCTCGATGCCACCCGAGCCGATAGCGGTCTTCGACTGGATGATGTTCCATCCCGCGCCAAGGCGATCACTCTCGGGGTCGAGAAGCGTAAGCACGCGTTGCTTCTGGTAGTCGTAGAGAACGTAGGTCCACATGACGGGCGCAGCCACCGCGAGCGCAGCCACCACCACCGCAATGTAGACCCAGCGCAAGCCCGCCAGGAACAGCACGATCAGCCCGGCCGCCACGATCAGCACAGCCGTGCCGAGGTCGGGCTGCACCAGCACGAGGACCGTGGGAACAGCGACGATCGCAAGCGTCACCATCACGTGCAGAAAGCGTGGCGGCAGAACGGAGGCGGCAAGGAAACTCGACACCGCGAGCGGCACCATGAGTTTCATGATCTCCGAGGGCTGGAATCGCGGCAGCCCGGGTATTTCCAGCCAGCGCTGCGCTCCCTTGGCGCCGGTGCCGAACAGGTCCACCGCGAGCAGCAGCAGGCAGCCGGCGAGATAGGCCACCGGTGTCCAGCGTCGCAACTGTTTCACGCCCAGTTGTGCGACCGCAGCCATGGCAAACATGCCAAGCAGCATGAAGCCCGCCTGCCGCTCCACCGACTCCACGTTGCGGCCACTCGCGCTGTAAAGCACCACAAGTCCGTAGGCACAGAGCGCGAGCAGGATGAGCAGCAGCCAGAAGTCGATACGCAGACGCTCGCCGAGCGATACGCCAGAGCCCAGGCCCTGGCCAGACTCCGGCATCTGCCTGACAAAATCACCGCGTCTCACAGCACGACCCCCGGGGCTTGCGCTGGTGTCGCGGGCGCTTGCGGCGCCACAGGAGCCTGCGTCCCGGCGGGCGTTTGGGGAGCGGCCGCAGCCGGCATTGCCGGAGCGGCAGCGCCATCGGCGGCGGCAGGCGCAGCACCGGGCGTAACCGGAGGCTGCGCGGGTGCTGCAGGCTGGGCGCCCGGAGCGCCATTCGGGAACAGATACGCGTCGATGACCTTGCGGGCCAAGGGGGCTGCGGTGGTACTGCCGTGCTCGCCGTTTTCCACGATCACGGCCACCGCAATGCGCGGGTCCTCGGCCGGGGCGAAGGCAATGAAGAGCGCGTGGTCACGCTGACGTTTGTCGAGTTTGGCCGAGTCATAGGTGGCATTTTGCGCAATACCCACGACCTGTGCCGTGCCGGTCTTGCCCGCAATCCGGTAACCGAGGTTCTTGTTGATCGCCTTGGCCGTACCGTGCGGGCTGTGCACCACATCCTCCATCGCCTTGATCGCGGCATCCCAATAGGTCGGATCGGGCATCTCGACGGTATGCAGCAGCTCCGGCTCCAGAACCCGCCCGCCGATGCGCTGGACGAGGCGCGGACGGTAGTGGCGCCCGCGGCTCGCGATGGTGGCCGTCATGACGGCAAGCTGCATGGGCGTGGCGAGCATGTAGCCCTGTCCGATGCCCACGCTCAGGGTCTCGCCCGGAAACCAGCGCTGCCCGATGGCCGCGAGCTTCCAGGCATTGGATGGCATCACGCCGCGACGCTCGCCGGTCTGGTCGACGCCGGTGGCCGAGCCGAGTCCGAAATCAAGCGCGAAGTCGTGCATGCGCTGGATGCCCATGCGGTTGGCAAGATCGTAGAAGTAGACGTCGCAGGATTCCGTGATCGCCTGCGAGAGGTTCACCGCGCCTCCGTGCCCCCATTTCTTCCAGTCACGGTAGCGACGCCCCACACCACCCAACTGGTACCAGCCGGGATCAGGCACAGAGCTTGCGGGCGTGGAAACGCCGTAGAAAAGTCCCGCCAAGGCGTACATCGGCTTCACGGTGGAGCCTGGCGGATAGAGCCCCTGGATCGCGCGGTTGATGAGCGGGTGGTCCGGTGAGTCCCGGAGCAGGGCATAGGCAGGCCCGCTGATGCCCGAGACGAAGGGGTTGGGGTCGAAGCTCGGCGAACTCGCGAGCGCTATCACACCGCCGGTCTGCGGATCGATGGCAGCCACGGCGCCGCGATCGCTTCCAAGGCCCTGCTGCGCAACGCGCTGCACCTCGAGGTCGAGTTCAAGCACCAGATCCTGGCCGGCGCCGGGGTCGATGCGCTCGAGCACCCGCAGCACGCGCCCGCGCGCGTTGGTCTCGACGTTCTCGTAACCCACGCTGCCGTGCAGCGCGCTCTCGTGGAATTTCTCGATACCGTTCTTGCCGATCAGGTTGGTGCCTGCGTAGTCGGTCTCGTCGAGGCTCGCGAGTTCGCTCTCGTTGATGCGGCCGACATATCCCAGCGTGTGGGCCAGCAACTCCCGGTAGGGGTAATGGCGTACAAGCTCGGCCTCGACCTCCACGCCGGGCAGCAGGTGGCGGTTTACCGCAAGGCGCGCGATCTCCTCCTCGCTCAGATTGAATTTGAGCGGTACCGCCTCGAAGGGCAGTTGCCGCGGCAAGCGCTTGCGGAAGCGTTCCGCGTCTGCGGGATCGAGACCGATGGTGCTGCCGATGATCGACAACGTCTGGTCGATGTCGCGCACACGCTCCCGCGTGACCACGAGATTGAAAATGGGCCGGTTGTCGGCGAGCACCACGCCATGGCGATCGAAGATCAGCCCGCGCCGGGGCGGCACGGGGCGGGCATGGATGCGGTTGCGATCGGACTCCGTGCGGTATTTCTCGTGCTCCACGATCTGGAGCTGGAAGTAGCGTGCCAGCAACGCCCCTGTGGCCAGCACCACAACCACCGCAGCCAGCACCGCACGCTTGCTGAAGACGCGCGTCTCGGTGAGGGTGTCGCGGATGGAGAGTTGCCCGGCCACGTGCTCGCTCAGCGGTGATAAGGATGGCCGGCCATGAGGCTCCACGCCCGGTAGAGTTGCTCGGCCAGCAGGATGCGCACCAGCGGGTGCGGGAGCGTGAGGCGCGATAGCGACCACTGCTCGCGCGCGCGGGCACGGCACACATCAGAGAGCCCGTCGGGCCCACCCACCAGGAAGGCCGCGCGCTGGCCATCTTCGCGCCAGCGTCCGAGGCGCGCCGCGAGATCAGGCGTGGAGACAGGCTTTCCACCCACTTCCATGGCCACCACGAACTCGTCGCCGTCCAGCGCCGCGAGCAGCGCCTCGCCCTCGTCGCGCATGGCACGCGCCACATCCGCACCGCGGCGCGCGAGCGGTATCTCGCGCAGTTCCAGTGACCACTCGCGCGGCAGGCGCTTGCGGTAGTCTTCGAAGCCTTCCTGCACCCAGCCGGGCATGCGCGTGCCCACGGCGAGGAGCCGCAGCCTCGAGCTCATTCCCGGCCCGGGAGCGCGGTCCAGAGTTTCTCCAGCGCGTAGAACTTGCGCTGGTCCTCGCCCATGACGTGCACCACCACGCCACCGAAATCGACCAGCACCCACTCGCCGGTTTCCTGCCCCTCGACGCCGATGGGGCGCACGCCCACCTTGCGCGCCTCTGCGAGCACGTTCTCGGCGATGGAGCGCACGTGCCGGGCGGAGGTGCCGCTCGCGATCACGAGTTCGTCCATGACGTCGGTGAGCTCGGTGACATCGAGCCGCTTCGGATCGCGGCCCTTCAGGTCCAGTACGGCCTTTACGGCTAGCTCCGCGAGCGCGGTGCTGTCGGTGGGTTTCACGGTGATCCTCCGGTGTCGGCGCCCGGATTGGCGCCGTAGATGCGGTGTTCGTGGATGTAGTCCAGCACGGGGCCGGGCAGCAGGAATCGGGGGTTGCGTCCTGCGGCGAGCAGCGCACGCAGCTGGGTCGAGGATATCGCGAGCTGCGTCAGGGCAAGGCGCAGGATACGGCCACGGCTTGCCGCCTGCAGCGCCACATTGGAATCGGCGGCGAGGTGCTCTGCCGTCCATGCCGCCAGCGCGGGGCCGGGGGCGCTGGTGTCGCCGGGCCGCGTGAGCACCACGACATGCGCGTAATCGAGCAGGCGCGGCCATTCTTTCCAGCGCTCGAGGCCAGCGAATGCGTCCTCTCCAACGATCATGCAAAGCCGGTGGTGATCCCCTGCCTCGAGGCGGATCTCGCGCAGGGTGTCAACGCTGTAGGACACCCCGCCACGGCGAAGTTCGCGGTCGTCGACCGTCAGGCCGGGCACGCCGGCGGTGGCAAGGCGGAGCATTGCAAGTCGATGTTCAGGGCCCGCAACCGGCTGTGTCCGCAATGCGGGGGTGTTCACCGGGATCATGCGCAGTTCGTCGAGGCCCAGCAGTTCTGCGGCCTCGAGCGCCATGCGCAGGTGGCCGTGGTGCACCGGGTCGAATGTGCCGCCCAGAACGCCGATGCGGCGCAGGGGCTGCGAGGCAAGGGTGCCCCGCCCGCTTTCAAGCACGCACTTGCCCCTCGCCGAGTACAACCCACTTCTGCGAGGTGAGCCCCTCGAGCCCCACCGGCCCGCGGGCGTGGAATTTGTCGGTCGAGATGCCGATCTCGGCGCCAAGACCGTACTCGAATCCGTCAGCGAAACGCGTGGAGGCGTTGACCACGACGGAACTGGAGTCGACCTCGCGCAGGAATCGCATGGCGCGCGCGTGGTGCTGCGTGACGATGGCGTCGGTGTGCTGGGAACCGTAGCGCGCGATGTGCTCCATGGCGGCATCGATGCCGTCCACGACCCGCACGGCGAGAATGGGCGCGAGGTACTCCGCGTACCAGTCTTCTTCGGTGGCAGGCAGTGCCTGCGGCACCAGCGCGCGGGTACGCTGGCAGCCGCGCAACTCCACGCCGGCGGCGATCAGGGACGCCGCGATCCGGGGCAGCAGTCCGGCTGCCACGGCCTCGTCAACCAGCAGCGTCTCCATGGTGTTGCAGGTGCCGTAACGATGGGTCTTGGCGTTCAGCGCGATGGCCTCGGCTTGCGCTGCGTCGGCGGAGGCATCGATGTACACGTGGCAGACGCCGTCCAGATGCTTGATGACGGGGACGCGGGCATCGCGCGAGACGCGCTCGATCAGCCCCTTGCCACCTCGCGGGATGATCACGTCCACCGCCTGCGGCGAAGACACCAGCGCCGAAACGATCTCTCGGTCGGTGTGGGCGATGAGTTGCACCGCGGCGCCGGGCAGGCCCGCCTGGTCCAGACCGCGCGCGAGGCAGGCCGCGATGGCGCGGTTCGACTCGATCGCCTCGGAACCGCCGCGCAGGATCACGGCATTGCCCGACTTGATGCAGAGCGCGGCCGCGTCTGCGGTCACGTTGGGCCGGGACTCGTAGATGATGCCGATCACACCGATCGGCACCCGCATGCGCCCCACACGGATTCCGCTCGGGCGGTAGGCGAGATCGGTGACGGTGCCCACCGGGTCCGGCAGGGTTCCCACCTGCCTCACACCGTCGATCATCGCGCTCATACGGGCATCGTCGAGGGCGAGGCGATCAACAAGCGCAGGCTCCAGAGCACGTTCGCGGGCGCGCTGCACATCGAGACGGTTGGCCGCGAGGATCTGCGCGCGCTCAGCCTCGAGGGCATCGGCCGCGGCCAGCAGCGCGGCGTTCTTGAGTTGCGTGGACGCACTCGCCATGGCGCGTGCGGCAGCGCGTGCTGCAAGGCCTGTGTCGGCCACGTAACGGACGTAATCCATGCGGTACTCTTGGGCCAAGGGAATGCGGGACGGCGCGCGCTTGCGTGCCCGAGTGGCATTATATCGGCCGAGTCGCGGCACCGCACCCGCGCCCGTTGGCCGGAATGCCGCGGATTTCGCTGCAAAAACGTAGTTCGGGACCACAACCTCGATGGACATCACCGCTATCCAGCACTGGCTGCTCGCCAACCCGGGCTGGGTCATCGCCAGCATAGGGGCGGTATCCTTCGTCGAATCCTTCGCTCTGCTCGGGATCATCGTGCCGGGGATCATCATCCTCGGCGCGGCAAGTTTTGCTGCAGGCGCGGTCGATCTCTCGCTGCCGGGCTGCCTGATCGCAGCCTTCGCAGGGGCCGTCTCGGGCGATGGCGTGAGCTACATGCTCGGACGCATCTTCCACGCCGACATCAAACGCGCCTGGCCCTTCCGCAAGCACCCGATATGGATCGCCAACGGCGAGGCATTCTTTGACCGGCACGGCGCATGGGGCGTGGCGCTCGGGCGCTTCGTGGGACCCATCAGGCCGGTCATACCGCTGGTGGCTGGAATTCTTTCGATGCCCGCCAGGCGGTTTTTCCTGATAAATGTGGTCTCGGGCACGGCCTGGTCGCCGCTGTACGTGCTGCCTGGCTACATGCTGGGCGCCGCCGTCGAGAGCAAGGGCGCATCACCGGCGCTGCTGGTGGGCGCCGCGGTTGGGATCATCGGCTCCAGCGTGGCGCTTTTCGTGCTGCGCCAACGCAGCAAACGCAACTGAACGTAACCGGGGACAACAGGAATGGCGACGCTGGAACTCTTCTTCGACTGCTCGAGCCCGTGGACCTATCTCGCCTACGTGGGCATCCAGCCCATCGCCGCGCGCCACGGCGTGGAGGTCACCTGGAAACCCATTCTGGTGGGCGGCGTCTTCAACGCCGTGAATGCCGAGGTCTACCAGAACCGCGCGAATCCGAACCCCCTGCGCTGGAGCTACATGCGCAAGGATCTGGCGGACTGGGCCCGTGTCTACGGACTCGAGATCGGCTGGCCCGCTGTATTCCCCGTGAACAGCGTGAAAGCCATGCGCGGCGCCTTCGCGGCCGAAGACCGCGGGCTGCTTGTCCCCTACTGCACCGCTGTATTCGAGAGCTACTGGGGCCGGCTCGAGGACATCTCGCAGGATGAGGTTCTCGCTCGCATCGCCTCGGGGTTGGGAATGGACCCCGATGCCTTTTTCGCCGAGATCGCAGGCCCGGACTGCAAGGCACGCCTGCGCGCCAACACCGACGAACTGGTGGCCCGAGGGGGTTTCGGAAGCCCCACGATCTTCGTGAACGGCAGCGATATGTACTTCGGTAACGACCGCCTTGCGCTGGTCGATCATGCACTCGGCCAGGCGGCCTCCGGCAGGGCCCCGGCATAGCGCGCAATCCCGACTATATTGAAGCCCGGGCGTCGCGAAACCGACGCACGCACAACGAACAACGGCATCGTTAAAGCGGGGGCGGAACATGTTCGGAACGATCGCATTGTTGGTGATCCTGGTGGCGGTCTTCGTGGGACTGGCGGGACGACGCGCCGGACTCTGAACACACCTCGAATACGGGAAATGCAAATGCGCGGACAGGTTGCGCTGGTGACAGGTGCAGGGCGCGGCATTGGCCGCGAGGCAGCGCTGCTGCTCGCCAAGGCCGGCGCGCAGGTCATGGCTACCGCGCGCAGCGAGACCGAACTGGCGAGGCTGGGCCTCGAGTGGGTGGCCGCAGATCTGGGCACTCCGGAGGGCTGTGCACTCGCGGTGGCAGAGACAGAACGGCGCCTCGGGCCCGTAGACATCCTGGTCTGCAACCACGGCATCGGTTCGGCGCACGAGAAGCTCGTGTGGGAGCAGGACCCCGCGGTCTGGCGCGAGACGCTGCGCATCAATCTGGACGGCCCCTTCGAACTCGCGCGCCTCACGGTGGGCGGCATGTGCGAACGCGGCTACGGACGACTGGTCTTCACGAGTTCCACCGCCGGGCAGATCGCGGAGCGTCGCGGCAGCGCCTACACCGCATCGAAGCACGGCCTGATCGGCCTCGCCCGTGCCATAGCCCAGGACGCAGGTCCTTTCGGCGTGACCTCGAACGCGGTGCTGCCGGGCTGGGTGCGGACTGAAATGGCCGAACGCTCGGCACGCACGGAGGCGGAACGCCGCGGCATCAGCACGGACGATGTCTGGCGCGAACGCGCCGCGCTTTACCCGCAGAACCGCGTTCTGGAGCCGAAGGAAGTGGCAGAGGTGATCGCCTTTCTCTGCAGCGATGGCGCTGGCGGCGTGAACGGCGAGGCCATCACCGTGGCACTGGGCGGCCTGACCTAGGCGGCGTCAACACGACGCGCTGCGCGGCTTCCCGCCAGATAGACCGCAACACCGATCCCCAGCAGCACCAGCGTGGTGCCTGCGACCTTCAGCAGGGCGAGCAGGGGATGCTGCTCTCCCGGCGCGGGCACAAGCGCGAGCACGATGGCTGCAATCGTGGTCGCCAAGCCCACCAGTGCCATCAGCACCACGGTCCGACTGCCGCCGGGGATGCGCGCCTCGCCCGGCACCGGATCACCGCCAGAGAGTTTTATGGCCGACGCGAACAGCGCCAGGAAAGGCAGCATCGTGGCAGCCACCATCAGGCTCACAAGCACGTTGTAGGCACCGCGCACAGAGGTGCCGGCCTGCCCGACGAATACGAAGACCACGATCACCGCCGCCTGCACCCACAGCGCCACCGTGGGCGAACCGTGTACGGGGTGCACACGCGCGAAACTGCGAGGGAGGTAGTGGTCGATGCCCGCGGCAAAGGGGATGCGCGCCGAGGCGCCCAACCAGAGCCCCACGCCGGCGACACGATCGAGCACGACGAGCAACGCTCCCAGCGGAATCAGCCACGCGAGCCCCAGGCGCTCGGCCGACAGGCGGATCGCCTCCATCACGCCATAGAGCGCGTTCAGGTGCTCGGGCGCAACGGCCACGATCACGCTCGCCGTGCTGAGCAGATAGACCGCCGCGATCACGGGCGCGGCCGCGAGCAGCGCACGGGGCACGGTGCGCTGCGGGTCGCGGATCTCGCCGCCCATGAAGGAGGCCGCCTCCGGCCCCGTCCACGCGAAAGCGATGGTTCCCCAGAAGATCCAGTCCTGCAGACGGAAGCCGGGGAGCATCGAATCCGCGGTGAGCGGCACCGCCGATCCGAACTGCCACCAGACCACGCCACCGAGCACCATCAGCAGCAGGCACTGCATCCAGCGCGCGTGCGCACCGGCGTTGTTCAGCCACTTCGCCACGTCGAGCCCGAGGAAGTTCAGCCATACCGCGAAGGCGAGCGTGCCCAGGGAAAACAGGATGAAGTACTGCGGCGAGGCACTGGCGGCAGCGTCCGGGCTGCCGAAGATGTAGAGCGCGCTGCCGGCCGAGAAGTACAGCAGACCCGTGAGGTAGGGCAGGTTCGATGTCCAGTAGGTCCAGCCCGTCATGAACCCTGCCATGGGGCCGAAGGCACGTTTGGCCCAGACGTAGAGCCCGCCCTCGTCAGGATGACGCGAGGAGAGAAACACCACACAGACGGAGAGCGGCAGGAACATCCCCAGCCCGCCGAGAATCCACACCACCAGCGAACTCGGTCCCGCCGAGGCAGCCGTGGCGGCCCACTGAGGGGAACAGCCTGCGGTGACCATGAACAGTGCGACATCGCGCACGCCGAGACTGCGTTTGAGATGCGGTGCTCCCGTTGCGCTGCTCATACTCGGACCGTCCGGTTCTTGTAGTGGATTCACCCGAAGCCGCGCTGGCAACGGCGCGGGACGACGGACTTTACGCTATCCCTTGGGCGCATTTCACGCTACCTTCTGCCGCTCTCAAGAAAGCCCCGAGGATCGCCACGTCGTGTCCATCACACCTGCGCAGCACGAAGACAACACGCTCAGCCGATCGCTGCAGCCACGCCACATGTTCATGATCACCATCGGCGGCATCATCGGCGCCGGTCTCTTCGTGAGCAGCAGCGCGGCCATCCACGCAGCCGGTCCCGCGGTGGTGATCAGCTACATGGTCACGGGCACCCTGCTCCTGATGGTGATGCGCATGCTCGGCGAAATGGCCGTAAGCCACCCGGAGGTACGCTCGTTCACCGAGTTCGCGCGCGTGGGACTGGGCAACTGGGCGGGTTTCTCGGTGGGCTGGCTTTACTGGTTCTTCTGGGCGGTGGTGATCCCCATCGAGGCCATCGCCGGCGCCAACATCCTGCAGGAACTCGGGCTCACGCTGCCCACCTGGCAGACGGGCTGCGCGCTCATGGTGATCATGACCGGCGTGAACCTGATGTCGGCACGCTCTTTCGGCGAGTTCGAGTTCTGGTTCTCCTCGATCAAGGTGAGCGCGATCATTGCGTTCATCCTCGTGGCGGCGGCGCATGTCTTCGGGCTGTACGGCGAGGCAGGCCCCGGGCTCTCCAACCTCACTGCTCACGGCGGTTTCGCGCCCAAGGGAAGCCTCGCGGTGCTGGCGGCCGTGACCACGGTGATCTTCTCGATGATGGGCACCGAGGTCGTGACCATCGCCGCAGCGGAGTCCGCCGAACCGGCCAAGGCGGTGGCACGCATGACCTCCTCCATCATCGGCAGGATCATGTTGTTCTACGTGGGCTCGCTCAGCATGATCGTGGCGGTGGTGCCATGGACCGACATCGTGCCCGGACAGTCCCCCTTCACTGCCGCGCTCGATGTGATGCAGATTCCGCTCGCCAGCACCATCATGAGTTTCGTGATCCTCACGGCCGTGCTGTCCTGCCTCAACTCCTGCTACTACGTCTGCTCGCGCGTGCTCTTCGTGCTGGCCGAGAAAGGCGACGCGCCGCGCTGGCTGGTGAAGCTGAACACGCGCCGCGTGCCTTCGCGCTCGGTGATCCTCGGAAGCATCGCGGGATTCGTCGGCGTGGGCGCACAGCTCTGGTCTCCGGACGGCGTCTTCGCCTTCCTCGTCAACGCATCCGGCGCGCTGATCGTGGTGATCTACCTCTCGATGGCGGTCTCTCAGGTGCGCCTGCGTCGTCGCGCCGCGGCTGCGGGCCACGAACCCGTGGTCAAGATGTGGCTCTTCCCCTGGCTCAGCTACCTCACGATCTTCGCCATGACCGCCGTGCTGCTCGCGATGGCGCTGACGCCGGAACTGCAATCGCAGTTCTGGACCAGCGCGCTGTCGGTGGCGCTGGCGCTGGGGGCTTATGCGGTGGTGGCGGCGAGCAGGCCGAGAAGCGCTGTGCTGGCGGTGGATTGAGGCCTGCGGCACTGCCGTTGGCCGCCTCACAGCCGTAACACGGGTGCAGCAGGATCTCGGGAAACCCATCCTGAGTCCGCCATCGAAACCCGGCACCATGCAACAGCGTACGCCTTCGTCTCCAGCAGCCCCCGTCGCATTCATCACCGGAGCGAACGCGGGCATCGGGCGGGTTACTGCGCTCGAACTTGCCCGCCACGGCTTCCGTCTGTTCCTCGCCTGCCGCTCACGCGAACGCACACAACCGGTTATCGAGGCCATACGCGCGGAGATGCCGGCTTCAGACGTCGAGTGGCTGCCGCTGGAGCTGTCGGACTTCGCATCGGTGAATGCCTGCGCGGAGGCCTTCCTCGAACGCGGCCTGCCCCTGCACCTGCTGGTGAACAACGCAGGGCTCGCAGGCTCGCGAGGCCTGACGCAGTCAGGCTTCGAGTCCGGCTTCGGCATAAACCACATGGGCCATTTCCTGCTCACCATGCGGCTGCTGGATCGCCTCCGCGAGTCGGCCCCCGCGCGCATCGTCACGGTAGCGAGTCGCGCGCACAAACGCGTCGGCGGAATCGACTGGGAGGCCGTCCGCAAACCCACAGCTACCGCTCTCGGGGTGCGTGAATACGGAGTCTCGAAACTCGCGAACGTGCTCTTCAGCGCGGAACTCGGGCGTCGGCTCCACGGCAGCGGTGTCACGAGCTACTCGCTCCATCCGGGCGTCGTCGACTCCGAAATCTGGCGCACGCTGTCGTGGCCGCTGCGGATGCTGAACCGCCTGCGCCTGGTCTCACCCGAGGAAGGCGCGAAGACCACGATCCACTGTGCGGTATCCCCCGAGGCCGCGGGGCAGACTGGCCTGTACTACAGCGACTGCCGGCCGATCGCACCGAGCCCCGTGGCGCAGGACATGGCTCTGGCCGGGGAACTCTGGCGACGCAGTTCGGAATGGATTCGCGAAGGGCAATGAGGCCGCGGGAACCCGCAGCGCATCGTCAGCCCCGTGCGGCCGCACGCGTCTTATCGCTTTGTGCGCCCAGCATCCCCGGGTAAATCGAACGCCAGAACCCGCACTGATGCTCCCGCCCCGCGTCGTAGATCTGCGGCGCGGGCGCGTCCAGCCGCATCACGGCGTCTTCGGACCGGAAGCGCTCCCACGCCGGCAATCCTGCAACGGCGGGCTCCCCGGTGCGGGCAAAAGCACTCCACCACGCCAACATCTGCGTGCCGAGCTTGCGTGAGGCGCTCGCCAATGCCGGCCCGTCGAAAACCCGCTTGTTGGTGAAGCCGGGGAAAAAATACGCGAGCTCCGCCGAGTGCACGGCACCCAGCTCGAAGCCGGGATCCGGCATCACGGGCGGCGCCCCGCGATCAGCGAATTCGTACTCGTAAACAGGCATGAGCGGCGAGGCAAGCCGGGCGGTGTGAAGGAACTGGCAGTTGGTGATGCCGGCGAACGGCAGGAAATCCGACATGGCCGTGCCCAGCGCGGTTGACGCGGAGGAGTAGGACGCAGACGGGTAGCGTTGCGCGACAGCGGCGGCGTGCTCGCCGTAGCGCGCCGCGAGCGCATCGGGATAGTTCTGCGGCGTCACCTTCGCACCCGCCATCGCCTCGTAACCGACGTACAGGCGCATCTCGTCTCGGGTGCCGCCGTTCAGCAGCGGCATCCGCAGAACCTTTCCCGTGCGCAGCGCCGTTGCGCCATCACGCGGAAGTGCGGCGGAACCCGCACTGGGAGAGAACGCCCGCGACAGCCTCCCGGCGAGGGCTGTCTGGACCTCGAGAATCCGTGCAAGCGGCGCCTTCCGCATGCAGTCGAGCTCTTCACCGGTATTCGCGCAACCCAGTTCCCGCGCGAATTCCAGCCCTGCCGCCTCGCCCTCCTCTACCGTGCGCAGCGGCGTTGTGCAGCCCGCGCTCTGGATGATGCCGCGGTGGAACAGACCCTCCGCGCGTTCGGGGTTGGCGAGTTGCAGGCAGACGCTGGCCGCACCCGCGGATTCGCCAGCGAGCGTCACCGTGCCCGGATAGCCACCGAAAGCGGCGATGTTCCGCTGCACCCAGCGCAGTGCCAGGCGCTGGTCCTCGAGACCCAGCGCACCGTTTGCGTCCGGATCGAAAGACGGATGAGGCATGAAGCCGAAGGCGCCGAGCCGGTAGTTGATGGCAACCACCACGAGGCCGGTCTCTCGTGCGAGGTAGTCGATCGGGTAGATGTCGTTCGAGCCACCCACCCAGGCTCCACCATGGATCCACACCAGCACCGGCGTGCCGGCAGGCGCGGATTCGGGCACGGCGATGTTCAGGTGCAGGCAGTCTTCGTTCTCGCTCGCCTCGGTGGCGTCGAAGCGCACGACCTGCGGGCAGCCGTGGCGGTACTGCGTGGCATCGCGCGGGGCGGTCCATGGCGCGGGTGGCACGGGCGCGGTCCAGCGTTTTTCGCCTGCGGTGGACGCCGCATAGGGAATGGCGCGGAATTCGCGCACGCCATTGGCGCTGAAACCGCGGACCGGGCCGCTTGCGGTCTGTACGGTGAGCGATGGGGGCTCGCTGGCATTGGCAGGAAGCGCGCTCAGCGCCTGCAAAAGAATCCAGGCAATTCCCGCCGACCTGATGGACGAGCCACATCGATTGGCGCGCATGCGGGAGCCTCCTTCGAGAGTTCGCGGGCAGGAATCATAGCCCTGCCCGCCACGTTGTTGAGGACGGCCCGGAATGTCCTTGATGTGGCAGCAGTGCGTGGGGGCGCCACCAGCAACAGGATCGGTCAGCGTTTTATCAGGGCAATCCCACGACGGGAAAGCAGCATGAACTCCCGCCATGCGCGCGCATAGACAAGGCCCGCGATTACCGACCCGAGGTACACAAGGGCGATTTCCGTACGCCTATGGAACAGTGAACCGAACTCATACAGCACGAAGTGCATCACGACCGGATGCGCCAGGTACATGAAGTAGGTGGCACCCGCGATCGACACCATAACCTCGGCCACACTGCGCGGGAGTCGCACTGAAGGCATCGTAACCAACACGCTGATCGCGCCGAGAAACCACCACGGCCGCGAACTCTCGGGGCCGAATTGTACGACGGCTATGCACACTGCCAGCAGGCCCGCGATGGCGCGGCGAGCCGGGGTGTCGGCGTAGTGCATGGCCCAACCGAGGAAGAAGGCGTAGAGCCATCCGTCCAGTGTGCGGTTGAGACCCCGTCCGTTGGGCCACTCACTCGCACCCCAGAAACACAGGGCTCCAGCCACGAGCATCAAGAGGACAGAGAGCTCAAACGGACGTGTCCGCAGTGCTGCCCGCACGGGGGGCAATGCCGTCAACAGGCACGAGAAAAGCATCGCGTGCACCAATGTCTCGATAAACCAGAACGGGAACAGCACGCCGCGTTCATCAGGTGTCAGCGTGAAAACGGTGCCGAGCAGGTACCACGCCGGCGATTTCTCCGCTTGCGATCCCAGCAATACGACCGTCATCAGCACGAAGTAGGGAAGAACAAGACGGATCAGGGCTCCTCTCATGACGACCCTCGCACCTCCGGCCAGGAGTTGCGGCACCTGGTAGGTGGCAAAACTCAAACCGGCGAGCATGAAGAGCACGACGGAGCCTCCCTTCAACCAGCCCACCACATCCCGGGGTGCGCCGTGGCCCAGAAACACCATTGATATGGCGATCAGCCGCAGGATCACATCGCTGCCGAGCTGGACGCTCGGCGAAGCACCGGCTTTCCCGGCACCCTCATCCAGCAGGGCCTGGAGCGTGGCAATCGGAGTGCCCTGCCAACCCTCCGGCACCGATCCAATGGCTCTCTCGAGGGCGAGAGAGACCACGGCGAACGTCAGCGAGTCACCGCCCAGTTCCACGAACGTGCGCGTTTCGTCGACATCGTCGAGGGAAAGCGCATCGCAGAATATCGCCGCCACGCTGCGCCCGGCACCAGCCTCTGCCGCGACTGAACGACGCTGGGCGAGCAGAGCCACGCCATCGCGTTTTATCGCCTCATAATCGATCTTGCCTGATACCAGCGTCGGCGGGGTCGCCATGGGCAGTATCGCGATCAGGCGCTGCGGCAAGCCGCAGCGCTCGGACACATGGCGCGCGACCGTAGTGGGATCGCCCCGTGTGAGTGCGATGGCGATGCAATCGTCCGTCCCGGTCACAAAGCCGGCTGCACGAGCTTCGCGGACAATCCGTTCGACGTCATCGAAGCCGATGCGCAGCCCTGCGATCTTGCTGAAGCGGCTCGCTCTCCCCACGATGCGGAACAAACCGTTGGGCTCGCGCAGCGCGATATCCCCCGTGCGCAACTCCTCGAGGGAGGGTCCCGCAGCAAGATCATCGCGGGTGAAGGCATAGCCCATCATGACGTTCGGGCCGCGATATACGAGCTCGCCTGCCACCCCGGGCTCAGGCACGGGACTGACGCCGTCGGGACCGAGAATGCTGAATTCCCCACCGGGAATCGCGATCCCGATGCATCCGGGATTGGCCTCGACGTGCTCGAGCGGAAGGTAGGCCATGCGGGCCGTTGCTTCGGTCTGCCCGTACATCACGTAAAAACGCAGGTCATTGTCGCGAGCGAATGAGGCATAAGTGGAGACGAGATCGGACGGCAGGCGCCCGCCCGCCTGCGTCATCACACGCAGTGTTGGCGGCACGTTGTCCCGGAAGCCGCTGCGCTCGAGTAACTCGTAGGTGTATGGCACGCCCGCAAGATCCGTGACGCCCTCGCGCACTGCCAGCGCACGGAAACACGGATCAACCACGGAGAGATCGGTGAGGACGACGCGCGCACCGCTTGCAAGGAAACTGTTGAGAACAGATAGCCCATAGGAGTAGTGCAGCGGCAGGTTGGTGATCGCCACGCGCCGATTGTCTATTCCGAGGTACTCGGCGATGGACGCGGCGTTGGCGCTCACATTGCCGATCGACAGTTTTACCAGCTTGGGGCTGCCGGTGGATCCCGAGGTCGAGAGCAGCACTGCAAGATCCGGGTGAGGCGGGAGCCGGCGGGCATCGCCCTGCAGGTTCTCGAGAATCCAGCTGCCGGAAATCTCGCGGTAAACATAATCAGGCGAAAAGGTCTCGAGGAGCCCGGGCGAGGCCTCACAAGTCCCCGGCGAGGCAAGAATCACCGGAATTCGGGCGCGCAGCGCTCCGACATAAGCGGCTACAGCCTCCGGCGTGGGTGACATCTCGATCAGGAGCAAAGAATGCTCGCCCTTGGTCCCCGCAGCGAATGCGTCCGCCAGAGCGCAGAGCTCGGCATATGTGATATGACGCCCGCACTCGGTACTGAGTGCGGGGCTGGTAGCAAAACTCTGCAATTTCCCTGCAAAAGAGGAGGTATTCGTCCATGACATCAAAAAAGCTTCCCTTGCATGCGGCGTTGCGGACAGTAGTCTTGCGCCCGGACGCCAAAGGTCCATCCGTGTGGCTGCGTACCGCCAACAGGACTCAGCCTAGACGCCGTTCATGACCTTTTCCAGAAACGGGCGGAATCAGGTGAACATCAGGTACTGCGTGTCCTCAACCTCAGTGTCTCCCAGCTCGCGTCCGCCAGCCAGCCGCCGTCCACCGGCAGGCTGACGCCGTTCACGAATCCGCTCAGGCCCGCATCCGCAAGGAAGACCACGGCCTCTGCCACATCCCGCGGGCTGGCGAAACGCGCCATGGGCACGCGGTTTTTGATGTCGTCATCGCTGTAATTGCCGGGGCCCTGATCGGCCTCGTCCATCCCGGTCTTGATCCAGCCGGGGCAAACGGCGTTCACGCGCACACCACGCCCGCCCCACTCCGCCGCCAACGTGTGGGTCAGACCGATCAATCCGTGCTTGGATGCGTTGTAGGCGGCGCGATGGCTCACGCCGCGCAGCCCCGCGATGGAGGCGATGTTGACGATGCTGCCGCGGCCGCGCACAAGCATCTGTGCACCGAGGTGCTTGCAGAGCAGGAAGGGACCGAGGAGGTTCACGTCCATCACCCGCTGCCACTGCTCCACGGTGGTGTCTTCCGCAGGGACGATGCAACTGATCCCGGCGTTGTTCACCAGCACATCGAGCGCGCCATGCGCGGCCGCCACATGTGCTGCCAGCTGCTGCGCGAAAGATTCGGATGACACATCACCGCTGATGCCTTCCACCGCATGCCCCGCCGAACGCAAGCGAGCCACGGTGTCGTCGAGCGACTGCACATCGGTGAGGAACACTGCATAGCCGCGCTCGGCAAGAAGGGTGGCGGTAACAAGTCCAACGCCTTGCGCGGCGCCGGTGACGAGGGCGGTGGGTTTCACGGGAAGATTCCTGCAGGGCGTGAGGGGTAGAATCGCCGCGATTCTATTGCATGGCCCGCGGGCGCAACATACGGAGAACAACGGGGGATGATGCCGTCGCTGGAGTATCTCGAGTGCGACGGGCGCCGCGTGGCGCTGCGCCTTTTCCGCCCACCCGAACGCGGGACACGGCCGCGCGCATGTGTGCTGTTCGTGCACGGCTGGACCGGCGCGCAGGACGCGAACGACGTTCGCCTTGCACGGGTGCTGGCACGCGATGGCTTCCTGTGTCTCAGCTTCGATCTGGGCGGGCACGGGCTGAGCGATGGCGAGTTGCACGACTTCAGCCTGGAGGCCTTCCTCGCCCAGACCCGGGCCGCCTTCGACTGGCTCGCCAGCGCCGCCGGCAGCGGCAGCCCGATCGTGGTGTGCGGCTGCAGCCTGGGCGGGTATCTCTCGATACTCCTTACGCGTGAGCGCCCCGTGGCAGCGCTCAGCCTGCGCGTGCCCGCAAACTACCCGGACGAGATCTTCAGCGGGCCTCCGGTCGGACACTACATCGAGAGCGGCGCCTCGCGCGCGTGGCGATCGGAGCCGCGCAGCGCCGCGGACAATCGCGCCCTCGCGGCGCTCTGCGATTTCACGCAGCCCGTGCAGATCATCGCGGCTGGCAGGGACGAGTCGATCCCGCTGCAGACGATCCGCAATTTCGTGGCGGCCGCAGGCGCGGAGCGCGTGGACTACCACTTGCTGGAAGAGGCCACCCACACGCTCTACGAGATACCCGCCATGGGCAAGCTGTCGTTCCGGCTGCTGCGGAACTGGCTGCTCGGGCTCTGGCCGCAGCCCTGAGGAACCCCATGCACATCGAGTCACGCATCCGCACGATCCCCCACTACCCGCGCGACGGAATCATGTTCCGCGACATCACGACGCTGCTGCAGGATGCCGATGGCTTCCGGCTGATGATCGGAGCGCTGGTGGAGCGCTACCGCCACGTGCGCATCGACAAGGTGGCCGCCATCGAGGCGCGCGGTTTCATTCTCGGGGCGCCGCTTGCCTGGGCGCTGGGCGCCGGCTTCGTACCCGTGCGCAAGCGCGGCAAGCTGCCGTCCGCGGTGATCGGACGCGACTATGCGCTCGAGTACGGCAGCGACAGGCTGGAAATCCATGTCGATGCCATCGCCCCGGGAGAGCAGGTGCTGCTGGTGGATGACCTGATCGCCACCGGAGGCACGGCAGAGGCCGCCATCGCACTGGTGCAAGAGCTTGGCGGGCAGATCGTGGAATTGGCCGCAGCCATCAACCTGCCGGATCTGGGCGGTACACGGCGCCTCGAGGCGCTCGGAATCAGCACTTTCTGGCTGGGTGAGTTCGCCGGGCACTGAGCCAATCGCTTCGCAATCATACCCACGCTCTGTAGTATCGCCCCCTTGGAGATTCGCCACGTCAAAACCGGGGAATGCCGCCAGGCTGATGGCTGATTCAGAGAGAGACAGCGCCGCTGAAGACGCCGACCTGGTAGCCCGCTGCCGGGACGGCCATCGTCAGGCGCTTGACCTCCTGGTGCGCAAATACCAGCGGCCGTTGTTCAACGTCGCCCTGCGGCTGCAACGCAACCCCGACGACGCCGCCGACACCGTCCAGAACGCCTTCATCAAGGCCTTCGAGAAGCTCCACCTCTACGATGCCGACCAGAAGTTCTTCAGCTGGATTTACCGCATCACCATCAACGAGGCACTGAACGCTTCACGCCGTCAGGGCTACCCGGCAGATGCACAGTCCACCGAGCCCATGGACCCGGGCCCCGAAGAGGCCCTCGGGCAGGCCAGCGAGGCGGCAAGGCTCCATCAGGCCGTGCAGCAACTGAAAGAAGATGCGCGCTCGGTGATCGTTTTGCGGCACTTCTCCGAGCTGAACTACGCCCAGATCGCCGAGGTCCTGCAGATCCACGAAGAGACCGTGAAATCCCGCCTCTTCAGCGCCCGCCGGAAACTTGCAGAACTGCTGCAGAGCCGCGACTGACAGCACGCGGGCCTCAGGTACCGCCGAGCTCGGCCTCCAGCTGTCCCAGATGCCACCGGTCCCGCCTGTTGGTATTCACCAGGGGCGCCAGAGCCAGCAGCGCGGTCTTGCCGACGCTTTTTTCCAGCGCCCGCATTTCAGCGAACATCCCGGCAAGAGCGGGATCGGGAGGCGCCACGACATCAAGCTCGCGCATCATCATCGCGCCCTTGGCCCGTAGCGAAAGCTCGGTGTAGATCCGCAGATAGCAGAGCATGTCGGCGAGCGTCATGCCGTCGAAGCGCTCACCGAGCGCCCTCAGGTACTGCCCCACATGGGTGGCGCGGAACTCGTGGGAATTCAACTGCTGCAGCAAGTCCACGTCAGCATCGAAATCGAGTTCCATCCAACCCGTGAGCGTCTCGTTGCTGCGTGAGAACACCCAGATCATGAAGGGAGGCATGAACACGAAAATCCCGAGCGCGGAGAGAACGGGAGAGAAGAACACGTGGTTGTAGGCCGAGTGGATGAGAGTGGCCGCGGCAATACCGGGCAGGCAGGTGACCGGCGTCAGCGCCTCGCGCCGCTCGATGGCCGCCATCGTGAGAATGGCAAAAATGGCGGTCACGCCGCCGTGCATCACTGCCGTCCCGAAGCCTCGCACGATCCACACACCGAGCTGCATTTGGGCGTTGAACAGGAGGTAGCTGTTTTCTATCACCGCAAAACCCGCACCCACGGCAAAACCGAGAATGGCGGCATCAACCAGAAAACCCACACGGTGCCTGCCGAAGAGGTAGACAAGCACCGAGGCCTTCAGCAATTCCTCGATCACCGGCGCCACGTAGCGCGAGTAGCTGTGCAACTCCATGGCCGTGGCTGACAGCAAGTAGCCGTTGATCAGATAGGCGATCAGCCCTGCACAGCCACCGGCGGCGATCATCCGCAAGATCACCGGAAACCGGACCAGCTTGAAGCTGTCGAGGAATTTCAGCAGCGCGAGCAGGGCGAGCACCGGCAGGATGGCGACGGCAATGCTCAGGGCTTGTGCTGCGGCTGCGCCCATGAGGAGCCCTTCTCAAAGAATCTTGAGCGACAGCATGAACTCACCCGAACTGTCGCCGCCAGACGCAATTCCCCGTGCGTAACCCACCGACAGGGTCATGGGCAGGCGGTGCAGCGCCGTGAACGAGAGATCTAACTGTGCACCGACCGCGGAATAGCGCTCTTCACGGGATGAGCCCGGCTCCGCGAACAGGGTGCCCGCGAAGATCGAGGGCTGGATTTCGCCGAGGTAGAGCGCGGGTGTGCCGACTTCAGCAAATCGCAACGGCGGCGCGTTCACCTCCACCAATGCCTTGGCAAATTGCCGTGCGCTGATCTCGCCGATCTCGAAGCCGGGCAAGCTGTCGTAATCGCGATAGCGTTTGACCGAGTCGTTGTCGACGTAGTTGTTGCCGTAGCCGCCGAAGTAGAACTCCGTGAGTGCATCATCGCGGTCGCCGTTCGCCGCCCCCGCAGAGGTGTAGAGCCACACCGATGCGTGCTTGAAGGGAAGGGCGAAGCCGACATCGAGTGCCCCGTGAATCTTCGGATACAGTTCGGACTGCGCGTAATCCATGTCCGAACGCAGCTCCAGGCGCAGGCCTTTTTCGTCTACGGCGGCGCCCTGGGATCTTTTCTTGTGCGAGAACTCCCAGCCGAAATTCCCCGACCACAGCTCATCTATCTGCACTGCGGCGTTCTGGTTCGTGGGCAGGGTGTCGAGACTTCTGGAATAGCCCAGATCCGCGCTGAATTTCAGGGTCCTGGGCATGTCGTAGACCATGAAATGGTCATAGCTCACGAGCAGCGAATCACCTTTACGGCTGCGTTCGGTGGGGCCGAAGAGGTCGTAGAAATCGGCATCGTTGTGGCGATATCGGATGCCCCAGTCCATGTGCTTGTAACGTGCATCCACGTGCAGCCGCTCGTCACTCTCGATGCCGCCGCCCGGGGAGTAGCTGAGGTCGAGGCGTGCTGAATCGAGCTGTACCGGGTCGCTCCAGTTGAAGCTGTAGCCCACAGCGGCCTTCTCCTTGTAGGCCTCGAGTATCGGATAGGAAGACTCGTGTTTCAGCCGGCGCCACGGCACGTAGTCCTCGCGGCTGGTGATCTGCGACTCGAGTTCGACCTTGGCAGGATCGCCCGCGCCCCAGGTGCCGACCACCGGATGTTTGGTGACGAGTTCGTTGCCCAGGAAAGAAATGGCGCTCAGGTCCTGCAGCGGTTGCGGGTTCCTGAGGCGCAGGGGCTTGAAGCCGTCACCGGTGTACTCGAAGACGATGAGTGAGCCGTCGGCCTGCGGGATCGGTCGGAAGAACCCGGTTTCCGCATTCGTTACCGCGTCCATCTGAAAGGTCGCCAGATCGAATCGGTAGATATTGGAAACACCCGTGTAGTACGAACTGCCATACAGGTACTTCCCATCCGGCGAGAACACGAAGTTCTCCGGGAAGGCGCGCCCGAAATCGAACTGGGCTGCGGGCGCGAAGACACCGTTGACCACCTCGCTGATACGGAACACCTGAAGCCGCTGGTTGCCCTGCCGGTCACCCACCGTCGCCGACAGGAGTGTCCCGTTGGGCGAGATATCGAGATCGCTGATCACCTGCCCGTAGGGCATCTTGTGTAACTCGATCAGTTTTTCGTAGGGCGCGGGGATCCCGACAAGGGTGACGTTCCCGCCCTGGTGCTTGACGCCCCACAGCGACTTGTCCGCGCTGTTGAAGGCGAGATTGCCGATGCGGGTATCTGTTGCGATGTCGGTTACCTTGCCCGTGGCCATGTCCAGCGAGCGCAGGTCGCGCCAGGCGTTGTTGTCCTCGGTGAAGAACAGCCGTCGGCTTTCGGGATCCCAGGCGGTGGAGCTGACCAGGTACTTCACCTCACCTTTGATGTCGTGCAGGGGCTGCTCGGTGCCCGTGTCGAGGGAGATCGTCGCCAGGTGTGCAACCACGCCCGGGTACATCAGCCCGCCCACCAGGCTGTTGCTCTTCTCATCCACGAACATTCTCGACACCCAGCCTATCGGCTCAGCGGAGAGCGCTTCCCCGCTCGTCAACGGATGCGCCCTGACAGCCGAAAGGTTTTTTTTCTGGAATTCGTGTTCGAAGTCGATCCAGTGCTGCCAGACGACCTCCAGTGGCTCGCCGAAGACCTTCTCGAACTGATCCGCGTAGTAACGCTCGCTGCCCGAGTCCTGACGGAACCACGCCACGAGTTTTTCCGGGGAATAGTGAAAGGCCAGATAACTCATGAATCGCGTGCCGTACAGGTAAGCGTTTCGGCCGGTATTGAAATCGAGTACACCTCCGACAGACGCCACGCCGAGGTTGCTGTAGAACGGGGTCCCGTCGCGCACCATGGCGCGGAAGACCATCTCGTCGAAGCCGCCCTGTGCCCGGCCAATACCTCCGGTCATCCACGTGTCCATAAAGGTCGCGATGCCCTCCGACGTCCACCGCGGCATGGCGGTGCGAGGGGCGGCGAGGTAGGCATAGCCAATGGTTTCAGGGTGCTCGGACGACTGGGCCGGCGTCCCTGCAAAGATTTTTCTCCATGTGGTTTCCGACGGGCCGCTGTAGCCAAGCGTTGCCAGGTGCGCGACCTCATGGTTCATCAGCGCAAAGATGGGGTCGACCGGAGGGAATGACTCGAAGGCCTTTCCGGGCGGGGATACTTCTGACGTCACCAAATTCCGCGGAACGACACCTGCCGAGGCATTGCCTTCATCCTGGAAATCCATGAACAGGAGGCTCACCTGTCCGTCGGGACCCCAGCGGAAGAGTCGCTGATGGAATGCGGAGGCATTCAGGTAGCTTTTCGCGGCGTGCGAGGCGATGGCCGGCTCATTGCCAGCTGCGTTGACGAGCAGCAGGTCCCTGGTTTCAAGGGTCTTGAGGGCAATCGACTGGGATTCGACAAAGGAAGACTGCACCAGCAGGAGCAGTGGCAGAAACAGAACGTGAAGATCCCGCCAACGGGCTCTCGAAAACAGCTGAAAGGCCCGAAACCGGGAGTGCTGTCGCTCTTGTGAAAAAGCGAAGCTGCGCTCTGCATCCGGAGCTTCGCCATCGGAACACGCTGCGTCCAAGGTCAAACTTCACCCGTCTTGGAATTTCATGTTGTGAAGCTCACGCCAAGCCTCTCCCCTTGGAACTACCCGGACTTCCGCATTTAGTTGTTTCCGCTGTTGCCGGAATTGCCGAGGTTGCCCGCGTTACCGAGGTTGCCGGAATTGCCGTTGCCGGCATTGCCGAGGTTGCCGGAATTACCGGAATTGCCGGAATTGCCGAGGTTGCCGGAATTACCGGAATTGCCGGCATTGCCGAGGTTGCCGGAATTGCCGAGGT
>CAIYPF010000027.1 GCA_903928015.1 uncultured Gammaproteobacteria bacterium | reverse complement strand
CGAGATGGACATCTACCACCCCTACATCGTGCAGGCGCCTGACTCGCCGGACTGGTCCGTGGCCGTCAATTTCGCGGGAACGGACTTCACTGCCGAAAACGGTGCGACCCACATCGTGCCGGGCAGCCACCGCTGGGAATGGGATCGTGACCCGCTGCCCGAGGAGACCACTCAGGGTGTGATGCCGAAGGGCTCGGCGCTCTTCTGGTTGGGCAAGACCTTCCATGGCCTCGGGCGAAACACGACCGATATCCCCCGCACCGGATTCCTCTCGCTCTTCCAGGTCAACTGGCTGAGCCAGGAGGAAAACCAGTTCGTCGCCGTCCCGCGTGAACTGGTCACGACCTATTCGGAGCAGGCGCAACGCATCCTCGGATACCGCGGCGGTAACGTGGGATGGGCCACGGGCTACGAACTCGAGAACCTGCTCCGCGCAGGCGACAGCGGGATCCTTTGAGCAACGAAGTAACAGAACAGCGCACCCTGCCCTGCAGGCCGTGCGCCCACACCCCGGAGGAGAGAGAGCGATGAACAGTGCAGCCGGAAGCAACCCGTCGACGAACAGCTCTGCACCCGTGCTCGCGTATACGGGCGCCGAATACCTCGAGAGCCTGAACGACGGCCGTGAAGTCTGGATCAACAACGAGCGCGTGAAGGACATCACCACGCACCCGGCCTTCCGCAATTCGGCGCGGATGATGGCGCGTCTGTACGACTCGCTGCACGACCCGAAGCTCGCGGACACGCTGCTGGTTCCGATCGAGAACGGGACGGGCATGACCCACCGGTATTTCCAGCCTCCGCGTTCCGTCGCCGAGCAGGTCGCAGCGCGCGATGCGCTCGCCTGCTGGTCACGTTTGACCTACGGCTGGATGGGACGCTCGCCCGACTACAAGGCCGCGTGGGTGGCGACGCTTGCCGGCTCCAGCGACATGTACGGCGAGTACAAGCCGAACGCCCTGCGCTGGTACGACCTCGCGCGCCAGAAAGTGCCCTTCATCAATCACGCGATCGTGAACCCGCCTGTCGACCGGCACCTGCCGAACTCGACCTCTGATGTGTTCATACAGGTCGACAAGGAAACCGACGAGGGCATCATCGTCAGCGGCGCCAAGGTCGTGGCGACGGCGGCCGTGCTCACGCAATACACCTTCGTCGCGCACTACCAGGTGGCACTCAAGGACAAGAAGTTCTCGCCCATATTCATCGCGCGCACCGGTGCGCCCGGCCTCAAGCTGATCTGCCGCAACTCCTACGAGTACAACGCGGCCGTGACCTCTACGCCTTTCGATGCGCCGCTCTCGAGCCGCATGGACGAGAACGACGCGATCCTGATCTTCGACAAGGTCCTGATCCCGTGGGAAGACGTCCTGATGTACGACGTCGACTCGGCGAACGGCTTCGTCACCCAGACGGGGTTCATGCCGCGCGCGCTGCTGCAGGCCTGCACCCGTCTTGCCGTGAAGCTCGACTTCATCTCGGGCCTGCTGCTGAAGGCGGTCGAGATCACGGGCACCAAGGACTTCCGTGGCGTGCAAGCTGCCGTGGGAGAGGTGATCGGCCTGCGGCACACCATGTGGGCACTGTCGGACGCGATGGCGCACGCGGGTGAGCCCTGGGGCAAGTACGTGCTGCCCAACTTCGAGGCATCGCTCGCATTCCGCATGATGGCCGGTGACGCGACGGGCCGCGTGCTGAACATCATCCAGAAGACCGTGGCCAGCGCGCTGATCTACCTGCCCTCCAACGCGGGGGATTTCCAGAACCCGGCGCTCGCGCCGCTCCTCGAGAAGTACGTCCGCGGCTCTAACGGCATCGGTGCGCAGGAACGGGTGAAGACGTTGAAGCTCCTCTGGGATTCGGTGAACTCCGAGTTTGCAGGCCGTCACGAGCTCTACGAGTTCAACTACTCCGGCAGCAATGAGCAGACGCGCGTGGATCCTTACCTGATCTCGGGTGCGACGGGGTTGTCCGATCGCATGAAGGGCTTCGTCGAACAGTGCATGGGCGAGTACGACCTGAACGGCTGGACCGTGCCCGACCTGATCAACCCGCATGATGTGAGCACCATCCGCCCCCGCAGCTGACCCGCGGCGCCCCGCGCGCCGGCTGCACCACCTTGGCTCAGGAGCAGCGCACGGCCGGACTGGCCGTGCACTGCTTTGCAGCAGATTTGCGCTCATAACGCACTCCAGACACGACTGGGACGTGGCACAGGCATTGCTGAACAACTGCGGGATCAGGAATACCCGCATGAGCAACGTCCAGCCCCCGCACCCCGGCATCCCCGACGAAATGCTCGTCGATGCCGACACGCCCCGGCCCGCATACCGGAGTTACCACGCCTGGCTGTCGCGCGTGGCCGAGCAGGAACTGCGCGCCAAGCGCAGCGAGGCCGAACTCCTGTTCCAGCGCGTGGGCATCACCTTCGCTTTGAACGGCGAGGACGATGGCGCGGAGCGTCTGATCCCCTTCGACTTCGTGCCCCGCATCATCCCCGCCGGGGAGTGGGAAACACTCGAGCGCGGACTGCGCCAGCGCGTGGCGGCGCTCAATGCCTTCCTCGGCGACATCTACGGCGAGCAGCGCATCCTGCAGGCGGGCCTGGTGCCCGCGGATCTGGTGCTGCGCAACGCCCAGTACCAGGTGGCGATGCACGGGCTTGCCCTGCCCCGCAGCATCTATGCACACATCGCGGGCATCGATCTGGTGCGGCATTCCGACGGCAACTACTACGTGCTGGAGGACAACCTCCGCGTGCCCTCGGGCGTGTCCTACATGCTCGAGAACCGCCGCATGATGATGCGGCTCTTCCCGGAACTCTTCGCCGAGCACCGCGTGGCGCCGGTGGAGCACTACCCGAACCTGCTGCTGCGCACGCTGCGCGAGGCCTCGGCGGTGGACGATCCGAACGTGGTGGTGCTCACGCCAGGGCGCTTCAACAGCGCGTACTTCGAGCACGCCTTCCTCGCAAGGCAGATGGGTGTGACGCTGGTCGAGGGGCAGGATCTCTTCGTGCGCGGCGGCTTCGTCCACATGCGCACCACCAGCGGCCCGCGCCGGGTCGATGTGATCTACCGCCGCATCGACGACGCCTTCCTCGACCCACTCGCCTTCCGCGCCGATTCCATGCTGGGCGTGCCGGGGCTGCTCTCGGTGTACCGCGCCGGCAACGTGGTGCTGGCGAACGCCATCGGCACCGGCGTGGCCGACGACAAGTCCATGTACCCCTATGTGCCCGAGATGGTGCGTTTCTATCTCGGCGAGGAGCCGATCCTGCGCAACGTCCCCACGTGGTGCCTGCGCCGCCCCGAAGACCTCGCCTATGTCGAGGAACACCTCGGGGAACTGGTGGTGAAGGAAGTGCACGGCGCCGGCGGCTACGGGATGCTGGTGGGCCCTGCCGCGAGCGGCGAGGAAATCGCGGAGTTCCGCGGCCGCATACGCCGCGACCCGCACAACTACATCGCGCAGCCCACGCTCTCGCTCTCGACCTGCCCCACGCTGGTCGAGGAAGGCATCGCGCCACGGCACATCGATCTGCGGCCCTTCGTGCTCTCGGGTTCCACCACGCGCATCGTGCCGGGCGGACTCACGCGCGTGGCACTGAAACGCGGTTCTCTGGTGGTGAATTCCTCGCAGGGCGGCGGCACCAAGGACACCTGGGTACTCGCCGAAGACCCGCGCGCGGAGGACGGGACATGCTGAGCCGCACTGCAGCGGATCTCTTCTGGCTCTCGCGCTATCTGGAGCGCGCGGAAAACACGGCGCGGATGCTGGATGTCGCCCACTCGATGGCGATGATGCCCGCGGGCCGCTCGGCAGAGCAGGAACTCGCCGCACCCTTGCGTGTCACGGGCACGCTGGGCGCCTTCCGCGAGCAGCACGCAAGACTCACCGTTGCCGCGCTCTACCAGTACCTCGCCTGGGACAGCACGCACCCCGCCAGCATCTACAGCTGCCTGCGCGTGGCACGGGAAAACGCGCACGCCGTGCGCGGGCGGATCACCACCGAGATGTGGGAAACGCTGAACGCCACCTGGCTGGAACTGAACCGCATGCGCTCGGGTCGTCACCCCGCACTCAAACCCTTTTGCGACTGGGTGAAGGAGCGCTCGCACCTGTGGCGCGGCGCCACGGTGGGCACGCTGGCGCGCGGGGACGCGTTCCACTTCCTGCGCCTCGGCACCTTCCTCGAACGCGCCGACAACAGTGCGCGCATGCTCGAGGTGAAGCAACTGGACGCCGCCGAAGAAGGCTCCACGCTGCGCGACTACTACCACTGGAGCGCGCTGCTGCAGGCGCTCGGCGCGCTGGAATCCCACCAGGACGCCTACCTCGGCCGCATCGATGCCGACACCGTGGCCGAACTCCTGATCCTGCGATCCGACACACCACGCTCGCTGCGATCCTGCCTCGAGGAAATCAACAACACGCTCTCGCACATCGGTGGCCCCCAGGGGCGCCGCGCCAAGGGCATCGCACGCACCCTGCTCACGCAACTGGAGTTCGGCTCACTCGCCGAACTGCGCACGGCGGGACTCGACCGTTTTCTCTCGGATTTCCTGGGCACGATCGACCGCATCGGCTCGGGAATCCGCGAGGAATATCTCGAGTCCGCCTGAGGCAACGCCATGCGCCTGCACGTCCACCACAGCACGGTCTACCGCTACGAGAGCGAGGTGGCGCGCAGCACGCAGTACCTGCGCCTCACGCCGCGGGATTCCTCGCGCCAGCGCGTGATCCGCTGGGAGCTGAGGGTGCCGGTGCCCGCGACGCGATCCACCGATCCCTACGGCAATGTGCTGCATGTGCTGACGGCAGAACTGCCGCACCGCGAACTGCTGATCGAGGTCGAGGGCGTGGTCGAGGTCGATGACACGCCGCTCGAGGAGGCCGACGGGCTCCCGCCCATGATTTTCCTGCGACCGAGCGCGCTTGCCGATGCGGATGCCGCGATGCGCGCCTTTGCCCGGGACGAAACCGCCGCCGAGGCCAGCCTGCCGAACGCGGAAAGAGCCTGGCGCCTGATGGAGCGACTGCGCGAGCGCATGGCCTTCCTCACCGGCTCAACCGACACCTGCACCACTGCAGCCGAGGCCTTCGCCGCCGGCCAGGGCGTGTGCCAGGACTTCACGCACGTCATCCTCGGCTGCCTGCGCGAACTCGGCATCCCGGCGCGCTACGCCAGCGGCTATCTGCTCACCGACCGCGAGGGTCACGTGGCGAGCCACGCCTGGGCCGAGATCTGGACGGGCACTCACTGGAGCGGCCTCGACGTGGCGAACGGCGTGGCTGCGGATGGGCAGCATCTCAAGCTCGCGGTGGGTCTGGACTATCTGGATGCCTGCCCCGTGCGCGGGGTGCGCAGCGGCGGGGGAGGCGAGCAGATGGAAGCGCGCGCGCTCGTGCGTCTCGCGGACCAGTGAGCCTAGAATGCGTTCCTTCCTGAACCGGGAGTTCCGTCACCAATGACCTACTGCGTTGGCATGCTGCTGCAGGAAGGCCTGCTGTTTGCCTCGGACTCGCGGACCAACGCGGGCGTCGATCACATCTCCACGTTCCGCAAGATGCACATCTTCCAGGACGGACACGACCGTCGCGTGGTGATCGTCAGCGCAGGCAACCTGGCCACCACGCAGTCGGTGATCAGCCAGTTGCACAAGGACATACGCCAGGACCACGAGGAGCACATCCTCGCGCTGCCCAGCCTGTATGACATCGTGACGCGCGTGGGCCAGACGGTGCGGGAGGTGATCGCGCGCGACTCCGGCCAGCAGGCGCAGGGCGCAGCGGTGGATTTCAATTGCAGCCTGATCGTGGGCGGGCAAGTGCGTGGCGAGGCACCGCGGCTCTTCAACGTCTACGCCCAGGGAAACTTCATCGAAGCCACCGCCGACACGCCCTATTTCCAGATCGGCGAGATCAAATACGGCAAGCCCATTCTCGATCGCATCATCCGTGCCGGCACGCCGCTCGCGCAGGCCGTGAAGTGCACGCTGGTGTCCTTCGACTCGACCATCAAGTCGAACATCTCCGTCGGTCTGCCCATCGACCTGCTGGTGCACCGCGCCGGGGATTTCGGACCGCACGAGCCTTACCGCTTCGGCGGAGAGCACCCCTACCTGCGGGACCTGCGCAACGCCTGGTCGGCGGGCCTGCACCAGCTCTTCGACAGCCTGCCCGACATCGACATCGAAGCGCCCTGAGGCGATACAATCCCGCGTCGCTTACGCCCGCGCCGGGAAACCGCTGATGCACCGCCAGTTGCGCCAGAACGCCGCACTGCTCGCGCTGGTCGCGATGCTGCTGCGTGCCGCTATTCCGGCCGGCTGGATGCCCGACTCCGGGGCAGGCGCTCCACTCGCATTCTGCACCGCGGACGGCCTCGTCCTGCTGCAAGCAGGCGCTGCGGATCACGGCTCATCCCCGGACGATCATGACACCCTGATATGCCCCTTCGCAGCCAGCGCAGGCGTTGGCGCTGTACCGACGATCGCCTTGCAGGCTGCCGAAGACTTCAGCCCCGGGATGGCCCGGCCAGCCACTCAGCCGGCCCCCTTCCAGACCCCCGTCCCGCCCGGCTCCCGCCTTACCCGCGCCCCACCTGCCTGATTCCTCTCGTAGCACATGACCTGGCGCACGCAGCCACAGCCTGCGTGCCATTGCGCACACACGACTCGAGGAATACGGACCATGAATACGCGAAACAAGGCGCTTGCACTGACATTTGCAACGCTCTTCACGGGCATCCACACGGCCGAGGCATCCTGCGGCGCCTCTGCCTGCACATTGATGAGTGACCGCTACACGCTGGACAGCGGCACCGGGCGCAGCGGCCTGAGCATCGACCTGCGTTACGAGAACATCGCACAGGACCGGCTTCGCAGCGGGACCGGCAAGGCAACGCCGGAGGACACCGCGGGCGAGGAAGCGCTCGAACAACACACGCGGCAGCGCGCACTGATGGCCGCGTTCGACTACGGGCTCGACGCCGATTGGTCGGTGCAATTGCGGCTCCCGCTGCTGCAGCGCGAACACGCCCACATACTGCAGGACGAGGCAAGCGGCGAACCATTGGACGCGGAACGCTGGAATTTCGATGGTCTGGGGGACGCCCAGTTGCTGCTGCGCCGCCGCTTCGCCCCGGAGAACGGCAGCACCGTCTACGCCCTGTTCGCGGGATTCAAGTTGCCCAGTGGCTCCCGCAACGCGAAGAACGGGGATGGCGTGCGCGCCGAGCGTGCGTTGCAGCCGGGAACCGGCACGACGGACTTCATGTTCGGCGCCTCGGTGCGGCACGCGCTCGGGCTGCGCGATGCGATGTTTGCGCAGGTCGGCATCGCAGAGGCGCTCTCGCAGGTGGATGACTTCGAGCCCGGGCGCCGACTGAGCGCCGGAGCCGGCTGGTCGCACGCGCTGGGTCCGCACGTGGGCACCGTGCTGCAACTGAATCTGCTGCACCGCGGGCGCGACGCCGGAGCGCAAGCAGAGCCGGACGTATCGGGCGGGACGACGCTGGATATCAGCCCGGGCCTCACCTGGAACCTGCGCGCGGGATCAACGCTGTACGCGTACCTGCAGGTGCCGCTTTACCAGGACATGAACGGCACGCAACTCGCGCCCGAGCGCACGCTGGCCGTGGGTTGGAGCCTGGATTTCTGAGCCCTCAGGCGCTCTTGCGCAACTCCTGCTCGCGGAAGTACGGGATCACCTTCTCGCCGATGTTGCGGATGGTCTCCATGATCGCCTCGTGGGGAATGCCGCCCATCTGGAACATGAAGAGGATCTCGTCGGCGCCCGCCTGCTGCAGTCGCGTGCAGTAGCGGATGCAGTCATCTGGCGTTCCGTAGGCATCCTGCGCCACGGTGTAGTTGCTGGTGTGCTCGTCACCGGCGGTGATCTTCTCGTCCGACAGGTAGGTGATCACCGCCTCCTTGCCGCGGGCCAGCACCTCGGCGTGGTCCTCGGCCGTGAGTTCCTCGTCGACGGTGGGCTTGGGGCCACCCTGGTACCAATGGGCGATTGCCTCCGCGAAGAAGCGCTGCCCGCGCAGGCCGATGCGGCGGGCTTTTTCGCGATCCTCCAGCACCGTGGCCGCGCAGAGTGCAGCGAGGTGCTCGGTGGGGCGGTAGCCGACCTGGTCCTCGGGCTTGCGGTTACGGAAATGCTCGCGGTAGATCGCGTTCTTGCGGGCGATCTCGTCCGGCCCGCTGAAGCCGAGCACCAGTGCACCGATGCCGCGCGAGCCGGCGAGTTGCAGTGTCTGCTCGCGGGTGCATGCGTAGTAGAGCGGCGGGTGGGGCTGCTGCTTGGGCTTCGGGTGGATCGGGCGGCGCGGGATCTTGATGTACTTGCCGTCGTGCTCGATCTCCTCGTTGACGAAAATCTTCGGGATCAGGTACATCGCCTCGTCGATCATCGGCTGCAGCTCGTTCAGGTCGTAGCCGAAGGTGCCTGCCTCCTGCTGCGTACCGCCCTTGCCCATGCCGAAGTGCACACGTCCGCCGGAGAGGATATCGAGCGTTGCGATACGCTCCGCCACCTTGACCGGGTGGTTCATGCCGGGCGGCAGGCAGACCACGCCGTGACCGATGCCGAGCGTGGTGGTGCGCCCTGCGAGATAGGCGAGAAAGGTCTCGGGCGCGGACATGTGCGCGTACTGGGTGAGCGCGGTATGCTCCACCGCCCAGACGGTGTCGAAGCCCATTTTCTCGGCGTAAATCGACTGTTCCACGCACTCGAGGAAGCAGCGCTGCTCGCTCTCGGGAGAAGTGTCCACCATCTGTGCTTCGTAGATGATCGAGAATTTCATCGGGGCTCCGGATCTTCTGGTTTTGCCGGAGTATACCTGCGCCGCCCCGAACGTGAAGATGGCAACCAGATGCAACCGGGAGAGAAGAACGTGATCGAACGCGACCTTGTCGTCACCACCCCCGACGGCCACTGCGACGCGGTGCTGCTCAGTGCTGGCACGGGCCCCTGCCCGGGTGTGCTGCTCTGGACCGACGCGCTCGGGCTCCGGCCCGCCAAGCGCGCCATGGCCCGGCGCCTCGCCGCCTCGGGCTACACGGTGCTGGTGCCGAACTCCTATTACCGCAACGGCCCGGCGCCGTTCTTCGATCCGGCCACCTTCAGCTTCGGCGATCCGCAGATGCGCGAGCGCCTGATGGGGCTGCTCGGCACGCTCTACACCCCGGGCGTGGCCGAGCGTGACGCCGCAGCCTATGTGGCCTGCCTCGACGCGCAACCGGAGGTAGACACAGGGCGCAAGCTGGGCGTGCAGGGCTACTGCATGGGCGGGCGGCTGAGCTTCATCACGGCGGCCGTCGCGCCGGACCGCGTGGGAGCAGTGGCCTCCTTCCACGGTGGCGGCCTGGTCACCGACAAGCCCGACAGCCCGCACCTGCTGGTGCCGGGCACGCGCGCCAGCTACTACGTGGGCGTGGCAAGCGATGACAACGCTTCCGAAGCACACGCCGCCGGTGCCCTGCGCGAGAGCTTTGCCGCGGCAGGCCTGCAAGCCGAGGTGGAGGTGTACGCAACTGCTTTGCACGGCTGGTGCGTGCCCGACATGCCGCCACGCGGCGACCAGCCCGTCTACGGGCACGCCGATGCGGAGCACGCCTGGGACAAACTGCTGGCGCTCTACGCCAGCGCACTCGCCTGAGCGCGCCATGTCATCGCCCGGCCCCGAAGACCGGCTGCACGCGCTGGAAACCCGGCTCGCAGCGCTCGAAGACCGTGAGGCCATCCGCAACCTGATCGCGAGCTATGGCCCGCTTGCCGACTCGGGCAACGCCGCGGCAATCGCGGCGCTGTGGACAGACGGTGGCGTCTACGAGGTGGGAGGCTATGGCGAGCACACGGGGCACACCGCGATCGCAGCGCTCTTCACGGCCGGCACGCATCTGGACCTTATGCAGGACGGCTGCGCGCACCTCATAGGACCGCAGCACATCAATCTCCACGGCGACCACGCCACAGCCGTGGGGCACAGCTGCGTCTTCCGCCGCACGGACTCGGGCTTCGAGGCCTGGCGTGTGTCGGCAAATCGCTGGGAACTGGCCAAGGACAACGGGGAATGGCGGATCACGCGCCGATCGAATCGTCCGTTGGACGGAAGCGAAGCCGCACGAGTGCTGCTGGCTCTGGAGGGCTGAAGCCCGCCCTCAGGGCTCGGTAGCCGCCGATCCAGCGGAGGTTAGCTGCGGCACCGCTGCAGCGGCCTCCTGAACAGGCACCGGCGAATCCAGCAAGGGCGAGAGCGTAGGCATCAGGTAGCCGAGCAGTCGCACCGGCAACCCGCTGGTGAACTCGTACTGCGCGGCCTGCTGGCCCGGCACATAAGCTGTCAGCGTGCCGAAGAACCGGTCGTCGATCATGAACACGAATGTGGCGACACGGTTCACCACGCGTGACTCGATCAGCACGCCGGGCCGCGAGTACACCTCGAAGCGGTGATCACCCGTACCCGTTTTGCCGGCCACCACGTGGCGGCTGCCGTCTGGCCGTGCAAGCGATGCCTGCAACGCACGCGCGGTGCCGTTCTGCACCACATCGAGCAGTGCGTTGCGCGCCACCGCAACCACATCCGGATTCAGCACCTGTTCGCCCGCCGATGCCTGCCCCGCCCAGCCCACCTCGTAAGGCGTGCCGACGGCAAAATCCAGTGACTCCAAAAGGCGCGAGGGGTAACGGACACCGCCGTTCACGAGCGTGCCCATCAGCTCGGCGAGCGCTGCGGGGCGATCACCCGAACTGCCGATCGAGGTGGCGAGCGATGGCGTGAGCGAGGCGAAGGGATAGCCCAGTCTGCGCCACTGCGCGTGCAATTCCTGGAAGGCCTCGATCTCGAGCAGATCAAGGATGCGGCGGTCCTGCGCCTGCCTGCGGCTGGTCTTCATCAGCCAGCCGTAGACCTCCTGTCGCGCATCCGCGCCCGCCGCGAGCGTCTCGTCCATGCTCGCCTGCGGATGCCCCTGCAGGTACCCGATGGTCCAGAGCTCGAGCGGATGCACGCGCGCAAGAAAGCCACGGTCGTTCAGGCTGAACTTCTGTGGCGGATAGCGGTTGAACAGCGCCGCCACCGATGGCCGGTCGAGGGGCTCGTCGGGCACATAGAGACCGAGCCAGGGCCGGAACTCATCGGGCGTCATGTCCGGCCACACCGAGCGCAGCGCCACCGTCACCGCGCGCGGCGTGAGCTGCACGCCGTCCAGCAGCGTGGTGAGCGCATCCTCGAGCGGCTTGCCGTGGTACTTCTGGTAGAAACGGCGCACGAAGACGCTGCCCTCGCGATCGGCAAAGCGCTTCAGGTACTCCTCTCGCACGCCTGCGGAGTTGTCCTCAAGCAGTCGCGCCGTGCTGGAGGGATCGCGGTAGAGGTAGTGATCGATGATCTCGCGCATCATGCGGATGAACACGAGGTTCACCGAGCGCCGCGTGGCCTCTGCCACCGTGAGGATGCGGCCGTTGTCGTCCTTGTCGAAGTTCGAGAAGCTGAGCACACCGCCACCGGTGTAGAAGGACTGCGCGGGGCTCGCGGAGTACTGCCGCTGCATCGCGGCCTCCAGCGTCTGGCGCAGGCTCGCGCCGGGATTCATCGTCAGGTAGTCCAGCACCCACGCGCTCAGGCGATCCCGCGGGTGGAGCGAGAGCATTCCCTCGGCGGCACCGGAAGGCTCCGAGAAACGCGCATGCTCCGCGGCGATCAGTTCGAGCCAGCTGAGGAGCGTGCGCAGCTTGGCGGTGGAGCCCAAATCGAGCTTGGCGCCGGAGTTGATGTCCAGCGGCTGGTCGAGGTTGTCGGCGTTGATGCGCAGCCGGTTCACACCGTTGCCGCGCTCGTAGAGCGTGAGGCTGTAGATGACCTTGGAAGGGTCGGCCGCGCGCATGAGGTGCTCGCCGTCCAGACGCAGCTCGGTGATGCGCTCGGGTTTGGCCAGCGAGCGCAGGAAAGCCGTGACCTCTTTCTGGACGCCGGCGTCCAGCGTGGCGTTCACGTCGAGGTCGAGCCGGTCGAGCTCGTAGAGGCTGTGCACGCCGAGGAGCCCGAGGAGCTGCGTCCGCGCGAGGTTGACGCCTTTCTGCTTGGTGTAGTCCACCAGAGGCGAGGCCCTGGCGCGACCGCGCAGTTCGAGTGGCACGTCCAGGGCCGCCTCGGCGAGCGACACGGGGATCACTTTGTCCGCCGCCATACGCCGAAGGTGGCTGTCGGTGAGTTCGGCGAGCGGCGCGGTGTCCTTGCCCAGGTAGTACGAAGGCCTGCGCACCGACAGCACCAGCGCCAGCACCTGCTTGAAGTAGCGCGCACGCTCGGCAATCGGCGCATCCGGCGTGGCGAGAACGCGGTTCACGGTATCGAAATCGGCGCCGAACCAGGCCTCGAGTCCGTCGCCCAGGCTCGCCACTTCCCCGTAGCCGGGCTGGGCGGCAAGCGGCAGCGAGTTCAGGTAGTCGAGCAGCAAGCGCCGGCGCGCGGGGAGATTCTCCGCGCCATCGCGGTAAACGCGCAGCGTGGCAGAGACCATCTGCACCAGCTTGTCATGGGAATCGTGGGTGATGCCGTCGGGTGAGTGACGGAATTTCTCGAGCTGCGTGGCAAGCGTGCTCGCACCGAAGACCTTTGCAGGAAGCCCGACGGTCTTCATCCCCTGCTGCACCACGGCCATGCCGAGGCGCTCCCAATCCACCACCGGATTCATGGTGGGGCGCGAGGGATCGAGGAGCTCGCGATCCTCCACGTACAGAAGCGCACGTGCGACCAGATCGGGCACTGCCTCGAAGGAGGAATACACGTGGCGCGGATAGCGCGCGCTCTGCAGCAAGCCGCCGTTGGCGTCGACGAGTTGCAGGCCCGTCTGGTTCTTCTCGACGAAGGCGTTGTAGATGCCGCGCCCGTTAAGTTCCACCAGGCGCCGCGAGGGCACGGCCTGGCGCGTGATCATGTAACCGCTCTTCTGCAGCTTCGCCGCAAAATCGGGCAGTCCGGCATAACCCAGACGCACATCCCAGGGGCCGCGGTCAGGCGGCAGGGGCGTGGCCGCGGGGCCGGGTTCCACCTTGTATTCGATACCGGCGGCGAAGTCCGCAGCCCAGTGCGAGTGCAGCGTGGCATTGCGCATCTCTTCGCGGGCGATCCATGTGCCGCCCACCAGAGAGCCCAGCAGAATCACGCCGCCCGAGACACGGAACACAGGAAGCACGATGTCGCGCCACACCGAAGGCCGCCGCGGAACGGGCGCGACCCGGCTCCGCATGCCGGGGGTGGCGGCTGCGCTGGCGCGGGGATTTCTGGACGGGCGGGCGGACTGCGGACCGCCGGACTCACTCACGGGAACGGCGCTCCGGGACGCCCTGACACGGCGGCAAGCATAGTCGCCCGATGCGATCAGGGCGCAGGGCTGGCATTAGTCCGCAGTTGCAGGCGTCGCGGGCATCGCCCGCTCCTGCGGGAGGCGCGTCGCGGGTGTAGCGCGCGAGGCGCGACTCAGCGATCGATGCCACCCATGCACATGTACTTGATCTCGAGATAGTCCTCGATGCCGTACTTGGAACCCTCGCGGCCGTTGCCGGATTCCTTCACGCCGCCGAAGGGCGCCACCTCGGTCGAGATGATGCCCTCGTTGATGCCGACGATGCCGTACTCCAGCGCCTCGGCCACGCGCCAGACGCGGCCGATATCGCGGGAATAGAAATACGCCGCGAGACCGAAGGGCGTGTCGTTGGCGAGCGCAATGGCCTCGGCCTCCGACGAGAAACGGAACACAGGGGCCACAGGCCCGAAGATCTCCTCGTTGAAGACCCGCATCTCGGTGCTCACGTCGGTGAGGATCGTGGGCTCCACGAAGGCATTGCCCTGCTGCGCGCGACGCCCGCCACAGAGCACTGTGGCGCCTTTCGCGACCGCATCGTCAACGAAGGACATCACCTCGTTGGCGGCTTTCTCGTCGATAAGCGGGCCCATGCTGACGCCGGTCTGGGCACCGTTGCCCAGCGTGAATTGCCGCACCGCCTCGTGCAGGCGCGCGACGAAATCGTCGTAAACGCCGTCCTGTACCAGCAGCCGGTTCGCACAAACGCAGGTCTGACCCGCGTTGCGGTACTTGGAGGCGATGGCACCCACCACCGCGGCATCCAGATCGGCATCGTCGAAGACGATGAACGGCGCATTGCCGCCCAACTCCATCGACGTGCGCTTGACCGTCTGCGCGCACTTCGCCATGAGCTGCTTGCCGACCGGCGTGGAGCCCGTGAAGGTCACCTTGCGCACCACCGGGTTGAAGCAGATCTCGTCGCCGATTTCCTGCGTCACGCCGCAGACCATGTTGATCACACCGGGCGGGAACCCCGCGCGCTCGGCGAGCACCGCGATGGCAAAGGCCGAGAGCGGCGTGTTGTTCGCCGGCTTGCAGACCACCGTGCAGCCGGCTGCGAGCGCCGGGCCGATCTTGCGCCCGAGCATGGCGCTCGGGAAATTCCACGGCGTGATGCAGCCCACTACACCCACCGGTTGCTTGATCACCACGATGCGCTTGTCGCGGGCGTGTCCGGGGATGGTGTCGCCGTAGACACGCTTGCCCTCTTCCGCGAACCACTCGAGGAAATTGGCGCTGTAGGCCACTTCGCCGCGCGCTTCGGCCAGAGGCTTGCCCTGCTCGGCGGTGAGAATCTGCGCGAGGTCCTCCTGGTTGGCCATCATCAGGTCGAAGAGTGTGCGCAGCAGCGTGGCGCGCTCCTTTGCCGTGCGTGCGGACCAGTCCTTCAGCGCACGCTCGGCCGCTTCGATGGCGCGGCGCGTCTCGGCCTGACCGCAACGCGCCGCCATCGCCACAACCTCACCCGTGGCGGGGTTCGTAACCGCCAGCGTGGCGCCCGAATCAGCATCGATCCACTGACCGTCGATGAAGGCCTGGCCACGCAGCAATCCGGGATCCTTGAGGGAAAGGCTCATGTGGGAACTCCTGATGAATGGCCGCAGTTTAGCTGCACGGGCCGTGCGGGCAACCGCCCCCTGCGGGAATTGACACGCCTGCCGCCGGACGCCCCCCGCAGCAGCAATCACCACCCCGACAATCACCGGGAACGGCTGTTTGCCTCGCCCCTCGCACGCGTGAATACTTCGCGGACAAAAACCAGACCCCGGAGACTCACCGTGCGACAGATCATCGGACCGATCGCCCTTGCCATTGCCTGCTCTCTGGGCGGCGCGGCATATGCCGCGAACACCGCCGACACGCTCTACCGCAATGCCCGCGTCTACACCGCCGATGCAGCCAACACCGAGGCGCGTGCTGTTGCGGTAAAGGGCGACAGCATCGTCTATGTGGGCGACGAAGCCGGCGCCGCGCGCTGGCGCGGGCCGTCGACGCAGGTCGTGGATCTCGGCGGGAAGCTCGTATTGCCCGGACTGATCGATGCCCACGTGCACGCGCTCGGCGTGGTGCAGCCGGATGTATGCGACCTGAAGAGCCAGTCCATGTCACTCCCCGCGATGGTGGATTTCCTGCGCGCATGCCTTGATGAGCGGCCGTTGCCGGCAGGAGAGTGGATGGTCGTGCCGCAGTGGAATTTCTCGCAGGGCAACGAACCCGACGAGCGCTATTCCACCCTGCGCGCAGCGCTGGATGCAGTGTCAACGACACACCCGATCATGCTGCAAGGCAACGACGGCCACCACGGCGCCGCCAACAGTCTCGCGCTCTCGCGTGCGCGAGGCCCGGACGGCAAGGCGATCGGCTATTCAGGCAAGACGCTGGCGAAGGAGTTCAAGGACATCCGCGAACTGGTTGCCGTGGACGCCAACGGCGAGCCGAGCGGCGGAATCACCGAGGGCGCAAAAGGCCGGCTGGGCGCTCCCGGATTCTTCGGCACAGCAGACTTCAGCGCCGTGGCGCCCAAGGCCGCAAAGGTCTTCCGCGAGCAGGGCATCACCGCGATTCTCGATGCCGCCGTGGACCCTTCGCAGCTCGTTTTCTGGCGCGGGCTCGAAGACCACGGCGAAATGACGTTCCGCATGCGTGCCGCGCTGATCCGACGCTTCGACGACCCGTCCGCGCGCCCCACGCAATCGCAGATTCCAGCGGTGGTGAGGCAATTCACCGCAGCCCGTGAGCAGATGGAGCGCGAGAGCAAATTGATCCGCGCCGACCACGTGAAGATCTTCGTCGACGGCGTACTCGAAGGTAACCCCTACGCCGATCCGCCCACCTTGCCGAATGGCGCCGTGCTGAAGCCCTACCTGCAGCCGCGCTTCGCGGGCACGCCCGGCGGAGCGGATTTCCATGTGTCGGGCTACGTGGACCCTGCAGATCCGGCCTGCGCAGACGCTCCTGCCGCTCGCAAGGACCACGCCTCCACCGAGCGATTCCGCGCCGCCCACGGATTCGACCCGGCGCAGTGCCTGCAAAGCAGCGGCGTGCTGGAGCAGTCGGAGGAGTATCTCCACGCCTACGAATCCGCGATGGCCCGCGCCGGCTTCGCAGTGCACACCCACGCGATCGGGGACCGCGCGGTGCGCGTGGCTGTCGACATGCTCGAGGAAGCCAAGCGCCTCAACCCGGGCATGCAGCATTCGATGGCGCATGCGCAGCTGGTGCACCCCGACGACCAGAAGCGCATCGGCGCGGCCGGCCTCGGCGTGGTCTTCACGCACGCCTGGACGGTGGTGAACCCGCCTTACGACCTCAGCGTGATTCCCTTCTTCGAACGCGTCGAAGGCACAGACCTCTACGGGGACAGTTACTACATGCGCAACGTCTATCCGACCGCAACGATCGCGCGGCTCGGTGGCATCGTCGCATCCGGCAGCGATGCCCCTGTCGAAGACCGCAATCCGCGCCCCTTCCTCAATCTCGAACAGGCGCTTACACGCGCCAACCCTGATCCCGCGATTCCGGGCGTACTGAACGCCTCGGAGCGGCTGGACATACATCAGGCGATAGCCTCCTACACGATCAACGCGGCGCGCATCCTCGGCATGGAAAAGGAGATCGGGTCCATCGAAGCCGGCAAGAAAGCCGACCTGATCGTGGTGGATCAGGACATCCTCGATCTCGCCGCGCGGGGCGAGGCGCGGCGCATCTCGGACACGCGCGTACTGCGCGTGGTCTTCGGCGGCCGCGAGGTGCTCGCGCGCGACTGAAGCCCGCGCTCAGGGCGCGGCGAGACGGTTGTATTTCTTCAGCGCCGCACGCAGTCTTGCGTGCGGCAATGCGATCGCGGTATTCCCCTCGAATCCCGTGGTGGTACGCGCCGCCACGAGTGCGTTCATCACCGCCTCGTCCACGGCCTGCACCGTTGCCGTGAAGAAAGGCGTTATCCGCTCGTTCGGCAGCATGTGCAGCGCGGGCAGGCCCGTGGCGGCACTGGCCTCGGGATTCGCGGTCGAGAAGGCGAGGAAGATATCGCCCGATCCGTTACCCGCCACCGCGCCGGAGCGCGCGATGCCCATCGTCACGCGGCGAGCGATGCGGTCGAGCTGGTGCGGCAACAGCGGAGCGTCAGTCCCGACGATCACGATAACGGAGCCCATGTCGCGGTCGCTGCGCCTGGGAGCGAGCGCTGCATAGGCGGGCTGCTCCGGCACCTCGTGGCCCACCGGCACGCCCGCCACCAGCAACTCCGGGCGCGTTCCGAAGTTTGCCTGCAGCAGCACGCCAACGGTGTAGCGCTTGCCATCGTCCTCCACGATGCGCGAGGCCGTGCCGATACCGCACTTGAACTCGTAGCAGATCATGCCGGTGCCACCGCCCACGTTGCCTTCGGCCACAGGACCGGTGCTTGCCGTGTCGAGCGCGGCAAAGGCGTGCTCGGGCTTCACGTGGAAGCCGTTGATGTCGTTCAGCCATCCATCCCAGGTCTCGGCCACCACCGGAAGTGACCACCAGTCGCTGGTGTCGAAGTGGTAGTGCTGCAGTCCCCATGCGATCACCGCATCGCGCACCACGCCCACACTGTGCGTGTTGGTGATCATCACCGGGCCGTACATCAGTCCGGATTCCTTCACCCAGGTGGTGCCGGTCATCTCGCCGTTGCCGTTCTGGCTGAACCATCCCGCAAACACGGCCTCGGTGGGGGCGCGCTTGCCGCGCGGCAGCACCGCCGTGACGCCGGTGCGCACCACAGGTTCCACGCCATCGGCCGACACGATGGTGCTGTGCCCGACCTCCACACCCGCCACGTCGGTGATGGCGTTCAGCGGGCCGGGTGTTCCCTCGAAAGGCACGCCCAGATCACGGGCCCGGGGTTCGCCGGCCTGCAGTGCGGCGGCGAAGGGCAACGTGGCGAGGAGCAGCAGCACACGGTGAGTGAAGGCCTTCATGGTGGTGGATCTCCGGAGATGGTGTTCAGTTCGGTTGCGGGCCAAAACGGCGCCAGAGGATGCGCAGCAGGTAGCCCGCAAGCAGGGCGACGGCCACCGCACGCAAAGCATCAGCGCTGGCGGTACCCATCACCAACGCGCAGGCCGCAATGGCCAGCACAGCCAGCAGCGGGCCACCGGGCACGCGAAGCGGCGCCGGCCCGCGGCGGCGCAACAGCAGTAGCGCGAGGCAGATCGATGCGTACATCAGCATCCGGGCGATCACTGCGATGGTGGCCAGATGCACGAAGGTGCCCGTTAGCGTCAGCACGCAGATGATGCCGGCGGTGAGCGCGATCGCGACCGCCGGCACGCGCGTGCCACCGCTCACGCGTGCCAGCACCGCAGGAATCTCGCCCTGTTCCGCGAGTGCGAACAGCACCCGCGGCGTGACCAGGATGGACGTGCTCAGGTTCCCGGCGCAGGAGAGAACGGCGGTCAGCGCAACCACAGTGGCACCTGCGGCGCCGAAGACCGCAAGGGCAAGTTCCGCAACAGGACGTTTGGAGTTAGCGAGATCCGGCACCAGCGACTGGCAGGCCGGCACCAGCATTGCGTACAGCAATCCTGCCAGCAGGAAACCTCCCAGCATGCCGATCGGCAGATCGCGCTTCGGATGGCGCAGCTCACCGGCAACGATGGTCGCCTGCTCGAAGCCCATGCAGGCAAAAAAGGCCAACAGGAATGCGGCACCCAGCGCGTCAACCTGTGGCACCGGTGCCGCTGCCGGCTCTGGCCATCCACCGATTGCAAGCCCGAGCGGCGCGAGCAGGAACAGCGGTGCGAGTTTGAGTACCACCAGCACATTGCCGAGCGCGGCGCCCTGCACCACGCCACGCAGGTTCAGCCCCGCGATCAGCGCAAGAAAGAGCGTGATCGCGATTCCGCGGGGCAATGGCAAGGCGAGCGCAGGCCACAGCGCGGCCGCGTAATCGAGCATCACCACGATGATCGCCCCGGAGGTGGCAAGCCGGGTGAGGTAGAGCAGCCAGCCCACGGTGAAGGCGCCGAGCGGCCCCAGCGCCTCGCGCGCATACAGGACCGGCCCGCCAGTGGCCTCGAAACGGCTGGCCACTTCGGCCGCGCAGGCGGCCACAGCGGCGATCAATACAAAGGCCGCTGCAAGCACCAGCAGGCTCTGGCTGCCCGCAGCGGCATGGAGTGCGGACGGAAGCCCGAAGATGCCCGCACCCACGATGGTGTTCAGCGTGAGCGCGACCACGTCGGCCGGGCCGAGGCCGCGGTGCAGACCTGCGGTGCTGTTCATCGCCTCGTCCCGCGTATCAGAATACGGCCGATCATAGCAGCGCCCGTCCGCCTGACGGGTGCCTGCGCAGCACCCACCGGAGACCTGCCGATGCGAAGCCGTTTGCTCCTCGTCCTGCCGCTATTGCTGTTGGCCGGTTGCGCCACCCTCTCGGAGAGCGACTGCCGCAGCGCCAGCTGGGAAGACATCGGCTACCGCGACGGCGCCAAAGGTGCAGGCCCCGATCGCGCGCAGGACCACGCCAGCGCCTGCGTGGAGTACGGCATCACCGTGGACCGGGAGGCCTGGAAAACCGGCTACGAGCGCGGGCTCGATGCCTACTGCACGCCCGAGAACGCGGTACAGATCGCTTTGTCGGGCGGCAACTACAGCGGCGTTTGCCCGCCCGAGAGCGACGCCCAGTTCGCCACGCACTGGCGCGCAGCGCGGCCGGTCTACGAGCAGCGACAAAAAGTCGCGCAGCTCGACCAGCGCAGGCGGGAGCTGGAGTACGCCTTCAACTCGGCTGACACCGACCGCGATCGCTACAACATCCGCGTAGAGCTCGCGCGTGTGGACGAAGCGATGCGCTATGAGCGCGAGCGGCTCTATTACGAGGAGAACCGGCTGGATCAGTTCCTGACAGGGGTTCGCTGAGTCACGGTGCGGCGCAGCCGGAACAGTCGCGGGCATGGCCCGCTCCTACAACGGCACACCGGCCGCAGGAGCGCGCCATGCGCGCGACAGGCCTTCGCTCAGCGGCCCCTCCAGGAGCGCGCCATGCGCGCGACAAACCTGCGCTCAGCGGTCCCTGTAGGACGGCGCGCGACGCTCGATGCGCGCCGCGATGGTCTCGCGGTGATCCGCGGTCTGCGAGCAGAGAATCTGCTGCCGGTCTTCCATCGCCATCGCCGCGTCCATCGAGGGCGCATCGATGGCGAAGTTGATCGCGTCCTTGGTGAGCCTGAGCCCTAGCGGCGTGGTGGCGAGCATCTCGTCAACATAGGGCTGCGCGGCGGCCTCGAGTTCCGCGTCAGGCACCACGGCCGAGACAAGGTTCACGCGCAGCGCACGCTCGGCGTCGATGAAACGCCCGGTGAGCAGCAGTTCGGATGCCACCGATGTCCCCACCAGCCGCGGCAGGAAGTAGCTCGAGCCCATGTCGCAGCCCGTCAGACCCACCTTGATGTAGGCCGCGTTCATGCGCGCGCTCTGGCCCGCAATCCGGATATCCGAGGACAGCGCGAGCGAGAAACCGCCCCCGCAGGCCGCGCCCTGCACCAGGCTGATCACCGGCTGCGGGCAGCGGCGCATGGCTTTCATGATGTCGCGGATGCGCGTCTGGATATCGAGCGCGGCCTGCATGGAAGGCTCGCCCTCCATGCCCGCGTACTCCTCCAGGTCGAGGCCCGCGCAGAAGGCGCGACCGGAGGCGCGCAGCACCACGACGCGCACGGCGTATTCGCGATAGAGGCCGGTGAAATACTCGCCCAGCTCGCGCACCAGCACGGTGTTCAGCGCATTGAGTTTGTCCGGGCGGTTGAGCGTCACCCAGTCGACTGCGCCGCGGCGCTCCACCAGCAGGGTTTCGAAGCGACTGATGTCCATGTGGGGGTTCTCTCAGGCAGGAAATTCAGGAACGAAGCCATCGCCCAGACGACGCACGCGGCAGATATGCTGCCCGCCGAAATGCGCCGGCACCAGCAGGGCATCGAGCTCTGCGGCCTGCGTCAGCACGGCGCGGCGCGTGGCGCGCGATTGCCCGGGGTTCTCGCAGAACACGCTGTTCCACTCCGGGTGGTAGACCTGCACGGGATGGTGCAGCACATCGCCCACGAACAGCGCGTGCTCACCACCCGACGCGACATGCATCAGCATTTGCCCCGGCGTGTGACCGGGCGCAGCCTCCAGCGCGATGCCTTCAGCGACGCGGTGACCGGGCAGCACCAGTTCCGCCAGCCCGGCCGCGATCACCGGTGCGACGCTGTCTTCGTACACACCCGCATTCACCGCGCGCCCGACCTGCTCCGGGAACCGCGCGGCATTGGTCGGGTTCCAGAACTCCTCGTCCACCGCAGGCAGGAGGTAGCGGGCCTTGGGGAATGCGGGCTTCCAGCGCCCCTCATGCAGCACCGTGTTCCAGCCCACGTGATCGATGTGCAGGTGCGAGCAGACCACGATGTCGATGTCTTCCGGCGCGAAACCCGCTCGATGCAGGTTGCCCATGAAATCCGTGGAGAGATTCCCGAAAACCGGTATGCCCGGCCGTTCCTTGTCGTTGCCCGCGCCCGTATCGAAGAGGATGCGCAGCCCGTCCACCTCCAGCACCCAGCTCTGCAGGAAAGCAAAGAGCTTGCGCTCGTCGAGGTCGAAATAGCCCGGTGAAAACTGCTCTGCGTAGGGCGCGAAGCTCTCCGGCGTGCAGCCTGCAAGAAGATGCTCGGGCGGTGCGAAGTTCCCGCGCCACTCCTCGATGCGATGCACGCGCACGGCGCCGATGTCGAAACGATCCACCTGCAGTTCTCCTCAGTCGCGGACGATGTTTCCCAGCAGCGTGGCCACGCCTTCGTGGATACCGCAGTCTCCGGAGGCGATGCGCTCGCGCAGCCGTACGCCCTCCTCTGCGGCCATCGCGGCAGCGAGCCTGCCGCGCAAGGCGGAGAGCGCGGCGGATTCCAGTTCCGCGGCAATGCGCGCACGGCGGCGCACGGCGAGTTCTCCCGATGCATCCAGCGCCGCGTGCCGCTCGACGATGGCCTGCCAGAGTTCGGGCACGCCCTCTCCGCGCGTAGCGATGGTCTCGATCACCGGAATCTGCTGACCGCCCGGGCGCGCCGCGATAGCGCCCTCGATGTCGCGGCGCGTCTGCGCCACGCCCTCGCGGTCGGCCTTGTTGATCACGAAGATGTCGGCGACCTCCATGAGGCCCGCCTTGTTGGCCTGGATCTCGTCGCCCCAGCCCGGGTTCAGCACCACCACCACCAGATCGGCTCGGCCCGATATTTCTACTTCGACCTGCCCTATGCCGACGGTCTCCAGCAGTATCCAGGGCCAGCCGCAGGCCTCGAGCACCCGCACGCCGAGCGATGCGGCCTGGGCCAAGCCACCCTGCTGCCCGCGCGAGGCCATGGAGCGGATGAACACGCCCTCGTCCACGGCCGCCTGGTGCATGCGCACGCGGTCCCCGAGGATGGCGCCACCGGTGAGCGGCGAAGAGGGATCGATGGCGAGCACGGCCGCGCGTTGATCCGCGTTTCGCGCAACGCCGAGCAGCGCGGCAGTGAGTGTGGACTTGCCCGCCCCGGGAGCACCGGTGATGCCGATGCTGCGGGCACGTGGCGCGGCAGCAGCGGCGCACAAGGCATCGAGTTGCGCCGCCTGTGCGCCACCGGCCTCGGCAACGCTCAGCAGGCGGGCGAGCGCGCCGCGCTCTCCACGGCGCCCGCGGTCGAAGAGTTCCTGCAAGGGGGCTGCGCTGCTCACCGGACGCAGGCGCGCGCGTGGATCAGTCTGCCTGCCAGCGCGTCAGGCGCCGGGCCGCGTCTACGATTTCGGGAAGCTGGGATCCGGGTGGATACACCTCGACACCCTTTTCCTCGAGGCGTTTCTTCGCCCACGGCGGCACGACGCCGCCGCAGAAAATGGGCAGTTCGGGGCGCGCCTCGCGAATGGCTGCGATAGCGCGCTCGGCCACGTCGACGTGACCGCCGATGTTCAGGCCCACAAGATCGACGTCTTCATCGATGGCGGCGCGCACGACTTCGTCTGCCGTGACCATACCGACCATGATTACCTCGAAGCCTGCGTCACGCAGCGCACGCGCCACGATGGTCGGGCCACGCCAGTGGCCGTCCAGACCGGTCTTGGCCATCAGGATGCGCTTGGGTGCTGTTGTCATGTGGCTGCTCAGGTCTGAATGGGGGTGTTCCAGTCGCCGAAGACGCCGCGCCAGACGTCGCCGACCTCGCCCAGCGTGACCTCGGCATCGAGTGCTTCCATCATGGCGGGCATGATGTTGTCGCTGCCACGGCAAACGCGCTCGAGCTCGCGAAGCGCATCACCTGCACGACGCTCGCCGCGCGTGCGACGCACCTCTTCGAGACGTGCGATCGCCACGTCGAAGGCATCGTCCACGCCCATGAAGCCGTCCACCTCGTACGGAGAGATGTCTTCGCGGAAATCCGTGACGCCCACCACCACGCGTTCGCCGCTGTCCTGCGCCATGAACTCGGCGTGCTGGTTCTCGGCGGCGCGGGCGTGCAGCCAGCCCGAGTCCAGCGTGGCGAGGAAGCCGCCCTGCTGTTCGATCTCGTCGAAAAACTGCCACGCGCGCTCCACCAGCTGCGCGGTGAGGGTCTCGACGTAATAGGAGCCGCCCAGCGGATCGGTGACGGCCGCGAGGTTGGTTTCGTTCTGCAGGACCTGCTGGATGCGCACCGACATCTGGTGCGCGTGTTCGGAAGGAATCGAGAGCGCCTCGTCGTAGCCCGACACACCCAGCGACTGCACGCCCCCAAGCACACCCGCGAGCGCCATCAGCGTGCCGCGCACGATGTTGTTCAGCGGTTGCTGCCAGGTCATCATCGAACCGGCCGTCACGCAGTGGATGCGCAGATTCGCCACCTTCGGGTTGGTGATGCCGTAACGCCGCTCGAGGAGCTGCGTCCACATCAGCCGCGCCGCACGCAGCTTGCAGGCTTCTTCGATGATATCCATCGACATGCGGAAGCTCACGCCGCCGCAACCGCGCGCAGCTTCTTCCAGTGACATGCTGCCGCGGCGCTTGATCTCGTCGAGATACTCCACCGCGTTGGCGAACAGCGCGCCCAGTTCCTGGAAGGCGTTCAAGCCGCTGTCGGCGCCGTTATAGCCGGCGATCGAGACCGGCACCCAGCGCGGCAGGTGCTTCGAGCAGAACTCCATGATGTCGGCGTTGAAGCGCAGGCCAGCGGGGGTGGGGATCTGCTGCTTGGTGACGCAGCCGAGATACGTGAGGAAGAAATCGCTCTGTCCGGTGCCGGCGAGCGTGCGCAGATCCAGGCCGCGGCGCTTGGCGACCGTCCAGTAGCCGGCGAGTGCAAAGGGCGCGTGCTGCACGACCGCGCCGCCCGCGTGACCGTAGGTGCTCTCGATCGGAAGTCCGTCCATGCAGATCGCGATGTCACGCACGCTTTGCATCACGGCGCCGGTGAGACCTACGTCTTCGCGACGGGCGAGCACGTCGGGGTGATCCACGTTGTAGCAGTGGTCGGCGGTGTTGCGGTCATGCTCCATCAGGAAGCCGGTTTCGCCGTTGGCGAGCAGAAACTTGATCCGCTCGTTCTCGTCCTCGGGTTTGCCGAAGCCGGAGAGCTGGAAGATCCGCCAGGCCTTGGTGCGGTAGCCGGTGGCGTAGGCGCCGCGGTGGAAAGGCGCCGCACCCGGCGCGGCATCCATGATGCGGCGGTGCTCCGCAGGAACGTCTTCTGCCGAGTAGAAAGACTTGAGCGGAATGCCGGAGACAGTGTTCCAGCGTCGGGGACGTGAGTCGTGGTTCATCCGGCCATGCACCTGTGGGATGGGGCGTGCGCTCACCGGCGTGGCGGGGCGACGCGAGGCCAAAAAGCTCTTGTTGACGAAGAGTAAAAAATAGTTACCCTTGAGTCCAGAAAAATTCACGGGCGTCAGGTGCGGGGTTGACCGCGCGCGACGTCCCGACAAATCCCGGAGGCTTTCGCATGAGCGTGCCAACCAGCAGCGTCGGTCTCACCAGCACCGAAAGAGTCATTCTGGGACGTCGCGTTGCCGATGCACTCCCTGAAGAGGTGGAGCGCCTGGGTGCCAGCAGGGTCTTCGTTCTCTGCAGCCGTTCGCTGAACCGCAACACCGATGAGATAGAGCAGGTACGCCGGGCGCTCGGCAGCAAACTCGTGGGCGTGTACGACGGCATGCCGCCGCATGCACCGCGATCCGCGGTACTCGAGGCCACGGCGCAAGCGCGTGCCGCAGGTTGCGATCTGATCGTCGGCATCGGCGGAGGATCCATCATCGATGCCGGCAAGATCGTGGCCATGTGCCTCGAGCACGACCTGCGCGAGCACGATGACATGGAGCCCTTCCACGTCTTCGTGAACGAGCAGGGGCAGGTCATCAAGCCGTCCTTCCGCGGTCCGAAGATCCGCGTGATCAACGTGCCCACCACGCTCTCGGGCGGCGAGTTCAACGCGCTCTCCGGCGCCACCGACGAGAACATCAAACACAAGCAAGGCTACGAGCACCCGATGATGGCGCCCATCAGCGTGATCCTCGACCCGGCGCTCGGCCTGCACACGCCGGAGTGGCTGTGGCTCTCCACCGGCGTGCGCTCGGTTGACCACGCCCTTGAAACCCTCGGTTCTTTCGAATCGAACGATTTCTGCGACGGCATGGCCGAATGCGCGCTGCGACTGCTCGCCGAGGGCATGCCCCGCGTCAAAGCCAACCCGCACGACCTCGATGCGCGGCTGAAGTGCCAGATCGGCGTGTGGCAGTCGATGATCCCGATCATCGGCGGCACCCCCATGGGCGCGAGCCACGCGATAGGCCACATCCTCGGCGGCACCTGCGACGTGCCCCACGGCTACTGCTCCTGCGTGATGGCGCCCTATGTGCTCGCCTTCAACGAACCGGTGAACGGTGATCGCCAGAAGCGCATCAGCGCCGCTTTCGGCCAGCCCGGCAAGCGCGCGAGCGAGGTGGTGGATGCCTTCATCCGCGGGCTCGGCATGCCGCGGCGGCTCTCCGAGGTAGGTGTGGGCGCAGACCGCCTGCAGCAGGTGGCCGAGTACACGATGATGGACCTCTGGGCCCGCACCAACCCGCGCACCATCGCGGGCCCCGACGACGTGATGCAGATCCTGCGTCTCGCCGCCTGAACCGGAAGCACCCTTGAACGCCGAGCAAAAAGCCCTCAAGACGGAAGTCGCCGACTACAAACGCCGGCGCATCCGCGAGGAAGCGAGCCACCTGATACATGCGCTCGGCTACGAAAGCACCACGCTCGATGCGGTGGCCGAACGCCTGCAGGTCACCAAACCGTTCATCTACAGCTACTACCGCAACAAGGGCGAGATCCTGTTCGAGATCTGCCAGATGGGCATCAGCCTCTCGCTCGAGGCCCTGCGCGAGGCACTCGCGAGCGGCGGCAGCGCGCGCGAACGGCTGCGGATGGTCGTCGACCGTGTCGCGCGCATCGTGCTCGACAACCAGGAATACATCGTCATCTACGAACGCGAAGAGAAAAACCTGGAATCCGCAGACGCCCGCCGCATCCGCGAGCAGCGCCTGCGTTTCGACCGCGAGCTCTCGCAACTTCTCAAAGAGGGGCAGTCGCGCGGGGAATTCGCGATAGACGACATCCCGCTCACCGCCACCACCATCGGCGGCATGCTGAGCTGGCTGAGCTTCTGGTATTCGCCGGGCGGCAAGCGCCCCGCGAGCGAGATCATCGCCCACATCATCCACTGCGTGGACAAGATCGTGGCGCCCGTGAAGTCACGCGCATGAGCAACGTGAACACCACATCCGATCCGCGCATTCCCGCAGTCGACCGCTGCGTGGTGCGCTACCTGCTCGACCGCCTTGCGGCAGAGCGCGGCGACGACACCTACGCGGTCTTCGAGAACGGCGAGACGTGGAGCTTCTCCGAAACACGCGAGCGCGTGATCGCCGTGGCCGCGGGTCTGGCACGCCTCGGCGTGGAGCAGGGCGAGCACGTGGCGGTGTGGCTCTCCAACGGCCGCGAGGGTCTGCTCAGCTTCCTTGCCATCAATTACCTCGGCGCGGTGTTCGTGCCCTTCAACACGGCCTACAAGGGACGGATTCTCGAGCACGTCATCGACAACTCCGACGCACGCCTGATCATCGCCCACGCGCAACTCGCACCGCTGCTGGACGAGGTGTCGCCCGCACAACTGCGCACGCTGGTGCTGGTCGGCGAGGGCACGGCGCCCGCCACGCTCGCCAGCGTGGCCTTCGCCTCCCTCTGCGAGGGCGACAGCACGCTGCCCGAACTCAAGCGCCCGATACAGCCCTGGGACACGCAGTCGATCATCTACACCTCCGGGACCACCGGCCCCTCCAAGGGCGTGCTCTCCTCGTACCTGCACATCTTCACCAATGCCGGCCCCGAGACCTGGCATTTCGTCACCGGCGAAGACCGTTTCCTCGTGAACATGCCGCTGTTCCACATCGGCGGCATGGGGATCATCTTCGTGATGCTCGTGCGCGGCGGCTCCATCGCCGTCATGGAGAATTTCAGCACCGCGGAGTTCTGGCCCTTCGTGCGGCGTACGCAGGTCACGTCCATGTTCCTGTTGGGCGTGATGGCCACGTTCCTGCTGAAGCAGCCGCCATCAAGCGAGGACCGCGACCACGGCGTGCGGCTTGCCTTCATGGTGCCCTTCACCGAGACGGCAGCGGATTTCCACGCCCGCTTCGGCACCGACATCTACACCATCTTCAACATGACCGAGATCTCCTCGCCGATCGTCTCGGAGCCCAACCCCGTGAAGCGCGGCACCTGCGGCAAGGCGCGCCCCGGAGTGGACGTGCGTCTGGTCGATGACCACGACTGCGAAGTGCCGCTGGGCGAGATCGGCGAGATGATCGTGCGTACCGACCGCCCCTGGGGCATGAACCACGGCTACTACAAGAACGACCGCGCCACGGCCGAGGCCTGGCGCAACGGCTGGTTCCACACCGGCGACTCCTTCCGCATGGACGCCGAGGGCTATTTCTATTTCGTGGACCGCAAGAAAGACGCGATCCGCCGCCGCGGCGAGAACATCTCTTCCTTCGAAGTGGAAGCCGAGGTGGTGGTCTTCCCCTCCGTGCGCGAGGCCGCGGCCTATGCCGTACCCAGCGAACACGGCGAAGACGAAGTGATGATCGCGGTGGCGCCGGTCGACGGACACGCGATCGAGCCACGCGAACTCTTCGAATTCCTGCGCGAGCACATGGCCCACTTCATGGTGCCGCGCTACCTGCGTGTGATCCCGGCATTGCCCAAGACCGCCTCTGCCAAAGTGCAGAAGCATCTGCTGAGGGCCGAGGGCATCACGCCGGACACCATCGACCGCGAGGCGCTGGGCATCAGCGTGCGCCGGACGAAACTGTGAACCTTTTCCCTTCCACAACGAACCGGGGCAGAGACCCCATCCCCAGGAGAGACCTATGAAAACCACAACCCCGCAACGCATGCTCGCGCAGATATCGCGCCTCAGCCTGCTCGCCCTCGCCATCGCGGCGGCCGGCGCACGCGCCGAAGGCCCCGGTGACATCGAAGAGATCGTGATCACCGCCACCAAACAGGAATCCACGGTGGCAAGCACCGCGGCCTCGGTATCCGTGGTGGGCGGCGACGCCCTCGCGCCGGGCGGCATCACGAACATGGGCGATCTGGTAAGCGCCATCCCCAACCTCTCGGTGGGAGACCAGTTCGGCGTGGCGCGGATCTTCATCCGCGGCATCGGCATGACCAGCATCGATCTCGGCGCCGACGGCGCGGTGGCGGTACACCAGGACGGCGCCATCCTCGCGCGCCCCTCCACCCAGATGGCGGGCTTCTACGACCTCGAGCGGGTTGAAGTGCTGCGCGGCCCGCAGGGCACGCTCTACGGCCGCGGCGCCACCGCCGGCGCCATCGACCTGATCACCAAGCGCCCCACGCAGGAACTCGACGGCTACGCCCGCGTCACCGTGGGCGACTACTCGCAGATGGACCTCGAAGGCGCGGTCGGCGGCGGCATCACCGACGGTGTTGCCGGACGCATCGCGTTCAAGAAGGAAAAGCGCGACGGCTACGGCGAGAACCTCTTCACCGGCAATGACGTGGACGATCGCGACGCCTACGCCGTGCGTGGCGGCCTGCTCTTCGATCCGACGGAAGACCTCTCGATCTACCTCACCGCAGAGCACTTCGAGGAAGACGACAACAACTACGCCTTCCACTACTTCGGCACCTCGGTTACCCCTGAGAAGGCGCTGGCCCACAACCTGCTGGGCGGCAAGACGATCTTCGACATCAAGGGCCGGGACTCGAACATCAGCGACCTGCGCGACATCTACTCCGACCAGGACGCGACCAACGACCGCAAGGGCTCTGCCGCCACGGCCGTTATCGACTACGACATCGGTGGCGGCTGGTCGCTGAAATCCGTCAGCTCCTGGCATGATTTCGAGCGTCTGCAGGTAGACGACCTCGACGTGTCGGACGTGTGGATGTTCGGCCAGAACAACTACGAGGAAGAGTCCAAGACGCTCAGCCAGGAGTTCACGCTGAACTTCGACTGCAACCGTTACGACCTGCTGTTTGGCGCCATGGCCTTCGACGAGTCACTCTACGGCAGCGTGAAGGTGCCGCTGAAGAATCTGGGCCTCCTCTTCGGCCTGCCCGCCGACTTCTTCGAGGGCGGCAACTACTGGCAGAACGGCGACGTGGACATCAGGGCCTATGGTCTCTTCGGCCAGATCCGCTACGAACTGACCGACCAGCTCGCGCTCACCGCCGGCGCCCGCTGGAACTACGAGGAGCGCCAGGGCACCGGCGCGTTCATCTTCGACGCCATCGGCGTGAACATCCCCACCGATCGCAAGAAGGACTGGGACGACGTCACCCCCATGGTGAAACTCGAGTACACCATGGACTCGGGCACCCTGCTCTACGCGAGCTACACCGAAGGCTTCAAGTCCGGCGTGATCAACGTCGGCAGCATGAACGACGTGATCGACCCCGAGTACGTCACCGCCTGGGAAGCAGGCGTCAAGTCGCGGTTCATGGACGACCGGCTCTATCTGGCCGCGGCCGTGTTCACCTACGACTACAAGGACCTGCAAGTCGGCTTCGTGAACGACCAGAGCGTCGTCGAGACGGTGAACGCCGCGAAGGCGCAGAACAACGGCATCGAGATCGAGGGCAGCGCGCAACTCACCGACGCCTTCTCGGTGGATTTCTTCGCCACTCATCTGCAAGCCGAGTTTGAAGAGTTCCTGCAGGGCGACTACCGCGCCGGTGGCGTGATCCGCGACCTCAAGGGCAACAACCTGCCCAACGCTCCCGAGAACTCCTTCCGTCTTGGCGTGAACTACGACATCGCCCTGGGCGACACGGGAAGCCTGCGGCTGCGCACCGACGTGAACTGGCAGGACAAGGTGTTCTTCACCGAGTTCAACAACCAGGACGCGGTGCAGGATTCCTACGCGATGTGGAACGCCAGCATCGCCTGGGCCTCGGCCGACGAGCACTGGAACGCCACCGTCTGGGGCCGCAACCTCGCTGACGAGGACGTGATCGCGAACAACATCGTGACCGCGCCCCTCTACGGCCAGGTACGCGTGGGCTCGATGATGCCGCCGCGCACCTACGGCCTCACCGTCGGTTACGACTTCTGATCCCGGCCTGCCCTGCGCGCCTGCTGGCGCGCGGGGCCTTTTCCCGCCTCTCCTGCCGTATCTGCACATGACACAACGCTATTCCTTCGACCCGGCGGATCCCGAACTGCGGCTCGATCCCTACCCGCGTTTCCGCTGGTTGCGCGAGCACGAACCCGTGCACTGGTCGGACCTCGGCTTCTGGGTCGTGACCGGTTACGAGGACGCACGCGATGTGGTGCGCGGCGAGACCTTCGGGCAGGGAGACTTCGTCTCCAACATCCGGATGTTCTACGAACCCGGCTTCGATGTGCTGGCGCATTCTTCGTATCGCTGGCTCTCGGAAGTTTTCGTGATGCGGGACCCTCCCGATCACACACGCCTGCGCAAGCTCGTGGTGCAGGCTCTGGACGCCCGCCGCATCACCGCCATGCGTCCGCGCATCGCCGCCATCACGGAGCAACTGCTCGACGGGCTCGAGCCCCGCGGCGGCATGGACGTCATCCACGATTTCGCCTATCGCCTTCCCACCCGCGTGATGTGCGACATGCTCGGCATCGCGGAGCACGAGGTGAGCGAGGAGACGCTCGGCAAGCTGAACCAGGCGATTGCGGATTCCTTCATCGTCTTCGAGACACGGGCGCTCTCCCCTGCGGAACTCGCGCACGCCGACGCGCAGATCGATTTCCTGACCGACTACTTCGACGGCATCTTCGAGCAACGCCGCCGCGAGCCGCGTGACGACCTCACTACCGCGCTGGTGAACGCGCGCGACGGCAACGCGAGGCTCTCGCGCGAGGAGCTCTCCACCGTGGTGATCGGTCTCTTCGGCGCCGGCTTCGAGACCACCGCGCACATGATCGGCAACGGCCTGCTCACGCTGCAGCGTTTCCCCGAGCAGTGGGAGCTGCTCTGCCGCGAGCCTGCACTCGCGCGACAGGCAGTAGAGGAAATCCTGCGCTTCGAATCCTCCCTGCAGGCCACTTACCGCACGGCGCTGGAGGACACCTCGATACGCGGCACGCCGATCCGCAAGGGCCAGCGCGTACTGGCGATACTCTCTGCCGGCAACCGCGACGCGTCGGCGGTGCCGGATGCCGAGACATTCGATATCCGCCGCGCCCCGCACAAGCCGCTCAGCTTCGGCGGCGGCATCCACTTCTGCGTGGGTGCGGAACTCGCTCGCGCCGAAGGCGAGGTGGCCTTCACCGCGCTCACGCGACGGCTGCCGCATTTGCGCGTGGATGTGCGCGATCCTGCGTGGCGCGCGGGATTCCTCTTCCGCGGGCTGGAGAGGCTGCCGGCAAGCTGGTAGGCACCCGGGCATCCAGAATGCAGCCGAAACGGGGCGGGCATCCTGGTATGCCTCGGTCCTGCTGAGCTATTGATCTCCGCCACACCCGCGCAGGAACCATCCGCATGTCCCTCTCCTCCGCTGCTGCCAAAGTCCCCGCCATCACGCTGGGCTTCTGGGTCATAAAGGTACTGGCGACCACGCTGGGCGAAACCGCCGGCGACACCGTCTCGATGACCATGGACCTCGGCTATCTGGCAGGTTCCGCCATTTTCCTGGGCGCACTCCTCGTGCTGGCTTTCGCGCAGATCCGCGCCCGCAGTTTCCATCCCTGGCTTTACTGGGCAACGATCATCGCCTCCACCACCGCGGGCACCACGATGGCGGATTTCGCCGACCGCTCGCTCGGCATCGGCTACCCCGGCGGCACGCTCGTGCTGCTCGGCTGCGTGATGGCAACGCTCGGCGCCTGGTACCTGACGCTGGGATCGGTGTCGGTGCAGACGGTGAGCGCACCGTCGGCCGAGGCTTTCTACTGGGCCACCATCACCTTCTCGCAGACTCTGGGCACTGCACTCGGTGACTGGGCCGCGGACGGCGGGCTGGGTTATCTGGGGGGCGCAGTGGCGTTCGGCGTTGCGCTCGCGCTGGTGGCACTCGCCTATTACCGGACGGGCATTTCCCGCGTGACGCTGTTCTGGGCCGCGTTCATCCTCACCCGGCCGCTGGGCGCCACCGTGGGGGACTTCTTCGACAAACCCCTCGCAGAGGGCGGCCTCGGCGTGAGCAGGCCGCTCGCCACGGCCATCATCGCCGCGGCGATACTCGCCTGCCTGGTGCTGTTGCCGCAGCGCGCCCTCGACAACAGTACCGGGGCACGCACCGGGGAATGAGACCCGCTGCTCAGCCGATCAGCACGCCGCCGTCGACCGGGATGATCGCGCCGGTCACGTAGGCACCCGCACGCGAGGCAAGCATCACGGCAACCCCCGCGATGTCCTCGGCACGGCCGATGCGCCCCAGCGGGACGCCGCCCACGATCTGATCGCCCATGGTGCTCAGCATGGGTGCAAGCATGTCGGTCTCGAAACCACCGGGCGCTATCACATTCGCCGTGATGTGACGCGGGGCCAACCGGTTGGCCATGGTCTGGGTCATGTGGTGCAGGCCGGCCTTGCTGGCCCCGTAGCCGATGGCATCGAAGAGCGAGACCTGGATGCCGTCGATGGAACCGATGTTGATGATCCGTGCAGGATCTGACGCCGTGCCCGCGGCCTCGAGCTGCGGCAACAGCGCCTGGGTGAGGAAAAACAGGCCCTTCAGGTTGGTGTCCATCACCTTGTCCCAGCCCTTCTCCGGCACTTCGCCCATCTTCGCGCCCCAGCTCACGCCGGCGTTGTTCACCAGTACGTGGAGCTTCGGCTCGCGGGCGGCGAGTTCGGCCGAGAAGCGTGCGATCTCGTCAGTGCGGGAGAGGTCTGCCGGCAGCGCTACGCACTCGCCGAAGGCAGAGAGCTCTCGGGCAGTCTCTTCGCAGGCTGCGGCCTTGCGCGAACTGATATAAACCTTTGCCCCGAACTCGAGCAGTCCGCGCGCGATCATCTTGCCGATACCGCGCGAGCCGCCCGTGACCAGCGCGACCTTGCCCTCGAGCGAGAACAGTTGCTTCATCCGGCGAATCTCCTGGAAAGAGGTGGTGAGTGAGTAGCCCGGCACCTTGGTGCGCGGCGCGGGCGAAGTGTAAGGCATGGGCGCGCTGTCGAAGCGCGCGGATCATCGCTCCGCTCAGGGCACCGGCAGCGGCACCGGCAGCGGCAAGCGCACGGTGAACACACTGCCTATGCCGGGCGTGCTCTGCACCGATACGTTTCCGCCCATCAGGCCGCAGAGTTGCCTCACGATGGCGAGCCCCAAACCCGAGCCGCCGGCGTGGCGCGCGTGGGAGCCATCGACCTGCTGGAACACCGTGAAGATGCGCTCGAGCGCCGCGGCACTGATACCCACGCCGGTGTCGGCAACGGTGCATATCAGGGCGGGGGCGCTGCCACGCTCCCACTGCAATTGCAGGGAAACGCGCCCCGAGGCCGTGAACTTGATCGCGTTGCCCACGAGGTTGACGAGGATCTGCTCGATGCGTCGCGCGTCTCCGGGGAACTCACGGGGGACGAGCCCGTCAACATGGCATTCGAGGAGCAGGCCCTTGGCTGCAGCCGCAGCCGCGTAGCGCGACTGCAGGCCCGCAACGAGGCCGCGGATATCGAATGGCGCGCTCTTCAGGAGCAGCGTGCCGGACTCTGCCTGCGCCACGTCGATCACATCGGAGAGCACAGCGAGGAGATTCTCGCCCGACTCGATGATCGCCGTGACATGGCTTCGGGTGACATCGTCGCTGGCGTCGGCTGCGATCAGTTGCGCCATGCCGAGAATGCCGTTCATCGGCGTGCGGATTTCGTGGCTCATGGTGGCGAGGAAACGGCTCTTCGCCCGGCTGCCTGCCTCGGCTGCGGCACGCGCGTCCTCGAGTTCGCGACGGGCGCGCTCCTCTGCGGTGATGTCGGTGACGATCAGCACGGTGCCAGCCTCGGTGCCATCACCGCGCCCCAGGGCAATGGCGCGCAGGTTGAGGTGACGGGTAGCCTCCGGCTGTCCGGACTCGACACGGAAACCGCCATCGCGGCGCAGTCTCTCGTCCCAGTCGGGGGGGAGTTCGGGCCAGAGCTCGGGCAGGGACAGACCGGCCCTGAATCCACCGTTCGCCGAAGCGATCTCCCGCGCGCGGCCATTGGCATCCACCACTGTGGTCCCGCGATCGAGGACGAAAACGGCTTCGGGCAATTGCTCCAGCACCATGTCGCGGGCCATCAGAACGATATCGAGGAAACCCGTGCCGCGCGTGGCGTGCGCCGCCGCCACCGCACTGAGCGAGAAGGCGAGCGGCGTGAGATCGAGGCCCGACAGCGGCCCGACGCGCGCGGTGTAGAGCAGGTTTCCGATGGCGGGCAACGCCGCAGCGAGCAACAGCGCAACGCGCTGGCTCAAACCCATGGAGCGGTTGGTGAATGCGAGCACGCCGAGGAGCAGCAGACCCACGCCGATCACGACGAGACAATAGATATCGAATACCCAGAAGGCAGGCCCGTGCTCCACTCTCAGCAGGCTGAGCGAGCCGAGCGGCTGCAGTGAATGGCCGCGCCACACCAGATGGTGCAGTTCATTGGTCCATACCAAGGGCTGTGTGAGCACCGGCACCACCGCGAGTGCTGCCAGCAGGCCAGGGGCAGGCGGGCGACCGTGGCGCCACAGCGTGATGGCGAGGCCCACCCAGGCAACCGGGAGAATCGCGATGAAGGGGTACTGGGCCATGGCCCAGAGGACTTTCACGGACTCCGTATGCGCGAGTATTTCGAAGGAATAGGCGATGCACCAACCCGTCGTACCCACGGCAAGCGCGCACAGCAATCTGACGCTCGCGCTGCCTCGCCATGGCCAGAGATCACGGACCACCAGAAGCGTGAGCGGCAGGCTTGACCAGAGCAGGATGATCGTCAGGTGCAGGGGCACGTGGCAGTCCCGGGATTCGTCTCTTGATGGCGTGGATGATAGCCCGCGCACCCCGATCCCGCATCGCGGAATCAGGGGCTGCACGCACAGGGTGTGAGCACCGTCATGTCTGCGACATAATCCGCGCGCTCCCAACGGACACGGATCGCCCCATGACCGAGACACATGACCCCGCGCAGCAATGGCAGCGCAACAAGCATTCGCTGATGGTCGACATCGGTCTGGGGGCGCTGTTCTTCATCACCGGCAGTTTCTCGGATCACCTCGCGCTGCCCGCCGTGGTCACGGCATGCGCCGGGCTCTGCGTGGTGGTGGCGCAGCGCTTCGTGAAGGTGGATCTGCTCGGCGGTCTCGCACTCTTCGGCGTGCTGACGCTGCTGGCATCCGCGGGCCTGGCGCTTGCCTTCCAGGACGACTGGGCCGTGAAAATGCGCAGCACCTTCCTGGGCGCGGCCATCGCACTGCTGATGGCCGCAGACGGCGTCTTCAACCGCGGCGGCTACTTCGGCGTGCGGATGTTGCGCTACATGCCCGAGCCGCTGGATCCACGCCGGCTCACGCTCGGCATGGCCGTGCTGGGATTGGTGTCTGCCTTCACCAACTGGGCGGTGGCGAGTTGGCTGTCGAAGGAGCTCTGGCTCTACTACACCAGCTTCGGCGACCTGGTGCTCACGATCCTCCTGATGGTGTGGGTGCTGCGCTACGCACGCCCCGATGACATGACGGAAACAACCTAGATGCAGGACACACCCGCCACCCACGAACGCTGGTTCGAGGACTATCCCGCAGGCGCCGTCTTCGATATCGGCACAATCGCTGTGGAAGAGCAGGAGGTGCTGGATTTCGCGCAGCGCTTCGATCCTCAACCCTTCCACATCGACCCGGTCGCCGCGGCGGCATCGCACTTCGGCGGCATCATCGCGAGCGGCTGGCACACGGCGAGCCTCATGATGCGGTTGCTGGCGACCAATTTCCTCTCTCCCGCCTCGAGCATCGGCTCGCCGGGCGTGGACGAACTGCGCTGGCTGCGGCCGGTGCGCCCCGGGGACGTGCTGCACGGCAGCGTCACGGTGCTCTCGGCACGGCGCTCGGCGAGCAAGCCCGACCGCGGCCTGATCGAATCACGCATCGAGTTGCGCAACCAGCACGGGGACACCGTGTTCTCCACGCGGGCAATGAGCATGCTGCTCGGTCGGGGCGCAGCCTGATGGCCATGCGCCTGCTCGCATGCGTTGCAGCACTCGCGCTGGCAGGCTGCGGCAGCGGATCACCCGGCAGCGAAAGCTCCGCCACTGCCCCCACCGAACTGCCCGAGCTCGCCTCACCCGCGGCGCCAGGCAGCGCGCAAGCGCATCTGTCCGCAGGCAAAGACGGCAGCGTGTACCTGAGTTGGCTGGAAACACGCAGTGATGGCGCGCACGCGCTGCGTTTTGCGCAACTTGCCGCCGGAGAAGAGCGCTGGTCCGCGCCGGTGACGGTGGTGGAAAACAAAGACCTCATGGCGAACTGGGCGGACTTCCCCTCGCTCTTGCCCACACACACGGGCCGGCTCGTGGCGCAGTGGCTGCAACACGGCGGCAGCGACGACGAGGCCTACGAGGCGCGGATCGCGCAGTCGACGGACGCCGGAATCACATGGTCGGCATCGCGCGTATTGCACGATGACGGCGTCGCTGCCGAACACGGCTTCGTGTCGCTGCTGGATGCGCCGGACGGCAAGGTGCAGGCAGTGTGGCTCGACGGCCGCAACACCGTGCTGCCTGACACCGAACCGCAGACGCAGCTGGCGTTCACCACGATCTCGCCTGAAGGCATGCCGGCAGCAACGGAGCTGATCGACACACGCACCTGCGATTGCTGCCAGACGGACGCCGCCTGGGCCGCTGACGGGCCCGTCGTGGCCTACCGCGACCGTAGCGCAGATGAAGTGCGGGACATCAGCGTCATGCGCCGGATCAACGACGTGTGGTCTGCTCCGGTGCCGGTGCACGCCGACGGCTGGCGCATCGAGGGCTGCCCCGTGAACGGCCCTGCGATTGCCGCGCGCGGGGCGCTGGTCGCAGTGGCGTGGTTCACGGGCGCACAGTCGCGGGAGCGCGTGAGCCTTGCCTTCTCGCAGGACGGCGGAGCGAGCTTTGGCCAGCCCCTGCCGGTGGACGAGGGCACGCCGCTCGGGCGTGTGGATCTGGTACTGGATGCAGCAGGCAATGCCGTGGTCTCGTGGCTGGAACGCGGCGAGGAGGCCACGGCCCGCGTGCTGCTGCGCCGTTTGCATCCGGACGGCAGCCGCTCCGCGGCCCTCGAGGTTGCCCGCACGGCAGCCGCCCGATCGAGTGGGTTCCCGCGCATGGTCGCGGTGGATGACGCCGTGATGTTGGCCTGGACCGATCCGGCCGAGCCCTCCCGCGTGCGGGTGGCGCGGGCGAGGCCCGGCCCTTGAGGCATCGCCTTCGCAATTGCCTGGCCGCGCTGATGCTGCTCGGGGCAGGCACTGCCTGCTCGCCACCGCCGGATGAGGCAATCAAACCGGACACACCGGCGTTCAGCGCCACCGATACCACCGGACACAGCGTCACTCTTTCCTCCCTGCGCGGAAGCGTGGTGCTGCTCAATGTCTGGGCCACATGGTGCACACCCTGCCGGCAGGAAATTCCCTTTCTCTCCAGGCTGCAGGCAGAGGAAGGCGCGCGCGGGCTCCGTGTGATCGGCGTCAGCATCGACGAGGCAGCGGATCGTGCGGAGGTGCTCGTGGCGGCACCGCGCCTTGGCATACGCTACGAGATATGGTTCGATCCCGCAGAGCGTGTGGCATCCGTGATGGATATCTCGGCCGTGCCGGTATCGGCGCTGATCGACCGCAGCGGCATCGTCACATGGCGCCATGCAGGTGTGCTGCGCAAAGATACGCCGGGTTTTGCGCAAGCACTGGACGCAGCATTGGCACCGGTGCCCGCCACACGCAACTGACTCCCGAAGAAAAACACTCGAGGCATTTGACCCATGCTCTGGATCCGCACGCTCCGCCGCACCACCGTACTGTTTGCCGCAGTGCTGATGATCCCGCTGCTCTGCGAGGCGGCGCCCACGGATCCGGTCACCGTCACCCGCGTCCCCGACGGGCAGGGCGCTGCATTCGTGCCGGGGACACGCCTGATCGGCGCCCTCCCCTACAACGAGTACGTCGAGGAAGAGTTCTTCGTCTCCGGCACATCCACACTCTTCAACTACGCCAACAACCCGCCGCGCAGCCACACCGACATCACCGCAGTCCAGACAGGCGTGCCCTACCGCACGCGCATCATCGTCCGCCGGCCCGCAGACCCCGCGGTCTTCGATGGCAACGTGGCGGTGGAATGGTGGAATTCGACCGCGGGCTTCGACACTGCACCGGCATGGGATCCCTCCGCCGAATTCTTCACGCGGCACGGCACGATCTACGTAGGCGTCACCAACAGCACCACCTCGATTGATTTCCTGAAAGGCGGTTGCCGGGTGTTCGGCCTGACGCCGCCGCGCTGCGGCACCCGTTACGCCACGTTGTCGCTGCCCGAGAACGGGCTTGCCTTCGAGATGATGAGCCAGATCGCGAACATGCTGCGCAACGTGCGCGGAAAGAGCGTGATCCCGGGCGCCTACCGTGTACGCAAGCTCTTCCATGTGGGGCAGTCCCAGCAGGCCGGCTCGCTGGTCACCTACGCGAGCGCCTTCCACTTGCCGCGCGTCAACGACGGCTATTTCATCCAGTCCGGCATCAACCCGAGGGCGATCAATTTCGGGCCGCGCTGCGACGACCCCGGCGTGGCGCCCTTCCCCGCCTGCACGCCGCGCCTGCCGCTGCCGCAAGGCAAGGTCAGGGCGGATCTGCCGGTGCCGGTGTATCAGGTCGTGACGCAGACCGATTTCGAAACACTGGGCTTCGGCACCAGCGGGCGGCAGCTCGACACTCCTACCTTCCGCTACTACGAGGTGACGGGCGGCGCACACAACACGGTGCACCGCGAGATCGAGCTCATCCCGGCAGGGCTGCTGGGTCCGAGGCCGATTTACCTCGAGCAGCTCTGCGCCAACGAACTGAACACCACAGCTGACGGACCGGTAAACGTGTCGTACGTGTTCAACGCACTCTGGCAACGCATGTTCCGTCAGGCGATCAACGGTTCGGTGCCGCCCAAGGGACAGATGATGCGTCAGACCGGCGGGGTTCTGTGGCGCGACGCACAGGGCAATGTGATGGGTGGCATCCGCCTGCCGGCAGTGGAGGTTCCGCTGGCCCGCTACGACTCCACCAACGTCGCGGACCCGAGCCTCTCGCCCCTGCTGAGGAACATCGGCAATCTGGCGTGCAGGCTGAGCGGTTCGGTGTTTCCCTTCACGCCGGAGACCCTCGACGCGCTCTACACGGGCAAAGAAGACTACCTGCGCAAAGTGCAGGCCAGCACCGACAAGCTGCTGGCCAGTCAACTGCTGCTGCGGTCAGATGCGGCAGAGATCATCCGTGCAGCGCAGCAGGTGCAATTGCCCTAGGGCGGCACCCCGGCTCAGACGTAGCGCCGGCGCAGCATATCTGCGGCCGCGGCATCGACCAGATCCGCGCGCCGCAGTTCTTCGAAGCGCTGGAGCAGGTCTTCGGGTCGCAGGCGGCTTTTCTCGGCGCCGCGCAGATCGAGCACCACCTGCCCCCTGTGCATCATGACCAGACGGTCACCGTAGGTGACGGCCTGCTGCATAGAGTGCGTGACCATCATCGCAGTGAGCCGGTCGCGGGCGATGATGCGATCGGTGATGCGCACCACCTGGTCGGCAGAGCGCGGATCGAGCGCGGCAGTGTGTTCGTCCAACAGCAGCAGTTGCGGACGCAGCGTGGTGGCCATCAGCAGGGTTAGCGCCTGGCGCTGCCCGCCCGAGAGGCTGCCGATGGCATTGTCGAGCCGGTCTTCCAGCCCCATGCCGAGTGCGCGGATTCCCGAGCGGATACGCTCGCGTGCGCCGCCGGGCAACAAGCGCCCCAGCCCGAGCGAGAGTCCGCGCCGCTCGGCGAGCGCGAGGTTCTCTGCGACGGTCAGATGCGGCGCAGTGCCGCTGAACGGATTCTGGAACACGCGGCCGATCAGGGCGGCACGGCGGTGTTCCGGCCACCGCGTGATGTCCTTGCCCGCGAGCCGGATGCTGCCGGTATCGACGGGGAAAGTGCCCGCCACCGCGTTCAGCAGCGTGGATTTTCCGGAGCCATTGGTGCCGATCACCACCACGAAGGAACCTTCGTCGATGGTGAGGTTCACGCCGCGAAGCGAGCGCACCTCGTTCACGGTGCCTGCGTGGAATGTCTTGGAGATGCCCTGTATCTCAAGCATTGGGAGCACCTCCGGCAAGACGGCCGCGCAACTGCGCGACCATGCCCGGCGCCACCAGTGCGATCAGCACGAAGACCGCCGTCACGAGCTTGAGGTCCGCGGGGTCCAGCCCCCAGCGCAACGCCACCGCCACGAGCAGGCGGAAGAGCACCGATCCCAGGATGGCGCCGATCAGCAGGTAACCGAGTTTGCCGGAGCCGGTGAGGGACTCGCCGATGATCACGCTGGCAAGCCCCCACACGAGCATGCCGATGCCCATCTGCAGGTCAGCGAACCCCTGGTACTGCGCGAGCAGCGCGCCGGAAAGCGCCACCAGCGCGTTGGACAGTGCGAGCCCTGCGGTAATGAGCATGCCGTCGTTGCTGCCGAGCGCGCGGATCATCTGCGGGTTGTCGCCGGTGGCACGCATCGCCGATCCGATGCGCGTGTGGAAGAACAGGTACAGCGCCGCGCACACCACGCCGGCGAAGATCGCCGCACCGATGAACAAGCCCAGATCCTGCGCCGAGGCGGCACGCCCCATGAACTGCACGTTGCCATCATGATCGGCAAAGCGCGCAGCGAGCGAGCCTGTCAGGGTGACGAAGCTCTGCGCTTCGCCAAGCGGCAGGTTGCTCCGACCCATGATGTGCAGGTTGATCGAGTAGAGCGCCGTCATCACGAGAATGCCGGCGAGGAGCCCGTTCAGCCGGAAGCGCGTGTGCAGCACGCCGGTCACCGTGCCTGCCACCGCTCCCGCCGCCGTGGCCGCCGCAGTGGCCGTGACCGGATCGTGACCGGCCACGAGCAGCGCTGCCGCCACCGCCGCGCCCAGCGTCACGCTGCCTTCGGCGGTCATGTCGGGGAAAGCGAAGATGCGGAAACTGACGAAAATGCCGAGTGCGAGCAGCGCGAGCACCGAACCCATGCCGAGCGCGCCGAGGAGCAGGCTCATGCCGCACCTCCGTCGACTGCGGTGATCGCAGCCACCCAGCACACACCGCGCCGGAAACGGCTCTCTTCCACGCTGCCCTCCTCGCGGTCGTCGCCCATAAGGTGCAGCACTGCCTGCGGAGCATCGTGCTCGAAGAAGGGCCGCAGCGCGGGCAGCAATTCGATCTTGCCGCGCTTCTGCGGGCGGAAGCGGAACACCGCGGCGTGCAGGTGCCCCAGAGGCCCGTCCTCCGCGCCCAGGGGTCGCAGTTGCGTACGCAAGGCATCGGGCACGGTTGCGCAGGGGTCTGCGACCACGCCGCAGGCAAGCACTGACATTCCCGCGTGAGCGCGCTCGCCCACGATCGAGAGCCAATCACGCACGTCCGGAAAGCCGAAAGGATCTTCAGGCAGCTCGCCGAGCACGGGCGATCGACGCAGCGCAGCACCCGAGAGGGATTCGGATTCGGCTGCGATCACGATGCAGGCGATCGGCGCTGCGGCGCATTCCAGCGCGAAGGCCGCTATCGAGGAGAGCGTGGGCGGCTCGGCGCCTGCGGCCGGCTCGAAGCGCAGCAAACGGGTGAACTCGCCCTCGCAACCGATGCCGTGCAGGGCCTGCAACTCGGGCACGTACTCACCCTCCGTGAGCAGGGTGTCGCAGGTGGTGGATGCGCCCGAAGGCTGGCAGGCGGCGGCACCGGCCACCGTGAGGTACTCGCCGAAACGCTCGCGGTTGCCCGCAAAATCCTGGGCAAAGGCGCCAAGGCCAAGTCCCACGCCGCGCTCGGAGAGCCGCTGCGGCTGGCAGTGCTCCTCGCTGTATCCGCCAGCGTTGAAAAGCGCGGGATCACCGAAGACGCGCGCGCGCATGCCGCTGCCCGGGAGCGTGAACACCTCCCAGGACACGTCCCCGCGCTCGAGTTGCCGCGACTCCGGTGCGGCAGCGACGGCCGCAGCCTGCACAGGGGCTGCCGCCTGCTGCTCGAGCAGCGCGAGCATGCCCGCCATCTGCAGGACCTGGAGGACGTTGCCGGTGGCGCCGGTCACGCTGAAGCTGCCGCTGACGGTGCGAAAACGGCTGTTGGCGCTGATCAGCACGCGCAGTCCGAGCGAACTGATGTAGGCAAGCTCGCCGAGATGCAGGCAAACACGGTCGTTGCCGAGGCGCAATTGCTCGTCGAGCGCCTGTGTGAGGTGCCCGGCCCAATGGCCGTCCAGACGCCCGCTCAAATGGAGCCGTGTGAGCGCCGCATCCTGTTCGATCCGTATGTCCATCGCGGGCTCCTGCGGCGGCGGCCGCGGCTCAGTGTGGCGCCGTCGCGGCCGCAGGACCGGCGTGCTCGCCGGTTTGGTCGATCACGACAGAGGCTTTCCGGAGGATCTCGGGCGGCAGGCGCCAGCGGTCCTGCACCTCTGCGATCGCCACCGTGTTGATGAACAGTTTTTCCGGAACCACGTTCAGGATCGGGATCGCGGCGGTGGTCTTGCGCCCCTGCAGCACCTCGATAGCCATCTGCCCGACGATCGCGCCCAGCTGGGTGAAATCCGCGCCGAAATCGAAGATCGCGCCCTTGCGGGTGTTCGGGGGGATGAGACTGAAGACCGGGATGTGGCCGCGACGGGCGGCTGCCACCACGCTGTCTACCGCTACCAGCACAGTGACATCACCCGTGACCAGGATCGCGTCGATGCCGCGTGCCACCAGAGAGCTCGCGGCCTCGCCCACGGCGGAGGAGTTCTCGGCGTTGGCCTCCAGCAGTTCCAGACCGAGCTTGGCGCAGGCCGCGCGCGTGGCCTCGGCGTACGCACGGGAATTGGACTCCGCGCTGTTCCACACCAGACCCACGCGCTTCATGGAGGGGTTCATGGCGAGCGCGATGGCGAGCGGCTCGCCCACCGGCACCATGCTGCCCACACCTGCCATCCACGCCGGGTGATCGAGGGGGTTTTCACGGTTGGCACCGACGCCCGAGGAGTAGGGGTCGGTGACCACACCGAAAACGTGCGGCACGTGACGTTGCTTGTTGGCGGTAGCGACGGTCTGCATCGAGGGCGTGCTCACCGTGACGACGAGGTCGAAGGATCCGTCTGTCACCTGCTGCGCGATGCTGTTGGCCGTGGCGATGTCACCTTCGGCGTTGAAGAGCTGGAGCCGGATGTTTCGGCCATCGACGTAGCCCTGCGCAGCGAAGGTGTCGAGCATGCCCTTCAGGCTCTCGTCCAGCGATGCCTGCGATGCGTGCTGGATCACTGCGACGCGGGGAACGGTGGAGGCGGCAGCTGCCGTGCGCGCGGAGCTGTCCATGTAAAGCAGCAGCGCCGACACCGCCACGATAAGCGTCACCGGCAGCGCAAGAGGCCGCAGCAGGGCCAGCAGGGCCCTCACAGCGTCTTCCACATGTGCAGGACGTTGCGGCCGTCGCGATACTCGTAGGAAACGCCGGCCATCATCTCGCGAACGAGGTGGACGCCCAGCCCGCCCACGGCGCGCTCTTCAAGCGGGGCGTCGAGATCCGGCGTGGGAATGGCAAGAGGGTCGAAGGCGGGGCCGTCGTCGCTCAGGCTCAGGGCAAGCCTGCCATCGCTGTGCTCGAGTTCCAGCCAAACCCGGGCGGGTCCCTCGGGACGGCCCCCGTGCATGGCGACGTTCATGAACACCTCCTCGAGCGCGAGTTCGAAGGGAAAGAGGAGCTCTTCGGGCAAGGACTCGCTCTCCCAGCAACCGTGCAGGAATGCCATCGCCTGCGGCAGGCTGGATTCCTCGCCGGGCAGCGTCGTCTGCATGACGCCGCCCCGTCTCAGAGCGCAGCCAGCGCCGCGGCGCGATCGCTGAGCGGCGGCAGGATGCGACTGAAGCCGCTGACGTCGAACACCTCGGCCACGCTCTTCTGCAGCGCGCAGACCTTGAGCTTCACACCCGCTGTCTGGGCGCTGCGGGCGCCGATCAGGAAGCTGCGGAGCCCGGCGCTCGAGAGGTAATCGAGGCCTGAGCAGTCGATCACCACGGCCAGCTTGGCGCTGGCCGCATCGGCGATGGTCTTCTCGATGATGTCCTGGAAGGCCGCTGCGGCCGCGAAATCAAGGCGTCCTGCGGGGGCGAGAACGACAGCGCTGTCGGTGTTTTCCCTGGTCGTTTCCATCTGCGGAGTCTCCGGTGGCGGTCGTGTGTCAGAAGGGGTAGAGCATGGCCTGGGCGCGGACCAGCTGGTCCTGCCGCAGCGCGGCCTCGACGCCGCGGACGATGAGATCGATGCCGCCGGCCTCGCGGATGCGGTCTTCGAGTCGGGAAATCTCCGCCTTGGAAAGGAAGGCCTCGAGCAGCCCGCCAGCCAGCGCGAGCCCGAGCAGCACGGTGTCGTGCGGCGAGGGGATCTGGTCGCTCATCAGGGTGTCGTAGATGCGGCGCTTTGCTTCCTTGAGTTCGCGATCGTCGCGCATCGGGTAGCTGCGCTCCTTCAGCACCCACAGGAAACGGCGCTCGCTCTGGGCAAGGATGCCGCGCTCGATCAGCGAGGCAAGCGCGGCGCGGATGATCGCCTGCGCATGCGGGAAGAGCCGGACCACCCACTGCTCCACGCGCGCTTCGGGGCCGGCAGCGACTTCGGAGAGCACGAGGTCGAGGGCCGTGCCGCGCCCGGGCGTGGCATCAAGCACGCGGATGCCGTCGAGATCGGCGTCGATGGCGCCGACCAGGTTCAACTCCACCAGGCAGCCGCCGATGACAGCCATGCCGAAGCCCGGCGTGCCTGCCGTAAAGGCGATGCCGCCATCGTCTTCCACCACCAGGAGCACAAGCTCCTCTATCAGGCTTGGCGCCTGCGTTGCTGTGCTCATCGGGTGTTCCTCTTGATGGTCGGGCGGCTCGGGCCGCACTGCGCGGGATTGTCACCGCATTGCACGGGGCGGGCAATCCCGCGCACAGCGCCCCCGACACCATTTTCCCGCAGGAGGGGGCAATGCCCCCGAGACCTCGGGCCCGCTAGCCGCGCCACTCGCCAAAACAGAAACTCGACACCGTGCTGATGCCGAAGAAACGCTCCTCGCGGAAGATGCATCGCCCCGGCTCCCCTGCGGCCGCAGCGGCCGCAACCATGAGGGGCAGCAGATGCTCCTCGCGCGGATGCGCATGGCGCGCAGAGGGCGCCTGTTCCCAGCGCGTGAGCGCAAGCTCGCGCAGCGCGGGATCGGACTCGACCAGCACCTGATGCAACCAGCGGTCGAAGGCCTGCGAAGGAGCGAAAGCCGAAGGGCCGCGCTCCTGCATGTTGTGATAGCTCGAACCACTGCCCACGATAAGCACACCCTCTTCGCGCAGCGGGGCGAGCGCACGGCCCGCCGCAAGGTGCTCCGCGGGATCGAGACCCTGCCGCAGCGACAACTGCAGCAGCGGCATCCCGGCGCCGGGATACATCGCGAACATGGGAACGAATGCGCCGTGATCGAGGCCGCGCGCAGGATCCAGCGCGGCGGCGATGCCGGCTGCAGCCAGCAACTGCGCAACGCGCTCCGCAAGTGCCGGCACGCCCGGCGCGGGATACCGCAATTGATAGGTATTTGCGGGAAATCCGGAGTAGTCGTAGAGCAAGCCGGGCGCCGCTCCCGCGCCTGCGGTGAAGACCGGCGCCTCCCAGTGCGCCGAGATCATGAGCACGGCCTTCGGCTCCTGCGGCAACTGCGCGGGCAGTGCAGCCAGTGAGCGCGCAAGGCCCGCATGGAACTCGCCCATCGGCCCCTCCATCCACGGCCACGGCCCGCCGCCGTGCGTGAGGTAGAGGGTGGGCAGGGTCATCGTGCTGCCGCGCGTGCGAGGCTCAGGCGGGCGCCAGCGGCCGCGTGGCGCGCTCGAGCCATGCGCGCGCCTCGCCATCGAGCATCGGGCCCACCTGCTCCGCCACGCGGCGGTGGTAGGTGTCCAGCCACGCGATCTCCTGCTCGCCCAGAAGCGAGACATCGAGCAGACGGCGATCGAAGGGCACCAGCGTGATGGGCTCGAAGCCGAGCATCGTCTGGTCGGCATCAGCGGCTTTGGCGAGCTCCTTCACCAGCACCAGATTCTCGTGGCGGATGCCGTAGCGCTCTGCCTTGTAGTAACCCGGCTCGTTGCTCACCACCATGCCGGGGCGCAATTCAGCGGCATTCCACGCCTTGCCGATACGCTGCGGCCCCTCGTGCACGCTCAGGAAATTGCCCACGCCGTGGCCGGTGCCGTGGTCGTAATCGAAACCCTCGCGCCAGAGGAACTGCCGCGCGAGGATGTCGAGTTGCGTGCCGGTGGTGCCGCGGGGGAAACGCGCCTGATCGAGCGCGATATGCCCTTTCATGACCAGCGTTGCCATGCGGCGTATCTCGGCGCCGGGATCACCGATAGCGACGGTGCGCGTGATATCGGTGGTGCCATCGAGGTACTGACCGCCGCTGTCGACCAGATACACACCGTCCATCTGCAGCCTGCCTGGGTGTTCGTCCGAGTGGCGGTAGTGGCACATCGCCGCGTTGCCGCCGGCAGCAGAGATCGTGTCGAAACTGAGGTCCTTCAGCCACGGATCCTGCGCCCGGAAAGTGTGGAGCGTGTCGGAGAGCGTGGCTTCGTCGTGCAGGCGGCCAGACGCCACCTCTGCGTCGAGCCAGGCGAGGAAGCGGCACTCGGCCGCCGCATCCCGCACGTGCGCGGCGCGCATGCAGTCGATCTCGACGCTGTTCTTGCAGGCCTTGGGCACCAGCACCGGATCAGGAGCCGCCACCAGCGTGGCGCCGGCGCGCTCGAGCGCAAGCTGGCACCAGGCGTTGGCCGTGTCGGGATCGGCCAGCACGCGCCGGCCCGCGAGCGCAGCAAGCGCGGCGGCGGCATCGCTTTCGGACAGCACCTCGACGCCTTCACCTACATGCGGGTGGAAGCCTTCGGGAATCTTCGCGGGGTCGGTGAAGAAGCGCATGCGGCCGTCGGTCTCGAGCAGCGCGTAGCCCAGCACCAGAGGCGTGTGCGGAACATCGAAACCGCGGATATTGAGCAACCAGGCCACGGAATCCGCCGCGAACACCAGCGCGCAGTCCGCCCCCTTGGCGGCGATTGCCTGACCGATCTCGCGGCGCTTGTCGCTGCTGTGCCGGCCGGTGAAACGCTCCTCCAGCAACATCGCCTGCCGCACCGCTGCAGCGGGGCGGTCGTGCCAGCAGAGATCAACGGGATTGGCGGCCACTTCCGCCAGTTCAACGCCGTGGCGGGCGAGCGTCTCCACGCTGCGCTTCTGCCACGACAGGGTGTGCATGCGCGGATCGAAGCCGGCGCGCTTGCCACTGCCGAGGCGCTTGCCCAGCCACTCCGCGTGCGGCTCGTCGATCAGGTGGCGGTACTCGAAGAGCTCCGGAGAAACCTGCTGGCGCACCTGCACGGTGTAGCGTCCATCGACAAAAATGGCCGCGCCGTCCAGCAGCACGATCACGGTGCCTGCGGAGCCGCTGAAACCGCTCGCCCAGAGCAGGCGCTCGTTGCGCTCCGGGATGTATTCGCCGAGGTATTCGTCGGCACGCGGGATGATGAACGCGTCGAGCCCTGACTGGCGCATCTGTGCGCGCAGGGCTTCCAGGCGGGAGCGGACGATTTCGGTGGAGGACATGCAGCGCGTTCCGGCGGGGAGTGTTGGCGCGACTGAATACACCACTCGCCTTGCCCCGGGCAAGGCGAGTGCGCTGCTAGACCGATGCGGCAATCACGCGGGCCACCAGCCACAGCCTGTCCTGCCCCCAGGCCGAGACCAGCTCACGCCCCTCGGCATCGAGCAACCTGAAGGCTGGCACGCCCCAGATGCCGCAGGCATAGAGCCCTTGCCGGTTCTGTTCGAAGAGCGTCTGCCACGCCGTGTCGTGGCGATGCTCGCAAGCCCCTGCCCACGAGAGACCCGCCGCCTCCACCACCTGCCGCAGCCCGCGATCAGCTGCCAGATCCACGCCTTCGCGAAACGCGGCACGGAGCCCGGCGCCCAGAAGCTCCACTCCCCGCCCGCACGACATCGCCCACGGCAACAAGGCATAGAGCCTGCGCACCGGCTCGCCGATGGGGTCGCGAGGCCGCCCGGCCGCGATGCCCAGATCCTCGGCTTCACGCGCCGCATCGAAAAAAATGTATCGCCCCTTCTGCACCGTCACCGGCACGCCGCGCATGACCATCGGCAGCACCGGCCTGAGCTCGAGCGTCACGCCGCTGTCGCACGCAAGCTGCACGGCGCGATCGTAGATCACGGCGGTATAGGGACTGCGCAGCGAGGCGTAGAACTCCAGCCGCAGCCCGCGGCCCGCAGCCTGCACAGGCAGGATCTGCGGCTGCGGCGCAAGCAGAGGCGCATCCGGCATGCGCGAGGCGCCGAGCGCTATCAGGCGGCGCTCCAGATGATGGAGACGATCAACGCCCCAATACCACTCACCACCGTAATGGAACATCGCGCCCGCGTAATGACCCAGGCGGGCACGCAAGGCATTGCCCGCAACCAGACGCGCCTTTGCGGCATCCGCAGAAGCCGTGCCATGGATGGCAGCCAGATCCGCCAGTGCTGCCGCATCACCGGCCCACAGCGCCGCAGCCACATCCGCCGCGATCGCAACGAAAGCCCCGTCCTGCTGCGCAGCCAGAATCTGCTGCGCCAGTGCCACGAGTCCTGCGTCAGGTGCACGTGCCGAGGCATCGAAAGACAACCCGTAGTGCGGCGCGACGCATGCGCAATCCCGCATTGCGTAATCGGCAAGCAGCGCGGGCTCGGGCGTGTTGGCGTCCTGCACTGCGGAAACGGGATGCGGTTCCAGCGTGATGTCGTAGCGCGCGAGCAGTGGCGCCCAGAGTTGCGCCGCAAGGCAGCTGTAGGGATCGTCGGGCTGGAAGAACACGCTCACCCGGTGCGGCTCGCCGCGCCGCCGGCGCAATGACTCGGCCTTGACCCGCGCCCGCTCGCGACGGGCAGGATCCGCCAGTCGGCGCATCATCAGTGAGGTGAGCGTGCGCCGCAGCCACGAGGGATCGCTGCTCGCCGCGCCGCCCTGATCCCCGAACTGCCCGGTCATACGCGGTTCTCCATCGACATCTGCCACGATCTCAGGACGCGAAAATCTGCGTGAGCGCCGCCGCCAGCGCCAGCACCAGACCCACCACGGCGCAGGGCGCCGCGCTCCCGAGTATCGGGGAAACCGGGAACGCGAAAGTGCGCGCGAGTGCCGCGTGCTTGAAGTCGCGGGTGTCGCCCTGCAGCGACTCCAGCACCATGCGGGCGAGGTCGCGCCGGCAGCGGTAACGCACCAGAGCGGCCGCGTCCCAGCCATCTGCCTCGATGCCCCATTGCTCGATGTTCAGCGACATGGCCGCGCGTCCGGCGAAGAGCGGAAAGCCCGCCAACCGCAGCAAACGGCCGATGAAGCGCCGCTCATAGACGGCCATGGCGCGGCGCGCCTCGGCCATGGGTTCCTGCAACTTCAGAAGGTTGACCATGACAAAGGAATCGCCCCGGTCTTCCTCGAGGAAACGCTGCAGCTCACGCACGCGCTCGGGCGCCAGCCCCTCGGCCAGAGCCGCCGCGACCACGCGCCGGATCTCGTCCGGGGACACACGGCGCCACAGCGGGAGATACCAGAGGAGGAAGGCGGCATAGATCGACGCGGCGAGAGTCCAGACGATCAGAGGCGTGGTCATGCGGGAGCTCCGGAACAGGCGTGGCGGGCTATCGAGGCGATCGCCCGGGCGGTTATGGTAGTGCCAGCCCGCAATCGCAGGCGAGAGCCGCGGAATGCACGCATCCGGCACACACACAACCCGTTACGGAATTTTCCTTCATGACACGCAGTCGTCTCGTTCTGATCCTGCTGGCGCTGCTGCTCGCGGCAATTTACGCATTCCGTGCCCCGCTGGCATTGCGCCTTGCAGAGCGGGGGATCGAGCACAGCCTTGCCGCGGCGCCCTTCGACGACCTGCCCGACGGTATCTCGCTCGTGCTCTGCGGCGCGGGCGGGCCGCTCCCTGACCCGAAGCGCTCCGGCCCCTGCGTGGCTGTGCAGGCGGGCAAGCTGCATCTGGTGATAGATGCGGGATCGGGCGGCGCGCGCAACCTCACGCGGATGCGCTTTCCGCTGGGATCCATCGACGCCCTGCTGCTCACGCACTTCCACTCCGACCACATCGACGGCATCGGCGAACTCGCGATGCTGCGCTGGGTGAATGCTGCCAACACAGCACCGCTTCCGGTGCTGGGACCGCCCGGCACGGCGCAGGTTGTCGCGGGTTTCAACGGCGCCTATGCGGCCGATTCGCGTTACCGCAGCGCGCACCACGGAGACGTGGTTGCGCCCCTCTCGGGCCACGGCATGCAGGCAAGCGAAATTGCCGTGCCTGCTCCCGGCGAGTCCGTGGTGGTGCTGGAGCGCGAGGGCGTTACCGTGCGGATGTTTGCCGTGAACCACGCACCGGTGGATCCGGCCGTGGGCTACCGCATCGAGTATGGCGGGCGCTCGGTGGTCGTGAGCGGGGACACCGCGCGCTCGACAAGCCTGGAGACCGTGGCCAAGGGCGCGGATCTGCTCGTGCACGAAGCCTTGTCGCCGGAGATGGTCGCTGGCATGCACCGCGCAGCGCTTGCTGCCAATCGGCCCATCATCGCGAAGGTGACGACGGACATTCCCGGCTACCACAGCAGCCCCGTCGATGCCGCGAAGAGCGCCACAGCCGCTGGCGTGCGACACCTGCTGCTCTATCACGTCGTGCCGCCGCTGCTGCTGCCAGGGCTGGAGGCCGCCTTCCTGCAAGGCGTGCCGGAAGCCTTCGCGGGGCCGGTAACGCTGGGCCGGGACGGCAGCCTGTTCAGCCTGCCCTCCGGCAGCGACGCCGTGTCGGAACTGCCAAACGCCCTCTGAGCCAGCTCCGTCATCGGCCCCGCGAAGCGCGGGGCGCGGGGCGAGTCGATCAGTCGACGATGAGGAAGTCCGCCGCAACGGGCGCGGGATGTGTGGTCGTACCAATCCGCGCAAACTGCAGCGCAATGGCGACATCGCCGCTACCGTCGGCATCGTAGTAGAGCGCGCCGGTGCTGAGATCGAAGATGATCCGGTCGTCAGCATCGAGCGCCGTGGTGGCGCCCGCAGCGGCGCGGAACTGGCCCGCCGCAAGTGCCGTACCCGGAGCGCCGCCGAGAGCAGTGAACACGTCGTTGTCGAGCTCGATGTGGTCGACACCGGATGCGAAATCGGCCATCAGATCGACATTACCGGCAAGTTCCGGCGCGGCAATGAAGCGGAAGGCATCTGCTCCTGCGCCGCCCGTGAGCGTGTCGTTACCTGCGGCGCCGACAAGCGTGTCATTGCCGTCGAGGCCCCTGAGGGCGTTGGAGGCATCGTTCCCGTTGATCAGGTTGTCTGTGGCATTGCCCGTCCCGGCGACGCCGAGTCCGCCCGTGAGCGTGAGTTTCTCGAGGTTGGCCGCCAGCGTGAAGCCGACCGCCGACTGCACCGCGTCGAAGCCCTCGCCCGTG
>CAIYPF010000026.1 GCA_903928015.1 uncultured Gammaproteobacteria bacterium | reverse complement strand
GACGAGTTCCACCGCGTGCTCGCACCGCACTGCAAGATCAGCGGGCCGGGCTATGTGATGGACGGGCTGCCGGCGATCCTCCAGGGCATGGAGGTGCTGCGCCAGTACGACCGCACATTCCATCTGGTGGGCAACCACACGGGGGAGTGGCAGGGTGATGATCTCTTCATCGGCGAGACCTACTGCCTTGCCTCGCACGTCTACATGCGTGAGGGGCAGGAGTGGAAACTCGATATGGCGATTCGCTATCAGGATCGGATCGAGCGGTTGGCGCAGGGGCTGCGCTTTGCGGCGCGTGAGTTGAAGCTCGCTTACGTGCAGGATCTGCCGTTGACGATGGCGCGGTGATTTGGTCGCGGGCATGGCCCGCTCCCACAGGTGATCGGTTGTCGCGGGCATGGCCCGCTCCTACAGGCCTGCGGCAGTCACCAATTCCTGGCTGGCAATAAGCAGGCTGCTGCCGAGCAGTGCGCCGGCCACGATATCGCTGGGGAAATGCACGCCGAGCAGCACCCGTGACACGCCCACCAGCGCGGCCCACGGGTAGAGCAGCAGCGTTGCCCAGAGCCCGAATTCCCCCGCGCACAGTCCTGCAAACAGGAACGCTGCCGAGGTGTGGCCCGAGGGGAAACTGAAAGTATCGCCGGGTGTCACCAAGCTGCGGAAATGCGGGATGAAGTCCGGCGGACGGCGTCGGCGGCAGGTGTTCTTCAGCACCAGATACACCAGACGCTCAAGCCCGAAGGCAAGCGCTGCGGTGCTCACGAAGGCCCGGGCCTCGCCACCGTAAATCACCGTGTAGAGCAGGGGCAGCAACAGGTAGAGCCAGCCGTCCGCGCTTCGCGAAACTTTGCGTGCCGCCGAGGACAGTGCGTTGATGCGGGTGCGTGCGTGGCACCAGCCGAAGGTGAGCAGATCGATCCGCTGTATGCCCGCGAGGAGCTTTCGGTCAGAGAGTTCCATGGCCCTCAGGCTGCGGCAGGAACGTGGAAGGGATGTGACGGTGCTATGAAATTTCCGTGACGGGGCGGGCGCCCGCGTATTCAGCGCGGTGCGTGGTAATTCCTGCCGGGCATCAGTTGCCCGCGGGCGAAGAGTTCCCGGCGAATGACATCACGTTCGCGTTGCTCGAGTTCACCGGCGCGTGCGCGCAGCAATTCCCAGAGTTTGCGGTCAGAGAGGTTCTTCGGGTCTGTGGCGAGTGCTTTGGCCATGTATCCATTGGTCCTGTTGCAAGGAGCCCCAATTGTGCAGGCCATTGTTACAGCGGCATGAAACGTGCGGCGGATCGGGGGCGGGCGCGGCGGCGTATCTGCTAACCTCGGGTCTGTCCTGCAGGGGGAGCGCAATGGATCTTGAAGGTTTTCGCAGGGATTACCTCGCCGCGGGTCTGGACCGCGCCGATCTGGACGAGTCTCCGTTCCTGCAGTTCGAGCGCTGGATGCAGCAGGCCATCTCCGCGGGCCTGCGTGATCCCACCGCAATGTCGCTTGCCACCGTGGGGCCCGACGGGCGCCCGTGGCAGCGCTTCGTGCTGCTGAAGCACTGCGACGAGCGCGGCTTCGTTTTCTACACCAATCTCGAGAGCCGCAAGGCCACGCACATCGCGCAGAACCCGCGCGTGAGCCTGCATTTCCCGTGGTCTGACCT
>CAIYPF010000025.1 GCA_903928015.1 uncultured Gammaproteobacteria bacterium | reverse complement strand
GGAAATCACGCGCGAAATGTCACTGAGCGTGCACAGCAAAAGCCCACTGAGCGGCTCTCACTCGCTGGTCTGGGCCCACCGAGATTCCCAGTGCGAATTCAACCAGGGTACTAGTAGTAGTTACCAAGAGAGGAGTCGGGGATGTTTTGCCTTTTCAAGGAATTTTTGTTTGTCGCCGCCTCGGAATGCTTCGGCAATTCACCGATTTGGAATGGGCGCACATCGATGACCTGCTCGGGAGTGGCCCGCGGCCGAATGTGGTGGGTGCGTGGCTGTGGCTCGCGAGTCGCATGGTGATCAGCAGAAGCACTTTCGAGTCACGGCTGCGCGGGCGAAGGCTGACGGCCCGCTCTGCTGGCCAGGCGCATGCAGCTAGCGCGCCAAGCACCGACGAACCAGATGGCGCGCATGGACACGCCGGCATGGCCGCGCAGACGCCAGCCGCTTGCCCTGCCAGCGAGCTGCCTTTCGGCGCGGTCGGTGACAACGACACCCCGGGCTATGTGCCCGCGGAGGACGACGCCGGCGGCGGTGCGCTAGGTCCCGAGCACGACACAGCCTCATGGTTGTGCGAGGACGACCTGGCAGGGCAGACGGAACCTGCGCGGGAGCTTTCCGGAGGTTGCGCGCCCGAACTCTCCGCAGAGAGCGCAACGGAACCGCCGCGCGACGACGAGTCTGGCTCCTCGACGGCACGGGAGGACGAGCCGCGCTCTGCGGACAAACTTGAAGCAAGGCTGGGGGAGGGTGCGGGAGAGCTGCAGTCGGCGGAGGCGATGAGTTCGGAGATTTCCAGAGTGCGCGCGGTCGGCGATGGGCGCAAGGCGCACGGACCGGAGCCTGCCGACCGAGCGACTGCTCCTGCTACGGCATGCGCAGCCGCAGGGGCTCCGAGTCACCGCGCGCCTCCTCGCACTCGTCGCGTGCCCATTGATCGTGGCACTCTGCTCTTCGTGCCGCCGGAGGGCTGCGGGGCCAACGCCGGGCTCGTCGGCATATGCGGACGATGCCGGTGCGAGGCGGACGGCACGATGGTTCGATGCAGCCGCTGCGGCGCGACGTTCCACCGTGAGTGTGTGGCCCTGATGCGCGGCAACCGGCCGGGCATCAAGGCAAGGACCGGCCAGCCGTGGTGCTGCCTGGGCTGCGAGCAGAGCGATGGCCCCATCGCGGGAGACCCGCTGCGCGTCGCCGAGATCTGCGCCGGCACCTCGTCCTTCGCGTCGGCGCTCCGCCAGCTCGCGAAGGCCGGCGAGCTGAGCAGACCGTACACGATGGAGCAGAGCGTCGAGTGCGACAGCGACGCGAATATCTATTCGGAGCGCCTGGACAGAATCTGCGGTGGCGGAATCTGCGCGCAAAACGCACTGAGGAACTTGCTGCTCGTGCAGCCCGAACAGGTGAGGCCGTGCCACCTGTGCTTCGTGAGCCTGCCGTGTGTGGCCCACAGCTCGGCGTTGAACGGCCACGACGTCCCCAAGGGGCTGGACCATCCGCCGACGAGGCGAATCGTCGAGCACTTCTGCCGCCTCCTCGGGCTCGGGCGCTGGGACCTGGTCGTGTTCGAGAACGTCCGGGCGTTCTACACCTCGGCGGCGTGGGGCGCGATCGTCGTGGCCGGCGAGGCGGCGGGGTACCGCGTCG
>CAIYPF010000024.1 GCA_903928015.1 uncultured Gammaproteobacteria bacterium | reverse complement strand
TGGCGCGGTGGTTCCCCGTAGGAGCGGGCCACGCCCGCGACTGTGCCGCGGGAGATACCGCTGTCGCGCGCATGGCGCGCTCCTACATTGGCGCGGTGGTTCCCCGTAGGAGCGGGCCATGCCCGCGACTGTGCCGCGGGAGATACCGCTGTCGCGCGCATGGCGCGCTCCTACATTGGCGCGGTGGTTCCCCGTAGGAGCGGGCCATGCCCGCGACCAACCGCGCGCTCCTGAACGCTCAACCCCCGAACCCGATCACCGAAGGATCCCCGCTCATGCTCGCCCAGATCGCGCGGCGATGCACCATGCGCCAGCCTTCCGCGCGGCGCTCCCAGCGGTCGATGTACTCGCCGTTGCTGTCGAAGAGGCGCGGGTCTGCCGGATCTTTGCTGCGGTGGCGTGCCTGCACGTAGCTCCGCGATAGCGCGTGGTCTCCCTTCACCTCGATGATGATGCTGCCGAGCAGATGCTGGCTCGGCCCGCAGACATCGAGGAACTGCCGGAAATTCGCGAGCAGCGCCTCGCGTCCGTGCACATCGGTGCCGCTGTCCGTGTAATCGAAGCTCACATCCGCGGTGACCACCTCGGGCACACGCGACCAGTCGCGGCTGTCGAGAATGCGGGCAAGGGTGGCGAGCAGGACGGCGATATCGCGCTCGTCCAGCAGCCGTTGCAGGGCCTTTGACTGATCCATTGTGTATGTCCTCGTGCGGGGTAGGTGAACGATACACCGGGGCGCTGCGATGCCAGTACACTCGGGCCAGTGTTCATACCAACGAGGAGCGCGCGATGGGCAGGCTGGACGGCAAGGTGGCGATCGTGACGGGCGCGGCCCGCGGCATGGGTGAGGCGACGGCACGGGCATTCGTGGCAGAGGGTGCGCGCTTGCTGGTGGCCGATGTACTGGAGGAAGAGGGCCGCGCCCTCACTGCCGAACTCGGTGAGGCCGCACGCTTCTGCCGGCTCGATGTGAGCAGCGAGGAGAGCTGGGCCGCGGCGCTTACGGCAGCCGAGTCGGCGCTGGGGCCCGTGAACGTGCTCGTGAACAACGCAGCCATCAATGATTTCCGTTCGCTGCTCGACTACGACAAGCAGAGTTTCCAGCGTGTGCTGGACGTGAACCTTCTGGGCACCATGCTGGGCCTGCGGTATGTGGGTGAGGCGATGGTGCGCCGGCGCAGCGGTGCGATCGTGAACATCGGATCCGTCGATGGCACCCGCGGGGCCAACGGCTACTCGGCCTACGTCACCAGCAAGTGGGCCGTGCGCGGGCTGACGCGCGCGGCAGCCCTGGAATTCGGCCCGCGGGGCGTACGCGTGAACGCGGTGCTGCCGGGCGGGGTCTACACCGCCATGGGCAATCCCAACGGCTTGAGCGTGGAGCAGATCAACCAGGGCTTCGGCAACATCCCGCTGCAGCGCGTGGGCATGCCCGCCGAGATCGCGCAGGCGAGCGTGTTTCTCGCGAGCGATCAGGCCTCCTACATCTGCGGCACGGAACTGGTGGTGGATGGGGGATGGATCACGGGGATCTATCACCCGCATTTTCCGGGTGCGCCGGGGGATCAGGGTTACGGGGGCTGAGGCGCCTCGACGATGGCGCGGCTGAAGCCCAGTTCGATCTTGATACCGTTCGGGTCGTGCACCACCAGCTGGAAGATGCCGAACTGCGGATAGCTCACGCGCTCGAAGGGCACTGCGTTCTGCGCGAAGCGCTCCGCGTAGCCCTCCAGATCCTCGCAGGCGATGGCGAAGTGATCGAGCCTTGCGGGGATGCTCGCCTCAGGCACGTGCGCCGCGCTGCGTATCAGGTGCAGCATCGGGTGCCCGCCCGTGTCATAGAGCCAGGCACCGCGCGGCGGCTCCCCGGACGGCGCGGCCAGCGCGCCGGGAATGGGCCCGCTCACCAGGCCGATCACCTCGGTGTAGAAGTGCAGGCTCTCGTCGAACTGCGCGGTATGGATGTTCACGTGATCCAGTCGGGTGACGCGCACGGGTTACAGTCCTCATCCGGATGGAGCAGGCGCATGGCCCGCGGCTGTGTCAGTCTGACCCAAGAATAATCGTTTCCGACGGGGAGAATCGCATGGATCAGGAGCGCGCTGCATTCGAAGGTGGTGTCGCGGTCATCACGGGTGCCGGGTCTGGCATTGGCGAGGGGCTGGCGCTGCACGCAGCCTCGCTTGGCATGAAGGTGGTGCTGGCCGATATCTCCGTCCCGCGCATGGAGGCCGTGGCTGCTGTCATCCGTGCATCGGGTGCCGAGGCGATGACGGTACACACGGATGTCTCCAGCCCCGAGTCCATCGATCGCCTTGCCGCCACCGTGCACGAGACCTGGGGCGATGTGCGCCTGCTCGTGAACAACGCCGGTGTGGAGACGCTGGGCTTCATCTGGGAAATTCCCGCGGCACTCTGGGAGAAAACCCTCGACATCAACATCCACGGCGTGATCCACGGCGTGCGTGCTTTCGCGCCGCGCATGCTCGCGGCCGGCAAGCCCGCGTGGATCGCCAACACCTCCTCGGTGGGCGGCTTGGGGATGATGCCCGTGCAGGCGGCGTACATCCTCTCGAAGCACGCCGTGCTGTCTTTCTCCGAGTGCCTGCGTCTCGAGATGCTCGTGAAGAAAGCGCCCATCACCGTCTCGGCCATCCTGCCGGGGCCGGTGGCGACCAAGATTTTCGATGACACGCAGCCGGTGGAGGAGCGGATGGCGCTGCACCACCGTGAGGTGATGCGCGCGATGCTCGAGCACGAGGGCATCACGGGCGTGGAGGCGGCGCGGCGCATCTTCAGCCAACTGGCGGCTGGCGATTTCTGGGTCACCACGCACCGCGAGATGACGCAGGGCATGGCGCAGCAGCGCGCGGCCTATCTGGCGGCCATGGCAACGCCCGAGCTGACGCCGGTGACGGAGCAGTTGCTGGGCTCGTTCTAGGTGCCGGATCCGCGCGTTCCCGCGCTCCACCACACAAGGCGTCCGCATGATCACCGTACTCGACCGCATCGATGTCGCTCCCGCCGATCTGCCCGCACTGCGCGAGATGCTCCGCGAGCGCTACGTGCCGGGCGCGCAGCAGCGCGGTCTGGTGTTGCAGGATGAGTGGGTGTCGCCGCCGCTCGCGCTTGCCGACCAGCACAACACGCTGTGGTTGCGCTGGTCTTTGCCGGATGCCGGCGCGTTCTGGGCCATGCGATTCCGCTCGGGTGATCCCGCGGTAGCTGCGTTCTGGCAAGAGATCGACAGCCTCGTCGAATCGCGCGAGCGCCGCTTTCTGGTATCTGCGGACGCGGAGCTTCCGGGGCCTGAGGATGTGTCGCCTTTTCTGGTGTCGCCTGCGCAGTGGCGGGAGACGGCGCAGTTGTATCTGCCGGCGTCTGTCCCTGCCGCAGACATCGCCTCTTTCGGTGCTGCGGTGGCAGAGGCCTGCGCGGCACTGCCGGGCTTGGACACCTTCCGCCTTGGCCAGAATCTGGTGCCCGCTTACGGCGCGGGGCATTTCACGCTGGATCTGGTGTATGCCGACCGAGCAACGGCTGAGGACGCGTGTCAGTCCGGGCACTGGCGCGAGCGCATGTTGCCGCTTCTCTCCGCGCACTGCAGCGCCGTGAGTGCACTGGGGCTGGACACCGTGGATGCCGGCGCACGCGTGCCCGCACTCGCGAACGGCATCAAGCGCACTGCACTGTTCCGGCTGTTGCCGGAGGTGTCGACAGGCGCACAGGCGCGCTTCGAGCGCGACACGCTGGAAATGGCCGCGCAGATCCCCGCCATCCTCAACTGGCGGCTGAGCCGCGCCATCACTCTCGACTGGGATGCCTCGGGCGTCGCGCCGTGGAGCTATGTGTGGGAGCAGGAATACGCCACGCTCGAGGGGCTCACCGTCGATTACATGGTCCACCCGCACCACTGGGCGCACGTGGACCGTTCTTTCGATCCGGAATCCGGCGTGCAGATCATCGACACGGCGCTCTGCCATGCCTTCTGCCCGCTCGAGACGGGCGTGATCGCGCTCTGAACAACACCACCGAACCCGGCAACAGGACACACGCATGAGCACACTCCTTGAGGGCAAGATCGCACTCGTCACCGGTGCCAGCCGCGGCATCGGCCGCGCCATGGCGCAGCGGCTCGCGGCCGAAGGCGCCACCGTGGTGGTGAGCGCGCGCAGCCTCGACACCGCGGGGCAGTACGCGGGCACGCTGCGCGAAACCGTGGCGCTGATCGAAGCAGCCGGTGGGCGTGCCATGCCATTGGTGGCGGACATCGAGAACGATGCCGATGTGCAGTCGCTCGTCCCCCGAGCGGTGGAACTCGCGGGCGGGCTGGATATCCTGGTGCACAGCGGCGGCAAGGCCGAGTACGCGCCTGTCACGAGCATGCCGCTCGCGATGTTCGACCACACCGTCGGCCACTATCTGCGCACGCCGTTCCAGCTGATACAGGCGGCCGTGCCCGAAATGAAAAAGCGGGGTGCGGGGTGGATCGTTGTGCTGGGTTCCGTGACGGCGCAGCCGCCGGGCAAACCGTACGACGAGTGGGCCACCTACGGTGGCGCTACCGTCTATGCCGCTACCAAAGCCGCAGTGCACCGCTTCGTGCAGGGCACGGCCGCGGAACTGCAGCCGCACAACATCGCCGTCAACATGCTCGCGCCCAGCACCGCGATCCGCACGCCGGGCGCGAGTGATCTGATTCCAGAGCAATACCCCACCGAGCGCGTCGAATACATCGTCGAGACAGGGCTCGCGCTCTGCCATCTGCCGGCTGCCGAGCGCACCGGCTTGTGCGCGTACAGCCTGCATTTCCCGCTGGCGCACGGCCTGCCCGTGTACACGCTGGACGGCCGCGAGCGTATCGAGGATCCGGTCATCCCGCCGTGGGCGCATCCGGCCATCGTGGCCTCGGGCGAAGGCAACTGAACACTCCAGGAGACACGCGCATGTTTGCAGTCATCATCGAAGAAACCGGCGGCCCCGACGTCCTGCGTTACGGCGAGATCGCCACGCCCGAGCCGGGGCCTGACGACATCCGCGTGCGCATCGCCTATGCCGGCGTGAACCCCGCGGACTGGAAAAACCGCCAGGGCATGCTGGCGGCCTTCAGGCCCTACACATTTCCCTGTGTCATCGGCTTCGATGCCGCGGGCGTGGTCGACGCCGTGGGCGCCAACGTGAGTGGTTTCACTCCCGGCGATCGCGTTTTCACGCCCACGAACCACGGCCAGGGCGGGCAGGGCAGTTACGCGGAATTCGCGATCGCCTCGGCGGACCGTGTGGCGCACATCCCGGAGGGAATGAGCTTTGCGCAGGCAGCGGCGTTGCCTGTCGCTGCGCTCACGGCGTGGCAGGGGCTCTTCGATCGCGGAGGGCTGCAGGCCGGCCAGATGGCGATGATCCACGGCGGATCCGGCGGCTTGGGCGGCTTTGCCGTGCAGTTCGCGCGCTGGGCGGGTGCGCGTGTGGCAGCCACCTGCAGCACGCCGAACGTCGAGTACCTGAAAAGCCTCGGCGTGGAGCGCGTGATCGATTACCGCAAAGAGAACATCTCTGAGGCCGTGGCGGCCTGGGCGCCGGGCGGTCTCGATTACCTGATGGACGCGGTGGGCGCGAGCACCATCCCGAACGGACTCGACATGGTGCGCACGGGTGGCACCTTCGTCAGCATCCCCACGCTGACCGACGATGGCGATATCCCTGCAGCCGCCGTCGCAGGCGCCGCAAAAGGCGTGAACCGCGTGTTCTCGACGATGGTGGACGTGGGCTGCAACGTGCAACTCGCACAGATCGCGAAGCTGCTGGTGGAAGGGCACATCACGCTGCCGCCGCTGCACGAGTACGCGCTGCGCGACGTGGCGCGCGCGCACGAGGCGGTACAGAGCGGCCATACGCGCGGCAAGATCGTGCTGAAGGTCGCGGATCTCTGAGCCGCACAAGGACACGCCCATGACACCTGCAGCCCGGCCCGAGAGCACCTACGCCTTCACCAAACTTGTGGTCGGTGACCTCGACCGCACGGCGGAGTTCTACAAGGCCGTGTTCGATTACCACGAACTGCAGCGCGTGAGCTCCGCCGTGGCCGGCGAGCCGATCGAAGAGATCATCCTGATCCGCGGCGCGGATATGGCAGGCGAGGTCACGCTGGTCATCTGGCGCTGGCCCGGTCGTCCTGCACCGCGCGACAGCGACGTGATCCCCGGTTTCATCACGACCGATATCGACACCGTGTTTGCGCGGGCCGAGGCGGCGGGTGGTCGCATCGTGCAGGCGCCACGGAACATGCCCGATCACGGCGTGCGCGTCGGTTTCATCGCCGACGTCGACGGCCGCCTGATCGAGGTGGTGCAGATGCTGGCCGCGTGATCATCCGGGCGCACGCATGGAGATGCTGATCCGCATCGTCTCGATCCTGTTCCCGATCTTCGCGATCGTGGGCGCGGGATACCTCTATGCCCGCCGCCACGCGCCCGAGATGACGGTGGCGAACCGCCTGAACATGGACATCTTCGTGCCGGCGCTGGTCTTTGCGGCACTGTCGGATCGCGCCTTCGAACCGCGGACGTATCTGCCGCTCGCGCTTTGCGCTGTTCTGCTGATTGTGCTGTGCGGGCTGATCGGCCGGGCTGTAGCGCAGATGCTGCGGCTCGACTGGAAAACCGTGGTGCCGCCGATGATGTTCAACAACAGCGCCAACATCGGCCTGCCGCTCGCTGTGCTGGCGTGGGGGCAGGAGGCGCTGCCTGCTGCGGTGATGCTGTTCATCGTGAGCAATCTGCTGCATTTCTCGGTGGGCGTGCGCCTGCTCGATCCCCGCGCAGGAATGCTCGGTGTGTTGCGCGTGCCCTCCGTTGCGGCAATGGCCGCAGGGTTTGCCGTCAACCTGCTGGGCATCGCGCTCTGGCCGCCGCTGCGCGAGGCCTGCCGCATGGTGGGTGACATCGCGATTCCGCTGCTGCTCTTCGCACTCGGCGTGCGCATGACGGCGGTGCGTTTCACGGATCTGCGTGTGGCGGTGCTGATCGCGCTGTTGCGCCCGGCGGCGGGCGCGGCGTTGGCGTGGTGTCTTGCCCGCCTCGTGGGGCTGGGCGAGCGCGAGTCGGCGATGTTTCTGGTCTTCGGCGCGCTGCCCCCGGCGGTGATGAATTTCCTGTTCGCGGAGCGCTATGCGCAAGACCCGGCGCGCGTGGCCTCGATCGTGCTGATCGGCAACCTGGCGGCGGTGATCACCTTGCCGCTGGCCTTGGCGATCGTGCTGTGAAGAGGCTGTACTCCGCCGTCATGCGGCGAGTAGGTCAGCAATTGCACCGTCGCGCAGGATGGCTATCTGAGAGCCGATGACTGCATCCGCTACGTGACGCGCCTGAAGGAAGCGGGCGCCGACGAGGTGCTCTTCCTGTCCCGGATGAACACCGTGCCGCACTCGGCGATCGTGGAGACCATCCGCAATGTCGGCGAGAACCTGATCCCGCATTTCCGGCGTGCGGGGGTGGGGCGTGAGGCCTCAGCGCGTCTCCGGCAACTCCGGCGCCCACGCAACCCCGTTGATGTGCCCGCCGCCGTCGGCGTAGAGCGTGTTGCCCGTCACGTAGCGGCAATCCTCCGAGGCGAGGAAAACCGCAACGCCGGCGATATCCGAGTCCGGGTCGCCCACGCGCCCCATGGGATTAGCTGCGGCTATTGCATCAGCCATTTGCGGTGCTCGCTCGCGGAAGCGCTTGTAGGCCGCGGTAGCGGCGCCCGGGCAGATCACGTTGCAGCAGATCTGATGCTGCGCCCATTCGCGTGCCGCGGTGCGCGTGAGGGTGCGCAGCGCTTCCTTGCTCACGTTGTATTCCAATGTGCCCATGTGCGCGTTCACGCCGTTCAGCGAGCAGATGTTGATCACGCGGCCCCACTGCTGCGCGCGCATGTGCGGGAAGGCGGCCTGCATCGCCCAGAAGCCCGCCCAGAGGTTCATCTCGAGGCCGTGCTGCAGGTCTGCATCGGTCTTGAGCTCCACTCGGCAGGTGCTGCCGCCGCCCCAGGCGTTGTTCACCAGGATGTCGAGGCGGCCGAAGTGCTGCACGGCGGTGTTGACCATCGCGAGCACATCATCCTTCCGTTTGACGTCGGTGCGCAGGAATTCGACGCGGGCGCCTGTTTCTGCCCGTATCGACTGCGCGGCGTCGCGGCCGGTGGCTTCGTCGAGTTCCGCGACAAGCACCGAGGCGCCTTCCTGCGCGTAGCGCCGCGCGATGGCGCGGCCTATGCCGTCGCCGGCGCCGGTGATGATCGCGGCGCGTCCTGCCAGTTGGCCCATGTGTGCGGTTCCCGATGTGTGTTTGTCCAACGCTAGCGGTTCGCCAATCGGGCTGGCAAGCGGTTCCAACGGTAGGAGGGGGCCGTGTCCCCGACTGTGCGGGTTGCGGTGCTCTTGTCGCGGGCATGGCCCGCTCCTGCATGGGGGCGGCGTGCGATGCCGCCGTAGGAGCG
>CAIYPF010000023.1 GCA_903928015.1 uncultured Gammaproteobacteria bacterium | reverse complement strand
TGCCGGCGCATGGGTTCGGGCGGCTACGCCATTCCGTCCATCGTGGAGCCCGACGTCATCAAGTTCAAGAAGTGCGACGCCAAGTTCGTGCTGCACGTCGAGAAGAACACCGTCTGGAGCCGCTTCAACGAGGACCGGTTCTGGGAGAAGCACAACTGCATCCTCACCGAGGGCGGCGGCCAGCCGCCGCGCGGCGTGCGTCGCCTGCTGCGGCGCCTCAACGAGGAACTGGGCCTTCCCGTCTACTGCCTGCTCGACTGCGACCCGTGGGGGCACTACATCTACAGCGTCATCAAGCAGGGCAGCATCTCGCTGGCCTTCGAGAGCGAGCGGCTGGCGATCCCGGAGGCCAAGTACCTGGGCATCCGCGCCTCCGACTACCGCGCCTGCGGCCTGACCGACGACGTGCAGATCGCCCTCAACGACACCGACATCAAGCGCGCGCGGGAGATCGCCGCGTACCCGTGGTTCGAGGGCCACAAGGGATGGCAGCGGGAGATCGAGGGGCTCCTGAACAACGGCTTCAAGATGGAAGTGGAATCGCTCATCACCAAGGACATCTCGTACGTCACCGAGACGTACGTGCCCGAGCGGCTGAAGAAGAAGGATTGGCTCGACTGACGCGCGGGGTGCGTGGGGCGCGTTCAGCGCTCCGCAGTGCCCGCCGTCGTGCCGCGTGACTCGGGAAGGGTGATCCGGAAGCGCGCGCCGCCTTCCGGTGACTTCAGCGCCTCGATGCTGCCGCCGTGCGCTTCCACGATGCGCCGGGTGGTGGCAAGGCCGAGGCCGTTGCCGCCGGGCTTGGTGGTGCGATACGGTTCGAACCAGTCGGTGGCGATCTCGGGCGGGATGCCGGGTCCGGTGTCGTCGACCTCGATGACCGCCTGCGGCGTGCTGCCGCGGGCTTCCGGCTGCTCCTTCCGGACGGCGATGCGCAGCGTGCGCGGGCGGTCCTCGGGCAGTGCTTCCATGGCCTGCACCGCGTTCAGCAGGAGGTTGAGCAAGGCCTGCTTGAGGAGGGCGGGGTCCGCATGGACCTGCACCGGGCGGTCGCACGCCTCGACGACGAAGCGGACGCGGGCCTGCTCTGCCTGGGGCATGAAGAAGTCGGCGATCTCGCCGGCCACGTCGCGCAGGTCGCAGTCGCGCAGGTCAAGCTGCATGCGTCCCGCGTAGCGCAGGAAGTCGGTCAGGATGTCGCGCAGGCGGGCGGCCTCCCGGGCGAGGGTGTCCACGCGGCGGGTCATGCCGGCGCGGTCTTCCTCGGAGAGGGCGGAGTCCAGGATCTCCTCGCGCAGGAGCTGCGCGTTGAGGGCCACCGTGGACAGCGGATTCTTGATCTCGTGCGCCAGGCCGCGCGTCATGGACGCGATCTCGGCGTTGCGCGCGCTTTCGGCGGCTGCGCGTTCCGCGCGTTCGACGCGGCGACGCAGCGACCGGTTCACCCACCACGCCGTGAGGCCGATGCTGGCCACGCTCGCGAGCAGTGCGTAGAGGATCGGGCTCGGCAACATGTGAGAATCCGACACGGAAGACTCCGGCGGCGCCGATGGCACCGTCGAGATCGCGTCCAATGCGGGATGTGTCAGCAAGCGGATCAGGTGCCGCTGCCGGCAGCCGGCACGCGGGTCAGCGAACGGGCCTTGGTGGCCGCCCAACCCTTGGCACCCTGGTTTGCCGAGTAGGTCACCATCTCT
>CAIYPF010000022.1 GCA_903928015.1 uncultured Gammaproteobacteria bacterium | reverse complement strand
GGAAGCCGCCGGTCTGGCCGAAGTTCTGCTGGTAGCCGCCTTGCTGGATGGCGCGCGCCGCGGTGAGCTGGCGGATGCGCTGCTCGAGCGCGCCGTCGGACGGATCGAGGCGCTGCGCCTCCTCGCCCGATGCGAACGCCTCGTTCCATGCCTCGACCTCGGAGAAGAGGTCGATGGCCTGGACCCAGACCTTCTTCAGCGGCTTCTTCTGCATCGCGTTGCGAAGCATGTTGATGAGCTTGGGCGCGAGCCACTGGCCCACCTCGGACTGCCCGGCCTTGCCCGCCGCTTCCATGAAGCGCATGGCGGCCGTGACGTTGTTCAGGTCACGCATCCACGTGTATTCGGTCACGACCATCTTGTCGATCGGGCCGGGGCCCTCGATCTCCTTGAGGTCCTTGCCGCTGGCAGGTGACTTCTGGTCGTGGAACTTGCACGCCACCTCGTACATGCCCTGGTGGGCGACCATGTTGCCCGGGTCGAACTTCAGCCCGTTCGCAAAGAGCTTGAGGGAGTAGTCGAGCTGCTCCGTCGCGCCCACGGTGCGGGCGTGGTCGAAGAACTTCCGCGCCTTTTCAGGCTGCGGCTCGAACGGCTTCTCGGAATTGCTTGAATCGCCTTTGCGCCAACCGAAGATCACGTGCAGTCTCCTTCGTGGATTCCGTAGCGTAGCATCGAAAGCGCATGCCCGAACCAGCCCCGAACGCAGCCAACGGAGCCCGTCCCGACACGCGAGTCCCCAAGCGGCAGGTGGTCCTCTACCCGGACCCCGTCCTGCGCCGCAAGGCCCAGCCGGTGAAGGCCGTCGACAGTTCCATACGCGAGCTGGTGGAGGACATGTTCCTGCTCATGGACCTGGAAGAGGGCGCGGGACTTGCTGCCCCGCAGGTGGGCGAGTCGCTCCGGATCTTCGTGACCGGGACCCACGAGCGCGGGGTGCCCCGCAAGGCCTACATCAACCCGGTGTTCGTGGAGCTCGGTGGCGATTTCGAATCGATGGACGAGGGCTGCCTGAGCCTTCCCGAGATCCGCGGCTCAGTGCGCCGACCGACGCAGGTCACGATCCGTGCGCTCGACATCGACGGGCGCGAGTTCACCGAGACCAGCTCCGATTTCTCCGCGCGCGTCTGGCAGCACGAGTTCGACCACCTCGAGGGCGTCCTCATCATCGACAAGATGAGCCCGCTCGACCGCCTGCGGGTGCGTCGCGCCGTCAAGGACCTGAAGGCCGCCGCCGATGGAGATGCCTGAGATGGAGGGCGCGCCTGCTGCGCACGGCACTCTGCACGAGGCCCCGGCGACGCTGCCTGACGTGGTGTTCCTGGGCGCCGGTGCGTTCGGCGTCCCGGTGCTGCGGATGCTTGCCGATGCCGGCCGCGTGGCGCTCGTGGTGAGCCAGCCCGACCGCGTGGCGGGGCGCGGCAAGCAGCTGACGCCGACGCCGATCAGCGAGTTCGCGCTCGCGCGCGGGCTGCCGCTCCTGCGCCCGGAGGACTGCAACGCGCCGGACCAGTGCGAACTCATCCGCTCCGCGGCCACCGCGGCGGCGCAGCGTGCCGCGCGCGATGGAAGGCCGCAGCCGGGACCGGTGTTCGTGGTGATCGCCTTCGGGCAGAAGCTCTCGCCGCCCTTGCTTTCCGATGTCTTTGCCATCAACCTGCATGGATCGCTGCTGCCGCGCTGGCGCGGCGCCGCGCCGATCCAGCGCGCCATGATGGAGGGCGACCCGGTGGCCGGCGTGAGCGTGATCTCGCTTGCCGAGCGCATGGACGCAGGCATGATGTACGCCGAGGAGCCCCTGGCAGTGGGCCCCAGCCAGACCGC
>CAIYPF010000021.1 GCA_903928015.1 uncultured Gammaproteobacteria bacterium | reverse complement strand
CCGCTGACGCCCAACACCAGCCAACGAGCCCCGGCCCCGGCGGCGCGACCGCAAGCCAGCGCCTCCGGCAGTTACCAGATGCCCGTGGCACGGTCCACGGAAGGCAGCAACGGCAAGCCGAAGGCCAGGCCGAAGACGGGCGCCGACTTCAGCGCATTCTTCACCGAGTCCGAGGCCAAGCGCGCAGCCAGCTGAACGCGGCCCGGTGACCGGACAACCAACGTGAGTCTCCTCGCATCGGCGGGACGGTACGTACGCGTACCATCCCGCCGATGCGCATTGAATCACTCCAGTTCCTCCGCAAGCTCCTCGACACCCCCAGCCCGTCCGGGTACGAACGCGATGGCCAGCGCGTGTGGCTCGAGTACGTCCGGGCCAACGGCGCCACGCGGACCTGGAACGACGCCTACGGCAACTGCTTCGCCGAGCTCGCGCCCACCGCTGCCCCCGCCGGCGGCGCCATGCCGTTCACGGTGGCGGTCTGCGGGCATGCCGACGAAATCGGCCTGATGGTCAACCACATCGATTCCAACGGCTTCGTGTACTGCCGATCGATCGGCGGCATCGACGCCGGCTCGATCGTGGGCAAGCGGCTGCAGTTCCGCTCGAGCGTCCCAGGCGTGGACGCGCCGGTGCTGGGCCTGATCGGCGCCACCGCCATCCACCTGCAGGACCGCAGCGGCGATCCCAAGGTGCGCAAGCTGCATGAGCTGTTCATCGACATCGGCGCCAAGGACGAGGCCTCCGCGCGCGCCAAGCTCAACATCGGCGATCCGGGCACGTTCCTCGAGAGCAGCATGATGCTCTCGGACGAGCTGATCGTGGCACGTGCACTCGACAACCGCATCGGCACCTGGGTGGCCGCGGAGACGCTGCGGATCTGCGCCGAGCAGAAGGAGCGCAAGGTGCGCGTGGTGGCGGTCAGCACCGTGCAGGAGGAAGTTGGCCTCCACGGCGCGCAGATGATCGCGACGAGCCTGCACCCGGACGTGGCGCTGGTGACGGATGTCGGCCACGCCACCGACAGCCCGGGCATCACGCATGCGCAGCACGGGCACTTCAAGATGGGTGCCGGGCCCAAGGTCGCCGTGGGCGGCGCGATGCAGCCCGAGGTGGTGGCGCGCCTCATGGCGACGGCGGAACGGCTGTCGATCCCGATGCAGCGCGGCGCGACCCCTGGTTCGAGCGGCACCGACACCGACTCGATCTTCCTGGCCGGCGGCGGCATCCCGTCGGGGCTGGTGAGCTTCCCGATCCGGTATATGCACACCACGGTCGAGATGGGGCACCTGCGCGACCTGGAGCAGATTCCGCAGGTGTTTGCGGGGTTCTGCGAAGGCCTGACAGGTGCCGAGAAATTCGCCCCCACGCTGTGATCCGGGCCTGAGAATGGCCCCCGGAGTTCAGCATGGGGCTGGAGATGCGCTCGGACATGGCGCAGGAATGCCGTGATTCCCTGATATCCTGCACCTTTCACGCATGATCCAGTTCCTCTCCATCGCCTTCCGCAACATGAAGACCGTGGGGACGATCTGCCCCAGCTCTCCCATGCTGTCGCGGGAGCTGGCGGAATCGGCCATCACAGCAACCTCGCCGAAGCGGGTGCTGGAGGTGGGGCCGGGCACCGGGCCGGTGACCAAGGAGATCCTCAAGTCGCTGCGCGACGGGGACGTCCTGGACATCGTCGAGCTCAGCACCGAGTTCTGCACCGACCTCGAGGCCAAGGTGATCGGCCCCTGGAAGGCGAAGGGTCGACCGGGACAGGTCACGCTGCACAACGCCGCGATCCAGGATGTGCCGCTCGAGGCCGGCTCCTACGACTGCGTGGTCTGCGGGCTGCCGTTCAACAACTTCGAGCATGAGCTGGTGGAAACCATCATGCTCCGCCTCCTCGACCTCCTGCGTCCGGGCGGCGAACTCTCCTACTTCTGCTACCTCGGCGCCAAGGCAATG
>CAIYPF010000020.1 GCA_903928015.1 uncultured Gammaproteobacteria bacterium | reverse complement strand
TGACGGAGCCGCTGTCCGAGCCGCCTTTGCCATCGCTCAGCGTGTAGCTGAAGGTATCGGTGCCGGAGAAGCCCGCCGCCGGGGTGTAGGTCGCGGAGCCGCCGGTGCGGGTGACGGTGCCGTTGGCCGGTGCCGTGTTGGCGGTGACGGTGAGCGCATCGGCATCGGCGTCCGAGTCGTTCGCCAGGAGGTTCACGGTGACCGCATTGGGCGAGGTGGTACTGGCAGTGTCAGCACCGGCGACCGGCGGTGTATTGGGTTTCGGTGCCACGGCGATGCTGACGGAGCCGCTGTCCGAGCCGCCTTTGCCATCGCTCAGCGTGTAGCTGAAGGTGTCGGTGCCGGAGAAGCCTGCCGCCGGGGTGTAGGTCGCGGAGCCGCCGGTACGAGTCACGGTGCCGTTGGCCGGTGCCGTGTTGGCGGTGACGCTCAATGTGTTGCCATCGGCATCGGTGTCATTGGCCAGGAGATTCACGGTGACCGCATTGGGCGAGGTGGTGCTGGCGCTGTCTGCGCCAGCGACCGGTGCTTTGTTTAGCGGAGGTGTCACTGTGATGGTGACGGTCCCGAATGCCGTGAGGTTGGTGCTGTCCTTGAGGCGGTAGCGCAGGGTGTCGGTGCCGGAGAAGCCGGCGTTGGGCCGGTAAGTGATCTGGTTGTTGTATCGTGAGGCGGAGCCGTTGGCGGGCTTGGACGAGATTGCGCTGACCGTAATGGAGTTTCCGTCCGGGTCACTATCGTTTGCCATCACCGGGATGACCACGTTGACGCCTGCCGGAGTCGTTGCGCTGTCGGGGTTCGCGATCGGGGCGGCAGCGAAGGCAACTCCCGCGAACGTTGCAAGCCCCAGCGCTGCCAGCGAAGTCGCAAATCCCTGAATTCGAGTGCGCATCACGACGCTCCTGTGTTCTGCCCGAACCGGTTTATCGGCTCTTTATCCCATTTCAGCAGTCTACTGCCGCGTGATTGCGCAGCAATAGCACGAAAGTCCAGTCATGGAGTCGGGATGCCTGTAGCTTGATGCGCGTCACGCCATTTCGATGTGGCAGACCGTTGATCTGCGATTGAACCTCAGGCGCTGCGGCCGGCAGAGAGGTCCGCGATCATCCGGAGGTTCGCGCCGAAGGCGCCTCCGTCCACGCCCGCCAGAGCCTCCAGCGCGAGGTCACGGAACTCCTCTGCCCTGCCGCGGGAGTAATCGAGCGCGCCGGTTTCGCGGATGATGGCCAAGACCTCGGGCAAGCGGGAGAGATCCTTATCCAGAATCGCCGAGCGCACCGCGGCCGCCTGCTCGGGGGATCCCGCAACCATCGCGCGGATCAGGGGAAGGGTCGATTTTCCTTCTGCGAGATCGTCCCCGAGGTTCTTCCCCATGAGATCAGGGTCACCTTCGTAGTCCAGAACGTCATCGATGATCTGGAATGCAAGGCCGAGGTTGAGGCCGAATTGTCCTATAGCGTCCTGACGTGAGGCGTCGACCCCCGCGAGCATTGCCGCTCCCTTGCATGCTGCCGCGAACAATACCGCCGTCTTCTTGCGGATAACCTCGAGGTACTGCTCTTCGGTGGTGGCCGGGTCTCCGGCGCGGGCGAGTTGCTCGACCTCACCCTCGGCGATCTGATTGGTCGTGTCCGCTATCAGTTGCAGGATGTCGAGGTTCCCCAGCCTGACCAACAGCTGGAATGCTCTGGAATAAATGAAGTCCCCGACCAGGACCGTCGATGCATTACCGAAGTGGGCATTGGCGGTTGGGCGTCCCCGTCGCAGCGCGGAGACGTCGACCACGTCGTCGTGCAGCAGGGTTGCGGTATGCAGGAACTCTATGACTGTTGCGAGCTCGATGTGCCCTTCGTCCTGATAGCCGAGGGCTCTGGCAGTGAGCAGGCAGAGCAGGGGGCGCAGGCGCTTGCCGCCCCCTTCCACGATGTACTGGCCGATGTTTTCCACCAGCCCTACATCGGAGTGCAGTTGCTTCACGATGAGCCGGTCAAGGGCCTCGAAATCCGGGCGTATGGCCTCGGAGGCGTATTTCATAAGCTATATCGGCCAGGGTCGCTAAGGCGCAGGCATGCTAGGAATGGGCGCGGGGACTGTCAACGCGAGCCGGCCAAGAATTCACGCGAACGAGCTGCTTGCCGCGCCCTGCGGCTTTCTCCTACACTTCGCGCCCCTGAACAAAGCCCGCGCCCTCCGGCGGGGGCTGCCCGGACTGCCCGGCGGGATTCCCCGCCCACAAGCCCTGACGGGCAACGCAGAACCGCAGACGGGTCCGGCACGGAGCAGACGCATGTACGCAGTTATCGAAAGCGGTGGCAAGCAGCACCGCGTGAAAGAAGGCGAAGTCCTCAAGCTCGAGAAGATCGAAGCAGCCGCGGGTGATACCGTGAACTTCGAGAAGGTCCTGATGGTCGGCGCAGGCGCCGATATCAAATTGGGCGCCCCTTACCTGCAGGGCGGCTCTGTCAAGGCAGAGATCGTCTCGCATGGCCGCCACGACAAGATCCGCATCGTCAAGTTCCGGCGCCGCAAGCACTACAAGCGCGAAACCGGCCACCGGCAGTGGTTCACCGAAGTACGCATCACGGGCATCAGTGCCGGCTGACCGGCAGGGAGTTACACAATGGCTCACAAGAAAGCAGGCGGTAGTACCCGCAACGGTCGCGACTCCGAGAGCAAGCGCCTTGGCGTGAAGCGTTTCGGTGGTCAGATCGTGAAAGCTGGCAACATCATCGTCCGCCAGCGCGGCACCGAGTTCCACCCTGGCGTGAACGTCGGCATGGGCCGTGACCACACCCTGTTCGCCACCGCCGATGGGCGCGTGGAGTTCGCGGTGAAGGGCGAGTTCAACCGACGCACCGTCAGCATCGTGGCGGTCTGACCGGGGCCCGCGCCCCGGTGCCGCAGAAGCCCCGCCCCGGCGGGGCTTTTCATTTATGAAATTCGTCGACGAGGCCAGTATCAACGTCCAGGCCGGGCGTGGCGGCAACGGCTGCGTCAGCTTCCGTCGCGAGAAGTCCGTTCCCTTCGGCGGGCCGGATGGCGGCGACGGCGGTGACGGCGGCAGTATCTACCTGTGCGCCGACTACGCGCTGAACACCATGGTCGATTACCGCTACACCCGCCAGTTCCGGGCGGAGTCGGGCAAGTCCGGCAGCGGCGCCAACTGCACCGGCAGGAGCGGTCAGGATCTTGACCTGCCCGTTCCCGTGGGCACCACCGTGATCGACGACGACACCGGCGAAGTCATCGGTGACCTCACGCGTGCTGGCGAGCGACTGCTGGTGGCTCAGGGCGGGTTCCACGGTCTCGGCAATACCCGTTTCAAGTCCAGCACCAACCGCGCGCCGCGCCAGAGCACCGCCGGATCCGACGGTGATATCCGCAACCTGAGGCTAGAACTCAAGGTTCTCGCCGATGTCGGGTTGCTTGGTCTGCCGAACGCGGGCAAGTCCACTCTGATCCGGGCTGTGTCCGCCGCGCGGCCCAAGGTGGCCGATTACCCCTTCACCACTCTGGTGCCGAACCTCGGCGTGGTGCGCGTGGCCGCCCATCGCAGTTTCGTGATTGCGGACATCCCTGGCCTGATCGAGGGCGCCTCGGAAGGAGCGGGTCTGGGCATCCGGTTCCTGAAGCATCTCACTCGCACCCGCCTGTTGCTGCATCTGGTTGACGTCTTGCCGCCAGACGAATCCGACCCCGCAGAGAACGTACGCGCCATCGAGCGTGAACTCGCCAGGTTCAGCACCACGCTGTCCGAGCGCGAGCGCTGGCTGGTTCTGAACAAGACCGACCTGCTCCCGGAAGACGAGCGCGAGTCGCGCTGCGCTGCGATCGTCTCGGAACTCGGTTGGCAGGGACCGGTATTCCGGGTGTCGGCACTTGCTGCAGATGGCACCGAGGCTCTCTGCTACGCGATCATGGAGCACATCGAGGCCCAGCGGCTGCGCGAACTCGAGCAACCCGAAGCCGCTGCCGCCGAGAGCGAGATGCAGGCCCGTATGCAGGCCGAGGCCCGCGAGCGCATCGCCGCCTTGGCCGAGGCAAGGCGTCGCTCCCGGTTTGGCGAGTCCTCGCCGGATGATGAGGACTTCGATGACGACGATGACGACGACGGCGTCGAAGTCATCTACGCTCCCTGAACCTTTTTCTGCTGGTAGTTGCCAGGCATGTCGGATCGCAGCGAAATAAGCCGGGCGCGCCGCTGGGTGGTGAAGATCGGCAGCTCCCTCCTCACCGACGGCGGGCGCGGCCTGCAACGTGAAGCCATCGCCGGCTGGGTTGCGCAGATAGCCACCTTGAGGGCGCGTGGCTGCGAGGTGGTGCTGGTGTCATCCGGTGCAGTTGCCGAAGGCATGACCCGGCTCGGATGGAAGAGCCGCCCAGCAGAAGTCCACCGCCTGCAGGCCGCCGCAGCGGTGGGGCAGATGGGCCTGGTCCAGACCTGGGAGTCGTTTTTCCAGCAGCACGGGCTTCACACCGCACAGGTATTGCTGGTCCACGACGATCTTGCCAACCGGCGTCGGTACCTTAACGCCCGCAGCACCCTGCGAACCTTGATCGAACTTGGCGTAGTGCCGGTCGTAAACGAGAACGACACTGTCGCCACCGACGAGATCCGCTTTGGCGACAACGACACTCTTGGCGCGCTGGTCGCCAACCTGATCGATGCGGACGTGCTGCTGTTGCTCACCGACCAGCCCGGGCTCTTCGCGCGCGATCCGCGTGAGGATCCCGCTGCGCCGCTGGTTCATGAGGCTGTGGCGGACGATGCCGCCCTTGACGCCATGGCGGGCGGCGGGGGCCTGCTCGGCCGAGGCGGAATGATCACCAAAGTGCGTGCTGCGCGGCTCGCGGCGCGCTCCGGTGCGAATACCGTGATAGTGGGCGGTCGCGCCGAAGATGTGATTCTCCGCATCGCCGCCGGCGAGGAACTCGGCACATGGTTGAAAGCGGGTCAGACGACGCTGGCGGCCCGGAAGCAGTGGCTCGCGGGCCATCTGCAGGTGCGGGGGCAACTCGTGCTCGATGAAGGCGCTGTGCGCGTGCTGCGTGAGTCCGGGCGGAGCCTGCTCCCGGTAGGGGTGCAAGAGGTGAGGGGCGACTTCACGCGAGGCGAACTTGTGCTGTGCCTTGGCCCTGATGGTCGAGAGGTTGCCAAGGGCCTTTCCAACTATGGCTCCGACGAGGCGCAACGCATCAAAGGTTTGTCTACAGCGCGCATCCCCGAGGTATTGGGTTATTGCGATGATGCCGAACTGATCCATCGCGACAATCTTGTGCTCATATGAGAGATCACCGTGCGCCGCTTGTGCTGAAGGATTGCGTTTGTGCCCTGTCGGGCAGACGCAGAGCCCCGATCCATGCCGTGCATATTCCCCTGCCGCCTTGACACTGGCGACCCCGGCCAGAATAATCGGCGGCCTTTTCGGCAGCACCCAGATACCCAGAGGTCTTATTCGTGGCAAACACCGTCCAGGCCAAGAAACGCGCCCGCCAGGCCGAGAAGCATCGCCAGCACAACGCCAGCTTCCGCTCCATGGTACGCACCGCGATCAAGCGTGTTGTCGCGGCCATCGAGACCGGTGACAAGGATCAGGCTCAGGCTGCTTACGCCGCAGCCGTACCCGTGATCGACCGCATGGCCGACAAAGGCATCATCCACAAGAACAAGGCCGCTCGTCACAAGAGCCGTCTGAACGCCCAGATCAAGGACCTCGCCCAGGCCTCTGCCTGAGCAATCCGGACGCAGTTCCGCGGGCCCTTCCGGGCCCTGTCGGTAAAAGCCTTTCGCTGATACGAGAAGACCGGCCACGCGCCGGTCTTCCTGTTTTTTGCCGGGGGTGATTTGTCCCGGGCCAGCGGTCCGAGACCCCGGTGTGCACTCAGAGGGGCACGGTTACCGTATCGCGTCCTGAGCGCAGCACCGTGCCCGGGCGCTCCCCGGTCAGTTCTCCTTTGCGCACGATTTCCTTCCCGTTGACCACCACGTGATGCACGCCCACCGCATCCGCGTAGAGGCGGCCAGAGCCTCCGGGCAGGTCGAAGCGCGTATGGGTGGGACCACTCGCGATGCTCTCCGGGTCGAAGACGACGATGTCTGCCCGCAGGCCCGTTCTGAGTACCCCGCGATCGCGAAGCCCGATCATCTGCGCTGGCACCTGTGTGAGCTGATGTACGGCTTGTTCCAGGCCGATCAACTTGCGCTCACGCACTCCGTGCTCGAGGACCTGCGTCGAAAAGGCGAAGGTGTCGATCATGTCCAGATGCGCACCGGCATCCGAGGCTCCGATCACCGTGCGATTGTCAGCCCAGACCTCGCCGCGCATACGCCAGGACTCGTCGTCCATGCCCATCACGGGTGGCGTGAAAGAGGTGCGCAGTTCCTCCGAGATCGCGAGATCGAGCATCGCGTCAAAGGGGGCCTTGCCCGTTGCTTCGGCCAGCTCCCCCACCGTGCGTCCCTGCCAGACAGCGTTGGCTTCGGTGAAGACCTCCTCGATGGTCCAGGTCTGCCAATGGGTCATCTGTGCGAATACCCCAGCCCCTGGTGATTTGGACCCTGCCTCCAGCGCTGCACGCACGGCCGGATCAGCGAGGGCGACCATCCGCTCGGGGATGGGCTTGCCGATCACCTCTGCCCAGCCGGGCAGGGCGTCGAAGACGAAACCCGACACGAGGTTCAGACGGAGCTTCATGGGCTGCGGCAGCGTGAGCGCGATAACGCGGGCGCCGCGCTCGGCGGCGTAGTCGCTGGCCGCCAGTTGCGCGACATGCGCCTCGGGCATGCGCGAGTTGGGTGCAAGCAGGTTCCAGTTGACGGCGCGCTGTCCCGCCAGCGAAAAGCGCACCATGCGCTCGCGCTCCGCCTCGCTGAAAGACCCTATGCCGGGCAGCAACTCCAGCGAAGTCCCGGGAAACTGCGCAACCACCGAGGCCAGCGCGAAGAGTTCCTCATCCGTGGCGTGGCGTGAGGGCACAGGCTGGCCCTCGCCGTCGTTGTGTGTGGGAGAGACCGTGCTCGAGAACCCCATTCCGCCCGCGCCTATGGAATCGCGCAGCAACTGCTGCATGGCGGCGATGTCCTCGGCAGTGGCGGCCTCGCCCACGGCGCGCGCGCCCATCACGCTGCGGCGCACGGCAGAGTGCCCCACCATGAATCCGGCGTTGATGGCGAGCGTGCCTTCCAGTTGGTCCAGATACTCGCGGAAGGAGCGCCAGTTCCACGGCACTCCCTGCTGCAGGCTTTCGAGCGGCATGCCCTCGACACGCGCGAGCATGCGCATCAGGTAGGCGCTGTCCTCGGGGTTGCCGTTCAGGGGGGCGATGGAGAAGCCGCAGTTGCCCGCGATGACGGTGGTGACGCCGTGATAGCAAGAGGGGCTGAGAGAACTGTCCCAGAACACCTGGGCGTCGTAGTGCGTGTGCACGTCCACAAAGCCCGGCGCGACCACGCAGCCGCTGGCATCGATTGTTTGCCGCGCGGGTTCCCCGACGGCGCCGATGGCCACGATGTAGCCATTGCGAACTGCAACGTCGGCCTGTTGCCCCGGTGCGCCTGTGCCGTCCACCACCGTACCGCCGCGAATGATGAGGTCCAGCATGGCGAGTTTCTCCTGCCCGGTGATGGTGGCCAACGTTCGGCGCATACCGGGTGGCAAGTCAAGGAGCCTCGCATGACGGTTGTGTCAGCCTCGGTGTGCCCGGTCGATTGCGTCTGAGGGGGCGCGGGGCAACAATGCGCCGGCAAGCGGATGTCACAAGACCGGGGAACATGCCATGAGTTGGGTGCTGGGCGGTGGAGATCACTCTTTCGCGGATCTGATGGCCTTGCGGCCGAATCTTGCGGCCGATGTTGATGCCTTCTCGGCGCAACTGTGGCGCGCGCCCGGCATCGATCCTGTGACGATTGAGCTTTGCCGCCTGCGCGTGGCCCAGCTGCATGGCGCGCGTGCGGCACTGGCCGAGCGCACGCCCGAGGCGGCTGCCGGCGGCCTGACAGAGGAGCGGATCGCGCTGCTGGCCGACTACGGCAGCGCTCCCGGGTTCAGTGCCCGCGAGCGCGCCTGCCTCGAACTCTCCGAACTTTTCGTGATGGACCCTTCCGCCATCGATGACGCCACATTCGTCGCCGTGCGCGATGCGCTCGGTGAGCCTGGTACGGTGGCCTTGCTCGAGGCGCTCGCCGTATTCGACGGATTTTCCCGCGCCCAGGTCATGCTGGACGCAGCACCCGCAACGGAGACCCGCGCATGAATGCCATCGCACGCATCCTGCCTCCCGCCGATGCCGGCGACGATCCCGTCAACGGCAGCGCGCTTGGCCACCAGCCCGCGCTGCTCGCGGCCTTCAACCGTCTCTACACCACCCTCTGGAGCCACGGGGAGCTCGATCATCCCGCGAAGGAGATCGCGAGACTGCGCAATGCGCGGATCACCAATTGCGTGTTCTGCCGCAACGCGCGCTTCTCGCAGGCGCGGGATGACGGCCTGACCGAAGACAAGGTCGCCTTCATCAACGACGGCTTTGAAGAGAGTCCGCTCGATGATCGCGCCAAGCTGATCATCCGCTACGCGGACGTCTTCCTGAAGGATCCGCGCTCGCTCGCGACCAAGCCCGGTCTTCGTGAAGACATGCTGCGCCAGTTCACGCCCGCGCAGGTGGTGGAGCTCACCTCCGCGCTGGCGCTGTTCATGGGGTTTTCCAAGATTGCGGTCTCTGTGGGCGGCATGCCCGAGTCGATGCCGACCATGGTCGTGCCCACGCCTGTCTGAGCACCCCGCACGCGCCAGCGTGCAGGGTGCTTGAGCCTCACTTCGGCTTGATGGTCTCTGCGTCGAACAGCAGGTGTTTGCTCAGGTCGCCCCAGAGGTCAACGAACATCCTCCGCGTACGGAAGCGCCAGGCCCCCCCGGCGCGTTCGAAGCTGTCGTGGTAGCGGCCGGCGATGATCGGCTGCAGGGGGAGTTCGTCGGTTTGCTGGAATACCGTGAAGTACGAGCGTGAGGTTGCGCTGCCTGCTGCCTCGTCGACGTCGATGATCGCGTTGGTGGTGACGTGTTTGGTCCGCGGGGTCCCCGTGTCCGGGTAGATCCGGGTGGAGCCCTCATACATCTTCAGCACCGCTGCGGTACCCCGTGTGCCGCCCTCATCAGAGGGGGCAAGGATCTCTCCGTGCTCGAACAGCTTGGCCACCGCTGGGAGATCTCCCAGATCGATCAATTCGGCGTAGGTGTAGAGCAGATTCTCGATCGCGCGGTAGCTGTCCATGGGCAGGCCTCTTGTTGGTTTGCGGCCATGCTATACCGCCATGCAGCGTCTGTAACCGGCCCGCGAGTCCGGATCCGTGACCTGAGCTTGCCGCGCCCTGGCCGGTCCGGGAGCAGATATGATTCGCCCGCGCAGCCTCAGACTGCGCGCCGTAACCAAACACAATGTTCCGAGGGCTGCATGAGCAAGGCATTTCCGGTCAGCATCGAGAGAACGGCAGACGGAGCCTACCGCCTGCACTGGGACGAAGCGGATTTTGCAGGTCCCGTACGTGTGCGCGTGCACACGGATCCGGCGCAGGCGCCCGCTGCGGAACCCGTGCTCGCGTCGGCCGCGTCTGGAGTGCGTATCGAACTTCCGGCCCATGAACGCCACTACTTCCACCTTGAACCGGTCGCCGGTGAGCCGCTCACGGCGGCACAGCGCGACATCAGCCTGCAGGGGGGCACGAACTTCCGCGACATGGGCGGTTACCGCGCCGCCGGCGGCCGGCGCGTGCGCTGGGGCAGGCTCTTCCGGTCCGGGCACTCCGCGGCGCTGACGGACCAGGACCGGGAACACCTCGAAGGCCTCGGTATCCGCACCTGCTGCGATTTCCGTCGCGACGAGGAGCGCGCGATCGAGCCCAACGGGCTCCCGGAATCGATCCGCATCGTAGGTCTGCAACTCATGCCGGGCAGCGCCCTGTCGTTCTATGAGCGCATCTCCTCTGGCGATGCGAAACCGCAGGACATGGTCGATTTCATGATCGCCATCAACCGCGACTTCGTGCGCAACAACACCGAGCCCTTCCGTGGCATGTTCGAGCAGTTGCTCGCGCAGGAGGACGGAGCGTTCATGATCAATTGCGCCGCCGGCAAGGACCGCACGGGCTTTGGCGCTGCCATGATTCTTGCTGCGCTGGGCGTGGCGGAGCAGGACATCATCGAGGACTACGCGCTCTCGATGACATATTTCCCGATACAGCGCGAACTCGAGAGGGTGCGTCGCAAGTACGTGCCGCCGGGCGGACACTTCGACGTGGACGTGATGATGCCCATGATGGAGGCCCGCGGCCCGTACATCGCAGCTGCTCTCGATGAGATCCGCAGCATGCACGGCAGCAGGGAGGCATTCCTGAACGATGCCTTGGGGCTGGGAGAGCGGGAGTTGCGGTTGCTGCGCGAGCGTCTGACGGCCTGAGGGCTGCTCAGTCTTCGCGGGCCTGACGGCGCCGGCCTATGCCCGTGCTGGCCGTGACAGAAGCGCCGCGCTGGCGCTCCGGAGCCGACGCGCGCATACCAGCCTCCGGAAGAGGCGGGTAGGGGTAGAACGCGGCCACCTGCGCGCCGAAATCACCGGGCGTGGAGGATGCCTGCGCGTGACGCCTCTGGCCCGCAGTAGCAGGCACCGGGGCGATCGCTTTCAGAAGATTCTGTTCCATGGCCGCATCATAGCGCCGGGGCACTGTACGTCGGCAAGCGCTTCCTGCGCGCTCGCGCATGGCGAGCTTGCGACGGCACTGTGCCGAGGGTCTAATCCTGCAGCTGCCGCCGGTTCTGCAGCGCCGGCGCACATTCCACCTGCAGGTACACGACATGGCCACCGGCTTCTTCAGTCACGAGACCTGCCAGCGCCACGAGATGGGCGAGTCGCATCCGGAATCCCCGGCGCGCATCGCTGCCATCGTCGACTGCCTGCGGGCGAGCGGGGTCTTGGCCGAACTCACGCAACTCGAAGCCCCCATTGCGCTGCGCGAAGACGTGCTGCGTGCGCACCCGGAGAGCCATGTAGACAGCCTGCATCGGCGCTCTCCTGCCGAGGGTCTGGACTGGGTGGACCCGGACACCGCCATGAATCCGCACACGCTGGAGGCCTCGTTGCGGGCTGCCGGCGCGGTGGCGGCAGCGGTGCGCGCAGTGCTGGCGGGCGAGATGGCGAATGCTTTCTGCGCGGTGCGCCCGCCCGGTCACCACGCCGAGCGCGCGAGCGCTATGGGCTTCTGTTTCTTCAACAATGTGGCCGTCGGTGCGCACGTGGCTCTCGCGTCAGGGATCGAGCGCGTGGCCGTGCTCGACTTCGATGTGCACCACGGCAACGGCACGGTCGATGTATTCATGGACGACGAGCGTGTGCTCGTGTGCTCGAGTTTCCAGCACCCGTTCTACCCGGGACGCCTCCACGACGTGGACCGCCCGAATATCGTCAACACGCCGCTCGCCGGCGGCACGCGCAGTGCGGAGTACCGGCGGCGCGTCGAGCACGATTGGATGCGCGCACTGGACGCACACCGTCCGCAACTGTTGCTCGTGTCTGCGGGTTTTGATGCCCACGCCCATGACCCCTTGGGTGGTCTCGAGCTCCACGAGCCTGACTATCGCTGGGTGACGGAGCTCATCACCGACGCGGCCCGCCGTCATGCCAACGGGCGAGTGGTGTCCGCGCTCGAGGGAGGCTACGACCTGGACGCCCTTGCCCGCAGCGCCGATGCGCACATCCAGGTGCTGCGGGAGTCAGACCGGAGCTGAGGCGGGGCGCATCGAGCAAGCCCTGCAGCATTGCTGCCCGCTGCACCCTTTCTGAGGGGGAGAGCATGGGGACGCAGACGCTCCCTGCCGTGGTGGCGGCTGCGATCAGCACGAAAGAATGCAGATGCTGCAGCGCGAAGCGGTACGCGCTCCCCTCGGGCGAGTCCTCGGCCGCCGCCTCCTCGATGCTGCGCCCCGCGAGGGGCTCGATGCGCAAATCTGTCCAGCGGCCCGCTGCCAGCGCCGGCCCCAGTGCCAGAAGTAGCGCTGCGGGATCTGCGATGCCCTCGAACTCCTCGCCCAGCGCATCTCCCAGCGCTATGCAGAGATTGGCCACGGAGCCCACCCCGCGCGTGCATGCGCCGTTGAGGATGCCTTGCATCGCTGCCTGATCAAGCGAGGGATCAAGCGCGCGCAGCAGCCGGAAGGCTGGGAGCAGGGAGCGCAGGCCCGCTCCCGCAGATGCCGGGTCTGCGCCCGGAGACACGTGCTGATACGTGTTTTCGATCGCTCGGCTCATCTCCAGCCCCCCGTGGCTCCGCGCCTCCGAACATCAGCCCAGCCGCGTAGCAGTGCAGTGGCCTCGCGCAGCACTGCGAACCAGTCCCCGGGCTGCTCTTGCCGGAGCAGACGCAATGACGGGTACCAGCGCGAGCCTTCGCTGCGCGCGCCGTGCAGCCAGTGCGCGTTGCGTCCCAGCAACGCCAGCGTGGGTTTGCCGAGGCTGCCCGCCAGATGCAGCGCAAGTCCCTCGACCAGCACGCAGACGTCCATCTGCGCGATGGCAGAGGCAAGCTCCGCCGCGTCCTCACAGCGTGAGCCCAGATCCGTGACCATGCCCGCAGCACCGTTACGGGGGAGCTCCGTTGCGGCCTGGCCGGACTGCAGGCTGAAGAGCCGGAGCTGCGGCACCAGCGCGAGCGGCAGCAGCTGACCGATCGACAGACCCGCGCTCGCCGGCGGCAGTGCCGGGTCTTGCCAGACAATGCCCACGCGCAGCTGCCTGCCTTGCTGCGGCAGCAGCTCCTGCATCCACTGTTGCGGCGCAGGCAGTTCCGGGACGAAGGGTTCGGGCACCGTCGCCCCGCGCGGATCGAGCAAGGCGGGCAGACTTTGCAGGCCGCAACGCAGATCGAAGCCCTCTGCGCCTGACGCGAGGTCCTGGGCCTTGAGAAGGCGCGCCGGCATGGCTCCAAGCAGCCGGTGCAGCGCCGGATCGCAGGCCACACTGATGGAAGCACCCCGACGCGCCAGCATCCCCACGTAACGCACGGCCCACAGGGTTTCTGCTGCAGAACCCTCGGGGGTTATCAGTATCCGACGCCCGGCCACGCGCTCCCCACGCCAGCGAGGCAGCAGGCGGATCGCCGCGGGCAGCGGGGCTTCGGGGCGCGCCTCGTAGTCTTCCCAACCCTCCCGGAGACGCCCTGCCTGCAGGCGCAGCAGCCCGCGGGCGAGGCGAAGATCGCTTCTGCCGGGCTCCTGACGCAGGCAACTGTCGAGATAACGCTCGGCCTCCTCGAGACGGCCGACGTCCGCGAGCGCGTGGGCGCAATCAATGCGCGTAGCCATGCGGGTTGGATCGAGCTCCACCGCGCGACGATGCGCACGCAGGCACTGCTCGTGCTGGCCGAGGTCTGCCCACAGCCTGCCGAGGCTGCTCCACACCGCTGGATCGCGCGGGCAGAGTTGCAGTGCCCGCTGGTAACTCACCAGCGCGGCGTCCAGGCGCCACTGGCGGCGCAGTGCCGCGCCGAGGCTCAGCCAGGCGCCGGCATCCTCCGGACAGTGGCGCAGGTGTTCATGCAGAGCCGCGATGGCGGCATCTGTGTTGCCGCGGCGCTGGTGCGCAAGGGCTCGAAGCCAGTGGGCCCGGCCCGGGTCGGGCGCGGGTACCGTGCGATGTAATGCGAGTGCCTTTTCCATGGCGGTCTCTCCGTGTGTTTGTGTATGGCAGCCTCGGGTTGTGGGGATGTTGAGCATGCGAGCAGCCCCCGGCCACGCAACGGGGCCGCGGCATGGGTGCAGCGAGGGGGAGGAATACGAATAAGGTCTGATGTGGCCCATGTTACGTCCCTGTAACGGCGAGGCCCCAAAACGCTAACCCCGCTGGCCCGGGCCTGACAAGCCCCGGGCGCGGATTTTTCAGCCCATCAGCGTGAACATCCTCCGCGCTTCCTCGGTGGGCGCGGTGCGGAATGCCAGGGCCTTGATCTCGAGATTGCTGCGGGTGGTGTAGGTTTTCCCGAAGCCCGCCTGCCGCAGGGATCTGCTCAGCAAGTCCGGGCTGAAACCCGTCTTGTGGGCAAAAAAATCCTGGCCGCTGCGTTCGATCTCGACGCCGAAGCCGTAGATCACATCCAGCACCGAGATCGGGCCTGCCGGGGAGTCGTAGAGGGTGGCATCGAGCTCCAGCTGCTCTTGCGTTACCCGCCGCATGACCTCGGGCAGATCTGGCACGCGGATATCGGCCCAGCCGTCGGGTTTGAGCACGTGCACGAAGCCGGCGAGCACCCGTGCAACGTCGTGCCGGTAGTAGTGCTCGAGGTTGTGCGAGCAGTAGATCACGTCGAATTCACCCGGAGCCCGGCTGCCCAATTCGCGCGCGTCGCAGAGTATGTCGGGCTTGCCGGTGGGGTCGATGTCGAGCAACAGATGCTCGAAACCCGCGTAGTGCGGGGGCAATGGTATGTCGCGGCTGTTGCCGCCGACGTTCAGGAGTTTCTTCATGGTTGTCCGTCGCAGGCCTGAGTTCCCATATACTAAATCCAGCCCCGACCCGTCCGGTACGCCGCGATGCAGACCACCGTAACCCCGATCTTCGGCGATGGCGCGCCTGCAAAGCCGCAGGGCCGTCGCGCGCACATCATCGCCATCACCGGTGGCAAGGGGGGCGTGGGCAAGACCAGCGTCAGCGCCAACCTCGCGGTCAGCCTTGCGTTGCGCGGCAAGCGCGTGTGCATTTTCGACGCCGATACGGGCCTCGCGAACATCAACATCCTGCTCGGCCTGCAGCCGCGCAACACACTGCAACAGTTCCTGGACGGCGGGCTCTCCTTCGAAGACCTTCTGGTCGAAGGTCCGCGAGGCGTCTGTATCGTGCCCGGTGCCTCGGGCATCGCCGATTACGCCGATCTCGACCGCGCCCGCCAGCAGGCATTGGTAAACGGTTTCGGGCAGCTTGAGCGGCAGTTCGATTACCTGCTGATCGATACCGCGGCGGGCATAGGAAAATCCGTCGTCGAGTTCGTGCTGGCGGCGGAGCACGCGATACTCGTGGTCTCTCCCGATCCCACCTCGCTCACCGATTCCTTCGCGCTCACGCGGGTGCTGAAGCGAAACGGCTACGGCGGCCGCCTGCACGTAGTGGTCAACAACTCCGAAGGGCAGGAGCCCGCGCGCAAGGTCTATCAGCGTTTTTCGCAGGCGGTGGAAAAATATCTGCAGGCCAGTGTCGAATGGTTCGGCCACGTGGCATCGGACCGTGCAGTGGTGTCCTCGATACGCCTGCAACATCCGGTGGTGCTTGCGCAGCCCGATGCGCCTGCCAGCCGCTGCTTCACGGCGCTTGCGGCTGCCATGGATGAGCTTTGTTCCGCGGAGCCTACTGTGTCTTTCGGCGAGCATCTGCGCGCCCAGGTGCCGGAGACCGGCGTCGACCCCGCACGCGCTGCGATGGAGCTGCTGAAAACCCCGGAATCCGAGCTGCAGATGGCGCGGCCCGCGAACCTCGCCGAGCTGAACCGGCAATTCGTCGATTGCATCCAGGGCGCCAAAGGCTCGCCCGAAGAACTCGTGGCGGCGATCAAGCCGATCATCGACGCCTTCGTCGCGCGCTTCCAGTGCTTCCCCATCGATATGCGCGAGGCGATCTACCGCTACCTCGAGATGGCGGACCTCCCCGATCAGGAGATCCGCAACCAGGTGATGCTGCTCGAGCAGCTCTACGAGAAGCGCTATCAGCGTCCGCTGATGGACAAGGAAGACAGCCTCTTCCGGCTCCTGAACCAGGTGCGCCATTCCGAGCCCGAATTTGCCGATGCCATCTCGCGGCTGCAGCGCAACTACGAGCGGCAGTTCAGCCCCGGCCCGCAGGAATCGCTCGCTTGGCTGATGCACCGCCTGCGCCAGCCCGGCGTGCGCGAGGACGATTTCGTCGATTGCATCGAGACCCTGCGCCACGCCTTCAGCGAGAACTTCGGCCGTGACTACACCGTGCCTGATCTGGCCCTGCGCGTGAAGGCGAGCGAACTGATCGGCGGCATCCTCGAGCGGGAGACCTCACGCCAGGCCACGCTCGCCGTGATTGCCAGCGAGATCGAGCAATCGTCTTCGGCGCAGGAGCGCTTGCAGCAGTTTCTGGACGAGCTGGAGTAGGACTACGCCGGCACTCACGCGTGCCGGTTGTCGGGTGCTCCGGCGCGAGGCCTCGTCACCCCCCGAACACCACCCCGAATACATCCTCGTAACGCCCGGCGAAGTGCACGCTCAAGCCCTCGCGCAGGTACTCGGGCAACTCGTCGAAGTCCTTGCGGTTCGCCTCCGGCAACACGAGCTCACGGATCCCCACACGGCGCGCGGCGATCACTTTTTCGCGGATGCCGCCCACCGGCAGTACGAGTCCTGTGAGCGTCAGTTCGCCGGTCATGGCGAGCGGTCGCGGGATGCGCTGGTTGCGTGCCAGCGAGAGCAGCGCCGTGGCCATGGTGACGCCGGCGCTGGGGCCGTCCTTGGGCGTGGCGCCTTCGGGTACGTGCAAGTGCACGAGGGATTCGTCGAAGAATTTGGTGTCGGCGCCGTACTGCGCGAGGTGTGACATCGCGTAGCTGTAGGCGATCTCGGCGGATTCGCGCATTACCTCGCCGAGCTTGCCGGTCTGCTTGAAACCGCGGTTCAGCGAGTGCACGCGCGTGGCTTCTACCGGCAGTGTCACACCACCCATCGATGTCCACGCAAGGCCTGTCACCACGCCTACGCCGCGTTGGGGTTTTTCCTTGCTGAAGATGGGCGCGCCGAGCATCTGCTCGACCTCGGCCTTGCCGATCGAGAGCTTCGCTTTCGGATTCTCGACCAGCTTCACCACGCTCTTGCGCACCAGCCCGGAGAGTTTCTTCTCGAGGTTGCGCACGCCGGCCTCGCGGGCGTAGCCCTCGATCACGTGGCGCAGTGCCGCATCGCTGATCTTCAGCGTCGAGGACTTCACGCCGGCGCGCTCGAGCAACCGCGGCCACAGATGGTTCTTGGCGATCGCGAGTTTTTCCTCGGAGATGTACCCGGACAGACGGATCACTTCCATGCGGTCGAGCAACGGGCCGGGGATGGTATCCAGCTGGTTCGCGGTGCACACGAAGAGCACCTTTGAAAGGTCCACGCGCAGGTCGAGGTAGTGATCGAGGAACTCGGCGTTCTGCTCCGGATCCAGCGCTTCCAGCAGCGCGGAGGCGGGATCGCCCTGGAAGCTCGCGCCGATCTTGTCGATCTCGTCCAACATGATCACGGGGTTGGCGACCTTCACCTGCTTCAGCGCCTGCACGAACTTGCCGGGCATGGCGCCGATATAGGTGCGGCGATGGCCTTTGATCTCGGCCTCGTCACGCATGCCGCCAAGAGAGAAGCGGTAGAACTCGCGTCCGAGCGCATTTGCGATGGAGCGGCCGATGGACGTCTTGCCTACGCCGGGGGGGCCGGCGAGCAGGATGATCGAGCCGCTGATCTCGCCTTTCCATGCGCCCACGGCGATGAATTCGAGGATGCGCTCCTTCACGTCTTCGAGGCCGTCGTGCTCTTTCTCGAGTACCGCGCGCGCGTGGGCGAGATCGAGCTTGTCGGTGGAATGCACGCCCCAGGGAACCGAGGTGGCCCAGTCGAGGTAATTGCGCGTCACGCCGTATTCGGGAGAGCCGGTTTCGAGCACCGCGAGTTTTTCCATCTCGTCGCGGATGCGCTCCGCCACCGCGACCGGCGGGTTCAGCGCGGCGAGCCGCGTCTCGAATTTCTCGGCGTCCGCGCTGCGGTCGTCCTTCGAGAGTCCCAGTTCCTGCTTGATGACCTTGAGCTGCTCGCGCAGGAAGAACTCCCTCTGTCGCTCGCTGACGGTCTCGTTCACCTGACTGCTGATCTTGTCCTGCAGCCGGGCGACCTCGATTTCTTTTTTCAGCAGCGGCAGCACGATGCGCATGCGCTCGAGCACGTCCAGCGTTTCCAGCACGTCCTGGAGTTCGCGGCCCTTGGCGCTGGTGAGCGTGGCGGCGAAATCGGTGAGCGGCGAGGGATCCTCGGGGCTGAAGCGCGCGAGGTAGTGCTTGAGTTCCTCGTTGTAGAGAGGGTTAAGCGGCACCAGCTCCTTGATTGCGCCCACCAGCGCGAGCGCATAGGCGCGTGTCTCGTCGTCTTTCTTCAGATAGGTGCGCGGGTGTTCGACCTGCACCACGAAGGGCGGCTTGCGGTTGATCCAGCGCTTTATCTTGATGCGCCCCAGGCCCTGCGAGATGAACTGCACGCGCCGCCCGTCGCCGGAGGCGTTCAGCAGGCGCACCGAGCAGCCGACCAAGGGGACGTCCTCGGCGCGGATGGAGTTCAGGTCCTGCGAGTCGACGAAGAACAGGCCCATGACCTTGTGCTCGGTCTCGGCAACGCGCTGTATCGTCTGGCCCCATGTTTCCGCGTCGGCCATCATCGGCTGGATCTGCGCGGGCATGAAGGGGCGCGTCGTCACGGGCATGAGGTAGAGGATTTCCGGGAGCGTCTGCTCCGGGATCACCAGGCTGGTGCCTGTGATGACGGTCTCTTCCGTGCCGGGATTCGGGTTCTCGGACTCTGCCATGGAGTGTCTCCGTTGCGGACATCCGGGATATGGGGCCTCGCGTAGACTACTTCAACGCCACCCCGTTCGCTAAGGAAGCCTCATGCACTGTTTGCTTACCGGAGGCACCGGCTTCATTGGCTCTGCGCTTTGCCGTCGGCTTGCTGCCTCAGGTGCCGCCATCACGGTGCTGAGCCGCGAGCCCGCGCGCGCTGCCAGCATCCTGCCCCGGGGCGTGCGTTGCATCCGCTCTCTCGCGGAACTGGGCTCGCAGGATGCCTTCGACGCCGTCATCAACCTCGCGGGGGAACCCATTGCAGCCGGGCGTTGGAGCGACGCGCGCAAGCGACTCCTGAGGGAAAGCCGAATCGGCCTCACGCAGGAACTGGTGGCCTGGATGGCGAGGGCAGAGCGCCGCCCGGCTGTGTTGCTGAGCGCCTCTGCCATCGGTTTCTACGGCGATCAGGGCGATGCGCCTCTCACCGAAGACAGCCCTGCGCACTCCGAATACCAGCACGAACTCTGCGCCGACTGGGAAGAGGCCGCGCTGCGGGCGCAGCTGCTTGGCGTGCGCACGGTGGTGCTGCGCATAGGGCTGGTGATCGGGCGTGATGGCGGTTTCCTGCAGCGCATGCTGCCGCCCTTCCGCATGGGCCTGGGCGGGCCCGTGGGGCACGGGCGTCAATGGATGAGCTGGGTGCACCGTGAAGATGTGCTGGGGATGATCGAGTGGCTGCTGGAGCGTACGGATCTGCAGGGTGTCTTCAACGCGACGGCTCCCTCGCCGGTGACCTCGAGCGATTTTGCGCGCGCACTGGGGGCAGTGTTGCATCGCCCGGCCGTGCTGCCGTTGCCGGCGCCGGTGCTGAAGCTCGCGTTCGGGGAAATGTCGACGCTGCTGCTCACCGGCCAGCGGGTGTTGCCGGCACGCGCCGAGCGCGAGGGCTACCGATTCCGCTTCGCCGATATCCGCTCGGCGCTGTCAGAGGCCGTGGGCGGGTAGCGCAGATCAGCGCGTTCCGAAGACCACCATGGTCTTGCCCTTCACGTGCACCAGCCCCTGATCCTCGAGGGTTTTGAGTACCCGACCCACCATCTCGCGCGAGCAGCCCACGATGCGCCCGATCTCCTGGCGCGTGATCTTGATCTGCATGCCGTCGGGGTGGGTCATGGCATCGGGCTGCTTGCAGAGGTCTAGCAGGGTGCGCGCCACGCGGCCTGTGACGTCGAGGAAGGCGAGGTCTCCGACCTTGCGCGTGGTGGATCGCAGGCGGTCGGCCATCTGGCTGCCGAGTTCGAAGAGAATTTCCGGGTGGCGCTCGCTGATCTCGCGGAACTTGCCGTAGTTGATCTCCGCCACGTGGCATTCGGTCTTGGCGCGGACCCAGGCGCTGCGGCGCTCTTCGGGCTTGAAGAGGCCCATTTCGCCGAAGAAATCCCCGGGGTTCAGGTAGGCGACGATCATCTCCTTGCCCTCGTCGTCCTCGATCAGCACGGTCACCGAGCCCTTGATGATGTAGAACAGGCTGTCGCCCTGGTCGCCGGCGTAGATGATGGTGCTGCGCGCCGCAAAGCGCTTGCGGTTGCAGTGCGCGAGGAAGGCATCGAGATTGCGGACCTTGGGAGCAAGGGTCATGGACAACACGGGCGCCACCTCGGGGTCGGCCATTGGATGATGCGTGAATCATAGCCTGCGGCGCTGACAAGACCACAGCCGATGTGCCGGTGCCAGCAGTTACTTGCCCTGGACGCAGGCCGAATTGTTAAGCTCGCGGCGGGTTCTGGTGATCAATTGTCGAGGGATATATGCAGGCAACGGTGAGCTGGCTGGACGGGCGGGCATTCGTGGGAGAGTCGGGCAGCGGCCACGCGGTGGTGATGGACGGCGCTCCCGAATCCGGTGGACGCAACATCGGCATCAGGCCCATGGAGATGCTCCTGATCGGCGTGGGCGGTTGCTCGGCTTTCGATGTGGTGAGCATCCTCGAAAAGGCACGCCAGAAGGTCACGGATTGCCGCGTGGAACTCAATGCCGAGCGCGCGGACGCCATTCCTGCGGTGTTCACGAAGATCCACCTGCACTTCAGGATTTCGGGCACGGATCTCAACGTGCAGCAGGTGGAGCGGGCGGTGAAGCTGTCGGCAGAAAAGTATTGCTCCGCCTCGATCATGCTGCGGGGCGCGGGCGTTGACGTCACCCACGGTTTCGAGATCGTCTGAGGCTCAGATGCGGTAGGTGCTTGCGGTCATCAGGCGCGACATCAGCCGCATCATTTCCTTCACCTGCGGCGGCAGTTCGGTGCCGCCAGCCTCCAGTGCCTGGCGCCCGTGGCGCTCCTCGTCCTCGATCATCTTCGCGAGAATTGCCCGGCTGCGGAGGTCCCCGGCGGGAAGTCGTTCGAGGTGATCGCGCAGGTGGCGGCAGACCTGTTCTTCGGTGGCCGCGACGAATCCCAGGCTCCAGCGGTCTCCCAGTGCGCCCGCCAGCGCGCCCATGCCGAAGGACATCGCGTAGAACAGCGGATTGAGGTGGCTGGTGTGGCTGCCGAGTTCGGTGACGCGTTCCTCGCACCAGGCGAGGTGGTCTATCTCTTCGCCCGCGGCCTGTTGCATATCACTGCGCACGCCGGCCTCGCGTGCTGTTAGCGCCTGGCCCTCGTAGAGCGCTTGCGCGCAGACCTCTCCGGTGTGGTTGATGCGCATCAGGCCCGCTGCGTGACGGCGTGCGGCATCGTCGAGTTCTGGCGTCGATGCGTTGCGCGCGGGGCTTGCGCGGGCGGGCGCGGGCGCCTCGCCCGTGGCGGAGCGACGGGCGCGGTCCAGACCGATGACCAGATGGTCAAGGAAAGAAAACTGGCGTGTCATGGGTGTTTGCGGATCCTCTGCAGGCATTCTAGCGTCGTGGTTGTCCGGTCGTGTACCGCGCCGGGCAATGGCGCGCGCTATGATCGCCCGCGTTTACTTCCGTCGCGCCGTTACGGATCCCGCGTTCCTGTCTCCCTGAGGGCAACATCGATGGCCAAACCTGCCGCGCCTGCTGCGAGCGCCGAGGACTTCCAGGACCTCTGCCTGCTGGTGCGTTCGCGCGTGCCGATCATCGTGCTCGAGACTCACGACGAGAGCCGCGCGCTCGAGATGCTCACGCGGCTCGCGGTCAAAGAAGTGCTTCCGCTTTTCAACTGGTCGGCCACCGATGGGCTGCAGCAACTCGGATTTGGCGCGGGCATGCCGGACGCCGAGGTCGATCTTGCCGAGCCCGAGTCGATGCTCGAGAGCATCAAGAAGCGACGCGAAGCGGGCCTGTATGTGCTGTGTGACGTCCATCCCTGGCTGAAGGAACCGAGGGTCGTGCGCCTGCTGAAGGACGTGGCGTTGCGCTATCGGGAGGTGGGCCACACGGTGGTGCTGCTGAGTCACCGCGTGGATATTCCGCCGGAGCTCGCGCGCCTGACCGCGCGTGTGGAGCTCAGCCTGCCCGACGAAGAGGAAATCATGGGCATCGTGCGCGAGGAGGCGCGACGCTGGCAGGAGGCCAACAACGGCAGCAAGGTGAAGACCGACTCGCGCACGCTCGCGCAACTTGTGCGCAGCCTCCGTGGCCTCACGCATGCCGACTGCCGACGTCTGGTGCGCAGCGCCATCTTTGACGATGGCAGCATCGCGGACTCGGACATCCCCGACATGAACCGCGCCAAGTTCGAGCTGATGAGCCTCGATGGCGTGCTCAGTTTCGAATACCGCACCGAACAGTTCGGCGATGTGGCCGGCATGCGCAACCTGCGCGCCTGGCTCGACAAACGCCGCGATGCCGTCACCGGCGCCGCCGGCGCGAGCGGGCTCGATCAACCCAAGGGCCTGCTGCTCCTCGGCGTGCAGGGCGCGGGCAAGAGCCTCACGGCACGTGCCGTGGCGGGTGCGTGGGGCATGCCGCTGCTCAGGCTCGACATGGCCGCGCTCTACAACAAATTCATCGGCGAAACCGAGCGCAACCTGCGGGAGTCGCTGCGCTCCGCGGAATTGATGGCACCCTGCGTCCTCTGGATGGACGAGATCGAAAAGGGGCTTGCCGGCGGAGACAGCGACGAAGGCACCTCGCGGCGCGTGCTGGGCAGCCTGCTCACCTGGATGGCCGAGCAGCGTGGAGGGGTGTTTGTCGTGGCCACCGCCAACGACGTCTCCGCGCTTCCGCCGGAGTTGCTGCGCAAGGGTCGCTTCGACGAGATCTTCTTCGTCGACCTCCCCGACGAGGCGGCCCGCGCCGAGATTTTCCGCATACACTTGCGCCGCCGTGGCATCGAGGCCGCGGGCATCGATGTCGCCGCGCTGGCGCAGCTTTCCGAAGGCTATTCAGGCGCCGAGATCGAGCAGGTGGTGGTGAGCGCGCTCTACCGCGCCGCCGCCGAAAAGACCGCGCTGGACGGAGCGCATCTGGCCGCCGAGATCCGCGCCACGGTGCCGCTGTCGGTGACCATGTCCGAGAAAACCGATGCGCTGCGTGCCTGGGCCGAAGGTCGCACCGTACCCGCCAACTGATCGATGAAGACGCCGGAGACACCTATGCAGGCACACGCCCCACATGAGCCCTACGCTTTCTCGGCGCCCCAGAAGATGTATCTCTGGCTGGCGATGATCTTCGTGTCCTCCCTGCTGGTGGCGGATATCGTGGGCGTGAAGCTCTTCCGGATCCCCTTGCCCTTCACGGTGCTCGGCTACGACGCCATCGAGCACACCTGCGGGATGATCACCTTCCCGATCACGTTCCTGCTCACCGACCTCGTGAACGAGTACTACGGCCCGCGCGCCGCGCGGCGGCTCACCTACATCGGTTTCGCAGCCGCGACCTATGTGTTCATCATCCTGAACATCGCGCAGGCGCTGCCGTACCTCGATGCGCCCTACAACGTCAGCCCGCAGTCGTTCAACGCGATCTTCGGCTCGGCGAAGATCATGTACGTCGCCTCGCTCAGTGCCTATCTGGTGGGGCAACTGAGCGATATCGCGATCTTCGGCATGTTCAAGCGCGCCACCGGTGACCGGCTGATCTGGCTGCGTGCCACGGGCAGCACGCTGATCTCGCAGTTCATCGACTCCTTCATCGTGAGTTACCTGGCGTTCAGTCTTGGCCGCCAGATCTTCCCCGATCCGTCGAGCCCGGCCGCGCCGCTCGCGGCCATCCCGGCCATCGCCGTCACCGGCTATGCGCTCAAATTCGTGCTCGCCATAGTGGTCACGCCGCTCATATACCTCGGGCGTCGGATGATGCGGCGTTATGTGATCACGCATCCGGGGTGAGGGGTCGCGGGGAAATGGGGTCTGACCCCATTTTTGCTTTGTTCGGGAGGAGTGTCGTGCTGAGTCTGCAAGAACTGTCGGATCGTGCCTGCATCGGTGATGTACTGGTGCGCGAGGCGGGCGCCATGGATCGCAGCGACTGGGAGACATGGGAGTCCCAGTTCACACCGGATGCGCTCATCGATTACACCGCGAACGACGGGGCCTGCGGCAACCCCGCGGAGGTGAGGGCCTGGCTCTCGGTGGTGCTGGGGCGTTTCACGGCCTGTCAGCACTTGTCCTCGAACCACGAGATTTCCCTGCAGGGCGATCGCGCCACGGTGCGCAGCATGCAGTACATCGGCGTGAAGGCGGACGCGCCTGATGGCCCGCGGGTGCTGTTCTCCGGTATCTGGTTCCGCGACGAATTCGTGCGCACGGACTCTGGCTGGCGCATCTGCAGCCGTATCGAGGAGCTCGCCTGGCGCCACAATTTCCCGGTGGATTTCAGGCCGCCGCAGGCCTGAGATCAGCGTAAAACGCCGGCCTCAGTCGCGGCGCGCCAGCAAGGCCTCTTCGCACACCACGTCCGAGAGCTCTTCCAGTTCGCGGTCCAGCGCATCGGCCTCCGTGCGCGGGGGAGACAGTGCGTTGCGAACCGGATTTTTCCGCGTGAAGCGGTCCATGAACACCCGCATCACGTGCGACACACCTTCCTCGGTCACCGAGCGCAGGTCCTCTGCGAAGTAACGCCCGCGCGAGTAACTGCCGGTGATGATTTCGTAGGAAGGGAAATAGACAAGGTCCGGCAGGGAGCGTTCGAGTGTTTCGGCGGCCACCCGCAGAACGGATTTTGAATACGTCGTGGACACCAGCACGTGCTCGCTCTCGTAGCTCGCGGCGAGCGGCACCGGCGAGACGGTGAGTATCAGGCGTGCGCTCGGATTCACCAGCCGCAGCTTGGAGATGAAGGTCTTCATGTCGGCGACGACATCGTCCACGCCCAGATTCACGAAGCTGTGCGTCTGCGGGTCGAAGCTGCCGCCGGCCACGCCGGGCGCGATGGGGTAGGTCGCGCCGTCGAGCTTCGAGGCCCAGCACTCGGTGAGGCCGAGCGTGAACACGAAGACGTCGAGGTTCGTGAAGAGTTTGCGCACGGCAGCGAGGTGCTTCTGCCGGTCTGCACGCAGTTCGGCGAGCGAGGCGAAGCCGCCTTCCCGGATTTGCGGCCTGAAGGGATCGCAGTAGCGGCCGTCGGGCAGCAGCCAGTGATCCTCGCGCGGCTTGAAGTACCCGAAGGCCCTTTCGAAGAGTTGCAGCAACTGCCGCGAGGTGTAGATGTTGCCGTAGCGTGCCGAGAACATCGGCTCGGCGCCGGGCGTGGGCTCCGGCTCGGTGACGAAGAAGCGATATCCCCCGTTACGGATGTGGCGCGAGATGTGTTGTGCGAAGCAGCTGCCGGCCGTTGCGACCTTGTCACGTTTTTCGATACGCCACGGGACGTGCGTGACGGGGTCGAGTTGTGCGGGAACCTGCTGCGCCACCGATTCCTTCCAGAAGGCTGTTTCGGGCAGGGCGCGGTAAGGGTGACGACGCTGGCCTTGCCGGGACGCCGTGATGGTGTCTGCAAGGTGCTGGAGCACAAGTGCGCCGTACTCGACATTGGCGTGCGTCGGGTCCTGTCCGTAGAACGCGGGATGCAGGAATCCGTTCGCGTCGAAGGCGGCTGCCGGCAGTTCGACGAACTGCGCGCCGAAGCGTCTCGCGTACTCGCGCAGCGTGGACACTTCGTACTCCCAGGCCCCAAGGCGCAGCTTCGGCGCGGCGATCGGGTATTGCTGGAGCTTCTCGGCAAAGACGCCAGCATGACGGCGGATATGTTCCTCGCTGCCGATAGGGGGCGGCGGCGGCAGTACGACCAGCGGCACCCGTGATATCGCGGAAAGAAACTCCATCCAGGGTCTGGAACTGCGCTCCAGCCTCGTCTGGATGTTCCGGGCGATGAGCGGCTCTGTCCTTCCTCTGTCCAGCATCGAGGCCATCGAGTGCGCGTTGCCGCCCAGGAGCAGCACCCGTGCATCCAGTGCGCCTGCTGCGTTGCAGCGCTCGAGGACTTTCTGCTGGTCGTAGGTTTCGAAGCCCGATGCGGATGGAATGCGATGCGGATCGAGGAGGGTGTCGTCGCGCAACTGGAGCTCGAGGAGCTCCATAAGACCCTCCGGCCTGTGCGCCCGATCCCATGCATGCATGAGGGAGGCGATGTGGCTGTGGCCGACAATCTGGATGCGCATGTTCAGAGTCCCTTCACGCTGCGTGGAGGCCTGCGGCGGACGCGCACGGCCCTGACATTGGTCTAAGCCTCCTCGCCACGCTCCCGTCTGACGGCACGATAGCCGATATCCCTGCGGTAAAACCCGCCCTCCCAGCCGATCGTGGCGCAACGGCGATAGGCGCGTGCCTGCGCCTCCGCCACGCTGGCACCGAGCGCCGTGACGCAGAGCACGCGTCCGCCGTTGGTGACCACATTGCCGTCTGCGAGCGCGGTGCCGGCGTGGAAGGTCTTGCAGTCCTCTCCGTCGGGAAGATCGAGACCCTCGATCACTGTGCCCTTGGCGTAGGCATCGGGATAACCGCCCGCGGCAATCACCACGCCCAGTGCGGGGCGTGGATCCCAGTCTGCTTCGATCCCGTCGAGGCGTCCGTCGATCGCGGCATCACAGAGCGCCGTGATGTCCGAGAGCAGCCGCATCATCACGGGTTGCGTTTCCGGATCGCCGAAGCGGCAGTTGTACTCGAGCACCTTGGGCGTGCCGTCGGGTTGCACCATGAGGCCCGCGTAGAGGAAACCGGTGTAGACGTTGCCTTCGGCTTCCATGCCGCGCACGGTGGGCCAGATCACCTCCTGCATGGCGCGATCGTGCACGGCTTGCGTAACGACCGGCGCCGGAGAGTAGGCGCCCATGCCGCCGGTGTTGGGGCCGCGGTCGCCGTCGTCGCGGGCCTTGTGGTCCTGGTTGGTGGCCAGTGGCAATACGTTCTTCCCGTCGACCATCACGATGAAGCTCGCTTCCTCGCCACGCAGGAACTCCTCGACCACCACGCGGCTGCCTGCCGCGCCGAAGGCGTTGCCCGCCAGCATGTCGTGCACGGCGGTGATGGCCTGCTCGACCGTATCAGCCAGGATCACGCCCTTGCCCGCCGCCAGACCGTCAGCCTTCACGACGATGGGCGCGCCCTTGGCGCGGATGTAGTCCTCGGCGGGGGCGATCTCGGTGAAAGTGCGGTATTGCGCCGTGGGGATGCCGTGGCGCGCGAGGAAGTCCTTGGTGAAGGCCTTCGAACCTTCGAGTTGCGCGGCGCCCTGCGTGGGGCCGAAGCAGCGCAGTCCCTCGGCGCGGAAGTGATCGACGATCCCGCCGACCAGCGGTGCCTCCGGGCCGATGATCGTGAGGCCCACACCATTGCCCTTCGCGAAGGCGGCGAGCGCGGCGAAGTCCATGACGTCGATCGCGACGTTGCTGACACCCGCTTCGCGTGCCGTACCGGCGTTGCCGGGTGCCACGAACACCTGGCCCACACGCGGGCTCTGCGCCACCTTCCAGGACAGCGCGTGTTCGCGGCCGCCACTACCTACGATCAGTACGTTCATTTCTCTACCTCACATGAACTGCTCGGTCCGTGCCGGGGCGCCGCGCCGACTCAATGTCTGAAGTGCCGCATGCCGGTGAACACCATCGCCATGCCGTGCTCGTTGGCCGCGGCGACCACTTCGTCGTCGCGCATCGAGCCGCCGGGTTGTATCACGGCGCGTATGCCCGCTGCGGCCGCGTTGTCGATGCCGTCGCGGAAGGGGAAAAAGGCGTCGGAGGCCATCACCGCGCCGCGCACCTCGAGCCCCGCGTGCTCGGCCTTGATGGCGGCGATGCGCGCGGAGTTCACGCGGCTCATCTGCCCGGCGCCCACGCCGATGGTGTGATTGGCCTTTGCGTACACAATGGCATTGGACTTCACGAATTTCGCCACTTTCCAGGCGAAGAGCAGATCGCGCATCTCGGCCTCGGTGGGCGCGCGCGCGCTCACCACCTTCAGCTCCGATTGCAGCGCGAGGTCAGCGTCCTGCACCAGCAGCCCGCCCGTGACGCGCTTGTAGTCGAGACGCGCGAGCGGCTGCGCCGGCCACTCGCCACAGACCAGCAGGCGGACGTTTTTCTTTGCCGTGACGGCGGCCACGGCGTCGGCGCTTGCAGAGGGGGCGATGATCACTTCCACGAACTGCCGGTCGACGATCAGCTCGGCCGTGTCGGCATCGAGCTCACGGTTGAAGGCGATGATCCCGCCGAAGGCGGATTCCGTGTCGGTGGTCCAGGCGTGCTCGTAGGCCTCGCGCAATGTGGCCGCGGTGGCCACGCCGCAGGGGTTGGCGTGCTTCACGATCACGCAGGCCGGTGCGTCGAACTGCTTGACGCATTCGAGTGCGGCATCGGTGTCTGCGATGTTGTTGTACGAGAGCTCCTTGCCCTGGAGCTGGCGCGCGGTGGCGATGCTCGCCTCGGTCTGGCCGTGCTCGACATAAAACGCCGCGGCCTGGTGCGGGTTCTCGCCGTAGCGCATCTCCTGTGCCTTGCGGAACTGCGTGCTGAAGGTGCGCGGGAAGCGTGTGGTTTCGCCGCTGGTGCGGCAGCCCAGGTAGTTGGCGATAGCGCCGTCATAACGCGCCGTGTGCTCGAAGGCCTTCACGGCAAGATCAAAGCGCGTGGCGAGGGTGGTTCCGCCCCCGGTTTGCAACTCGGCCACCACGCCCGCGTAGTCGGCGGCGTCTACCACGATCGCCACGTCGCGGTGGTTCTTGGCAGCGGAGCGCACCATGGTCGGGCCGCCGATGTCGATGTTCTCGATGGCGGTAGGGAGATCGCAATCGGGGCGCGCGACGGTCTGCTCGAAGGGATAGAGGTTGACCGCGACAAGGTCGATGGGCGCGATGCCGTGCGCGTCCATCACTGCCTCGTCCTGCCCGCGCCGGCCGAGGATGCCGCCGTGCACCCTGGGGTGCAGCGTCTTGACGCGGCCGTCCATCATTTCGGGGAAGCCCATGTAGTCCGAGACCTCCCGCACGCTGATCCCGTTCTGCGCGAGCAGCTTGTGGGTGCCGCCGGTGGAGAGGATCTCCACGCCCAGTGCCGCGAGCGCACGGGCGAACTCCACGATGCCGGTCTTGTCCGAGACGCTGAGCAGCGCGCGGCGCACGGGCCGGAGTTCGGTGTTCTCGCTCATCTGTACTGCACTCCCCGGAGCCTGTGGGTATGGTGCGCCACCGCCGCCCTAGAGCAGGCCGTAGCGCTTGAGTTTCTTGCGTAGCGTGCCGCGGTTGAGCCCCAGCACCGTGGATGCCTGCGTCTGGTTGTTGCGCGTGTAGCGCAGCACGGCCTCGAGGAGCGGGGCTTCCACTTCCTGCAGCACCATGTCGTACACATCGGTGACCATCTGCCCGTCGAGTTGCGCGAAGTACGCCTCGACGGTCACCTCGACGTGCTGTCGCAGCGAGCGCGATCCCGGTTCTGTCGGGGGCGCGTTCTGCGTTGCGGGCTTCTCGGGCAGGCGTACGCCCCTGCGCGGCGGTTTTTGCCGTTTCATGCGGCCAGCGCTCCCCGGTCCTGGCGGCTTTCGAAGTGACACCGCAGGGCCGCCAGTTGCCCTTTGCCGGAGTCGATCTGGTTGAAGGCCCGCAGGAACTCGCGTGCCTCCGTGCTGTTGCCGAGATACCAGCCTGCATGCTTGCGCGCGATGCGCAGCCCCTGCTGCTCCCCATAGAAATCGTGGAGCAGCGCGATGTGCTCGAGGAGCAGCGCATCGACCGCCGTTGCGTCGGGTTCGGGCAGGACGGTGCCCGCGAGCGCGGCATCGATGCTGCCGCACAGCCATGGACGGCCCTGCGCGGCACGGCCGATCATCACGCCGGCCGCCCCGGTGCGGGCCAGAACCGCTGCGGCCCGCTCGGCGCTGCCGATATCGCCGTTGGCGAGCACCGGCAGCCGCACGGCGCGGACGATCTCGCTGACGGTGTCGAACTCCGCTTCGCCTTCGAAGCGGCAGGCGCGGGTGCGGCCATGCACGCTCAGCAGACGGATGCCGCAGTCTTCGGCGATCCGCGCGATTTGCACGCCATTGCGCAACTCCGGGCTCCAGCCCGTGCGCATCTTGAGCGTGACGGGCAACCCGGGCACTGCGGCCACGACGGCCGAGAGGATCGATGCCACCAGGGGTTCGTCCCTCAGCAGCGCCGAGCCAGCGCCCTTGCCGCAGACGTTCTTCGCCGGGCAGCCCATGTTGATGTCGATGATGCCGGCGCCCAGATCCGCTTGCGCGCGGGCGGCATCGGCCATCTGCGCGGGATCATTGCCGGCAATCTGTACCCAGAGAGTGCCGAACCCGCCGCGCCCCGTGAGGCGGTGATGCGATTTGCGCGAGCCCCAGAGACTGCGGTCGGCGGAGATCATCTCGGCGATGCCCAGCCGGGTGCCCAGACGCGCGCAGAGCTGCCTGAAGGGCTGGTCGGTGACGCCCACCATCGGGGCGAGCACGACCCGCGTGGCGATGGAATGGGGGCCGATCTGCAGCAAGGGCTGTCTCGGGTAGGTGGCAGGAGGGAACGGAGACGGATCATAGCCGCGGCGGCTTCGGCGGTGAAGCCTTGACAGTCCGTGCCGCAGCCGCGCCGGGCGCTCAGCGAGCCTCGGGTTCCGCGAGCCGCAACTCGTAATTCGTTGCGTTCTCACCGGGGTCGGGCATCTCGACGTGCAGTTGCAGCACCTCCCCCGGCGGCATCCTGCCCTCGCGCAGGGCGGCGGCGCCGAGGTACTGCGACGGAAGGAATGCCCGGCTTTGCACCGGCTTGCCCTGCATGTCCGAGAAGTCGATCCGTATGACCGGGAAAGCCTGCGCGAAAGCGGCGCGGTTCACGATCGTGGCGTCGATCAGCAAGGTCCCCGGACGCGCGGGATCGGGGCGCACCAGCAGGCTTTCGCTGCGGATGCGTCGAAGGTCCCGGAAGGGCGGCAGCTCGCAGCCCAGATGCGCGCAGAGCCACTCGTAGCGTGGCCGCAACGCGGGATCCTGGGCGTGGCGCTCGCGGCCAATCCAGATTTGCTGCAAGGCGACCAGCATCGCTGCCGTCAGGATCGCGCCGGACCAGGCGAGCACCCTGCGCCTCACCGCGTTACGAACCCGCCCACGGGGCAGTTCCACTGCGATGCGCGGCATGGCGTCGGCGGGCGTTGTCGACACAGGTCGCGGTGAGTCTGCCGCGGCTTCTGTCTGTGGCGGCGCGATGGCGTCGTCTGGCACTGCGGGCTGCGGGGCGGGCGTAGCCGCGACTGCAGGCTCGGGCAGGGTCGTGTCTGCTGATCCGGCTTCAGGCGCAGGCTTCTCCGGCGGCTCGCCGCGGATCAGCCCCGTGATGTATTCCTCGTCGATGCTGCGCGCGGAGGGCTCGAGCGCAGGGGCCACCTGACCGACCGCGTGCCGTGGCGCGTCGAAGACCGTGTCGCAGGCACCGCAACGCACCAGTCCGTCGGCCGCGTCGAGCTGCGCCGGTCCCACCCGGAACACCGTGCCGCAGCCCGGGCAGGCGGTGGCCAGCGCACTCACGGCAGTGCCGGCGCCGCCGCGTCCGCGCGGCGCTCCATCACGATCCGGCACCACTCGTCGCGCCGTGCGATCGCGGCCTCACCGAACCACGGCGCATAGGCCGCGCACACCTCATCGGCCTGCTCCGCCAGCACGCCCGAGAGCACCGCGTGCCCGCCCGCCCGGGTGAGCGCTGCCAGACGTGGTGCGAGCTCGACCAGAGGGCCGGCGAGGATGTTCGCGAGCAGTACGTCTGCAGGCTGCGCTGCATCGAGCAGACCCGGTTCTCCCACCAGCAGGCGCTCGGGCGCGATCGCGTTGCGATTGGCGTTGTCGCGGGTGGCGATCAGGGCCTGCGGGTCTATATCGACTGCACGCACCCTTGCAGCCCCCAGCAGCAGCGCGCCGATGCCGAGGATGCCCGAGCCGCAGCCGTAGTCGATGACATCTGTGCCGGCGCGGGCGTGCTTGTCCAGCCACTCGAGGCAGAGCGCGGTGGTCTGGTGGGTGCCGGTGCCGAAGGCGAGGCCGGGGTCGAGGCGCAGGATCACGGCGTCTTCTGCATCCACCTCATGCCCGTGCGGGCACACCCACAGCCGCTCGCCGCAGCGGATCGGCTCGAAGTGCTGCAGCCACTCGCGCTCCCAGGGGCGGTCTTCGAGCACTTCCCAGCGGTGCCCGGCTGGCATTGCCTCGCCCAGTTCTGCGCCGAGGATCGCGAGAATCTCCTCGCGTGAGGCGTCGATCTCGAAGAGCGCGGCGATGGCGACCTCGTCCCACAGGGGCATTTCGCCCACGCCGGGCTCGATCACCTCGCGGTCGCCGAGTTCACCGAAACTCACCGCGACAGCACCTGCAACGTGCAGGGCGTCTTCCACGGCAGGAACCTGTTCGGCGGGCACTGAAAGATGCAGTTGCAGCCAGTCCACGGGGCGTGACTCCCCTCAGCTTTTCAGCTTTTTCTCGAGGTAGTGGATGCTGACGCCACCGCGCATGAAGGCCTCGTCGCGTACCAGCTGCTGGTGCAGCGGGATGTTGGTGCGGATGCCGTCGACCACGACCTCGTCGAGTGCGGTGCGCATCCGCAGCAACGCCCGCTCGCGGTCCTCGCCCCAGGTGATCAGCTTGCCGATCAGGGAGTCGTAGTTGGGTGGCACGGTGTAGCCGCTGTAGAGGTGCGAGTCGACGCGAACGCCGGGGCCGCCCGGTGCGTGGAAGCGCCGCACGGTGCCGGGGCTGGGGGCGAAGGTCCGCGGGTCCTCGGCGTTGATCCGTGCCTCGAATGAGTGGCCGCGGAAACGGACGTCTTCCTGCCTGATCGACAGCGGGCGGCCACTGGCCACCAGGATCTGCTCGCGGACGATGTCGAATCCCGTGATCATTTCCGTGACCGGGTGCTCGACCTGCACGCGTGTGTTCATTTCGATGAAGAAGAACCGGCCGTTCTCGTAGAGGAACTCGAAGGTGCCGGCGCCGCGATAACCGATGTCGATGCAGGCGCGCACGCAACTCTCGGCCACCTCACGGCGCACCTCTTCCGGGATTCCGGGTGCGGGGGCCTCTTCCAGCACCTTCTGGTGCCGGCGCTGCAGGGAGCAGTCCCGGTCGCCCAGGTGGACGGCGTTGCCCTGGCCGTCGGCAAGCACCTGGATCTCGACGTGGCGCGGGTTCTCGAGGAATTTCTCGAGATACACCGTGCCGTCGCCGAAGGCGGCCTTGGCTTCCGATTGGGTGACGAAGACGGAATTCAGCAGCGCGGCCTCGCTGTGGACCACGCGCATGCCCCGCCCGCCGCCGCCCGCTGCCGCCTTGATGATCACGGGATAGCCGATGGCGCGTGCGGTGGCCAGCGTCTGCTCGTTGTCATCGCCGATGGCGCCCTCCGAGCCCGGCACTGTGGGCACGCCGGCGAGCTTCATGGCGGCCTTGGCCGAGACCTTGTCGCCCATCAGGCGGATCACATCCGGGCTCGGGCCGATGAACACGAAGCCGCTTTTCTCGACCTGCTCGGCGAAGTTCGCGTTCTCGGCGAGAAAGCCGTACCCGGGGTGAATCGCCACGCAGTCGGTGATCTCGGCTGCGCTGATGATGGAGGGGACGTTCAGATAGCTCTGCCCGGAGGGATTCGGGCCGATGCACACGGATTCGTCGGCGAGGCGCACGTGCATGAGGTCACGGTCGACCTGCGAGTGCACCGCCACGGTCTTGATGCCGAGTTCGCGACAGGCGCGCAGGATGCGCAACGCGATCTCGCCACGGTTGGCGATCAGTACCTTGTCGAACAACATGGGAACTCCGGGGCCGTTCTTGCGCGATCAGCCGATGCTGACCAGCGGCTGGTCGAATTCCACGGGCTGGCCGTCTTCAGCCAGGATGGCGGTGATGGTGCCCGCCTTGTCGGCCTCGATGTGGTTCATCATTTTCATGGCCTCGACGATGCAGATGACGTCGCCTGCCTTGACCGTCTGCCCGACCTGCGCGAAGGCCGCCGAACCGGGCGACGGCGAGCGGTAGAAGGTGCCCACCATCGGTGAGCGCACCAGATGGCCGCTGGGCTCGGCCGCCGCTGCGGGGGCGGCGACGGTTGCCGCTGCCACGGGTGCCGCCACGGGAGCGTGCATCGCCACGGGCGGCGCGGCGACCATGGTCATGCCGCTCGCGCGGCTGATGCGGACGTACTCCTCTCCCTCGCGGATTTCGATCTCCGTGACGCTGGATTTTTCTATCAGCTGGATCAGTTTCTGGATCGTTCTGGTGTCCATGTAGCGTCCTGTCATGCCGGGTTCTGGGGGGTGGCGAGGCGGGCGAGTGCTGCCCGCATGGCCAGTTCGTAGCCGAGTGCGCCGAGACCGGTGATAACCCCGGCCGCGACATCGGAAAAATAGGAGTGGTGGCGGAAGGGCTCGCGTGCGTGCACGTTCGAGAGGTGCACTTCTATGAACGGTATGCCCACTCCGAGCAGCGCGTCCCGCAAGGCAACGCTGGTGTGCGTGAAGCCGCCCGGATTCAGGATGATGAAAGAGATGCCTTCGGAGCGGGCGGCATGCACGCGTTCGATCAGCGCGTGCTCGGCGTTGCTCTGGAGGGTTTGCACATGGTGACCTGCCGCCACGGCCAGCCCCGCGAGTCGCTGGTTGATCGACTCGAGCGTGTCATGGCCATAGACCGCAGGCTCACGGCTGCCGAGCAGGTTCAGGTTGGGTCCGTGCAAGACCAGGATCGAGGGCATCACAGATTTCCGTTGGGGCTTCGGTGCCACGTTTTCAGGGGCCATTGCCCCCGGGGGCATGGCGGAAGAAGGATGCCCCAATTCCTTCGGGATATCCAGATTTCGCGCCAGATCGTGAACGATCAGGCCCAGATCGACCTAGATCGCCGCGCAGGGCTGCTTTCAGAGCGCCAGCGCGTCGAGCACGGCTCCCGGGGTCAGCAGTTGCGGCAGCACCACCGGAAGAGCGCCCGTACGTGGGGGGTAGTAGAGGTAAAGCGGCACGCCGTTGCGGCCATGCTCGGCAAGGAATGCGGTAAGCCTGGGCTCGGCATTGGTCCAGTCCCCCTTCAGCAGCACCACGCCGTGTTGGCGGAAAGCCGCTTGCACGGTGTCGGTCTCGAGTGCCACGCGCTCGTTCGCCAGGCAGGTGATGCACCAGTCGGCCGTGATGTTCACGAAAACCGGTTTGCCCTCGCGCTGCAGCGCCGCGAGCCGTTGCGCCGAGAAAGCCTCCCAGCCTTCTGTGAGGTCGCCCGGGTGTTGCGGGCCGGCGCGCAACAGCGGTGAGCCGAGGATCGAGAGCGCGGCTGCAAGGCTGATCGCCGTCACCGCCCGCCAGGCCAGTGCCCGCGCATTGCCGCGCGCGTTTTCCCAACTCCAGAGCGCGAGCGCTATCAGCACGGTGCCACCCAAGGCCGCAGCAAGCGCGTCCACGCCGCTCTGGCGGCCGAGCACCCACAGCAGCCACACCGCTGCGGCGTAGAGCGGGAAGGCGAGCACCTGTTTGAACCCCTCCATCCAGGCGCCGGGCCTTGGCAGGCGTCGCAGCAGTGCCGGGCTGAGTGCGAGCAGCAGGAAGGGCAGGGCCATCCCCAGACCCAGCGCGCCGAAGATCAGCAGTGCCACGACCGGGGGCTGCGTCATCGCGAAGCCGAGCGCTGTGCCCATGAACGGCGCCGAGCAGGGGCTGGCCACCACCGCAGCCAGCACTCCCGTGAAGAAAGAGCCCGCGTGTCCGGCCCGCGCCGCCAGTGATTCCCCCGCTCCCATCAAGCCCGCGCCCAGATTGCTCACGCCCGAGAGCCCGAGTCCCATCGCGGCGAAGAGATAGGCAAGCCCACCCACGAACACGGGCGACTGCAGGTGGAAGCCCCAGCCTATCGCTTCGCCGGCCTGCCGCAGTCCTATCAGCACGGCAGCCACGGCAAGGAAGCTGAGCACCACGCCTGCGGTGTAAGCGAGTCCGTGCTCGAGGCGATCGTGCGCGTCGCCCCCTTTCTGGGCGATGCCCAGCACCTTGAGGGAGAGCACGGGGAACACGCAGGGCATGAGATTCAGGATCATGCCGCCAAGCACGGCGAACAGAACCATGGTGAGCAGCGAGCCGCCTGGAGCGGCAACGGGCGGGGCCGGCGAGGTGCCTGGCTCGTCCTCTGCAACCTCCGCTGCGGGCAGTTCGCTGACGGTGCTGTTGTCGGGGTCGACCGCGAAGCGCTGTGTGCGCGGCGGGTAGCACAGGCCGGCATCTGCACAGCCTTGCGATTTCACGAGGATCTCGTGAGCTACGGGGGCGGCGAGCGGCAGCGACACGTCCAGCCGCCCCCGGTAAATCTCGGTGGCGCCGAGGAACTCGTCCTCGTGCGGCTCGCCTGCGGGCAGCGCCACATCGAGGGCCTTCGGCGCGCTCCCGGCACCCGCGAGCGAAATGCTCATGCGGACCTTGTACAGGTAATAGCCGGGCGTGATGTCCCACTGCAGATGCAGTTGGCCGCCTTCGATGGTGGCTGCCAGCGGATAGGCCGCCTCGACGCGGAGGAATTCGGGCTGTGTCCCCGAGAGCAGCGCGGTGTTGCCTCCCGCGCCTGTCAGGGCATCGCCCGCATGCGAGGGCACTGTGAAGAGACAGAGACAGAGGGCAAGGAGTATGTGTCGCATGGGCCGGATTCTAGGGGAGCGGGATGTGTGCCGCGAGCAGAATTCACGCATGGCCGCGCGAGGGCCTGTGGCAGAATGCGGACGCGTGTCTCCAGTATTACGGGAATCCGCCGATGCGCCGCTCAATTGCCTTCCTCCTCGTCTGTTCTGTCATGGCCCTGCGTGCCTTTGCGGGGGATATCCGCATTGAATCTCCCTGGCTCCTCGAGCCACCGCCCGGCCAGACGGCGGCCGCCATTTATTTCGGCCTGCGCAACACCGGCAGCACGGAGATCGTGCTGAAGGGAGCCAGCGTCGAGGGTGCCGCGAGCGCCGCGATCCACGGCCACATGATGCACGAGGGCATGATGCACATGGGGCCGGCGGGGCCACTGCCCGTTGCGCCGGGAGCGGCGTTGCTGCTGGCGCCCGGTGGTTATCACCTGATGGTGTCGGGGCTTGCCGTGCGTCCGGTCGCGGGCGGGCGGGTGCCGTTCTGTCTTGAGTTCGAGGGTGGCGTCCGGTCTTGTGCCGAGGCGCTGGTCAAGGGTGTGGCAGGGAAGTGACCATGGACGATCAGGGAAGCAACAGGGCGCGCGAGATGACGCGCGGCGGGGTCGGCGTCATCGCCATCACGGCGGGCAGTGCGCTCGCGGTGCTCGCAATCGCGCTTTCTGCGCTGGGCATTTACTGGTCGCGTGACCCGGAGCCCTTCGACGTGCGCGCCAACGCCGCGAGCTTTGCGGCGGCGCAGGAGCGCTCCGTTGTCACCGGTACGGTGATGACCGCCACCCTTATCAAGGTGGTCGAGACGCTGCTCGAGAAGCCCGGCGGCTATCTCAGCAATGACATCGCACCCCCCGGCGTGTTCCTCGACAACATGCCCGCCTGGGAGTTCGGCGTTCTGGTGCAGGTGCGTGATCTCTCCAAGGCCATGCGGGAGACGCTCTCCCGCTCGCAGTCCCAGTCCAAGGAAGACCCGGATCTCGCACTCGCCGAGCCGCAATTCAACTACGACAACAGCTCCTGGATCCTGCCGTCCTCCGAGGACGAGTACGAGGCAGGGGTCCGCAAGCTCCGCGCGTATTCCCGCCGTCTCGCCGACCCGCAAAAACCCGACGCCCAGTTCTATGCTCGCGCTGACAACCTGCGCTACTGGCTGGGAACGGTGGACAGCCGCCTGGGAAGCCTCTCGCAGCGACTGAGTGCGAGCGTGGGGCGTGCCCGCCTGAACACCGACCTCGCCGGCGACAGCGCCGCACAGCAGTCCACTCCCTCGCCCGACGAGATGGACGTGAAGACGCCGTGGACGCAGGTCGACGATGTCTTCTACGAGGCGCGTGGCAGTTCCTGGGCGATCATCCAGTTCCTGCGCGCGGCCGAAGTGGATTTTGCCGATGTGCTTGCCAAGAAGAACGCCACGGTGAGCCTGCGCCAGATCATCCGCGAGCTCGAAGGCACGCAGGAGCCCATGTGGAGTCCGGTGGTGCTCAATGGCACCGGCTTCGGCCCGCTGGCCAATCACTCGCTGGTAATGGCCTCTTACATCTCGCGTGCCGATGCCGCGCTTATCGACCTGCGCGCCCTGCTGGCGCAGGGCTGAGCCTCAGGCGAAGCCGCGCTCCCATTCCTCGCGGATGCGGGCGTGCAGGGGGGCGGGCAGCCTCGGCCCGTAGTGCGTTACCAGTTCTGCCGCCGCACGGCAGGCGAGCGCACCCGCAGCGGCTGCGCCGTGGCCCCGCGAAATCGCGTACAGATATGCCCCCGCGAACATATCGCCCGCGCCGTTGGTGTCGATGGCCCGCACGGGATGCGGGGCGATGCGGTGGTACTGCCGCCCATCGAAGACCAGGGCGCCCTCCGCTCCCAGTGTGATCGCGAAGCTGCGGGCGATGCTCCGCAGCGCCTCGGATGCTTCCTCGATGCTGCTCGCGCCGCTCCACTCCAGCGCCTCGGCGCCGTTGCAGAACACCAGGTCCACGCCGTTGCCCAGCATCTCGAGCAGACCCTCGCGGAAATGCGCCACGATGCCGGGGTCTGAAAAACTGAGCGCCGTCTTTACGCCCGCTGCCTCGGCGAGTTCCCGCGCCCGCACTGCCGCGGCGCGTGCGCTGGGCGAGGTGACGAGGTAGCCCTCGACGTACAGGAATCGCGAGTCGGCGAGGGCCGCCGGGTCCAGATCCCCGGCCGAAAGCGTGGAACTCGCGCCCAGGAAGGTGTTCATGGTGCGTTCCGCGTCAGGCGTGATCATCACGAGGCATTTGCCCGTGACACCCGAGACGCCAGCGGCAAGGCGGTTGGTGCGCACCCCGGCACGATCCATGTCGGAAAGGTAGAACCGGCCGTTCTCGTCATCGGCCACCTTGCACGAATAAAAAGCGCTGCCACCGAAGAGCCGCGTCGCGATCACGGAATTGGCGGCCGAGCCGCCGCTCGCGCGCCGGGCATGCACGAGGTGCTGCTCCAGCATGCCGAGCAGCGTGTGCTGGCGCTCCTCGTCCACCAGGGTCATCACGCCCTTGTCGATGGCGGCGTTCGCGAGGAAGCCGTCGTCGACCTCGATCTCGGTGTCGACCAGTGCTGCTCCCATGCCGTAGACGTCGTAACTGCTCATCGTGGCTGTATTCCCTGATCCTGAAGTGCGGGCGGATTATCGTTTGAGCGCGCGATCCCGCTCAATTGCCAAATGCTTCCTGCTGCGGTGCGGCCGGGGCATCTTCTACACTTCGCCGCCATGCCCCCGCCCCCTCGTCGCCCCGCCCGCAAGCCTGCAGCCCCGCCTCCCCGGCGCTGGCTCCGCATCCTGCTGCGCGCGGCACTGGCGCTCGCCGTGCCGCTGGCGATTCTGCTGCTCTACGTGGATGCCTTCATCCAGCGCGAGTTCTCGGGCAAGAAGTGGGCGGTGCCCGCTGTGGTCTACGGGCGCCCGATGGAGCTCTATGCCGGTGCGGCCATCACGCAGCGCGATCTGATCGGTGAACTCGATGCTCTCGGTTATCGCCCGGGCGGGGCGGAGCCGCGTACCGGTGCCTACAGCAATGGCGAAGGATGGGTTCGCGTCGGTTCGCGCGGCTTCCGCTTCTGGGATGGCGTGGAGCCCGAGCGACGGCTCACGGTGCGCTTCGAGGGCGCAAGCATTGCGGGGCTCACGGACGACGCCGGGGCCGAGGTGCCCATCGCCCGTCTCGACCCCGTGCATATAGGCGGCATTTACCCGGCGCACAACGAGGATCGCATCCTGGTGCGCGCCCGGGAGGTGCCACCGCTGCTGATCACCGCGCTCATGGCGGTCGAGGACAAGGACTTCGCCACCCACCATGGCATTTCCTTCCGCGGCATCCTCCGCGCCATGTGGGTGAACGTGAAGAGCGGCTCCATGGAGCAGGGCGGCAGCACGCTCACGCAGCAGCTGATAAAGAACTATTTCCTCACGCGCGAGCGCACGCTGGGACGCAAGCTCCTCGAGGCCGTGATGGCCGTGTCGATGGAAATGCGCTTCTCCAAGGAAGAGATCCTCGAGGCCTACCTGAACGAGATCTACCTCGGGCAGGACGGTCACCGCGCGATCCACGGCTTCGGGCTGGCAAGCCACTACTACTTCAACCGCCCGCTGAACGAACTCGAGCCTCAGCAGATCGCCCTGCTGATCACCCTGGTGCGGGGCCCTTCCTACTACGACCCTTGGCGCCATCCCGAGCGCTCGCTCGCGCGGCGCAATCTCGTGCTGGACGAACTGGCCGAGCAGCAGGTGATCAAGCCCGAGCTTGCCGAGCGGCTCAAGCAGCGCCCGCTCGGCATGGGCGACCGTGACGACAACCGCTCGCGCTTCTACCCCGCGTACCTCGACCTGGTCCGCCGCCAGCTGAAAGAGAGTTACAGCGACGAGGATCTCAGCTCCGAGGGGCTGCGCATCTTCACGGGGCTCGATCCCGCCGTGCAGCGTGCCGCCGAACGTGCGCTGCAGGATTCGCTCGCCGAGATCGAAAAAGAGGCTGCGGCCCGCAAGCGTCAGATCCCCGGGCTAGAGGGCGCCGTCATCGTGACCCGCGTCGGCAGCGGTGAGGTGTTGGCGATGGTGGGCGGGCGCCATTCACGCATCGCCGGTTTCAACCGCGTGCTGGACGCGATGCGCCCGGTGGGCTCGCTGATGAAGCCTGCGGTCTATCTCACGGCCCTCGCAGGTGGCCGTTACTCCTTGCTGAGTCCGCTGGACGACAGTCCGGTCCACTACAAGGGAAGTGACGGCCGCGTGTGGAGCCCGCGCAATTTCGACAAGAAAGACCACGGCATGGTGCGGCTGCACTGGGCGCTCGCCGAGAGCTACAACCAGTCGACTGCGCGCCTTGGTCTGGAGATCGGCCTGCCGCGCGTCGTCGATACCATCCACCGCCTTGGCGTGGATCGCGAGATCGCGCCGCTGCCCTCGGTTTCACTGGGGGCTGTGGACCTCACGCCCATCGAGGTGGCGGGCATGTACCAGACCATTGCCTCGGGCGGTTTCGGCACGCCGCTCAGTGCGATCCGTGAGGTGAGCGATGCAGGCGGCTCTCCGCTCTCGCGCTATCCGGTGAAGGTCGAGCAGAAACTCGATGCCGCGGCGGTCTACGTACTGGAGTACGCGCTGCGTGAGGTGGTGCGCGAGGGCACCGCAGCCAGTGCCTACCGCCGCCTGCCCGGATGGCTCACGGTGGCCGGCAAGACCGGCACCACCGACGATATGCGCGATTCCTGGTTCGCGGGTTACGCGGGCGACCTGCTGGCGGTGGTCTGGATCGGTCGCGACGACAACGGCGTGACCGGGCTTACGGGTGCTACGGGAGCACTGCGCGTGTGGTCCCGTCTCATGGCCGAGACGAGTCGCGTACCCCTCAAACCGCGTCCGCCTGAGGGCGTGGTGGAAACGTGGATCGACGAGACCAGCGGGGGATTGAGTGCCGAGGGCTGCCCGGGCGCGCACCTGATGCCCTTCCTGCCCGACACGGTGCCGAGCTACCAGTCTTCCTGCGGCGGCAGTGGTGGTGGCATCCGCTGGCCCTGGGAGTCGCAGCCGCGGAGTGCGCCGACCCCACCCGCGCAAAGGCCTGCCACACCGCCGCAGGCTCCCGGGCAGCGCGAGAAACAGGAAAGCTGGTGGGAGCGCTGGTTCAACCAGTGAGTCGGGCAGCGTGCAGCGCCGGGCCTGACTACACTCTGGAGCCCTTGGCAGCTGCTTTCGCTGGGAGAAAACCGTGATCCATGCCTTCTTCAGGCTGCCCTCGCGCGCGCTGTCCGGTGTGTTCCTTCCCCTCGTGTTGTCGGGCTGCATCACTGAAGGCCCTTCGCCGCCCCGGGTCGATGTCCCCGAGCCCGGTGCCGCGGCCCACGCACCTGCGGCCACGCCCGCACGCCGCTCCCAGGCGCGTGCCTATCCCGCCCCGGGTTCCGCTGCGCGCGCCTATCCCGCGGGTTCCGCTACGCGCGCCTATCCGGCTCCGGCAAGCGCCGCTGCTCGCCCCGGCCTGCCCGCGGGCGACGCCGGTGGCATTACCGTGCAGTCCTCCACCGAGCAGGCACCGGCAACTGCCTACCCGACCGCTTCGGTGGGCAGCTATCCCGAGACCGGGTCACCCGCATATCCCCCGCCTGCCGAAAGCTATCCCGCTCCAGCGGATCCTGCGGCAGGACAAGGCGCTGCGGCGCCCGTTCCTGCAGCGCCCGCCGATGCGGGTGTTGCGATAGACCAGGGCCACGTCCCTGCGCGCAGTTCCAATAACGCCGTGAATGCTCTGCTCGCCAGTGCCGATGGTTCGCGCCGTCGCGGCGATCTGGACGCCGCCGTTGCCTCCGCGGAGCGCGCCCTGCGCATACAGCCCGGCGATCCGGCGGTGTATTACGAGCTTGCCCTGCTCAGGCTCGCACAAGGGCAGCGTGAACTGGCCGGGCAACTCGCGCGCAAGGGGCTCGCCCAACAGCCTGAGCCTGATCTGCGCTCCCGTCTGGAGGAGGTGCTGGCGCGCGCCACCGCTGCCAGCGGTTGAGTCAGGCCTGTACCAGCGCGAATCCGCCTTCGGGGCGGGGGCGGAACTCGATCCTCCGCCGTATGCAGCGCGGTGTTTCTTCTGCCTCGTGGCTCACATAGAGAATCGTCGTGCGTCCGCTCGCGCCGATCTGCTCGATCAGCTCGAGCACACGCGCGCGATTCGGTCCGTCGAGTCCGGAGCAAGGCTCGTCCAGGATCAGGATCGGTGGCGCCTTCACCATTGCACGCGCAATCAGCACCAGTCGTTGCGTGCCGAATGACAAGGCATCGAAGCGCTGCGCGGACTGCGCGCCCAGACCCAGCGCCTCGAGCCATGCCAGCGCCGCAGTCAATTCCGCGCTCGAGCAGTTTTCGTAAAGCCCCAGCGTGTCATGGAAGCCGCTCAGCACAACGTCCCGTACCCGCGTGCGCTTGGGGTAATCGAGATGCAGCGCGTTGCTCACGAGGCCGAAGCGCCGCTTGAGTTCCCACACGGGCTCGCCGCCGCCGCGCAGCTGCCCGCAGACCCGCACCGATTGCCCGTAGGCGCGCGGGTTGTCGCCGCAGACGAGCGCGAGCAGCGTGGACTTGCCGCAGCCGTTCGGCCCGGCGAGACACAGATGCTCGCCGCGCTCCATCCTGAAGTTCACGCCGTCCAGCACTGCGTTCTCGCCGTAGTGCGCATGCACGTCCTGCAGTTCGATCAGCGGGGCGTCCGTGTCGGTCCCTGCTACGTCCGGCTCGGCAGGGAGCGGTGGCAGGCGGATCGAATTCTTCGGGGACGATGCCTTGCTCAGCACCGGGGACAGTTCCTGTCGTGGCCCGCAGGCGACGATCCTGCCTTCGTCCAGCAGCAGTACATGCGTGATGCCCGGGGGAATGTCTTCCGGCCGCCGTGTGAGCAGCAGTACCCGCGTCCGGCTCGCGAGCAATCGCGCGAGCATGGCGTGCATCAGTTCGCGTGAGCGGGCGTCTATGCCCTCGAAAGGGGCGTCGAGAACCGCCACTGCGGGAGCCTGCAACAGCAGCCGCGCGAGCAGCGTGCGCCGGCGTTCCCCGCTCGAGAGAAAACGCACACCCCGCCCGAGCAGATGCCCCAGGCTCAGGGCCTCGACGGCCTCGGCAATGGCTGCCACGTCGCTGCTCACGGCATGCAGGAGGCCGCCTGCGGTCGTGCCCTGATCCACTGCTGTGTCGAGGTATTCGCTGATGTCGTGACGGGCGTCGTCCTCGCAGATCCGCCGCTCCATTTCGAAGGAGATGTGCCCGATGTCCCGCCCCGGATCGATGTCCTGACGCAGCCAGACACTCCCGCCGGCGGGGTGCAGCGTTCCGGTGGCGAGCGAGGCGAGAGCGGTCTTGCCGGCGCCGTTCGCGCCGAGCAGCGCCCATTGCTCGCCGTCGCGCGCCTCCCAGTCGATGCCGCGGAAGAACAGGTGGCCTCCGAGGCGAAGCGTTGCCTGTTCGAGTCGCAGCCATGCAGGGGCGGTGTGCAAAGTCGTGTCAGCCATGCGATGAAAATCCCGAACCGATTCGCTATTGTCGCCCGTGAGCCGTCTGCGGTCTAAGCGCAGCGGAGCACTACCCGGACATCCCATGCCCCACACCGCCAGCAATGCGCGCCAGGCCCTGCGCGACATGGCTCTCGCAGAGCAACTGCTCGACGCGCACCGTCCGCGGCGCAAGCTGATGCGCCGTATGTGGGCGCGCTCCGCGGTCGCACTCTTCCTGCACCACTGCCCGGACGAGGGTGTCTCGGTCCTGATGATCCGCCGCGCCGATCGCGAGGGCGATCCATGGTCGGGTCACATGGCATTCCCCGGAGGCCGCAAGGACAAGGCAGACCGCAACACGCTCGCCACGGCGCTGCGCGAAACCGAAGAGGAGGTCGGCTTCCAGGCAGGCGGCGTGGCTCGCCTGCTGGGGCGTCTTTCGGACATAGCCACTCACGCACGCCTGCGCCACGGGCCGATGGTCATCACGCCCTACGTGTTCAGCCTGCCCGATCGTGTGCCGCTGCAACCCAACCACGAGGTGGCCGAGACCGTCTGGATCCCGCTCGCCTTTTTGGCCGATCGCGCCAACCGCGAGAAAATGCGCTGGGCACCGAACGGCGTGCCGCTCGAATTGCCCTGTTATCTCTTCGGCGGCCGGCGCATCTGGGGGCTCTCCCTCATGATGCTCGATGAACTCCTCGAGGTGCTGCTGTGAACCTCATGTCCCCGGGTGAACCGCATGGATGAAATCGCGCTCTTCCCGCTGCGAGCGGTGCTGCTGCCCGGCGGGCGCGTCCCCCTGCAGATTTTCGAGCCACGCTATCTCGACATGGTCACCCGCTGCATGAAGGGCCAGTTGGACTTCGGCATCGTGCGCATCACCGAAGGTCACGAGGTGATACTCGCCCAGGGCACGCGCCCACCGGCGATCTGCGAGATCGGCACGCTCGCAGCAATAGTCGACTGGGACGGCCTGCCCGCAGGCCGCCTGCGGATCACGGTCGAAGGTGGCCGGCGATTCCGCATCGGCGCCTGCCGCGAGCAGCCTGACCAGCTGCTGCTCGGGGAAGTCGAGTGGCTGCCGGATGCCGAGCCGCTGCCCCTCGACCAGAGCTACTCGCACCTTGCCGAAATCATGGCAGGCCTCGCCGAACACCCTGCGCTCGCGCGGCTTGGCGTGCAGCCCAATCCGCGCGACGCCGCGCAACTTGCCTACCAGCTGGCGCAGTACCTGCCGCTGGACGAGGCCGACCGCTACACGGTGCTTGCCGGGCGCGAACCCATGGAAGGGCTCGCCTTCCTCGACCGCATCGTGAAGGAACTCGGCGGCGGGCCTTGAATCCCGAGGGGAACATCACGAGGAGAACAGCATGTACGAGCACCATAGTGAGCCGGTACTGCCACGGGTGCAGTTCCTGCGCCGTGTGGCCTGGCATATCGCGGTGGTCCTGCTGTTGCTGGGTGTGTCGCTTGGCGCCGGAGTTGCGGGCTTCGTGCTGTTGGACGGGCGCAGCCCGCTGGACGGATTGCTGAACGCCGCCATGCTGCTCGGGGGCATGGGGCCGGTGGGCGAGTTCAGCACCCCTGCGGGCAAACTCTTCGGTGCCGCCTACGCGCTCTACTCGGGGCTGGTGTTCATCGTTTGCGCGGCGCTGGCGCTCACGCCTGCGCTGCACCGCATGCTGCACACACTGCACCTCGACGAGGCCGGCTAGGCAATCACCGGAGCCCTTCGCGCCTGCAGCACACGCTCCAGGGCGAACGCCGCTTCCAGCAACTTGCCATCAGCGAAGCGCCGCGCCACCAGCGTCACGCCGATGGGCAGGCCGTGGATGAATCCGGCCGGTACCGTAATGCTCGGATAGCCCGCAGCGGCTGCGGCAGAGGCCAGTGCCGGCCAGCCGCCGTCCGGACGATCACCCCAGACGGAGTCGATCAGTTCCGCGGGGCCGTTGGAGAGCGCGAGCAGGACCTCCGCGCGCGTCTTGGAGAACAGCACTGAAAGCCCTCCTGCGTCCGCGCCCTCCGAGATCGCTGCCACCGCCTTGCGATAGGCCGGGTTATCCAGCCCGCCTTTGGCGGCTGCCGCCTCGAAGATCTCCTGCCCGAATAGCGTGAGTTCCCGCGGCGCCTGCGCACGGTTGAAACCGATCAGCGAGGCGAGCGTGCGGGTCGGCACGCCCGCCGGTTCCAGCCCGGCGAGGTAGGTCTCGAGCGCTGCCTTGAACTCGAAGAGCATCGCCTCGTATTCGGCGTCGCCGAATGACGTGAAGCCGGCGGGTGGGTCCGTGTCGATCACGACGGCGCCCTCGTGGGCGAGCGCTGCGCGGACCCGCTCGTGCACGGACGCGGCGCCGGGGTGCGATGAGCCTGCCGGCGCCAGCACGCCGATGCGCAGCCCGCGCAAGCGCGCCGACTCGAGTTGCTGCAGGCCGGGCACAGGCCCGTGGCCCGGCTCGCGCATGGCAGCGAACAAGGCGGCGGCATCGGCGACCGAGCGCGCCATGGGCCCTGCGGTGTCCTGTCGTGGCGTGATGGGCACGATCCCCTTGCCGCTCACTGCGCCCACCGTAGGCTTGAGGCCCACGATGCCGTTCACCGAGGCAGGCGAGAGTATCGATCCGTCGGTTTCGGTGCCGATGGCTGCCGCGCAGAAACTTGCCGCCGTGCCCACCGCGGAGCCTGCGCTGGAGCCCGAGGGGTTGCGCAGGCGGTCATGGGCATTGCGCGTCTGGCCACCGACCGCGCTCCAGCCGCTGATGGAATGGTTGCCGCGGAAATTCGCCCATTCGCTCAGGTTCGCCTTGCCGAGTACGACGACGCCGGCGGCACGCAGGCGCGCCACCAGCGGGGCGTCCGTCTGGTGGAAAGAGTTTGCAAGCGCGAGCGACCCCGCCGTGGTGGGCAGAGGGTCCCGCGTTTCGATGTTGTCCTTGATGAGAAGGGGTATGCCGTGGAGGGGGCTGCGTAACGTGCCGGCCTTGCGCTCGGCGTCCAGTGCACGCGCCGCATCCAGTGCGGCGGGGTTCACGGCCAGCACCGAGCGGTACTCGGGCCCGGCCTGATCGGAGCGCGCAATGCGCTCCAGATACGCGGTTACCAGTGCGGCTGCTGTTGTCTCGCCGCGGACCATGGCCTGCTGCAGATCCCGGAAGCTGCGCTCAACGGGACTGAACCGGGCCGCCCCGTGGCGTTCCGCAGCGCGCACGGATCCGGCGAGCAGGCCAATCGCCGGCAGCGCCAGTGAGAGGCTTCGGGCCTGGCGCAGGAACTGGCGGCGGTCCGTGAGAAGGGGTGTTTTCATGGGTTCGATTTATCCGGGGTTTCATGCGAGAGGTAGCGGTTGCCCCGACCGGTTCCCGGAGCTCCTGCCCGCCCGACGGTGCGCCGGTGCGGGATATCCGAAGATTGCACCAACTTTTTCCGCCCTCGTGTGTATGTGATCACGGGGTCATCACGAATCGGTAACATCCGGATCATGCAACAGTCCACTTGTCGCATGTTGCGGCGGTGCCTGGCCAGATACCTTTTTTCAGGACCCCATTCGCCAATAGCGGAGAGCACATGGACTCCAGGATAGAAGAACTCATCCAGGCCGAACTCGACTGCGCCCTCGGCGCTGAAGAGCGAGCGGAGTTGGAAGCGGGGGTGGCGGCGTCCCCCGAGTCCGCACGCCTGAGGCAGGACTTGGCCGGGCTCGGGGCGGCCTTTGCCGCCGTAGAGCCTGCCGACCCACCGGCTTCACTCGTTGAGGCAATCACCCGTTCCATCACGCTGCCGCAGCCCGCCGCTGCGGCAACGGAGTCCAGGGGCGGATCGAAGAGCGATTTCATCAAGACCGGTTCGGTTGAGCCGACGATTTTCAGAGGGAGAAAGACAATGGCGTGGTCGAATAGCAAGAAGTGGCTGGTGCTTGGCGCCTGCAGCGTCCCGGTGGTGGTGGTGCTGGCTATGGCAGCCAAGAATGTGTCGGTCGATGAGTCGCAGGTCTCGGGCACCATCGCCCCGGCGCAGCGGTATCTGAACAATCAGGTCTCTGCTGGTGACCTCAACGGCGAGGGTTCTGGCGGCACAGGCAGCGAGGGTGGAGCAGGCCTCGACAGCGATAGCGGCACCGGCACCGGCACCGGCAACCTCGGCAATTCCGGCAATGCCGGCAATTCCGGTAATTCCGGCAACCTCGGCAATGCCGGCAACCTCGGTAATTCCGGCAACCTCGGCAATTCCGGCAACCTCGGCAATTCCGGTAATTCCGGCAACCTCGGTAATTCCGGCAACCTCGGCAATGCCGGCAACGGCAATTCCGG
>CAIYPF010000019.1 GCA_903928015.1 uncultured Gammaproteobacteria bacterium | reverse complement strand
GCCCCGCAGGCTCCCAAGGAAACCTACAACCTGGGTGCGCAGTTCGAGTTCGATTTCGGTTCAGGCGTGAGCGCCTTCGCGCGGGTCGACTGGCAGCACGTGGGCGCCATGTGGTTCCACACGCTGCAGGGTCAGGAGACGCCTACCATCTGGCAGGCCTTCTTCCCGGCGATCCCGGGCATCAACCAGAACTTCTCGAAGGCGCGCCGCGATGCCTACGACACGGTTAACGCCCGCGTGGGCGTGGAAGGCGAGAACTGGAGCGCGACGCTCTGGGGCCGCAACCTGACCGACGAGCAGTACCTGCAGGAAGTCATCCCGGCGCCGGAGTTCGGCGGGTCCTTCGTGCACCCCTCGGCGCGTGATTCCTACGGGATCGATCTCGAGTACCGGTTCTGAGGTGTTGGACTCAAAGCCGGCGACGGGTGACCGTCGCCGGCTTTTTTGTGCCTGAGCGATCAGATCACCCAGAGATCCGTGGCGGCCAGCGCGGTACCAACGCCGATGTTGGCAACCAGCACCGCACTTCCCGCGCCATTGCCGTCAGCGTCATAAAACAGGTTTCCGCTCGCCGAGTCGTAGACGATCCGGTCGGTGGCATCGTGCGCTGCCGTACCTGCGAAGAAGGCGTCGGCTCCCAGTTGCCCCGCGGCGCCAAGCGCGCTGAATACCGTGCCCGAGAATCGCAGCGAATCCACGCCCGAGGCGAAATCCGTGACCACGTCCCGGTCGGCAAGGCCTAGCGGTACCGAGGTGAACTGGAACTGATCTGCGCCCGTGCCCCCTGTGAGGGAGTCCTGTCCGGCGCCACCGAGTAGCACGTCCGCACCGTCGCCGCCGCTCAGGGTGTCGTTGCCTATGCCGCCGTTCAGCAGGTTGGCCAGTGTGTTACCGGTCAGGCGGTCGTTCAGCGTGCTGCCGAGTACTCGCTCGATGTTGACGAGCGTGTCCGCGCCGTCGCCGGTGGCGATGCCCGTCGTGAGGTTCACTACCACGGCGGTGAGAGAGGTCGCGTAGCTCGCCGTGTCGATGCCATCTCCACCGTTGATGCTGTCGGTGCCTGCGCCGCCGGTAAGGGTGTCATTACCCAGCCCACCCAGAAGCGTGTCTGCACCCACGCCGCCGATCAGCACGTTCGCAAGGTCCGAGCCGGTGAGGGTGTCGGCCAGGTTGCTGCCCGTGAGGTTGCTGATGCCCGAGAGTGTGTCGGAGCCTTCGCCTGTTGCCGTGCCCGTCAGGAGGCTGGCTGTAACTGCGCTTGTGGAGGTTGCGAAGCTCGCTGTGTCTGAGCCTCCTCCGCCGACGATCGAGTCGTTGCCAGCGCCCCCGGCCAGCGTGTCGTTGCCAAGCCCGCCGTCCAGCGTGTCATCGCCAGTGCCGCCGGAAACCGTATTCGCCAAGCCGTCGCCGGTCAGCTGATCCGAGAGCGCGCTGCCGATGATGTTTTCGATGGACCCCAGGGTGTCGCTGCCATCGCCGCTTGCGGTGCCGAGGCCAAGGTTCACGATCATGGCTGCTGCGGAAGATGCAAAGCTCGCGGTGTCGATGCCG
>CAIYPF010000018.1 GCA_903928015.1 uncultured Gammaproteobacteria bacterium | reverse complement strand
GTGCTCGCTGCGGGTGCTCGCACACGTGACAATCACATCATGTGCATGCTGACACCAGCGGCGGTGAGGCCATTGCCGAACCGACGCCACTGGCGAACACGGTGCCTGGCCCCCTCGCCGGAGGGGCAGTGGCGGCGCCATGCCGCCCGCCCCGCAAGGCGATGGGGGCCAGTACGCGGGCGCGAGTGGAACATCGCAAACGCCCCACCAGCCGACGCTATGGCTCCAACGACCGCAGCTCATCCCGCAGGATCGCCGCCAGCTCGAAGTTCTCTGCCTGCACCGCGCGGCGCAGACGGTCCTCGAGTTCCGAACGCTGGCTGGCGGGAAGCCGCGGCACCAGCGCATCGCGCATACCGCGCAGCAGCGTGGCCTCGCTTGACTGTTCGAATCCGCCCATCGGCCCCTGCTCCTCGAAGTGTGCCTGCAGCTCGGCGAGCGCACGCTCCACGGCGCTCAGTGCCACGCGCGAGTCGCCGGCAGTGAGCGCGATGGCCGCCTCGGCGCGTGCCCGCATCATGACCACGAACGGGCGGTACTGCTCCAGCACCGTGCGGTCGCCCTGGCTTGCGCCGTAACTCCTGCACAGCTCGAACATGGCCAGGTTGCGCGCGGTGTCGCGCACCACGGCCTCGTACTCCTCGAGCGCAAAGAGCGCCACGTAGCGGTGGTAGACCTGGATGCCCTCCTCGCGGAGGCCCTCGCATTCCTTCGAGGAAAGCTCGAACCCCTCGTCGGAGCCCACGCGGGTTCGGTGGGCCTCCAGCCGGGACTGGTGCCAGGTCAGGAGCGAGTCGGCCCCATGCGGGCGCCGGCCGTCCGGGCGGCCGTCGAATGCCAGTTGCAGGATCCCCAGTTCCAACCGCACCTGGATGGCCACCTGCCCGGACACCGTCCGAACGAGGCGAACCGTTGGCCGGTGCCCCCCGACCGGCCAGCCGGCCAGGATCGGGCCAAGGTCGGCGGCGGGGCCGGGCATGTCGCCGTCATTCCGACGGTTCGACCCTCCGGAGGGTCCGGAATGCGCGGATTTCCGGCCATCCGCACCATCGCCACCCCCGGAATCCGGGCCGTTCCGCTGCGGTTCACCACGGTTGTCCTGTCCGTCGCTCGCCATGAGGGGCCTCCTCCGAAATCAGTTTGACATTCAGATACGGTTGCGCCAAAGCGAACCCTTGCGTTTGACGATGCGTTGCGTAGGATGCAGGGCCCGGTTCGAGTGTGTGGCTCGGAAACTGGTCCGCTGATCGCGAGGGTGTATGGCGCGACCCGGTGTGCAGAACGAACTTCAGCTCTACCTCCGAGAAATCAAGGAGGAGCGTCTTCTCACCCCTGACGAGGAGAAGACGCTGGGTTGGCGCATCATCAACGATGAGTGCCCCGAATCCAAGGAGCGGATGATCAAGGCGAACCTGCGCCTGGTGATCTCCATCTCCAAGAACTACGCGCACCGGGGCCTGCCGCTCTCCGACCTGATCGAGGAAGGCAACATCGGCCTCATCAAGGCCGTCGAGGGCTTCGACCCCGCCCAGGGCGCCCGCTTCAGCACCTACGCGAGCTGGTGGATCAAGCAGGCCATCAAGCGCACGCTCATCAACGCCGTCCAGCCGATCCACATCCCCGCCTACATGGTGGAGCTGATCGCGCGCTGGAAGCAGACCAACCGCAAGCTCGAGGAACGCCTCGGCCGCCAGCCCACCATCCAGGAGCTGGCGACGGAGATGGGCCTGCCGGTCAAGAAGCTCCTGATCGTGCGCCGCGCCGTCAAGGCGTACCACGCGCCCAGCCAGGCGCCCGTCAAGGGCGACGGCGAGGATGCGGACCTCGGCGACATGTTCGAGGACACGCGCACCACCGCCCCCGAGCAGGACGTCGAGCGCAAGGAGGATTTCTCCACGATCCTCAAGCTCCTCGACTCGATCGACGAGCGCGATGCCCGCGTGCTGCGCCTGCGCTTCGGCCTCGAGGGCAAGGAAGCGCTGACGCTGAAGCAGATCGGGCAGGAAGTCGGCCTCACGCGCGAGCGCGTCCGGCAGATCGAGGTGGAGGCCCTCAAGAAGCTCCACCAGCAGCTGACCGACGACAAGCCGAGCCGCTTCTACCGCGAGAACCAGCCGACCGAGACGGTCGAGCGCCGCCGCCCCGGGCGCAAGCGCAAGCAGGCACCGGACGCGGAGTGAGCGCCGCCGGCAATTTGAACCACCAAAACGAACATCGCCCGCGCATCTGCGCGGGCGATGTTCGTTTTCATGCTCATGCGGCCCGGAACGACCCGTCATGCAGCCGGCGTGCGCGGCCATCCGGCCCCACAGGCCGCCAACCGCCTTCGCGTCACTTGCCGCGCACCGGGTTGTAGAACGGCATCTTGACGATCTTGGCGCCGGTGCGCATCTTGCCGAGGTCGATCTCGAATTCCGT
>CAIYPF010000017.1 GCA_903928015.1 uncultured Gammaproteobacteria bacterium | reverse complement strand
CACGAGTTGCGGAGTCTCTGCGAAACGTGTGTAGGTGCCCTCCAGGCCAAGCGCATTCGGGATGACCCAGGGCTGCAGTTCGTGGCTGTTTGCGCCGCCGCCCTTGCACACCTGCAGAGTCTGCCGCGTCATTGCAGCTGCTGCCGCCAAGCTGAGGATGAGGGCGTGCGGGTCCTTCAGCGCCTTCCTCACGGTCTCGAGCGCCTTGGACGCCAACTTCACCTGATGATCCTTGTACAATTTGTCAAGGTCATCGTGAAGATTTGAAGCAGGCGGCGCCGGCGCTGGCGCTGGCGCCGCTGGCGCCGCCGGCGAGGTTGACGACGAAGAGCTCGAAGAGCTGCTTGACGACCTCGAGCTCGACGAGCTGCTGGGCGAGCTGCTTGCAGAGCTCGAGCTGCTTGACGAGCTGGACGAGCCCGTGCATGTTGGGCCGCCCGGCTCACTGCCTGCCCGAGCCACGGAGCGCGCTCGTGCCAGGTTACGCAACAGGGGTGCGGCCCCGGCCGCGGCCGCTGCTCCTTTAGCGTCCGCAACCGCTTCAACTATTGCGCCGATACCCAGGCCGCGCTCGTCCTCGAGCGGACCGTCCTCAACAACGTCGTTGAGGTACGTCTGCATGCACTTCGCTTGCAGCAGAAAAGAGGGCAGCCCCTTCTTTATCATGGCGGCGTCGTCCTTGAGAAGAGCGAGGATTAGAACGTTGGCCGTGTTCCATCGCGTGAGCAGAAGCTGGCGAATGGCCTGCACATCCAATCCGTCAGACACGTACTTGCTGTCGCGCGCCTCATTGATGCGTGCACGGCTGCCGCCTGCAACAAACAGTGTGTGTAGAGCGCGCAGGAAGTCCGTCAGGCCGGGAAAGGCCTGGTACACGGCCAACACCTTTAGAGCGCAGATGTGGGCGAGGCACTTCAGGCGGGTCGTGCCTAGCAGACGAGCGATCTTGTCGCCAAGCGTCACACAGTCGCCCATGACGCCGACAACCTGCATGTCTAGGTCCACGTTAGCCATGCCAAGGGCACGCTTAATGAGGCCGACGTAGTACTCGCCGTCACCTGTACCGCCGGCCCAACCCGTCGTCAACAGCAACGCTCCGGTGGGCAGGTTCGGGCTCGCGAGAACGACGGCTCCGACACTGTGGCCGCCGTCCGTCTTGCCGCTCGCGCCGTCCACCTCGACCGTGAAGTAGTCGTCGCGGAGCACGAGCTTGAGCTCATCAATGCACAGAGAGTGGAAGGCAGCAGCGTCGGCCTCTCGTGTCCCGGCGCCGCCGAAGTCAAAATAGCTCTGCACAAAGCGCAGTCCCTCAACAACGTCGCGGCTGAAAATGCGGTCCATCTGGTGCGGAACGACGCCGCGGCTCTGCAGCACGGCAGTCAGCGCCTGACGCATGAGGCGCGCGTGGTCCTTCATTGCGCTGCCGCTCGCGGCTGCTCCCTGGCCCTTCGGCACGACGGTAACAACGGCAGACATCGCTTTCTTGTTGGCCTGCTGCTGACGCGCTGCCTTCACGTTCTTTTCGTGCGCGGTAAGAACCCTCACGCCGTTTTTGAACTTGGGATTTGGAGCGAAGTGCTTACGCAGCGAGGTCGTCGATGTGACAGCGTACCACTTCTCGCAGACCACACAGAAGACTTCGTTCCTCGTCACGTAGCGGTCGGAGTGCGACGGGTCGCTGCTCACGTGCTGAAAGCGGGGGTCAGAGAGGATCACCGAGCGCAAATACTCAGACGTGCCTTTCTTTGCCCTTCTTCCGTGCGTCTTCTTCCCAGCCTTCTTCTTCTTCTT
>CAIYPF010000016.1 GCA_903928015.1 uncultured Gammaproteobacteria bacterium | reverse complement strand
GAGGATCGCGGCCCCGCGCCGCAGCGGGATCGGAAAAAAACTGTCGCTCCGCTCGATTTCGGCGGTGAGGCGGACTCGGCGGTGTACCGGATTGCTGTGGGCAACATGCACGGCGCCACGCCGCGCGAGATCGTGGGTGCCATCGCCAACGAGGCCGGCATCGGCAGCCGCTATATCGGCCGCATCGACATCCGCGAAGACCACACGCTGATCGATCTTCCCGCAGAGCTACCGAACGATGTGCTAGGGGTGCTGCGCAAGACGCGCGTGCGCCAGACGCCGCTCGCGATCCGTCTGGCGGAAGCCGCAGACACCGGTCCGCGTGGTGGCAAGCAGGACGGGATGCGGCCGCCCAAGCGTGCGCCGCGGCCCTTCAAACCGGGAGCCGAGCGCCCCGCGCCCAAGGGCCCCGCGGCCGGCAAGGCGAAACTCAAGATCGGGAAGCCGAAGCCGCGGAGGGATTGATCCTCTGATCGGGGGCCGCTTGTCATCGGAGCGGCCCCCGGCGAGACTGCGGACCCTGTGGCCGGCTGCCCGGGCGTCGGCAAGTCCTACTCGCTGCAACGGATCCCCGATGTCTGATCTTGCACACACCCGTGGTTTCATCCGCATTTTCGCCACACTCGCGCTCGTGTTGACGACATGCCTGCCGCACGCCCATGCACAGGGCGAGGTCGAAGTGGTGCTGGCATCAGGCGTCGGCAGTACGGTGGAAAGCGCCTCGCGCAATGCGGCCGAGAACGCGCTGACGCAGGTGGTAGGCACCTTCATCGATACCGAGAAACAGATCGCCAAGCGCACAGAAATACGCGCCGGCGTACAGTCGCTCACAAAAAGCATCGACACGCGTATGAGCGAGTTCTCGCAAGGCTCCATCGCGAGCTTCCGCACCTTGGAGGTGATACAGGACGGCGGCCTCGTGCGGGTGGAGGCAGAGGTCGGCGTGCGCGTCAGCGAATTCAAGGCCTACGTGAAAAAATTGGCCTCGGACGAGGTGGCCATCGGCAGCAATGTGTTCGCACAGGTGGCCGCCGCGGAGCGTAACGCCACCTCGGCGCAGGACATCCTCCTCCAGAAGATACTGATGCCGGCGCTGAGCGGAGAAGTCTCGGAAATGCGGACCGGCGAACCGCTGGTCTACGCGCAACTCGACCCGGAGCTCCAGCAGGCGCTGGGTATAAGACCGGACATGCTCTCGCCCACGACTATCGTGATTCCCGTACAGATCAGCCTGCAAGAAGGCTTCCTGGACAACGCACGCGAGGCCTTCACAAACATCGCCGCAGACCGCGAGAGGCTCGTCACGAATACGGGCAGCTGCTACTCGAGGCTGCCGCAGGGCGTCTATGAGAAACGTGGCATGTTGGTAGGGCTGCACAGCTTCAGCGCGCCGTCAGATCTTTTCCTGTTCACCGACGTGCTTCTCGAGCAGGAGCAGAACGACGACGAGTGGAACTTCAACCTTCGCAAGCGCGAATCGTGGCGTCTGTTTTTCTTCGGTACGGGCTTCGGAGACTTCGTGGTTCGCAATCACGAGAAACTCCCGCAGCTGCGCGTGCAACTCAAAGGTGCCGACGGTCAGGTCCTGCTGGAGATGCTGAACCCTGCACAGCGCGAGCTCTTCGTTGTCCGTGATCCACGGATCCACTACGGGAGGGACGGATCCGAGGACTATCTGGCGCACCTGAACATCGGGAGCGCCTATGATCTGGGCTGCTTCAGCGTACAGAATGGCGTGGCACTGTTCCCCGAGAAGCGGCTCTACCTTGTGATGAACCTGCAGGCCAGCCAATTGGAGAAGGTCAAGAGCGTGGAAGTGGGTTATGCACTTCCCTGAGCACACGAATAACGATCACAGGAGCGCAGAGATATGAGAATGCACGTCCGCTTGTTGCAGGTAGCAGTTGTGATTGCCGCAGGCGCCTCCCTGTCGGCGTTCGGCGGTGGCGGCTGCAACGAGTATCCCTACAGCGACGGCATCAACGTCGAGGACGTGGCCGGCGGCACCAAGATACTGGCCACATCCTCGGTGAGCGTGACATTGGACGACATGGACTCGGTGCAGGACGCGCGTGATGAGGCCACGATGGAAGCCAAGTCGCTCATCTCGAAGTTCATGTCCGAGGACATCAACAGCGATGAGGTCGTGAACCGCGTGGTGAACGAATCCAAGATCTCCAGCGCGGAAGGCAAATCCGCCACACGCGAGGAACTGGTGGTGCGCGTCAAAACGCTGCGCAATTCCTCCCGCGCGCTCCTGCGCGGTGCGGTAACGCTGGGTGACTGCTATACGCCGGGGCGGGAAATGCGTGTCAGCGTGGGCATCAAGCCGGAAACGATCCGCTCTGCGGAGCGGCTGTCGGGAAGTATTTCAGGCTCCCTGGACAACGAGCAAACGGCGCCGAACGCGGAGCACGAAGGGCTCCAGAAAGTTGATGGTTACAGCAATACGAAGGCGCTGGAGAAGTTCTGAGGGCAAGGCACTCAGTCAACAGACTGACTGCTGTGCCTCACTCCACCGTAACCGACTTCGCCAGATTCCTCGGCTGATCCACATCCGTGCCCTTCATCACCGCTACGTGATAGGCCAGTAGTTGAAGAGGCACGGTGTAAACAACGGGCTCGAGCAGCGCAGGCACATGCGGCATCTGCACCACGGTCACGGTGTCGCTGTCGGTGAAGCCGGCTTGCTCGTCGGCGAACACATAGAGCTGCCCGCCGCGTGCTTGCACCTCGGCAAGATTTGAGCGCAGTTTCTCCAGCAATTCGTTGTTGGGCGCGACGGTGACCACAGGCATGTCATCGTCCACCAATGCGAGCGGGCCGTGTTTCAGTTCGCCGGCCGCATAGGCCTCGGCGTGGATGTAGGAAATCTCTTTGAGCTTCAGTGCGCCTTCCAGCGCCACCGGGTACTGCGCGCCACGGCCCAGGAAAAGCGCGTGGCGTTTCTCGACGAAATGCTCGGCGACCTCGCGAATGCGCTCGTCGAGTTGCAGCACGCGATCGATCAGCGCGGGCAGCGTGTGCATCGCATCGACGAACGCTCGCTCGGACTCTTCGCTGGCGCCGTGGCGTTTTGCCAGCACCGCCGTGAGCAGCATCAGTGCGACGAGTTGCGTGGTGAAGGCCTTGGTGGAGGCAACGCCGATCTCGGGGCCGGCCTCGGTCATGATCGAGAGCTGCGATTCGCGCACCAGGGATGACTGCGGCACGTTGCAGATCGCGAGCGTGGCCTTGTAGCCCAGAGTCTGCGCAAGACGCAGCGCCGCGAGCGTGTCGGCGGTTTCGCCCGACTGCGAGATGGTGACGAAAAGGGTGTCTCTGGAAACGACCAGCTTGCGGTAGCGGAACTCGCTCGCGATCTCCACGGCGCAGGGACTGCCCACGTGCTCCTCGATCCAGTAGCGCGCCACCAGACCCGAGTGATAGCTGGTGCCGCAGGCAACGATCTGGACTGCAGCAACGCCATTGAAGACGTCGTCCGCGGCCACACCAAGCGCCTGCTCCAGAATTCTCTTGCTGCCGATGCGCCCGCGCAGCGTGTTGGCGACGGCTCGCGGCTGCTCGTGGATTTCCTTCAGCATGTAGTGGCGGAAACGGCCTTTATCGGCGAAGTCCGCGTGTTCGCCGAGTTGCTCGATGGCGCGCTGCACATCGCGGCCCATGGCATCGCAGATCCGCACACCAAGCGTGGTGAGTTCCACCACGTCGCCTTCCTCGAGGAAGATCACGCGGTCGGTGACCTGACGGATCGCCATCTGGTCGGATGCCACGAAGTGCTCGCCGATACCGATGCCCACAACCAGCGGGCTGCCTTTGCGTGCAGCCACGAGCCGATGCGGCTCGTCGCTCGCGATGACGGCGATGGCAAAGGCGCCGTCCAGACGGGGAATGGCGCGTTTCACGGCATCGAGCAGACTCGCGCCCTGCTGGCGTAGTTGGTCGATGAGGTGGACGATCACTTCGGTGTCGGTTTCGGAGCTGAAGACATAGCCAGCGGCGCACAGTTCCTCGCGCAACTCCACGTGGTTCTCGATGATGCCGTTGTGTACCAGCGCCACGCGCCCGCCACTGCTGTGCGGGTGGGCATTGGCCTCGGTGGGTTTGCCGGGGGTGGCCCAACGGGTATGCGAAATGCCGATGGTGCCTTCGAGAGGATGGCTGGCGAGGCTATCGCTCAAGGCCGCTACCTTGCCCACGCGCCGCGTGCAGCCGATGGTCCCCTGCGCATCCAGCAGTGCCATGCCGGCTG
>CAIYPF010000015.1 GCA_903928015.1 uncultured Gammaproteobacteria bacterium | reverse complement strand
GCGGGCCATGCCCGCGACTCGTCCCGGCCGCATCTGCCAGCCGCCCCCGCAGTCTCTCGATGTCTTCCTCAAGCAGCGGGTGCAGGAGCCGTATCCGCTTGCCCTCGGTGCGCAGGATCCCGGGCAGGCGGCCCGGCATGAGCGGCCCCAGATCGATGCCGTGCTCCTCGGCCTTCACGCGATCGAGAGTGAGTCCCTCGCCCCCCGAGAAGCGGTCACCGTGAGGGCCGGCGCGCAGCATCATGTCGAGGAGTTGCTCGGGCCCCTCGTGGGTGCTGCTTGCCCCCAGAATGGTCTCGACCGCGATGCCCGTGCCCTCGGCAATGCGCGCCGCCATGCCCTGGCTCATCATGTCGGCGAGCTGCGCCACATTCATGCCGTGGAGCCCCGCGACCACACCCAGCATCACCTGCCACTGGTCGAGAGCGCCGTCTTCGGGCTGCAGCACCTGCGGTGAGTAGCGCGTGAAATTCCGCACGCTGGTGGTCTGGAAGAGGAAATCGAAATTGCTGTGTTCCAGCTGCACCGTGGAGGGCAGGATCACATCGGCGAGGCTGGTGGTTTCGTTCGCGTAGATGTCGATCGCCACCACGAAATCGAGGCCATCGATGGCCTCGCGCAGGCGGTCGCCGTTCGGGACGCTCAACACCGGATTGCCCGCTACTGTAATGAGCGCCCGCGCCTTGCCCGGGCCCTCCCACGCGAGTTCCTCCGCCATGAAGGTGGCCGGCAGCATCGACATGTATTCGGGGAAGTCGCGCACCTTCGAGTGCCAGCGCGCGCGCTGCAGTACGTTCACCTCGTTGCTGTCTTCGCCCTGTCCGGTGGCGGGGCGCGGGAACATGGCGCCGCCTTCGGCGTCCAGACGCCCGCGGAGCAGGTTCACCACGTCGACCAGCCAGGAAGAGAGCGTGCCGAAGGCCTGCGTGCACAGTCCGATGCGGCCGTAGAGCACGGGCTTGTCGGCGCTGCAGAAGGCCTCGCAGAGCGCAAGGATGGCGTCCGCGCTGATACCTGTGACAGGCGCGACGGCCTCGGGCGTGAAGGGCTCGGCGAGTTCGCGCAGCCGCTCCAGACCATCCACGTGCGGCGCAAGGTGGCCGAGCTCCACACGGCCCTGCTCGAACATCAGCCGCACCAGCGCGAAGAGCAGGAATGCGTCGGTGCCCGGGCGGATGAAAAGATGCTGGTCGGCGATGGCCGCTGTTTCGGTGCGGCGCGGGTCGATCACGAAGAGCTTGCCGCCCCGCGCGCGCAGCGCCGTGAAGCGGGATTCCACATCGGGCGCCGACATCAGGCTGCCCTGGGATACCAGCGGATTGCCGCCCATGCAGACAAAGAGGTCGCAGCGGTCCAGATCCGGGATCGGGAAGGCCCAGGCATTGCCGTAGAGCAGTTCGCAGCTGAGATTCTTGGGCTGCTGGTCTACGGAGCCTGCAGAGAAAAAGCGCTGCGTATCGAGCAGCGCGATGAACATCTGGGTGTGGATCTGGGTAGCGAAGTTGTGGCCGTTCGGGTTGCCGTAGTACATGGCCACGGCGTCCTTGCCATGCTCGGCGCGGATGGCGGCGAGCCGTGAGCTGACGAGCGCGAAGGCCTCGTCCCAGCTGATTTCCTGCCAGCCCTCCGGTGTGCGCTTTACCGGCCGGCGCAGGCGGGAGGGGTCTTCATGGAGATGGCGCACGACCTGCGACTTGGCGCAGACGTAGCCCTTGGAGCGGTGGTCGTCTGCATCGCCTCGCACCGCGATCACGCGGTTGGCCTTGCGGTCGACCTCGATGGTGAGCCCGCAACTCGCTTCGCATACCGGGCAGGAGCGGAAAACGGTTTCCGTTGCCTGCCCGGTTGCGGAGCCTGTCTCAGCCGCGGCTGTGGCTGCCATCGCAGAGCGGCGAGTTGCTGGTGGCCTTGCAGGTGCAGAAGTAGGCCTTGCGCGTCTCGGGGGCGTCGTACTTCAGCGGGCTGAAGTCCGTGCCTTTGTGGGAGCCGTCGCAGAAGGGCTGCTTTGCGGACTTGCCGCAGCTGCACCACCAGTAGCTCTTGCCTGCTTCGACTTCGACGCCTATCGGAGCCGAGCCTGCGCGTACGGGATCTGCCATGCGGGCGGCCTCCTCAGAGTACGGACATGACTTTTTCGGCGGCGGAGACATCGAGCCCCGGGCCGGATTCCACTGCGAGGTGCTTCACGACGCCGTCTTCCACGACCATCGCGAAGCGCTGCGAGCGGATGCCCATACCGAAGCCGGTCGCGTCGAGCACCAGGCCAAGGGCCTTGGTGAAGTCGGCATTGCCGTCGGCCAGCATGAGGATTTCCTCGGCGTTCTGGGCCTTGCCCCAGGCGCCCATCACGAAGGCGTCGTTCACGGACAGGCAGGCGATGGTGTCAACGCCCTTGGCCTTGATGGTGTCGGCCTGCGCCACGTAGCCCGGCAGGTGAGCCGCGCTGCAGGTGGGCGTGAAGGCGCCGGGAACGGCGAACAGCACGACTTTCTTGCCGCCGAAGAGCGTGGCGGTGTCGATGGCCTCGGGGCCTTTGGCGCCCATGGTCTTGAGGGTTGCTTCGGGAATGCGGTCGCCGACCTTGATCGTCATGGGGTGCTGCTCCTGTGTGCTGCGGGGGTGGTGTGCGAGGAGGCCGTATCGTAGCAGAGCGAATCGCGGGAGTTCACGCGCATCGGCCTGCTGTGCACCACTGGCCGTATCGACCGCCACGGCCTCAGCCCACCACCAACACCTCGCACCGCAGCGACGCGAGCTGCTCTGCCGGGCCCTTGCCGCCCGCAGTAGCGACATCACGCGACACCAGCAGGATGTTCCCCTGGCCGGTGTCAGCGGCCGACAACAGTTGCTCGAGCGCAGTCCCGGCCGGAAAGTCCTGCCGCCTGCCCGATGGCGCGTCCAACAGCGCGGGTGATCCGGTATGGACCAGCGTGAGCGGGCGATCTGTCTGCCGCGCGAGCCGTGTCGCCAGTTCCAGCGTGCGTCTGCCCGCGGGGCTATCGCTGCAGATCGCGCACACCCCCGGAGCCGGGAGCACGCGGAAGCGCAGCACGCCGCGTCTACCGGGCAGCAGCAGGAGATCGACCTCCGCGGCCGCCTCTTCCAGCGCCACGTCGCGCGGGCCGCGACGCACCCGGAACCGGCCTTCACCATCGCCGGCCACGGCCCGGAACCCGGATTCCGCCGTCTTGCTGATGGCGCGCAGGGCCTGTTCCAGCGCGACGGTGGACAGCTCACGGGTTCGCGCCGAGGCGCTCGAAATCTCCTGCATGATCGGCAGCGCCGCGGCAGCGTGAAGTTTCTCGTCTTCCAGCAGCAGTACCTCGAGCCTTGCCCCCAGCGCCGCGGCGAGCAGCGCTGCCGCCTCTATTTGCGGCTGCGGACGGTCCTGCGCATCCAGCGCGAGCAGCAGGCGCCGCATGCGCGAGGCCTCCTGCAGTTCCCCGGGTGTCACGGCTTTTCTGCCTTCTCGCCGGCGGCCTCGTCGCCTTGCTTGCGCGTCAGCTCCGCGAAGTGCGCGAGGCGCTTGCGCACCTCTTCGTCGAGGGAGCCGGGCGTGAAGCTGCCGTCTGCGAGACGCTCGCCAGCGGGAAGGCCGGTAAGGGTGGTGGCGGCCTCTTCCAGACTCGTTGCAGAAAAAATATGGAAGCGCCCGTCGCGACAGGCATCGACCACTGCGGGCTTCAGCATGAGGTGCTGCACGTTCGACGCGGGGATGACGACACCCTGGGTGCCACTCAGGCCGCGCGCCGCGCAGGTGTCGAAGAAGCCCTCGATCTTCTCGTTCACGCCGCCGATGGCCTGCATCTCGCCCAGCTGGTTCACGGAGCCCGTGATGGCGAGGTCCTGCCGCAGCGGCACTTGTGCGATGGCAGAGAGCAGCGCGATCAGCTCCGCCATCGAGGCCGAGTCGCCGTCGACTCGCCCGTAGGACTGTTCGAACACGATGCTCGCCGACAGCGAGAGCGGCGCATCGCCGGCGTAGCGCGTGGCGAGCAGGCTGCCGATGATCATCACGCCCTTGGAATGCAGTGGCCCGCCGAGTTCGGTTTCGCGTTCTATGTCGAGGAGCTTGCCGCTTCCCGGTCGCGCCGTGGCTGTGATGCGGGCGGGACGCCCGAAGCGGTAATCGCCCAGATCGATCACGGAGAGCCCGTTCACCTGCCCGATGCGCCCGCCCTCGGTGGAGAGCAGCATCACCCCGCGCGAGACCTGCTCGGCCATCAGCTCCTGATAGCGGTTGTTGCGGTAGATGCGGTGCTCCACCGCCTGTTCCACGTGCGTGGCGTCGATGCGGGACATGCCCTCGCGCGTGGCCCAGTAATCGGCCTCGTGCAGCAGGTCGACCAGTTCGCCGATGTGCAGCGACAGCCGTGCCCCGTCGCCCGCCTCGCGCGCGCCCTGGTCGATCATGCGGCAGAGTCCCGCGGCCGAGAGCGGCTTGCAGGCCGCGCGCCGCGCCATGGTGGCGATCAGCCGTGCGTGCAGCAGTTCTGCCTCGGGGCTGCGCTCCATGGTGTCGCTGAAGTCCGCGCTCACCTTGAAGAACAGGCTGAACTCCGGGTCGTAGGTGCGCAGCAGGTGATAGATGTAACGGTCACCGACCAGCACGATCTTCACGTCGAGCGGTACAGGCTCCGGCTCCAGCGAGGTCGTGCTCACCAGACTCAGCATCCGCTCTATGGACTCGATCCGCGCCTCGCGCGAGCGGATGGCCCGCTTCAATGCCTCCCAGGTGAAGCCGTTCGCCAGCACCTTGCGCGCGTCCAGCACCAGGTAGCCGCCGTTCGCGCGGTGCAGGGCGCCGGGTTTGATGAGGCTGAAATTGGTGGTGAGCGTGCCCATCTGGGCGATGTGCTCCACGCGCCCGAGCACGTTCTGCAGCGTGGGGTTGTCCTCGTAGAGAACGGGCGCGGCGGTGGCGCCGTCGTTGTCCACCAGCACGTTCACGTGGTAGCGAAGGTGCTCCTGCGCGAACACTTTCTTGCGCAGGGGGACGTTCGCCTCCTGGCCATCCTGCGGCATGAAATCCCAGATGTTCTCGGCGATGTCGCGGTGGGCCGCGTCGAGGAACTCCATCACCCGCGGGTACATCTGGTAGCGGGATTTCAGCGTGGCCATCATCGGGTCGATGATGTCGTGCACGAACTCCTCGTCGATCGCCTTGACCCTCTCCGTACTCTCCTCCTGCCAGCCGTGGAGGGTCTGGATGATCTCCTTCAGGTGGTGGTTGAGTTCCTCGATCACGGCCTTGGCGGCGTCCTGGCGCGCGCGCGGCAGCTCGTTGAACTGTGCCGGCGTGAGCAGCTTGCCGTCGCGCACGGGGCCGACGGTGTAACCGCCCGGGGTGCGGATCACGAGCATCTCCTTTGCGCGCGCCGCCTCGTTCAGCTCGCTGAAGAGCTTGGCTTCGCGCCCCTGGTACTCCTCCTGTATATCGCTCATGCGGCGGCGGTATTCGTCGCCGCGGAAGACGTTCGGCACGCCCACCAGCAGCCGCTCCAGCAGTTTCTCCATGTCGCGCCGCAGTTGGGCGCCGCGGCCGGCGGGCAGTTGCAGCGCCCGCGGCCGGGACGGGTCGTCGAAGTTGTTGACGTAGCACCAGTCCGAGGGTTCGCCGCGGGCGTTGGCCTGCCGCGCGAGCAACTGTTCGACCAGCGTGCGTTTGCCTATGCCCGGCGGGCCGGCAACGTAGAGGTTGTATCCCTCGCGCGGCATGCCCACGCCGAACTCGATGGCCGCGACTGCGCGGTCCTGGCCTGTGGCTGCCTCCAGCTCCTCGAGTTCCTCGCTGTCACGGATGCCGAGCAGCGCGGGGTCTGCGGCGGTATGAAGTTGATGTGGCTCGAGGCGCGTGGCGGTCATGGGGTCTCCGTCCGGTGGAGTTGGATTGCGCCGGGCTCAGCGGGCGCAGGCGATGCAGGTGTCGGTCCACGGCAGCGCCGAAAGGCGGGCCGAGGCGATTTCCCCGCCGCACGTGCTGCAGCGGCTGTGCTCGCCCTTGTCGAGCCGCTGCAGCGCTGCGTCCACCAATGCGAGCTCGCTTTGCCCCTCGGACTCCAACGCGCGCAGCACCTCGAGGTTTTCCTGCTCGCTCGCCTGCTCTGCGAAATCCGCCGCCGGCGGCTCCTCGGGGTGGTTCAGTTCCTTGTCGATGCGGCGTACGCGCTCGGCGAGTTCCTCGCGGCGTGCAAGCAGGCTCTTGCGGAGTTCGCTGTCATGATCCATGGGCTTGCCTCCTGGCGTCCGGGGTTCATGACTGCAGGCTAGGGCATCGCGCCCGGCCCGGCCCTGCTCCAGATCAAGGGCAGCGAGGGCTTGGCCCTACGAGATCCCGGGGAATTCGCGTATTGTTGCCCCCGCAGTGAACCGTACCGCCAGCCCGGTCGTAACGGCCGGCCTCACACCAGAAAAGAAAGAGGAAAGTCCGCCATGCGCTTCGCCTATCACGCCTCGATGCCCACCCTCGACCAGTACATCCCGTTGGCTCGTGCGGCAGAAGAGCTCGGATTCGACAGCTTCACGCTACCGGACAGCATCTGCTATCCCAAAGACAGCGACGCCAAATACCCCTACAACGACGACGGCAGCCGCGACTTCCTGGACGGCGTGCCCTTCATGGAAACCTTCATCGCCATGGCGGCCGTTGCCGCCGTGACCACGCGCATCCGCATCACCACCTCGGTTGTGAAGCTGCCCATCCGCCAGCCGGCCATCGTCGCCAAGCAGCTTTCCAGCCTCGCGGTGCTCAGCAACAACCGCATCGGCTTCGGCGTGGGCCTGAGCCCCTGGCCCGAAGACTTCTCGGCCTGCCAGATCCCCTGGGAGAAGCGTGGCCAGCGCATGGACGAGATGATCGAGATCATCCGCGGCCTCATGAGCGGGGATTACTTCGGCTATGAAGGCCAGATGTTCCAGATGGCGCCGATCAAGCTCTGCCCCGTACCCACCCAGCCCGTGCCGATCCTGATCGGCGGCCACGCGGATGCGGCGCTCAAGCGTGCAGCGCGCATCGGGGACGGCTGGATCAGCGCGGGCACCTCGCTCGAGGAACTCGACGAGTTCCTGCGCAAGCTCCATGGTTTCCGCGCCGAGTACGGCCGCGAGAAGGAGCCCTTCGAGATCCAGAACATGGGCGCTTCGGCTTATACGCCGGATGGCGTCAAGCAACTCGAAGACCGTGGTGTGCACGAGGTGATCGTGGCCTTCCGCGATGTCTACAAGAAGCAGCCCGATCCGTCGCTCGAAGAAAAGCTCGCCACCATGCGGTGGTATGCGGACAACGTGATCGCGAAGTCCCGCTGAGTGCGGCAACGGGATCGGGCGTGGCCCGGTCCCGTGTCCGGGGGACAGTGTGTTCGTCGCGGGCATGGCCCG
>CAIYPF010000014.1 GCA_903928015.1 uncultured Gammaproteobacteria bacterium | reverse complement strand
GACGATCCCGCGGCTGAAGGCCGCTCACCGGGAGAGCCTGCGGCCCGAAGCGCTCGAACGGTTGCTCTGGCCCGCTCCTACAGCAGCTTGATCATGCGTTCCACGCGCGCGGTGTTCTCGTCGCACTTTTGCGTGAGCAGTGCGAGTTGTGCCCGCGCACGATCCCAGTCGGCATCCTCTGCGGCTTCGGTCACACCGGGCAGGCTCATCGCCGCGTAGGTGTAGCGCGGCGCGTAGAGCAGGTGCTTGAACCAGGCGCGGCCCGGTATGCCCGGCTCGTGCAGCCAGGTCTGCTCGATGGCGCGCAGTTCCCTGTTCACGGCGTCGGCCTTGCGTGCCGGTATCTTGCTCCGGGCGAGTGCCTTGCTCATCGCCAGGTCCAGCTGCGCGCCTGCGTCAGCCAGACGCTGCAGCGCTGACTGCAGTTCGCGGGCGTCGATCCGGTACGCCGCCTGCGGGATCTCGTCCAGCTGCTTCACGAAGCCCGCGATCGCCTGCGCGTAGGCGGCGACATCGAAGGGCAACAACTCGGCGTTCCCCAGCCGAAGACCCAGCGAGCCCCAGAGCCCCGTCATCGCGCGGGTGTACCTGAATCCGGGATCGCCGACTGTCGACACCCAGGTGTGGCTGTCGTAGGCAGAGTGGTACACGCCGTAGGGCCCGTTGAATGTGAGGTCCGCCACGGGCAGACCCACGTGGTTGATGAAGACCGTGTGGTCGGAGCCGCTGCCGATGCGCGTGACCACGAGTTCACCGGGCTTGCGCGCGCCCGCGATGATGCCGGTGCCGCCATCGCCGTTGGCGCTGAAAGCCTCAAGCAGCTTTCCGCCGGTGGGCGAGGGGAGTTCTGCCGTGAGTTCCACGATGGCCGGTGCCAGCGAGCCCACGGCCGCCACCTCCAGTTGCGATCCGGAGGACGCCGAGTCGACGTTGAGATAGGCCACCGCTTTCTTGCGCAACTCGTCGCGGAATTCCTCGCCCCACTCGGTGGAGCCCGTGAGCGTGACTTCCTCGCCGTCCCAGGCGCCGAAGACCAGCGTGCGGCGCGGCCGTTGGCCTTTCTTCGCCATCGCGCCCAGTGTGCGTGTGAGTTCCAGCATCGCGGCCGTGCCGCTCGACGGATCCACGCCGCCGAAGACCCAGGCATCGTGGTGATTGCCCAACACCACCCACTCGTCCGGCCGTTCGGTGCCTGTGATACGCCCTTCCACGACGTAGTTGGGCTGCACGTCCGTCTGCATGTCCACCTTCACGTGCAGTGTCACGTCGGCGCCGCCCAGTCGGTAGCGCATCGGCAGCGCACCCTGCCAGGCGGCGGGTGCGTCCGGGCCGCCCAGCTTCGCGAGGATGGGCGCGATGTCGCGGTGCGACATGGGTAGCGCGATGACGCGCGGCACCGAGATGGCGTCTTTGACATCGATGCGCTTCGCACCCGCCACCGATGCCCAACCCGGCGTGAGCGGGTCGCCCGGGACGATGTAGTCATAGGCCGCGCCGCCGCGCTGGAGGTGGCTGTCCGGGCCCCAGGGGCCCTCGGGGAAGACCTTGCCCTTGGCGTAGCCGTCTTGTTGCGGATCCGAGTAGACGATCATCGCGGCCGCGCCTTCGCGCTCGGCCGTGAGCGCCTTGAAGCCGCGGTAGCTGTAGGGGTTGGAGTAGCGCACCACCACGATCTTGCCGCGCGGGTCGATGCCATTTGCCCGCAATACCGCGTAATCGGCGGGGTTGCCGCTGTTCGCGTAGACCACTGCTGCGGTGACATCGCCGGAGGCCGAGAAGGAGGTCCATGCGCCGCTGATGGCGGGATTGGCGGAGTCCGGATCCTGCGGGATCGGATCTTCGCGCAGCGTGGGCGTGTAGCGCTCGGGCTTCAACATCTCGACCTGCACGCTGCGCGGGCTGGACGACAGCACGTCGTAGCGGTGGATGCTGACCGTGTCCAGGCCCTGCGCGCGCCATTGGGCGGCGATGTACTCCGCGACTTCCTTGGTGCGGGCGGAGCCTGCGGGGTGTGGTTCGCGGGTGAGCTCGCGGTGGAAGGCGCGGATGGCGTCCGCGGAGCTCGTGTCGAGGAGTTCGCGTTCGATCGCGCGCTGCGCCGCGCTGCCGTCGGCGGTGAAGCCGCGAATGGGCGCGGGTGCGTCGGCAAGCGTTGCTGCGGACAGCACGAGTGCGAGCCCGGAAGCGAACAGGGGTCTGAAGGTGGCGCGTGTCATCACGGGTGCTCCGGTTGAGTGCGTTCGAGCCATGCTCGCAGGAACGCCTCGCGGCGAAAAGCCCGCTGCGCTATCGTGCGGCCACCCTCCCCGGAGCACACTGCATGAACCCGGGCATCATGCCGCTGCCGCCAGTCGCCACCGAAGAACTCCCGCACGTGGGCGCGGGGCTGCGTTTCCTCGACGCGCCCACGGACTACCTCCTGGAGCTTCGCGCGCGCCACGGGGACACCTTTTTCGTGGATCTCTTCGGCTTCCCGCTGTTGTTCAGTTTCTCGCCCCGCGGACTGCAAAGCCTGTATGCCCTGCCCGAGGAGGAGGCGAGCTTCGGCCTCGCCACCTTCGACATGATCGGCTTCAAGACGCCTGCCGAGGTCTTCGCCGACGTGGATCCGGCGATCTTCCGCGAGGCACTCGCACCCTCACGCCTGCCCGCGCAGGTGGCCCTGATCGACGCGGTGGTGCAGATGGAGCTCGAACGCTGGGGCGATGCGGGCGAGACCGATATCTTCGACGCCATCCGCACGCTGGAGCAGCGCGTGGGTTTCGCGCTGTGGATCGCGCCGGTGGCGGCAGAGGAGCCCTGGTGGCCCGAGCTCAAGCGCCACTTCGACGTGCTGGACCAGGCCACCGCTTTTGTGGCGCCACAGCAGACACTCGCGACCATTGCCTCGGGCAAGGCCGCCGAGCGCGCCGCGCTCGCGTCCATCGCGGAACTGCTGCCGCGCATCCTCGCGGCACACGACGCGGGCCCTGCGCGGGGCGCGGCCACGGTCGACATGCTCCGTGCGCGCTTCGCCGGTGCGGATGCAGCGCTTGCCGAGCGCCGCGTGCTGCACAACGCCATCAACCTGAACCAGGGTTTCCTGTCGAACCTCTACGCTGCCATCGCGTGGATGAGTGCGGAAGTCCTGCTGCGGCCCGAGGTGCGTGCGCGCTTGCAGGACGAGATCGCCGCCACGCGCGCGGCGCACGGTGAGGCTTTCCGCAGTTCCCCCGAGGCACTGGGCACGATGGGCTACGCCGCGCAGGTGCTGATGGAAAGCGTGCGCGTGGCGCAGCGCTCGCTCACGCTGCGCAAGGTGCTGCGCCCGGTGGGCTTCGATGCGGGCGACGGCCTCTACACCGTGCAGCCCGGCGTCTACATCGCGACCATGCTGTCTGTGACGAACACGCAGACGCCGGAACTCGCGCGCTTCGACCCGGCGCATTACAACGGCCGCGAACTCAGGCCTGAGCTGGTGCCGGGCCGCGAGACCGTAAGCACCTTCGGCCACGGCCGTCACGCCTGCCCGGCGCAGCGTTTCTCGCTGCACATGGCGCGGATCGTGGTGTCGCGGCTGCTGGAGCGCTTCGAGCTTTCGCCCTGCTTTGCGGCGATGCAGCCCTCGCGCAAGCAGATGGGCGGCGTCTCGCGCCCTGAAGACACAGCGCGCGTGGCCTACCGCCTGCGTAATGCAGCGCACTGATCCGCCTACCACCGCACAACATCCCGAAGCACAGGAGAACCCCATGTCCCCGCGACTGAACGGCAAGGTCATCTACGTCACCGGTGCGGCGTCCGGCATCGGCCTTGCGTGCGTACGGCGCTTCGCCGACGAGGGCGCCGTCGTTGTGGGCGCCGACCTGAACGAAACCGATGCCTGGGCAGAGGCCACCCGCGCCGCGCCTGCTGCGGATTTCCATGTGATGGACGTGCGTGACGAGGCCGCGCAGCAGGCGGTGGCGGCTGACATCCTCGCGCGGCACGGACGCATCGATGCGCTTGTCACGGCCGCGGGTGTGGCGGGCGGCGGCTTCGTGCACATGCTCGATCTGGCGGAGTGGCAGCGCGTGCAGGACGTGAACATCACGGGCACCTTCATCAGTTGCAAGGCTGTTCTGCCCGCGATGATCGCGCAGCGCAGCGGGGCCATCGTCACCATCGCGAGCGTCGAAGGCCTGGAGGGCTGCGAAGGCGGCAGCAGTTACAACGCGGCTAAGGGCGCGGTAGTGCTGCTCACCAAGAACATGGCCTGCGACTACGGCCGCGCCGGCATACGCGCCAACACGATCTGTCCGGGCTTCATCGACACGCCGATGTTCCAGTCCGTGATCGCGCCGCTGCCCATGGCAAGCGAGATCCGCGAGCAGCACAAACTGGGACGCTTTGGCCGTCCGGAGGAAATCGCAGGCGCGGCGTTTTTCCTGATCTCGGAGGATGCGTCCTTCGTGAGTGGCGTGGCGCTGCCGGTGGATGGCGGCTATGTGGCGGGGCATTCCTACGGATTGTCGGGGATGATGTTCGGGGCAGCGTGATCAGCCTTTGCCGTTTCCCCGGGACACGAGAAGGATCTCACGTTCCGGGTGCGCACAGCGTTCCGCCTTCGCGGCCGTCCAGGTCAACCCAGCGATGCAGCAACTGCAGTTGCTCCAGCCATTCAGGGCCTTGCGCTCCCCGCAGCACCGCGATGGTGCTGGCACTGCCCGCAAGCACGCAGAAATCCGCCACCACGGTCACGGAGGCAAGGTGCTGTACGGGCCACCCCGTCCTCGGGTCCAGGATATGGCCGTAGCGGATGCCGTTGATCACCATGCAGCGCTCGTAGTCGCCGCTCGTGGCCACTGCGCCGCGATGCAGCAGCACGGCGCCTATGGATCTGTCATTCCCTCCGCGCGGATCCCGGATGCCGATCTGCCACGCCGAGCCGTCCGGTCGCGGCGCCGTGACGCGGATGTCGCCGCCCAGGTTCACCATCGCACTCGGGCAACCCGCCTCGGTGAGCAGCGTCGCCACGCGGTCGGCGGCGTATTCCTTGACGATGCCGCCGAGGTCGAGCTCCATGCCGGCCGGAATCTCGAGGACGGGCGATGCCCAGCGGATCTTCCCCCAGCCCACGCGCGCGAGCAGTGGCGCGATGGATTCCTGCGACGGCAGCTCTGCCGTGTCGAAGCGCCATGCCCGGCGCAGCAATCCCGAGGAGATGTCGAACAGGCCGTCGCTCTCCTGATGGCATTGGTTGGCGTAGTCGAGCAGGCTCGCGGTTTCGGCGTCGACTTCGATCCTGCCACCACTGGCCGCGACGCGGTTGATGCGCGAGAGCAGGCTGTCTTCGCGGTAGCGCGAGTAGCGTTGCTCGAGACGAGCGATCTCGGCGCGCGCGCGCCCGGCCAGGGGCAGCGCCTGGCGCTCGTCCATGCAGAGTTGCAACTCGCAGGGCGAGCCCATCGCGCGGAAGCTGTACCGGTGCAGTGGAAAGTCCGAGGGTTGTGTCATGGATGCGTCCTGGCCGCGCGCAGCAGCGGTGCCGCTCAGGCTAGAAGGCGCGCTCCCAGCGGGCAAGCAGCGAGCCCTCGCGTGCCAGTTGGTAACCGTTCACGTCCTGTGCGACGGGTTGCTGCCATTCAATGCCGATGTTGCCCAGTTCTGCTCCCACGCCGTCCAGATCGATGTCGAGACCTAGGCCGAGGTCCCAGTATTTCCCGCCGTAATTGGCGGCGTTATCGACCGTACCGACGGGCGTGAAGGGGTCCTGCATGACGCCGCGGATCCTGCCTTCCCGGCTGTGGGTGCCGCGCAGCGAGACGTACACGCCCTGCGCAATCGGGTACGCGATCCACGCGTCCCCCTGCCATCTCGTGCCGAGCGCGTAGCCCGACGCGTTGCGGTCCTCGAGGCGCGTGGCGGCCGCGAGTTGCACACCCCAGCGCGCGGCGCCCACCGGCGCGGAGTAGGAAATGGCGGGCAGGAGATCCCAGGTACCGCTGCCTGTCTGCATGCCGTAGTCCAGATAACCGAGGTCCTGCTGCATGACTTTGCGCAGGCGCAGGTCCACCTTGCCGGTCGGGACGCTGATACCCAGCCCGAGCAGCAACTCGCCCGGCGCTGCAAGGGGCATCCGGTACTGCAGGTGGAGCGCCGTATCGCCGATGTCGCCGCTCTCATGCGTATGGGCGGAGTGCATCACGGCTGCGCCGGCAGGATCCTGCATCCCACCTGCGGACGGTGCACCCTCGAGCGCGCGCATCCGCATGTCCATATCAACGTACTGCGGCATCAGCATCAGGCTCAGGTCCGCGGAAATGCCATACATGATCTCGAGCATCTGCATCCGCATGCCCGTGTCGGCAGGACGTACGTAGCACGGCGTGCCATCGCAGGCCTGCGCGATCATTTCCGCATCGTTTGTCCGTGAGGAGCCCTGCAACATCCTGCCGCCCCGGTGTTGTGCCTCGTAGCGGTAGCCGAGCATCAACGCCCCTGGCGCCCCTGGAACATGCGATTGCATCAGTCCGGCCGGCGCGCGGTGGCCGCTGTCAACGTGGTGGTGCTCCCAGCCGGGCGTGCCGCCCGCACCACCAGCGGCATCGAGATCCGCCCGCAAGGAAACGCTGAAGAGAGAGGAGTCGAAATCCGCGTAGGAATCTTCCGCGCCGCCGCCCGCCTTGAGTGAACCCTCATGGCGTATCGACTGCCAGGAAAACTCCACTGCGAGTCCGTTGCCGAAGGTCCTGGTGGCGGCGACACCAAGGCCGAGCGTGCCGAAACCCGAGAGTCGCGCGTCACTCGAGTAATGTCCGGGGAGCTTCGATGGGTCGAAGAGTGTGGTCGCGGGCACCAGTGCGTCGGCGGTGGATTGCCGCGCGACGGGTTTGCCGCTTGCCGCATCGATCCATACCCCGCCGTTCCAGCTGCTGATCGCATTACCGTAGTTCCAGGACTCCGGGTCCTCGTCTACGGGCGCTGCCACGGTGCCGCTCAGGTCCTCGTAGTAGCGGTTGCCATTGCCCGGAGCGTTTGAGTCCACATAGATGCGCCCGATCGTCGGGTCGATAACGTCGCTGTAGAGCCCTTGCTCCGACAGGAGGTACGGCGCGTAGAAATCCGCCCTCGATTGCGAGTAGAAGCGCAGGCGCGGTGTTATCGTCCACCCGTGCCCAAGCGGCTGCACCCACGCCGCCTCGAAGGTGTGGGAGCCGATGCCCCAGTCATCGCGGTAGTAGCGGTATCCGAGGTGCAGCGCGGCATCGACGGGCGCTATGTGCTGAACCACGCGCAGGTCCAGCGATCCCTGCCGCCGCAAGCCGGGGCGCGATTCGGGTATGGCCGCGACCGTGGCGTCCCACGCGTAGTCCGCGTCGGCATTGCCGCTCCCGCTGCCCCACTGCTGCGCCGGATCGATGAAACCCACCGTCACGGCCTTGTACGGGTTGCCCAGATACCCGCTGCTGCGTGTGTAGGACAGGCCGCCCTCCATCACAGCGCTTTGACTGAGTACGCGCGAGAAGCCCAGTTGCACCCCGTGGTCTTCACGCAAGCCCTGCAGGCGTGGCGCGTGATCACCGCGCTCGACATGGCTTGAATGGTTGCGCTCGTTATAGACGGGCTTTCCCTCGGCGTCGTAAAAACCGTAGATGTAGGGCGCGGCGTCGTGGTCGAGTTCTGCTTCGGTGCTGCTGCGCGTGTAGCCGAGCAGCGCCCCGACCGTGCTCAGGCGGTCGGTGGATGCGCGCGTTGCTCCGATGCCGGCGAATACGGACTCATAGTCGTCCTCGCGCGAGATTCCGCCGCTTGCATCGGCGGTGATGCTGCCGAAATCACGTGATACTTCCGCATCGATCTGTTTGCGCGTTTCGGGCGATGCGCTGGACATCGTGTGCACCACGCGTGATTCCGGCTCCAGGAGCTGCCCGGACACATCACGGGCTACGGGGCGCAGTTGCGCGTCGAGTTGCATGGAGCCGTAGAGATAGGGTGATGCGCCAGAGACGCCATCGGGCGCCGTGGCGCGGTTGCCGCGCGCGACAATCGGCGCGCTCGCGATGGGCGTTGCGCCGGACCAGGTGTCTTGCGTGTAGTTCAGGATGAGCCGTGTTTCCCCATCCAGCGGCGTTTCAAGCCGGTACTGCAGTGTGTCGGCCTGAATGGGTTCGTAGTCGCTGCGGGTGTCGCCAATATCGCGCGATCCCTCCTCGTAATGGCCGGAGCGCAGGGCGACCGAGGCGCCATCTCCGGCGTGCGCGATGGCCGGGAGCATGCCGGGCAGGGCGAGCGCTGCAGCTCGCAACGCGCGCAGGCCGCGCTGCGCAGCCTTGTCAGGTACAGCCACAGCCTCCTCCCCCGGCCGAGCGTCCGCTGCCCGACGTTGCCTCCCGGCTCGAGTTCACGTGCTCCTCGAGTTCGCGGCGCAGCGGATCCGGGTCCAGCGCCATATGCGGTTTGGCGAGCGTACCGCGCGCCCAGGGCGCAACGGTGCTACAGCCCGCCAGAACAGAGGATGCAATGCCGGCGAGCAGCGCGTGGCGTAACGTGCCCCGCCAGTCCTGCATGCGTTCTGCTCTCCGCATCACTGCCGCGACCAGTAGCCGGGAATCTGCAGGCGGGAGTCCACTTCCGTCGCTGCCGGCGTCACCGTGACATCGATCCCCGCACCGCAGGCTGCCGGGTTGGCGAAGGGGTTTGTCACGAGGTCCCGGTTTACGGTAAGCGTCGGAGCCGCGCCAACGCCGTCCACTCCCGCCGCCTTGCCGTCATTTGCGTATTGCGAGCCGTTGTCGGGGATCCACAGATTCACCTTTCCGGCAGCCACGGTGGGCGCCGTGACGTCGCAGATGTCGGCGACAGCTGCTTTCACTAGCAGGCGCTTCGCGCAGGAAGCCGCGACAAAGGTGGGTGCAGTGAACTGGAAGGGAACCCGTCCGCGGAAGTGCACGCCCAGCTTCCCGTTTTTGCTCCAGAAGCCCGTGGCATTCCCTGCGGCATTCTGCTTTTCGCCCTGCGTGAGGAAGATGCTGCGGTCCTGAATGGAGTCGAAGAGTCCTGCAAGGGTGCCTTGCACGATGACATCACCCAGGCTGTTCACTGTGCTGGTGTCCGAAGCGCTGAGCTCGGGCCTGACCATAGGGAACACCACGCTTTGCGCGATTACCGGGATGTTTACCCCCGGCGAGACTTCGCAGCCATGCCCGATCTTCAGCGCGTTGTCGTCCGTCTTTCCCTCGTAGGCCTGCGACTTGAAGGTGGTGTGGGCGATTGAAGTCGATCCGTGCAGGTACAGGCCCGCAGTTATGGCGGCAAGGAGAAACTGACGCGCATGGTGGCCGATCGGCATGACGGGAATCCTCGAGAAAAGTGTTGATGTGCAAGGCTGCGCGATTTAAGAAGCCGGTCGTACGAGGGTCAATGCGACACGTTGTCGCACCCGGATCGCCTCTGGCGGACGGGCTCTTATAATCGCCGCATGAAAACGCCCTCGAATGCAGCAACCAGCGCCTCTTTCACGAACCTGCGCCGGCTGGTGTTCATTCGCGCGTTCGTCATGGCCGGTCAGCTTGCGGGCATCTTCTACGCAGCACGCATGCTCCACGCAGACCTGCCCTATGTGCCGCTGCTCTGCACGGTGCTCGCGCTGGGCGTGGTGAACCTGCTCACCTGGTGGCGACTAGGCCTGCCGCGCCCCGTGCAGCCGGCGGAGCTGTTTGCGCAACTGCTGGTGGACATATGTGGCCTCACCATCCAGCTCAGCATGAGCGGTGGTGCGACCAACCCGTTCGTCTCGTATTTCCTTGTGCCCGTGTGCATTTCCGCGGCGCTGCTTCCCGCCCGTCTCACGGCGTTGGTAACACTGCTAGGGCTCGGGGCATACAGCCTGCTGCTCTTCGTGTACCAGCCTTTGCAGAGCCTGCAGCCCGATGCCAATGCGTCTGTCAGCGGCATGGACGTGGCCTCTGCGCATGCCGGTCACCTCGGAATGCATCATGGTGCTGCACCCTTGCCGATGCGGGAGGGCAGGGCAGATGTGCTCAATCCCCATATCGTGGGGATGTGGGTCAATTTCGCCATCAGTGCCGTGCTGATCGCCGTGTTCGTCTCGCGCATGGCGCGCACGCTTCGCGAGCAGCAGGCTCTTCTGACCGAGCGCCGTGAGTTCGAGTTGCGGGAAAAGCAGATCATCGCCATAGCGAGCCTGGCCGCAGGCACCGCTCACGAACTGGGCACACCGCTGAACACCATCGCCTTGCTGGCCGACGGGCTTTGCGAGGAACCCCCGCATCCCGACTCCGGCGCCGACGCGCGCCTGCTGCGGGATCAGGTGAGGCTCTGCAAGCAGATACTCGGCAATCTGCGGCGTGCTGCCGACTTGTACCGCGAGAGCGCGCCGCAGGTGCTGCCCTTCGCTGCCCTGCTCGAGGAGTGTCTGCGCGATCTGCAGCTCCTGCGTCCCTCGGTCCGGTACCGGCTGCATCAGGGCGCGGCGTCCGATGCAGCCTGCCTAGCGGATTCCACGCTGAAGCAGGCGATACTGAACCTCTTGAACAACGCGGCGGATGCCCACGCAGCCATCGGCGGATCGGCGCCACAGGAACACTGTATCGATATCGAGTTCGACTCCACTGCCGGCGAAATCGTGCTGGCTATCCGCGATCGGGGTGCGGGAGACCCCGTGCGCCTGCAGGCGTTCAGCCAGGCGCCTTTCTTCGCCGCAGGCGGAGAGGCCATCCCCGGAGGCCTCGGGCTCGGCCTTTTTCTCAGCCGCAGCAGCATCGAGCGACTCGGCGGCAGCCTCTGCTTCGAGCGCAATCCGGGCGCTGGTGTGATGGTGGTGCTGCGGTTGCCGCGCGTCGCCGCGGCCCCTGCAGAGCCCGCTCGCGCATGAGCGCCGGTGCGCCCGAGCGCGGAGCCGCCCTGTACCTTCTGGTCGACGACGACGTCACGTTCCTCGGTGTTCTCGAACGCAGCCTGAACAGGCGCGGCCTTGCCACCGTGACGGCCACCACAGTGCCAGAGGCCTTGCGCTGTGCAACGCAATGCGACATCACCCATGCCGTCGTCGACCTGAAAATCGACCGCGAGAGCGGGTTGCAGCTGATCGCAGGTTTACGCGCGGCGCACCCGCGTGTCGCAGTGGTGATGCTCACAGCCTGGGCGAGCGTGGCCACCGCGGTCGAGGCCATCAAGCTCGGTGCGACGCACTATCTCGGCAAGCCCGCGAGCATCGACGAGATCCTCGCTGCTTTCGGGAGCGGACAGGGCAATACGGAGGTGTCGCTGCCAGCCTCGCCTGCGTCGGTCGATCGCGTTGGCTGGGAGCATATCCAGAAGGTGCTGAACGACCACGAAGGCAATGTTTCTGCCGCGGCGCGGGCACTGGGAATGCACCGCCGTACGCTTCAACGCAAGCTGCACAAGCGCCCGCCCCGAGGCTGACGCGCTGGCAGCCTTACTGCTGCTGCCGCGCGGTGATGTTCGTTCCTGTGTGCAGGTTGTCTACCGTCTCGCAGTGGTAGCTCAGGCTGTAGGCATCGCTCCCCGGCCCCGTGTGTTTCACGAACACCAGATACACCCCCGGTCCCTGCGCCACGCTTGCCGGCAGCGAATAAGCGGCGTCGGTGTCGATCCTGTCGGTGCTGTTCCGGGCGCACGCTTTGGGTGAACAGGTCGCGCCCTTTCCCACCAGAACACTGACCCGCGATGCGTTGGGAGTCAGGTCTTTCACCTGGAAGGAGAGGTGGTCGGGGGCGCCGTTGCCGTCGTCCGAACAGGTAACCTGATAGTAGTCGGTTGCCGCGGCTGCTCCCGAGGTGAAGCTGCCGGACTGCTCATGCGCGTGCGTGGAGGCGGCGCAGACACCAGCAAGCAAAGCAAGTGCTCCTGCCATTGCGCGCCGTGAAGGAAGGGATTTCATCGGCGGACTCGCAATCGGTTGGTGAAGGGGAATTATCCGTCCGCTTGCCCGTGCTGTCATGCGCGATTCACGATTCGAGCGGTGGTGTCTCGACGCCGCCAACGCGGAATTGCTTAAATACGCTCAAGAAGCCACACGCTCTTGCTCTGCAGTCTGTCCTCCCTGAAGGCTGCCGGCTTCCGTGCAGGAATGCGCGGAACCCCTCACGAGAGGGTGCGGATTCATGGACCAAATCCAATAAGAGCCTTCTTTGATGCGCATGTCGTCCTTGCTCGACATCCTCCGTTTTCGCAAGCCCGTTCTCCCGGTGGACCGGCGTTCCGCCGCGCTGGCGCTCGCTGCGGGGCATGGCCTGGGCGCGCCGGGGAGCCAGGATGGCGGACAGGATGTCGATGCTGGCGATGACGACCTCTGCGGTCTCTGGATTGACGACCCGCTGCAACTCGATGCGCGCCGAGCCGGGACGCCGGAGGATCTTGTTCCGCATCTGGATGAGTTCGTGCGGTCCGGGTTCACGATTTTCCGGGGGGCGGTTCCCCCGGCACTGGTCGATGCAGTGGTCGCGCACACGCAATCCTTTGGTGAGCGTCCCGAAGCGGTCGTTCTGAAGTGTCAGGGTGCGTACATCGATCCGGTGGGGCATGCATCGCTGCGCAAGGGCGACCGGATCGTTGATCTCTACGCCACGTCCGCAGACGTACGTACCGCGATCTACAGCCCTCAGATCAAGCGATTCCTCAGGCTCGTCTTCGACGATGACCCCATCGCCATGCAGAGCATTTCCTTCGAATTCGGCTCCCAGCAACCGATGCACCAGGACACGGCCTACGTGGTCTCGGAGCGCCCGCTCTGCCTCGCCGCGACCTGGATGGCACTGGAGGACATCGAGGAAGGCTCGGGTGAACTCATGTACTACCCCGGCAGCCACCGTTTCGGGCATTTCCTGTTTTCCGGTCGACACAAGAACTGGAAACGCTCCCGCGACGGCGACAGCGCGCATGCCGGATTTCTCGGGCAGCTCCACTCGCAGGCGAGCGAGCGGGGCATCCGGGAAGAGCGCTTCCTCGCACGCAAGGGCGACGTGCTCGTCTGGCATGCGGATCTCGCGCACGGTGGCTCGCCCATCCGCGTGGAGGGCCGCACGCGGCGCAGTCTGGTGACGCACTTCTGCCCGCGCTCGATCAAACCTGCCTACAGGCGCATGATCCCGCAGCACTACCTCGAGTTCGAGCATGAGCCGCACTGCTGTTTCACGTCGCGCCATTACGACCTCGGCCGGATGGTCGACGGTAGTGCGCCCATCATCTACGACGGGGGCGTGAGCAAGCGCCGCTTGCAGGCACAACAGACCCCACCGGTTACCGAGCCGTGATTTTTCCGATACACCTAAAAAGGAACTGCCCATGTCCTCGATGATCGGTATTCCCCGCGAGATCGGCGCCGACGAGAAGCGTGTTGCCACCGTGCCCGAGGTGGTTTCGCGACTTGTGGGGCTCGGCTTCCGCGTGGCGGTGCAGTCGGGTGCCGGCGAGAATGCCAACTTCAGCGACGAGTCCTACGCTGCCGCTGGCGCCGAGCTGATGCCCGATGCCGCCGCGCTCTGGGGCGCCGCCGATATCGTCTTCAAGGTGCGGCCCCCCGAGGCAACGGAGGTGCCGCTGTTGCGCGAGGGCGCAACGCTCGTCTGCTTCCTGTGGCCCGCCCAGAATCCGGAACTCCTGCGCCAGCTCGCGGACCGCAAGGCCACGGTGCTGGCGATGGATTGCGTGCCGCGCATCTCGCGTGCGCAGAAACTCGACGCGCTCTCCTCGATGGCCAATATCGCGGGCTACCGCGCAGTGATCGAGGCGGCGCACCGTTTCGGGCGCTTCTTCACGGGGCAGGTCACTGCCGCGGGCAAGGTGCCGCCGGCAAAGGTCTTCGTGATCGGCGCAGGTGTGGCGGGCCTCGCGGCAATCGGCGCGGCCGTGGGCCTGGGCGCGGTGGTGCGAGCCAACGACACACGCCCCGAAGTCGCCGATCAGGTGAAGTCGATGGGCGCGGAATTCGTGCCCGTCAACCTCACCGAGGACGGCAGCGGCACTGGCGGCTATGCCCGCGAGATGAGCGATGCCTTCCTGCAGGCGCAGCGCGAGACCTTCATGCGGCAGGCGAAGGAGGTCGACATCATCATCACCACCGCGCTCATTCCCGGCAAAACGGCACCGCGCCTCATCACGGAGGACATGGTGAAGTCGATGCGGGCGGGCAGCGTGATCGTGGACCTTGCCGCGGAACAGGGCGGCAACTGCGAACTCACCGTTCCCGGGCAGGCCGTTACGCGCCACGGTGTGACCATCATCGGCTACCGGGACCTGCCGAGCAGGCTCTCGCGGCAGTCGAGCTCGCTCTATGCCACCAACCTGTTCCGGCTCGCCGAGGAACTCTGCCGTGCGAAAGACGGCGTGGCTGTGATCGACATGGACGACGAGGTCATCCGTGCCACCACGGTGGCGAAGGGCGGCGCTATCACCTGGCCACCGCCCCCGAGGGCACAGCCCGCGCCGGTTGCGGCGATCGCAAGGCCTGCCGCGCATGCCATGCCCGCCAAACCCGTGCCGGGCGCGGGCTCCACCTCCGCGAGCATGGCAGCGATGTTCTTCCTTGGTGCCCTGCTTTTCGGCCTCATCGGGAGTTATGCGCCGCCCGTGTTCCTCGGGCACTTCACGGTGTTCGTGCTGTCCTGTTTCGTCGGTTACATGGTGGTCTGGAACGTCAAGCCCGCGCTGCACACGCCGCTGATGAGCGTGACCAATGCCATCAGCAGCATCATCGCCATCGGCGCGATGCTGCAGGTGGCGCCACCGTTCGCAGGCACGGGCGGACGCCCCGACGGACTGATCCTCGGCCTCTCCATCGCAGCCGTCTCTCTGGCATCCATCAACATGTTCGGCGGCTATGCCGTCACCCAGCGCATGCTGGACATGTTCCGCAAATAACAGGAACCCCACGATGGAATCCACACTCTCTTCCAGCGCCTACCTGGGCGCAGCGATCTTTTTCATCCTCAGTCTCGGCGGACTCTCCCATCCGGAAACCGCGCGTCGCGGCAACCTCTACGGCGTGATCGGCATGACGATAGCCGTGGTGGCCACGCTGCTCGGGCCAATGCTCACGCGGGCGGGCATGCCATGGATCATCGGCGCCATGCTCGTCGGCGGCTCCATCGGCATCTACGCTGCGCGCGTGATCCGCATGACGCAGATGCCCGAGCTGGTTGCACTGATGCACAGCCTGGTGGGTCTTGCAGCCGTGCTGGTGGGCTTTGCCAATTATCTGGATCCGGTGATCGGTGCCCGCTACACCGGTGCCGAGCACACGCTGCACGGGATCGAGACCTGTCTCGGCGTACTGATCGGCGCCGTCACCTTCTCCGGTTCGATCATGGCCTTCCTGAAACTCTCGGGCCGCATCAGCGGGAGGCCTGTCATCCTGCCCGCGCGGCACGCGCTCAACCTCGCCGCGCTCGTGGCGGTGATCGTGCTCGGCATCGTTTTCAGCGGGGCGGATTCCATCGGAGCCGGCACGCTGGCGCTACTCCTCATCACGGCGATCGCGCTCGCCTTTGGCGTGCACATGGTGATGGCCATAGGCGGCGCTGATATGCCCGTCGTGGTGTCGATGCTGAACAGCTACTCGGGATGGGCCGCAGCGGCCACGGGCTTCATGCTCTACAACGATCTGCTGATCGTCACCGGGGCTCTGGTGGGCTCGAGCGGCGCGATCCTCTCCTACATCATGTGCCGTGCCATGAACCGCCGATTCCTTGCGGTGATTGCCGGCGGCTTCGGCACCGACGGTGGCACGCCTACAGCAATCGAGGGCGAGCGTCCGAGCGGCGAGGTGGTGGCCGTCACTGCGGCCGAAACCGCCGAACTCCTGCGCGCGGCGAAGAGCGTGATCATCGTGCCCGGTTACGGCATGGCAGTGGCGCAGGCGCAGCACCGCGTCTCGGAGATCACCGATTTCCTGCGCAAGCAGGGCGTGCAGGTGCGCTTCGCCATCCACCCGGTGGCCGGCCGCATGCCCGGCCACATGAACGTGCTGCTCGCAGAGGCCCGCGTGCCCTACGACATCGTCTTCGAGATGGACGAGATCAACGACGAATTCCCCGACACCGACCTTGCGATGGTGATCGGTGCAAACGACATCGTGAATCCCGCGGCGGAGGAAGATCCCGCGAGCCCTCTGGCCGGCATGCCGGTGCTGCAGGTCTGGAAGGCGCGCACCTCGATTGTGATGAAGCGCAGCATGGCCTCGGGATACGCGGGCGTGGACAACCCGCTGCTCTTCCGCGAGAACAACCGCATGCTCTTCGGTGATGCGCGCAAGACGCTGGACGAGGTGTACGCCGCGCTCAGGGCCTGAGTCGATGGGGGCCAGGGACGCGCCACGTCGGGCGCTTATCCCCGTGCGTCCGGGCGCCTGTCACCGCCCTCAAGCCCGCACCAGCCGCCCCGGCAGCGCGCCGGTGTGTGCACCCTCGCGGTAGGTCACGCGCCCGCTCACGATCGTGGCGGCGTAACCCTTTGCGCGTTGCACCAGACGGCGCCCGCTGCCAGGCAGGTCGTGGCTCACTTCCGGCGGGTGCAGCCCGAGCCGCGTGAAATCGATCAGATTCAGATCGGCCTTGAAGCCGGGCGCCACGAGCCCGCGGTCCGTGAGGCCCACCGTGAGCGCGGTGGCGCGGGAAAGCCCGTGCACCAGTTGCGGCAACGGCAGTCGCCCTGTGGCGCGGTCGCGGCCCCAGTGCATCAGCGTGAAGGTGGAGTAGCTGCCGTCGCAGATCGTGGCGCAGTGTGCGCCGCCGTCGCCCAGACCCGGTACCACGTCGGGGTGGTGGAGCATCTCACCGAGTGCATCGAGTTTGCCGTCGGCGAAATTCGCCATGGCGAGATAGAGCTTGCCCGTGCCGCCGTTCTCCAGCATCAGTTCATAGGCGAGCGCCTCGGGGCTGATGCCGAGTGTCTGCGCGCGCGCGGCGATGCTGCGCTCGGGGGCTTGCTCGTAGTCGGGCGGATCGCCCAGCACGAACATGTGCGCGAAGCCGCGCACCATGCGCCCCAGCACCAGCGCAGGATCCGCGTCGGGCGGTTCGGACAGGATGCGTTCGCGGATCTCCGGGCGGCGCAGTTCCCGCACGCGCTCTTCCAGCGGCAGCGCCGCGAGCTTTGCGTAAGTGGGCGTGGAGTAGAACGGGTTCAGGGTGAGTTCGTGACCCAGCATCATGCCGATCGCGCGCGGCAGGAGTTGGGCTCTCATGCTGACGCCGGCGGCGTTCGCCTCGCGCAGTTCCTGCAGCAGTCGTGGCCAGTGGTAGGGCGCGGTGTTGCCTGTGCCGATCGAGAAGGTAAGCGTGCGCCCGGCGGTTTCGGCGATGCGGCGCATATGCCCCAGGCCTGCGCCTGGCAGATGCAGGTCCTCGACGATCTGGAACACGCCCTTGCCCTTGTCGTGCAGTGTCTGCGCGAGCGCGAGGAGTTCGTCGTCACGCGCATCCAGCGTGGGCACCGGTTGCCCGTCGCTGGAGCGGTGGAAGATGGTGCGCGAGGTGGCGATGCCCATGGCGCCGGCGTCCAGCGCCTCGGCAAGCAGCGCGCTCATGCGCGCGATGTCTTCCGCTGTGGCAGGCTCGCGG
>CAIYPF010000013.1 GCA_903928015.1 uncultured Gammaproteobacteria bacterium | reverse complement strand
GCATTGGCAGGAGGAGCAACGGATGAGCGACATCGATTACCCGCCCGTGAAAGAAGCCATGGACCGTATCCGTGACATGAGCGACGACACGCTCGCCTGGCACGAGGCGACGCGCCGCATGATCGCGATCATGGACGAGAAGCAGTTCCGGAAGGAGGCGGTCGAGGAAGGGCTGGCGGAGGGGCGAGCTGAGGGGCTGGAGAAGGGACGAGCTGAGGGTTTGGCAGAAGGGCTGGCAGAGGGCCTGGCTGGGGGCTTGCAGCAGGGACAAGCGGCACTGCTCGAGCTTCAACTTGCGCGGCGATTCGGTGCGCTGGATACGGCGCATCGGGAAGCTCTGGGCGCTGCCACGTGCGCGCAACTGCAAGCATGGGGCGTTCGAATGCTGGACGCACCGAACCTGGCCTCGGTGTTTGGGGATTGACCGGAGCAGCGCTCAGTCGGCCAAGCCAGCACCGCGGCACCCTGGCCCCATACGCAGCGCCATTGCACCCGCAAACAGCGCGAGCAGCGCGAACAGCGCACCGGCCGCAAAGGTGGCCGGTGCGCCAATTGCGCTCCAGAGCCCGCCCGCGATGGCGCTTGCAGCGAGCAGCGCCACGGCGCTGCTGCAGTGCAGTACGCCGAATGCCGTCCCGCGCAGCGGCGCAGGCGCCACGTCCGCAACCAGCGCCGCAATGGCACCCTGAGTTGCGCCCATGTGCAGGCCCCAGAGCAGGATGCCAGCGCCGAACACCCAACAACCGGCGTCCAGCGCCAGCAGCAGATCTGCCAGCACCAGCATCGCAAGCCCGATCACCATCAACCGTCCGCGCCCCAGACGATCCGACACATGCCCCAGAGGCCAGGCCGAGAGCGCATAAGCCACGTTGAGTGCAGCGAGCACCAGCGGCACACGCGCCGCGGCAAGCCCCATGTCGCTAGCCCGCAACAGCAGAAAGGCCTCCGAAAAACGCGCAAGCGAGAGCAACGATCCCAGCAATGCCACGCGCCAGAACGCGCGCGGCAGCGCGGCGATCTCGTTGCGATGCAGGCTGGCGGCCGGGCGCGGGGCGGGACGCGTGTCTTCTGGTTCATGCACCAGCACCACGATCAGCAGCACTGCAAGCGCGGCCGGCAGCACCGCCACCCAGAGCACGGCGCGGATATCGCCATCGAGCATCGTCATCAGGAACACCGCAGCAAGCGGCCCGATCACAGCACCTACGGTATCCAGCGACTGCCGCAAGCCGAAGGCCGCACCGCGCAGGGCCGGTGGCGTGACGTCCGCGAGCAGAGCATCACGCGGGGCGCCGCGGATGCCCTTGCCGATGCGATCGGCCACACGCGCGAGCAGCACCGCGCCCACACCGGAGGCAAGCGGAAACAGCGGCTTCGACAGCGCCGCCAGACCGTAGCCCGCGAGGATGAGCGGCTTGCGCCGACCCACACGATCACTGAACACGCCTGCAAACACGCGCATCAGGCTGGCCGTGGCCTCGGCAATGCCTTCGACAATTCCGAGCACACCCGCGCCAGCGCCAAGGCCGGCAACGAGAAACAGGGGCAAGAGGCTGTGGATCAACTCCGATGAAGCGTCCATACAGAGGCTGACCAGCCCGAGCGCGATCACAGTGCGCGGCAGGGAGCGGAACATCACAGACCTCCGCACGGGTCGGAAGGAAGCCCCATGCTATGCTGCCTCCGCCTCCCGTTCACAGCGCAACTGCGCACTTCTGCGGATCTTCCCGTGCTGAGTTACCGCCACGCCTTTCACGCCGGCAACCACGCCGATGTGCTGAAGCACATGGTGCTGGTGCATGCGCTCGACTATCTGACGTCCAAGGACGCGCCGCTCTGGTACATCGACACCCATGCCGGCGCCGGACGCTACGAGTTCAGCCGTGGCGACACGCAGGGGCACGCCGAGTACCACGAGGGCATAGGCGCGCTGTGGGAGGCCGCCACGCTGCCTCCCGCGCTGTCGCGCTACCGCGAGGTGATTCGGCTCTCCAACCCGGACGGGCAGTTGCGGCGCTATCCGGGCTCGCCCTCGATCGCGCGGATGATGCTGCGCCCGCAAGACCGCATCTGGCTGCACGAGTTGCACCCCGCCGACGCGCGGGAACTCGAACGCGACAGTCGTCACGCGCCCGTGCCCTCGCGCGTGATCGACACCGATGGCTTTGCCGGGCTGCGCGCGTTGCTCCCGCCGCAGCCACGACGCGCGCTGGCGATCATCGATCCCTCATACGAAATGGACAGTGACTACCGCGCCGTGGTGGATGCCCTGCGCGATGCGCTGGAGCGTTTTTCGAGCGGCGTGTACCTGCTGTGGTATCCGCTGCTGGCAAGTCGTGAATCACGTCGGCTGCCCGAGCGCCTGGAGGCCTTGGGCGCGCAGAAATGGCTGCACGCGCAACTGCTGCTGCGCCCGCTGCAGGCAGGGGGGGCAGGACTTTTAGGCAGCGGGATGTTCGTCATCAACCCGCCGTGGACCCTGCGCGCCGCGCTGGAAGACTGCCGCAGCGCGCTGCTCGAGCACCTTGCGCCCGGTGGCGAAGGAAGCCTCGAAATCACCTCACGCGAGAGCTGAGGGATCAGGGCGCCAAGCGCTCGATGCTCCAGCCGGCATCGTTGCGCTCGTAGGCAAAGCGGTCATGCAAACGGCTCGGGCGCCCCTGCCAGAACTCGAAGGCCTCGGGCACCACGCGAAAACCTCCCCAGAAAGACGGCAGCGGAATTTCCCCGCTCGCGAACTTCTGCTTCATACGCGCGAATTCCGCTTCCAGAACCTGCCGTGAGGACAGCTTGCGGCTCTGCGCCGAAGACCAGGCGGCGAGCTGGCTGTCGCGCGGGCGAGAGAGGAAATAGCGCAGCGTGTCGCTGCTGGAAACCCGCTCCACCGTGCCCGCCACCGTGACCTGACGCTCGAGGTCGGACCACGGAAAATGCAGGCTCACGCGCGGGTTCTGCGCGATGTGCGTGGCCTTGCGGCTCTCGAGATTGGTGTAGAACACGAAGCCCCTCTCGTCGCAGTGCTTCAGCAACACGAAGCGCTGCCACGGCCGTCCGTCCGGGCTCACGGTGGCAAGCGACATTGCCGTGGGATCACGCAGGCCGGCGGCGATCGCCTGCTGCATCCAGCGCTCGAACTGCACGAAAGGCGAGTCGTCCAGATCGGCGCGGTCGAGACCCGCGACCAGGTAATCCCTGCGAAAACCTTCGAGATCCATTGCTTTCACCCTGCCGGAGTGCCGCGAGGTTAGCAGATACGCGCGAGCGCCCGGACCCGATCGGCTGCGTGTTTCATTCCGCTGTAACAACGGCCTGCAGAATTGGGGCTCCATGCAACAGGACCAATGGATACATGAGCAAAGCACTCACCGCGGATCCGAGAAATCTCTCTGACCGCAAACTCTGGGAATTGCTGCGCGCACGCGCCGCCGAGATCAGCCAGCGCGAGCGCGAAGGCGTGCGCCGCGAACTCTTCGCCCGCGGGCAATTGCTGCCCGGCCGGGATTTCCACGCGCCGCGCTGAATGCGCGGGCCTCCGCCCCGTCACGGAAACTTCACCGTAACGTCACATCCCTTCCACGTTCCTGCCTCAGCCTGAGGCTCATGGAACTATCCGAACGAAAGCTCCTCGCCGGCATACAGCAGCTCGATCTGCTCACCTTCGGCTGGTGCCACGCCCGCGCCCGCATCAATACCCTGGCAGAGATGGCACGCAAGGTGTCGCGCAGCGCAGACGGCTGGATCTATCTCTTGCTGCCGCTGCTCTACACGGTGATTTACGGTGGCGAGGCCCGTGCCTTCGTCAGCATCGCGGCACTCGCCTTCGGACTTGAGCGCCTGGTGTACCTGGTGCTGAAGAACACCTGCCGCCGGCGCCGGCCGCCAGACTTCATCCCGCATTTCCGCAGTTTCGTGACGCCCGGCGATACTTTCAGTTTCCCCTCGGGCCACACCTCGGCAGCGTTTCTTTTCGCCGGTCTGTGCGCAGGGGAATTCGGGATGTGGGCCGCGCTGCTGCTCTACCCGTGGGCGGCACTGGTAGGCGTGTCACGGGTACTGTTGGGTGTGCACTTCCCCAGCGACATCGTGGCCGGCGCACTGCTCGGCAGCAGCCTGCTGATCGCAAGCCAGGAATACACCCCCGTGAAAGCCAAGCTCCGTCTCCGCGAGGCGATCCATCGCGCCCTCGGTC
>CAIYPF010000012.1 GCA_903928015.1 uncultured Gammaproteobacteria bacterium | reverse complement strand
GGCTGCATCTCAGCGCCGTCGCGCTCACGCTATCGCCCGTCGTGATCGCGTGCACGCGCCGCTTTTATCGCGGCGCCGCGGCATGATAGCAGCTATCGCACGCGCTGACTCTCGCCGCGCGTGTCGATGCGCGTATGCGCGACCGGCTGCATCTCAGCGCCGTCGTGCTCACGCTACTGCGCCGTCGTGATCGCGTGCACGCGCCGCTTATATCGCGGCGCCGCGACACGACACCAACTTTGCTCGCTGGCTAAGCGGCGCGATGTCGTGCGTAGCAACTGCAGCTCTTGTCACGCATGTCGTTGCACCGCGGGCGCGCGCGCGCGCGCTCGCGCGACATCATAGCGCTATCGGCCTATCCCGCCGTCGTGGTCGCATGCATTGCGAGCATTGCTATACGCCCGTCGTCGCACACATTCAGGCGCAGCATTGCGCAGCCCTGGATTTATTGCGGATGCGCGCGCTGCATCGCATGCTGCGTGCCAGCATGGATTAGCTAAGCCTGGTTGTGATTGCCTTTGCATTTGGCAGCGGAGCCGTCATATCATTACGAGTTCGAACTCGCCCATTACCTGTGGGAAGTCGCCAACGCTCTACGAACAAGAGCTGGATGGCATCGTCTGCCGCTTGGAGCGCGGGGGAGCTGTACGTGCGCCGCGTCGTGTGTCTGCCGGATTAAGCGCCCGATAAGCGCGGGGGCCTGGCACTGCCATGTGCATGATGGGAGTGTGAGAGCGACGCAACGATGCCCCGAGACGCCTAACGGCCTCGCAGCAATCGTCTGAGCCCGGTGACGACGCCTAGCGCGCGCCGCGGCAATGCGCGCACACTACCCACAGGCCCACCCTTCCTGGATGGACACCCGCACGTTCACAGTTCCCCACGAGGTTCAGCAGATAGAGAGACGTCTCAGTGCTACTGTACCTTTAGGGTGCCTTTTCCAAAGAGAGCAAAACATTCTCGCGAGTGACTTGAAGTTCTCCACACTTATTCCCTGTTTTTAAATCGTAATCCGCTTACTCGCCGCATCACATATTCCCTGGCATGTTTTCGTTGTGTGGCGTCTGCTTCCACGTTTTGGTGCGATTCAGGTGCCAGTGGTCTGTATGAAAAGTTGAAGATTCTAGGTCTTTGAGCCTGGACGGTGGGCCTGGCCAGAGCGTCAAGTCGCGCGGCTCGAAGGCTGGGGCGGTGCCGATTTTTGAGCCCGAGTCGAGCCCGCCGAGCCGGCCGAGGAGAGCCACACGTGCAGTGCAGCCACCTTTGAACCCTTATATCGCAACACCAACACGCGCGATTGCGCTAAAAATTCACCACTGGGCGCAAAAATACACGTATCATACACATACAGTCATACAGGCATGTGCGGTTCGGTGTGCATAGATTCGGTGGTGGTGTAATGAGTATTCGCATTGCCGAGCTGGGCACACCTGAACTCGCGCACTACTCTCACGCCCAGTCAAAAGCTGACACTGCGCACACCGCTTTTGCCCTTGGTACCTCTACCCGCCGACGCCTGCGTAACGAACCATAAGGCGTTAAAAACGTGCCGCGCTCGACTCCAAAACGTGTCGCTGCGTGCGTGATTCGTCGAACTCCCGAGTACGGACACGCGATGCGACAGCAGTTCAAGTCGTGTCGACAGCGTGTGCGGCAGGTGTCGCTTGCAGCGGGCAACGCTTCCAGCTCACCAGTCATCCCCAGCGCGAGAGCCCTGCAGGACTTGCCGCGGAGGGAGCGTCCGCCCGCCCACCCGAGGTCACCGCGTCGTCCGAACGCCCAGGATATGTAGCCCAGACGTGTCCAGCACGCAAAGCTCGACACCTTTCGCCTTAGCCGCTTCTGTCAATCGCTGCTTCTTGGACTCGGGCTGCTTCTGCTTGGTGGACTGCTTGGTCTTGGCAGCGCCGCCGGCGCCGTCCGCCGCGACGCTGGCAGCTGCACCGTCCGCGTGGCCCGCGCCGCCGTCGCCGCTGTCGCCACCCGCCTCGCACCGACCGAGCCAGCACAGCACAGCGACAACAGGGCGCGTCGGATGAGCAGCCTTGACCATGTCGATGAAGCCGCCAAACTCCTCGGGCGCGCGCTTAGCCTCGGCCGAGTCCGCCTGCGTCGCCTTGCGTTTCGCTGCCTTGCATTGCGGCGGCGCCGCCTTGAACCACGCGAGGAGCTTGTTAAGGCGGCCGTCGTCGGTCGGGGGAGTCACGCTTGACTCGAGCAGTACGACAGGCTCGGTGAGGTCGCTGTTCGCAGCGGGCACGATGATGGCGTCGCACGGGTAGCCGCTCGCCTTGGGCAGGTACAGCACGGACGTGGTTGCAGCGGGCGTCGTCTCGGTCGCCGTGAGGAACGGCAGCGCGTAATCAGCGCGCAGCGTCACCGCCTTGGACCGCGCGCGGCCGTCCAGCGAGAAGGTGGGGATGGCCCTTCTCGTGCACGGATCCAGTACGGCGTGTAGCTGCGCCTCCAGAGCGAAGCCGCGCCTCGAGCCGACATCCTCCTCATCCAGCGGCTTGAAGCTCGCGCGCAGAAGCTTGGCGAGGGCTGCGTGGAGCACGGATGCCGCGACGCTCGAGACGGGGACGGCGGCGCGATCCAGCGGAGCCAGCGCGACCAACCCCTGATCGTACGCCGGCTTCAGGTCCTTCCAGCGCGCGCTGCCGCGCACAAGGTTCGCAATGCTGGACTTGCACTTCTCCAGGATGTCGGGGCTTGCCTCCGCCATCCACTTCTTGCAGCTGTCTTCCATGTCACTCCGCATATGCCCCTCCATCTTGTCCAAGTCAGCTGGTGACGTGCCGTATAAGCCCACCGCGCGCGTGGCGTCGAACAGGGAGCGAAGGACGCCGCCGCAGACATAGTGCACGCGCTTGCGGGCAGTAGGGTCCTGGAGGTAGCCAGGCGACTCCTTGTCGCTGAGGAAGTCCATGACGGTGCCGCGAGCCCAGGGCAGAACAAAGCGGAGGCGGTGGCGCTCACCCGATACCAGCGTGAACTCGCGCAGCCCTGCACGTGATGTGGTCGCGTGTAGTTGGAGTGTTGGAAGCAGGGCAGCAACGAGAGAGCGGAAATAAGGAAGTGATGAGGAATGGCCGAGCATCGAGCACAGCAGTACATGGTGAGCGGGGCGACGTAAGGCGCGAGAAGACGCTGTTGTGCCCGAGTAACAACACGAGCGGCGCAGCCTGTGCCAACGCAGCAGCTCCAGGTGTGGGGGCGCACGTGCATGGGCAAGTAACGCTGCTTCACGCACCGTGCGAGGAGGCGATGTCCATGCGCACGAACGCGTGGCCTGGCGAGTGCTGCCACCCGTACCAGCCCTTGAAGTACGAAAGGATTTTGTCGCGCTCGGCGGCCTCCGTGATCGTCTCCGCCTCGTCGATGATGACGCCGAAGGGCTGCGGGCGGCTGTCCACCAAGGCTACAAGCTCCTTCATGGTGGCGGTGGCCTTGTCGCTGAACGCGGCACTCGCATTGAGCAGCGGCTTCCCCATCTCGTCCATGTGGCGCATCAACGGCTCAAACACGCGCATCAGTTCGGCGTCTCCCAGGACAATGTCTATAAAAGGGGAAGGAAAAGGAGGACACTGGGCTGTGTGTGTGCATGCGAGCTGAGTGTCAGCGCCGTAGACTTGGCTGGCAGGGGCAACAGCTAAATTGTGACGACAAGCGCTGCAGTCGAACACTCACCAGCGTTCTGCTTAAGCAGCGTGAGCAAGAAGAAGGCGTCGCCATCGCCACGGCTCTCCGTGGCAGCCGTGACCCAGTCCCCTCCGCGTGGGATGTACACGACAGGCTGGCACTTGGCGGCGCACGCCAGGTAGCTGAGCATGCCGACGGCGCT
>CAIYPF010000011.1 GCA_903928015.1 uncultured Gammaproteobacteria bacterium | reverse complement strand
CGTATACTTCTTCGAAAGGCACCAAACATGCGAGCATCCACCACCATCCGTACGGCTTCCGGCCGCCCGACCCGCAGCACCGCCACCCCCCGTGGCACCGTCCGGGCCGGCTTCACCCTGGTCGAGCTGCTGGTGGTGATCGGCATCATCGGCCTGCTGATCGGCCTGTTGCTGCCCGCCCTCGGCAAGGTGGTCCAGCGCGCCAAGAGCACGCAGACCACGGGCACGATGCAGGAGTTCGCCAAGGCGTGCGACTCCTACTTCCAGGAGTTCGGCGAGTACCCCTCCGCGGTGCCGGACGAGATCCTGTACGCAGGTGTCAACAGCGACACCGGATTCCCGCAGCTGACTGCCGCTGAGAACGCGCTCCTTGCCCTCATGGGTGGCTACCGAATCCAGACCGATGCCGACTACGGCAGCTTTGGCGGTCCCGAGTACACGTTCCCAGCCACCACCACCACGCCCGCCTTCAAGATCAAGATCGATTCCACGAAGATGGGCGAAGGCCCGTACAAGAACGGCAAGAAGTACGACGCGTTCTATGCCCCCAAGGGCCGCGAGTTCGGCAATGCTGCCGGCCAGCTCAACTCTGCAGGGCAGACGGAAGATCCGGCCATTGACAAGCAACTGCCCGACCTGATCGATGCTTGGGGCGCCCCCATCGCCTTTATTAAGCAGCAGCGCTCGATCGGGCCACTCGTGACGCGCGGCGCCAATCCCGGCCAATTCGAGCGCACGGGTATGCAGGCCTACATCAAGAGCACGCAACTGGGTGAGAGCAGCGTCGACCAGACCGACACCAACAAGAGAAGCGTCCTGAACGTGACCACGAGCGCACAAGGCCGGGACCTCAATCTTGGCCAACTCATCCGGCATCCCGGACTGAACGCCCAGCAAAGCGGCACCGCACAGCCGCAGGACACAGACAAGGTCTGGGCCGGTACCCCGCGGGGCAAGTACTTCCTGTTCAGCGCCGGCCCGGACGGCATCTTCTTCTCGAGCGCGCAGGCCACCAACGCCACGGGGCAGCAGATGACCGACATCGTGAGCTCCGTCACCAATCCAGCCGGCCCGCAGGTGATCGAGCGCTACGACGACGTCGTCGTCTCGGGCGGCAGCTGATCGCGCGCGCACGAAGCGTTCATCACTTGCCCGAGGGCTTGCCGTCGCCCTTGGGCCCCGGATTCTGGCGAGACGGATCCTGCGGCGCATCATCGAAGTTGAAGGGCTTGGAGTCCGGGCGCTTGCCGGGCTTCTCGCCACCGGGGAGCATGGGATCGGCGGTCATCGGGTCGGCGGCGCCGCCACCCTGCTTCGCCTCCTTGCGATCGTCCTTGCGCTGCTCGGCCTGCTGCCGCAGCGCGTCGTAGTGTTCCTTGAACTTCGCCTGCTGCTCGGGCGTGAGGAGCGCCCAGATCTTCTGCTGCGCCTCCTCTGCCTTGGGCGCGGAGTCCTTGAGCTTCTGCATCTCCTGCGCCATGGCGGGATCGGGCTTCTTGCCCGCGTCGCCCGACTCCTTGCGCTCGCGCGCCGCCTGCTCGAATGCGCGAATGCGATCGGCGTTGGCCTCGCGGAAGGCCTTGGTGCGCGCTTCCAGGTCGGCGCGGATGGCCTTCACCTGCGCCTGCACCTCGGGCGAGAGGTCCGGCATCAATTGCTCGAAGGCGCGGCG
>CAIYPF010000010.1 GCA_903928015.1 uncultured Gammaproteobacteria bacterium | reverse complement strand
GCCATGAGCGTCTGTTCGAGCGGGTCCTCTAGGTCGCGCGTGCCGAGGGCGTACTCGAGCGCGAAGCCGACGAGCACGCACGCGGTCTGCGCGGCGGCGAGGAGGGCGAGCGTGTGCAGGTCGCGCACGAGGACGCATGCGGCGACGAGCGCGACCTGCAGCGGGGCGGTCGCCGCGTACTCGAGCCAGCGGACAAGGCACGGCTGGCGGAACGTCTCGAGCGCGAGCTGTGTGAACGTGGTGTATGTCAGGAAGCACTGCGCGGCGCAGGAGACGAGGAAGAGGGCGGCAAGGAGCGCGAAGCCGTCGACGGCGTCGGCTGCCGGAGCCGTGGCGCGCTGCGGGAGCCAGGTGAGTGTGGTCTCGTTGCGCACGTGTAGAATGAGCGGGCCCGACGCGTTCGACGGCGCTGCTGCGCACGTGTGGCTGTAGGCCTGCTGGATGTCTTCTGCCACAGGCGCGCCGAAGCTGACGCGCGCGTGGTAGAGCGCGAAGCGCCCCGGCGAGTCGACCGGCGCCTGCACGGCCCTGGCGACGCAGTACGCACCGAGCGCACAGTGCACGACCGCGGCGCCCGCGGAGAGCGCTCGGAGCACCGTGCGGAGGCGACAGACCTCGTCCTCGGGGATGGTGTCCATTGCGCGTGCGCGGGCTGTGCTTTATACACGCACAGGCGTTTCGCGTTCGAATGCTGGCCGTGCGCTCGTGCGGACAGGCATCGCAAAAATCGCGCGTCGCATATAAAAGACGCGCAGCGTGTTTGTCCCTGTGACATTGAAGATGTCAGACAATCCCGACAAGATTACCAACCCGGAACTCACCGACGAGTTCGTTGCTGACGAGTTCGTTGGTGACAGCTACGGGGTGCCCGACGACCGCCTGCATGGTGCAGACGTGTCGGGCAAGGCTGCCGACGCTCCTGCGCAGGAGCGGGCCGCCAAGAAGCAGAAGGCCACCGTGAAGCTCGGTGCTGTGGCTCTCACCGTAGGCGCGCGCCCTGCCAAACCGCGTGCCGAGACGCCTGTGGACGAAGCCGCTGGCAGTCTCGACTTTGGAGTGTATCCCGCGACGGAGCGGGGTGCCTCGTCCGAGATTCCTTCGATGCTGTGCGTGCCTGCGGCTGAACCTCGCAAGAGTGAGAGGAAGCCCGCGGCGCGCGACATGCTGAAGAGCTCGCAGTTGACCGCCAAAGGCAATTGCAACATCACCCGTGGCGCTGCTGCCGCTGCTGGAGCTGCGTCGCAGAGCAAGCAGGCGAAGCAGACCAAAAAGGCCGCCGTCGAGCCGACGGTAGAGGCTGTGGCCTCCGGGTCGAAGAGGTCGAAGAGCAAGAAGCCGCGTGCCGAGGCGACGACCGTGGCGGCCGAGGTCGCCCCTGACACCGACAAGGCCAAGGCTGCCGCCGAGATCGCCCTTGACGCCGACAAGGGCAAGGCCCCCGCCGGCCAGGACCCCGAGGTGGAGGAGCGCGACCCGAAGCTGGACGAGTATGCGTTCACCGCGCTTCCGAAGATGCAGACTTGGTACGACAAGCTCATCCTCGCCGAATTTAGGGTCGACAAGGGCAAGCACGCCATATTTCGCCTCATAGACGGTCCGCGTCTCAATGCAGACGACGAGAACACGATCCTTTCGACGTGGAAGAACTTCAACAAGTTGTTCCACCCAGACAAGGTCCTCCGCCATGCGAACGGCAATGTGTACCACCTGCAGCGCGCGGCGGAAGTCTTCAAGGCCGTCAACGAGGCCGCGAAGGCGCTGCTGTGGGAGTTGCACCCCACCGAGGAGGACGGCGATTACGCATTCAACAACGCCATGGCCGCCTTCAACGCGAAGGGTATGGTTCCGCGTGCTGGCGCTCGTGCGGTTGTCGACGAAAGCATCGCCGACGCCGAAACGATGGAGTACGTGATGCCGGGTCACGATGCCACCGGTGAAGAGGTTGAGGCTGACGATGCCACCGGTGCTGAGGATGAGGCTGACGACGCCGGGCTTCCTATGGCTGGTGATGATGATGCAGAGATGATGTACGAGAACGCCCTTGACGCGGTTGATGGCGGCGGCACTCCCACGTCTGTCGTTCCTGCTCGCGACTTTCAGGCCGAGATGCTCGAGCGTGAGGGCGAGCTCGCTTCGCTTGCCACAGCTCAGGACCTGCTGGCCGAAGATGCCATGCTGGACAAAGATGAGACTGCCCCCCGCCCGACGACGCTCACGGCGCGTGAGCTCGAGATCGCAGCCGGCGCTCCGTGCTCGAATGCGGAGAACGAGGCCTTCAAGGCTAAGATAGACGCGATTACGGCATGCCGCGCTGGCGGTGTCCGCGCCGGCCCCGTGGCCCGCCGTCAGGCTGCGGCGGTCGTGGCTGGCGAGCGCAAGTCCAAGGCCAAGCGCAACAAGGGCTGGACGGCGGTGGGCTACAAGAAGCCCGGTGCGCTGAAGAGGCGCGAGGCCAAGGCTGCCGAGAAGAAGAAGGAGGAGCAGAAGAAGCGCTTCGTTGTGACGCGCGACGCGATCCGCTGGCGCGAGTTGTGGAACGACTGGGAGGAGGACAAGAAGGTGACTTACACGAAGAGGTGGGAGAGGAGCCTCAACCTTTCCAAGGCCAAATTGGACGAGCTCGAGCAAGACAAGAACAAATGGCGCGGCACGGAGTGGTTCAAGCAGGCCCTTTTGGACTACAACGAGCACAACCAGACGCACGATGCGCTCATCTTCAAGAAAAACTTCGCCATGAACGATTTCAATGGACTCTGCGCGGACCACCAGTGGTGCTACCACGAGTACTGGCGCCTTGTCAATTCCCAGAAGAAGGAGTGGACCGACCTCGACAAAGCGAAATAGTACGGCGATAGTTGTGTTACACTGCGCGTGCAGCGCACCTGCCCTAATGACACTTGAATTTCTTTAGTAATAAAGCAACTGTCGCCTTGTTTTTTGGTATTCCTTATTTTTTTATTTCTTTTTTTAGCAGCAAAACAAAAAAATGGGAAGAGAAGACAAACGAGAGCAAATGCTGGACTTGCTGCACATCTGCCTCCCGCACATGCACGAGCAGGGCGCGCTGACGACCGGGCAGGCGTATGCGCTGCGTTTCGTGTGCAAAGCCATGCGCGACGCGGTCGACGAGCTGCGGCTGCCGGTGGCTGTGCTGTTCTATCCGCACTTGGAGAAGATCAGGCCTGGCGAGGTGGGCCGTTTCGACAACGCGATGCTGCGCAACGTGCTGCTGTGCCGGCTGGGCATGACGCAGATGCGCAGCTGGAGTGCGGTGCGCAAGCTGCGGCTGTTCTCGGAATTGCTCGCGTCGCTGCAGACGAGGCTGCAGGTGACGCACCTCTCGCTGTACAGCACGCTGCAGTACGGGGGCGAGGACAGCGCGATGCTCGCCGCGCTGCTGCAGCAGTGCGCGGGGATCACGCACCTCGACATTCCCGGCAACTCCATGCAGTCGATGTACTGCCCGCCGCTGACGCACGTCAAGGGTGTGATCGACGTTTCGGCGCTGACGTACGTGAACCTCGACTGCAACAAGGTCGGCGACGAGGGCGCCGAGGGCGTCGCGGCGCTGCTGGCGCGCAGCACGCGGCTCACGCACCTGCTGCTGAGCCAGAACGGCGTGACGCAGCTCGGCGCGATCGTGCTGGCGAAGGCGCTGCGGGGCTGCTGGCGGCTCGAGCACGTGGACCTGAGCGGGAACGAG
>CAIYPF010000009.1 GCA_903928015.1 uncultured Gammaproteobacteria bacterium | reverse complement strand
CGGCGTTGTTCACGAGGATGTCCACGGCGCCGAAGCGCTCCACGGCCTCGGGCACGATCCGCACGCGGGATGCGGGCTCCGAGAGATCGGCCTGCACACAATGCACTTCCGCGCCGAGCGCGCGTATGCGTTCGGCGGTTTCGCGGAGCGAGCCGGGCAACTTGCCGTCAGGCTCCAGTGTGCGTGCCGTGATCACCACCCGCGCGCCCTCGGCCGCGAAGCGGTAGGCGATGGCGGCGCCGATGCCGCGGCTTGCGCCGGTGATGATGGCGACCTTGTCTTTGAGTTGCTGCATGCCTGCACACCCCGGCTCGATGGATACGAGGCCGCAGGTTAAAGAGGGTGCCTGCGGATATCCACAGGATCCCTTCACTCCAGCGGATTGCGGTGGGTGATGCCCGGGAACCTGCGGAAATCGTAATCTGCGGAGCAAACCGTCGCGCCGAGTTCCAGAGCCAGTGCCGCGATGTGCGCGTCGGATGTCAGGTTGCCCGAGGCGCCGCTCGCGCCGAGCAGATTGCGGAAAACAGACCAGTGCGCCCCGCCCGGCCCGATGAGTGTCACGTACGGCTGCGCAAGCCAGCCATCGACGTAAGCCATGGCCTGCTCCGGTGACAGCGGACGCTCGAGAATTCCGTGGCGTGTCGTGATGCGCAAGAAAGCGAGCACCACCAGCCACGGGATGCCGACCTCCTCGCTGGAGGACAGGGTCCGTTCGAGCCACTGACGTGCCTTACGGTGCAAGGGCGCGTCGGTGTTGACGGCATAAATCAGGAGGTTGGCATCAACGAGGATCATTTGCGGGTGGCCAGCTCGCGCACGATCTCTTCATCTTCGAGTGCATCGGCGAGCGCCAATGCCTTGCGGAGGTCATAACCCGGGCGCGGCTCGCCCAGCGAGACAGGCTTCAAGCGGTAGGGGCGCGCGCCACCCGTTGCCCCGCGTGCCTGCAGGCCCGCGCGCAGCGTCTCGTTGACGACCACCTTGAAAGGGCGCGACGTGTCGCTGGCGATGCGCTTGAGTTGCGCCGCAATCCGATCATCGAGCGTGAGCGTTGTCCGGGTGCCCATGTGACTGGCTCCGTGTGACCTCGCTGGCATCCTAACATCACTTCAAAGACATCAAAGCATCAAAACCGCGCCGGCCGCGGGGTGATGGAACCGCACCGGCTCAATGCTGCCTGTATCGCCTCTGCACATGCTCCTGCCGCATCGCGATTGTCTCGCGGCGCTCCTCCTCGCTCACGCGGCGCGTGTGGGCTGGCAGGTGTTCCCACAGATCAGCGAGCTTGATCACCTTCGCCGTGGCCCAGGGGAGGTTTTCTTTGGGGCGCACGGGGTAGGCCCAGCGCACCGACATATAGCCCACCGGGTGCCCGGTGGCGTCGACCCAATTGGCGATGCCCGGGTCGCGGTGCGCGATCACGTAGCGCAGCGTGCCGTCGGGTTCGCGGTCGGCCTGGAAGGCGTTCAGGCTGCTCTGCGCGCTGCCGAACTCGAGTGATTCTCCCCACGGGTTCCCGAGGTGAAAGCCGATGTAATAGGGCTCCAACGGCTGGTGCAGTTCCATCACGAGTGCTTCGTCATCGGCCAGTTCGTAGATGCCGCCGCAGTAGATGTTCGTCGCCATGCCACCGCCCGTGGCGAGTGATGCGGCATTGGGGCGGTTGAAATCGTTGCGCGGCATGAAGGTCTGGCCGTCGCCGTTCATGTCGCCGTAGGCCTCGAGCGTCACGGCGTAGAAGGCATTCCAGAAGTGCACCTGGTTGCGTGCGAGGCGTCCTACCTCACGCAATTGCCGCGCAGCCTCGGCGGGTGTGAGCGTCGGTGCCGGCAGGCCAAGGCGGTCGATGCGATGGATGGAGAGATCGAGCAGGTCTTCGCGGTCCCAGTCGTAGAAGAGTTCGCGCAGCACCACGAAACGCGAGATGTACTCGCGCGTTTGTACGGTGCCGTCTGGCAGGGTGCGGTTGCGCACGGCGCGCGTGGCCATGAAGTTCCCTGTGTGGCCCTCCGGGCGCTCGGGCGCGAGGAGGATCTCGAAGGAGCCGTCGGGCTCTACGTGCAGCGCTGTGCAGTCGAGCACCGCGCCGTTGGCGCGCGAGCCGGGCGCCATCTCGCGCAGTTCGCCGGAATCTCCCGAGTAACCGCTAGGCGTCTCGAAGATCACGTAGTGCGGCGCTTTGCGGCCTGTGGGCGCGGGAGGCTCGCCGCGCCAGTGGCGGGTGTCGGCTGCCCGCCCGCGAATGCGGTAGGCGTAGTGGCCGTCGATGGGGGCGCAGAGGTAGATCGCGTCGGCGTTGTCGATGGTCGAGCGGTTCAGCGGCTGGATCGCGCGTACGAAATACGGGTTCTCTGGCGTGGGGCCGATGCCTCGTGCAATCGCGCCATAGAGAAAGCCCAGCACGTAGCGGTAGCCCTCGGCGAGGTTGCGCGGGTTGGCGGGCGGTGGATACAGCGCGGAGGTGTCTATGGCATCGCGCGCTTCGCCGAGCGATCCCAGCATCTGCTCCCATGCGGCGCGCAGTTCCTCTGCGGCGGCGCGCGTGTCTTCGTCGTCGTGGCCTGCAGGGGCCGAGGGCTGATCGCTCATGAGCGTTTTTCTCTCGGGGGTGGGGGCGTGGCGTCCCAGTTGAAGCGTGAAAAGAGCGGGGCGAGTTTGCGGTGGATCTCGGCGTGCTCCAGCCCGAACTCCTCCAGGCTGTAGCGGTGCGTGGTCTCGTGCTCGCGCGCGCTGGCATCCTCGGCAGCAAGGAACTCACGCGCCTGCGCGGTAAGTGGAATGCCCAGATCGGCGTAGACGCGCTCCAGCGTGGCGCGCGGCGCGGATACGAGATCGCGGTAATCGATGATGGCGACCGGCGTTTGCGGGTGCCGCGCGAGGCTTTGCTCTGGCAGCAGGTAGTGCTCGTAAGACAGATCCGTCATCACGCGCGTGGCGCCCGCGATGCGCGCAGCATCCATGTTGCCACCGCGTTTCCAGCTCAT
>CAIYPF010000008.1 GCA_903928015.1 uncultured Gammaproteobacteria bacterium | reverse complement strand
GCGTAACTCGGCCGTGAGGCGGAGCGTCCATCGACGCGGGCCGTAGTCGAGAGAGATCTCGCCAGCAGCATCAAACCCGAGATCAGGCACGAGACGGTCTTCGAGTTGTGCGGTATCGAGTCCACGCTTGCTCGCAGCATCCGCAAGCTGCTCGGCCGAGAGGCCAGCAATCGCATTGTTGGGATAGCGCCGCTCGAGAGTTTGAAGCTGCCGCAAGGCCTCGTCCCTGCCGTCGGCGGCAAGCGCGGCTGTGGCATGGCGGGCACGACCGAATTGCGATCCCGTCCCCCAGGCCGCAACCCATTTGCCCAGTTCGCGAACATCGGCGTCATCACCGAGCAGCAGAAGCGCGTCGAGCATCCAGCCCCGATCCTTGCCTCCTTTGGCATCCCAGTCGCGCACGAGGCTCCATGCCAACTGTTTGAGTGATGCCGGCGCCAGATGCTCTCTGAAGGGGCCGAGCCCCGCCGCAGGCGCGCCGGCAGAGGAGGCCTGCAACTGCGCGATGAGCGCAGCCATTGCTTCGTCGGGGATTGCATCGCCAGTGGAGAGCACGCGGGGGCGGGGATAGGCTCGCGCGACAGCGAGCAGCCTTGTTGTGATTGCATCGACACCCGCGGGAAGTACAGACAGTTCCGGAGGCAACTGCCCGGGATCCGCCACTGGTCCGGCTGCCTCCGCCAGAGACGCAAGCACCTGCGTGGCAACGACGTCGGCGCCGATCAGGCGGGCGAGCGACTCGGGATGCGCCGCATGGAGCTGCTGCAGGAAACTGGTGACGGATACGACCGCCCGGGGTTCGATCTCCAGAGTCACCTCCGTCCGCTGGAGCAGCGCCGCAGCGAGGTCGATATCCCGCCGCTGGATGGCGATTTCCATCAATCTCTGCGCCTGCTCGGCGGAAGGGTCGATGCCCGCGTCAAGCAGGACGGTGGCAGATCCCGAGATCAGGGAAAGCTCACGGGCATTGCCACGGTTGCGCGTGCGCAACACCGTGTGCAGCGCGTTGTTGCCTTGGGTGTCCCGTGCGTTCACGTCTGCGCCCAGAGCAAGCAGCGCCTTGAGATGCGATTTCAGTTTGACGTGATGCAGCCGTGTCCTGCCGTCTGCGTCACGGTCGTCGGGGTGCGCAAGCCCCAACTTGACGAGAAGGCACAGCATGGCGATCGACGTCTGGCCCGGAAACCCCTGCCAGTGAGGAACCGGGACCGGTGACCCGGTGTGAGCGCCGCGCGATACCAGGAAACGCACGACATCCACGAGGTCGCATCGGATAGCCAGATCGAGCGGTGTGTCACCCTGCCGGTTGCGTACGTTCGGATTTGCGCCGGCATCCAGCAGCGCACGGCACATGGCGAGTTTCGTGCCGTCCTCCTTCTGCCAGTTGCGATCCGGCACCCGATGGAGCGCGGTGTTGCCCGCCTTGTCTTTGCGATCGACGTCGACGCCCCTCTCCAGCAGCACGCCGAGCTCCGACAGACCCTTGATATCTGCGACAAGATGAATGGCAGCGTCGCCTTTGTCATTCGCCAACTCAGGGTCTGCCCCCTTCCGGAGCAGT
>CAIYPF010000007.1 GCA_903928015.1 uncultured Gammaproteobacteria bacterium | reverse complement strand
GGGTGGCCCAACGGGTATGCGAAATGCCGATGGTGCCTTCGAGAGGATGGCTGGCGAGGCTATCGCTCAAGGCCGCTACCTTGCCCACGCGCCGCGTGCAGCCGATGGTCCCCTGCGCATCCAGCAGTGCCATGCCGGCTGAGTCATATCCGCGGTATTCGAGCCGCCGCAGGCCCTCGATCAATATGCCGCTCACTTGCCGCTGGGCTACCGCGCCGACGATTCCGCACATGATCAGGATTCCTTTTCCGGGCGTTTCCAGCCGTCGATGTTTCGCTGTTTTCCGCGGGCAACGGCGAGAGCCTTGTCGGGGACGGCCGTCGTGATGACCGAACCGGCGCCTATCGTCGCGTGCGCGCCCACGGTGACGGGTGCGACCAGCGCAGTGTTGGAGCCGATGAAGGCACCGTCGCCGATGCGGGTCTCGAATTTGTTCGCACCGTCGTAATTGCAGGTGATGGTGCCAGCGCCGACATTCACGTCTTCGCCGAGCACAGCGTCACCCACGTAGCTCAGGTGGCTGATCTTGCTGTGGGCGCCGATATCGGCCTTCTTGGTTTCGACGAAATTTCCGATCTTCGCGCCTTCGCCCATGCGAGTGCCAGGGCGCAGCCGCGCGAAGGGACCCACGCTGCAGCCAGCGGCGATGCGGGCGCCTTCGATCACCGAGTGCGGGTGGATGGTGACGCCATCACCGATCTCGACGTTCTTCAGCACGCAGCCTGCGCCAATGCGGACATCGCTGCCCAGGGTGTTGTCGCCCTCGAGTATCACGTTGATGTCGATGGTCACGTCCGTACCGTGGCGAAGGCTGCCGCGGATATCGATGCGCGCGGGATCAAGCAAAGTGACACCGGCGAGCATCAGTTGCCGTGCTCGGGCGGCCTGCGCCGCGCGTTCGAGAGTGGCGAGTTGTGCCCTATCGTTCACGCCGGCGACTTCTGTTTCACCGGAAGCGGTAACGGCTTCGACCCGAACGCCACTGCCAGCCGCCATCGCGATGATGTCGGTCAGGTAGTACTCGCGCTGGGAGTTGTGGTTCTGCAGTTGATCGAGCCACCCGCAGAGGCGGGAAGTGGGCACGGCCATGATGCCGGTATTGACCTCGCGGATCGCGCGCTCTGCGTCTGATGCGTCCTTGTGCTCGACAATCGCCCTGACGTTGCCTTGGGCATCACGCAGGATGCGCCCGTAACCCGTGGGGTCGGCAAGCCCCACGGTGAGGAGGCCGAGGGCACCGCTTGCGGCCGCGGCGAGCAAGCTGCCGAGACTCTGCTGGCCAATCAGCGGGACATCTCCGTAGAGGATGAGAGTGGTCCCACCTGCCGTGAGTGAAGGAGCCGCCTGTTGGAGCGCGTGGCCGGTGCCAAGTTGCTCTGCCTGCAGTACCCATCGCGCGGCCGGTGCGCTGACGCCCGTCTTCACGCGCTCGGCACCATGGCCAATCACGATATGCAGGCATTCGGGCCGCAGTGCGAGGGCTGCATCGATGACGTGCTGCAGCAAGGGCTTCCCGGCCAGCGAGTGCAGGACCTTCGGAAGCGCGGATTTCATCCGCGTGCCCTGACCGGCTGCGAGGATCACGACGTCGAGAGTCACGGGTGGCCCGACCTTTGTGGCGAGTGGCGATACGGTGAGCGGGAAGGATAGCCCAATTGCGCGCGACGGCAGCGGTGGGTGCCGAACCGTAGGCGGATCTGCTGGGACCCGGCAACTCGGCGCGTGATCGCCATGATGTACGAGAAGCAGCTCCGGAGGGAGGCGGTCGAGGCAGGGCTCGCTGAGGGATTGGCTGAAGGGCTAGCCGAGTCTCGACGGGAGCGCCTGTGCTCCGTCAAGGCAACAGAACTGGACGCGTGGGCGGATCGCGTACTCGGCGCGCAAGATGCGGAGGCTGTGTTTCCGGGTTGAGCCGAGGCGCGGCCTCAGCCGCGGCCCATTTTCTTCCGCAGTGCCTGAACGGTACGCAGCTGCGCGGCAGCTTCTGCAAGTTGGGCAGCGGCGCGGCCGTAGTCGAACTCACCGGCCTGATTGCTGAGTGCAGCCTCGGCAGCTTTCTGGGCCTCGATGGCTGCCGCTTCGTCCACGTCGTCTGCCCGCACGGCAGTATCGGCAAGCACGGTGATCGTGCTGGACTGGACCTCGAGGAATCCGCCGGACACGTAGTAGATCTGCTCTTCACCGCCCTGGAGCTTGACCCGGACCGGGCCCGGCTTGAGGGAAGTGAGCAGTGGAGCATGACCGGGGCCAACGCCGAGGTCGCCCAGAGAGCCATGGGCCACCAGCAGCTCGACCAGACCCGAGAAGATTGCCTGCTCGGCGCTGACGATATCGCAGTGAACACTCATGGCCATGTCTCTTTCCTGCTGTTGGCGTGCCGTGGCCGATCAGAGTTTCTTGGCTTTTTCGATCGCTTCCTCGATGCCGCCAACCATGTAGAAGGCCTGCTCGGGAAGGTGGTCGTATTCGCCGCTGATGATGCCCTTGAAGCTCGAGATCGTGTCCTTGAGGGACACGTACTTGCCCGGGCTGCCGGTGAAGATTTCCGCAACGAAGAAAGGCTGCGAGAGGAAGCGCTGGATCTTCCGCGCACGGGCCACGGTGCGCTTGTCCTCTTCCGACAGCTCGTCCATGCCGAGGATGGCGATGATGTCTTTGAGTTCCTTGTAGCGCTGCAGTACGGACTGGACACCACGGGCCACCTGGTAGTGGTCGTCACCGATGACCAGCGGGTCAAGGAGACGCGAGGTGGAGTCGAGCGGATCGACGGCCGGATAGATGCCGAGCTCCGCGATCTGGCGCGAAAGAACGAGCGTGGCGTCCAAGTGCGCGAAGGTGGTGGCGGGCGAGGGGTCGGTGAGGTCGTCCGCGGGCACGTACACAGCCTGGAAGGAGGTGATAGAGCCGGTCTTGGTGGAGGTGATGCGCTCCTGCAGCACACCCATTTCCTCTGCGAGCGTGGGCTGGTAACCCACCGCTGAAGGCATACGGCCAAGCAGCGCGGACACCTCGGTGCCGGCAAGGGTGTAGCGGTAGATGTTGTCGATGAACATCAGTACGTCACGGCCTTCGTCGCGGAAGGATTCGGCCATGGTGAGGCCGGTGAGCGCAACGCGCAGACGGTTGCCCGGGGGTTCGTTCATCTGGCCGTACACCAGCGCCACTTTGTCGATAACGCCCGAGTCGGTCATCTCGTGGTAGAAGTCGTTACCTTCGCGGGTACGCTCGCCTACACCGGCAAACACCGAGTAGCCCGAGTGCTCGATCGCGATGTTGCGGATCAGCTCCATCAGCGTCACGGTCTTGCCGACGCCGGCGCCGCCGAAGAGGCCGATCTTGCCGCCCTTGGAGATCGGCATGATGAGGTCGATGACCTTGATGCCCGTCTCGAGCAGCTCGACGCTTGCCGACTGCTCGGCATAGGTGGGCGCCGCACGGTGAATGGGCATGCGCGCCTGCTCGCCGATGGGGCCTTTCTCGTCGATGGGACGGCCAAGCACGTCCATGATGCGACCGAGCGTCTCCTTGCCCACTGGCACCGAGACGGCGGCGCCCGTCTTGTTGACCACCAATCCGCGGGCAACACCCTCGGTGGCGCCGAGGGCAATGGTACGCACCACGCCATCACCCAACTGCTGCTGGACTTCGAGCACCAGCTCGCGGCCGTCGACCGTCAGTGCCTCGTACACGGCGGGCACCGCGTCGCGCGGAAACTCTACGTCAATGACGGCGCCGATGACCTGGACGATCTTTCCACTGCTCATCTCGGGTTCCTCGTGAATGCGTTCTTGATCAGGAAATGGCAGCCGCGCCGCTCACGATCTCCGCAAGTTCCTGCGTGATCGCGGCCTGACGTGCCTTGTTGTAAACCAGTTTGAGTTCGCCGATCAGTTCGCCGGCGTTCTCGGTGGCGTTCTTCATCGCGACCATGCGCGCGGCCTGCTCGCAGGCGATGTTCTCGACCACGCCCTGGTAGACCTGGGACTCGACGTAGCGCGTGAGCAAGCCGTCGAGGAGTTCCTTGGCATCGGGCTCGTAGAGGTAGTCCCAATGGTGCTTGAGCTCGGCGCTTTCGGAGGCCACCAGAGGCAGTACCTGGGACACTTGCGGGCGCTGCGTCATGGTGTTGACGAAGTCGTTGCAGGCGATGAAAAGACGATCGATGCGCTGCTCTGCATAGCTGTCGAGCATCACCTTCACACCGCCGATCAGGTCTGCGGCCGCCGGTGCATCACCGATCTGCTTGAGCGCTGCGACAATCCGGCCACCGAGGCTGCCGAAGAAGCTGGCGGCCTTGGTGCCGATCACGCACAGATCGACCTCGACGCCCTTGTCTTCCCATTCCTTCATGGCCCGCACCACCTGCTTGAACAGGTTGGTGTTCAGGCCGCCGCACAGTCCGCGGTCGGAGGAGATGACGATGTAGCCGACGCGCTTGATCTCGCGTTCCTGCAGGTAAAGGTGCTTGTACTCGGGAGCAGCGCTGGCGATGTGTCCCACGACCGAGCGGATACGCTCGGCATAAGGCTTGCCACGGGCCATGGCCACCTGCGCCTTGCGCATCTTGCTGGTAGCCACTTTTTCCATCGCGCTGGTGATCTTCTGCGTCGATGAGACGCTGGCGATCTTGGTGCGAATCTCTTTTGCGCCTGCCATGGGGAAACTCCCGTGAGCCGCTTACCAGGCCTGCGTCGCGACGAAGCTGTCGAGAGCCGACTTGAATTTCGCCGCCATGTCCTTGTCCCACGCGCCGGTCTCGTTGACCTGATTCATGAGTTCGGCATGTTCGCTGGCCATGTAGGAATGAAGCGCTGCCTCGAAGTCGAGGACCTTCTTCACTTCCACGTTCTTCAGGTAACCCTCGTTGGCGGCGAAGAGCGATGCGCCCATCTGCGCCACCGACATCGGCGAGTACTGCTTCTGCTTCATCAGCTCGGTGACGCGCTGGCCGTGCTCGAGCTGGGCGCGGGTAGCTTCGTCGAGATCCGATGCGAACTGGGAGAAGGCCGCGAGCTCGCGGTACTGCGCGAGAGCGAGTCGCACACCGCCACCGAGCTTCTTGATGATATTGGTCTGTGCCGCGCCACCCACTCGGGATACCGAGAGGCCGGCGTTCATGGCCGGGCGGACACCGGAGTTGAACAGGCTGCTCTCGAGGAAGATCTGGCCGTCGGTGATCGAGATCACGTTGGTCGGTACGAAGGCAGACACGTCACCGGCCTGGGTCTCGATGATCGGCAGGGCGGTGAGCGAACCGGTCTGGCCCTTGACCTCGCCGTTGGTGAACTTCTCGACGTAGTCGGCGTTCACGCGGGCAGCGCGCTCGAGCAGGCGCGAGTGGAGATAGAAAACGTCGCCGGGGTAGGCTTCGCGGCCCGGCGGGCGGCGTAGCAGCAGCGAGATCTGGCGGTAGGCCCAGGCCTGCTTGGTGAGATCGTCATAAATGATGAGGGCGTCCTGACCGCGGTCGCGGTAGTACTCGCCCATGGTGCAGCCCGCGAAGGGCGCGATGTACTGCATGGCGGCCGGGTTGGAGGCGCTCGCCACCACGACCGTGGTGTGGTCCATGGCGCCGTGCTCCTCGAGCTTGCGCACCACGGCGGCGATCGAGGACTGCTTCTGGCCGATGGCCACGTAGACGCACTTAACGCCGGTGCCCTTCTGGTTGATGATCGCGTCGATGGCGATCGCGGTCTTGCCGATCTGGCGGTCACCGATGATCAGTTCGCGCTGGCCGCGGCCTACCGGCACCATCGCGTCGATGGCCTTGAGACCGGTCTGTACGGGCTGCGACACCCCTTGGCGGGTGATAACACCCGGGGCCACCTTTTCGATGGGCTCGAAGATGTCCGAGGCGATCGGACCCTTGCCGTCGATCGGATTGCCCAGCGAATCGACCACACGACCGAGCAGTGCGGGGCCGATCGGCACCTCGAGCACGCGGCCGGTGCAGCGGCAGGTCTGACCTTCCTGAAGGCCTTTGTACTCGCCGAGTACAACCGCGCCCACCGAGTCACGCTCGAGGTTGAGGGCGAGGCCGTAGACGCCGCCATGGAATTCGATCATCTCGCCGTACATCACCTCGGCCAGGCCGTGGATGCGGACGATGCCGTCCGAGACGCTGACGACCGTGCCCTCGTTGCGCGCCTGCACGCTGACGTCGAGGCGCTCGATGCGGCTCTTGATGATTTCGCTGATTTCGGCGGGGTTGAGTTGCTGCATCTCGGGGTTCCTTGGATAGGGTCCGTCAGGAATTCATTGCTTCGGAGAGCTTGGCGAGGCGTCCACGCACCGAGCCGTCGATCACGAGGTCATCGGTGCGGATGATCACACCGCCAATAAGAGAGGCATCGACATCGGTGCTCAGGCGGACTTCGCGCTGTAGCTTGCGGCCCAGCGCCTCGGCGATACGAGCACCTTGGGCTGCGTCGATTTCGAAGGCGCTGGTGAGGCGCAGATCAACCGCGCGCTCCTGCTGTGCCTTCAGCGCCATGAACAGCGCGTGCACCTGCGGCAACAGGGCAAGGCGGCGGTTCTCGGCGAGGACGCGGACGAAGTTCTGTACGGGCTCGGGAAGGGCGTCGCCACAAACGTCGATGAGCGCGTCGGCTTTCTGGGCTGCGGTCCAGGACGGCGAGCCGAGCAACTGGGCCGCGCGCTCGTCGCTTACCACGGCCGCGGCTGTAGCCAGCGCCTCGGCCCAGGCGCCAAGAGCGCCACCTGCGAGAGCGTGCTCGAAGGCAGCCCGCGCGTAGGGTCGGGCCAGGGTGGTCAGTTCTGCCATGGGGGCTGGCCTCAGAGTTCCGCTGCGAGCTGGTCAACCAGCTCACGGTGGGCGCTGGCGTCTACGGCCTTGCCGAGGATCCGGGAAGCACCGGCAACAGCCAGCGCGCCGACCTGCGAGCGCAGTTGCTCGCGGGCCCGGTTCATCTCCTGCTCGACCTCGGACTGGGCTGCGGCCTTGATGCGATCGCCTTCCTCGCGTGCCTTGTTCTTGGCCTCGTCAACGATCTGCGCAGCACGGCGGTTGGCCTGCTCGACGATCGAAGCGGCTTCGGTCTTGGCTTCGCGCAGCTGTTGCGCGACCTTGTCCTGTGCCAGCGTGAGGTCTTTCTGGGCGCGCTCGGCGGCCGAAAGGCCGTCGGTGATGCGCTGCGTGCGCTCGTCCATGGCCTTGCGGATCACGGGCCAGACGAACTGCATGCAGAACCAGACGAACACCAGAAAGGTGATCGACTGGCCGATGAGCGTCATATTGATGTGCATGCCATCACTCCTGCGGTCGATGGGCTCGACCGGCCGGCGCGGCCATGGCAGGCGCGCGCAGCCGGTATTCGCGACTCTTTGATCAGGCCGCGAAGATCAGGTACATGGCGATACCGACGCCGATCATCGGCACGGCGTCGAGCAGACCTGCAATCAGGAACATCTTGCCCTGCAGCATGGGCGCCATCTCGGGCTGGCGTGCCGAGCCTTCGAGCAGTTTACCGCCGAGGATGCCGAAGCCTACCCCGGTGCCCGCGGCGCCAAGGCCGATCATGATGGCGGCGGCGATGTATTTCAGAGCGACAGCGACTTCCATTGCATTCTCCCGGTTAGAGATGGACTGAGTGAGTGGAACCAGAACGGATCAGTGTTCTTCCTGTACATCGTGGGCCATCGCCATGTAGACGACGGTGAGCACGGTGAACACGAAGGCCTGCAGCGATATGACAAGGATGTGGAACACCGCCCACGCCCACTGCAACACGCCGGCGAGCACGCCCATGACGAGGCCCGCACCGAACATGATGGCGATCAGGATGAAGATCATCTCGCCTGCGTACATGTTCCCGAAGAGTCGGAGACCCAGCGATATGGGCTTGGCGATCAGCGCCACGGACTCGAGGAACAGGTTGATGGGGATGAGGATGACCATCACCAACGGATTGGAGGAGTGGAACGGGTGGAGTGTCAGCTCCTTCACGAAGCCGAGAACGCCCTTCTCACGCATGGAGAAGAACAGCATCAGGCCGAAGACGGTGAAGGACATGCCCAGAGTGACGTTCGGGTCGGTGGTGGGCACGACCTTGAGGAACAGGTGTTCGTTGCCGCTGATGGCGCCCGCCACATGGGGCAGCCAGTCGACCGGGAAGAGGTCCATCAGGTTCATGAGGAAGATCCAGGTGAAGATGGTGAGCGCCATCGGGGCGACCATCTTGTTCCTGTGGTGGAAGATGTCGTTCACGGTTCCGTCGATGAACTCGACGATCATCTCTACCAGGTTCTGCCATCCGGTAGGCGCACCGGGGTTGGCTGCGGCCTTGCGGGCCATGCGGCTGAAAAGGAAGCTGAAAAGAAGACCCAGCGAGATCGCCCAGCCCATGCTGTCGAGGTGCACGGCCTGAAAGCCCATGGCGTCGATTTGCTCGTCGCAGTGGGCCAGGGTCCAGCCGTCCTGCTCGAGGACTGCCTCGCCCTCGCAATAACTGCCCGCGGGCAGTTTGCCGTAGGTCATGTTCGTCAGGTGGTGCTTGATGTACCCCTGACTGGTTTGGGCTTCGGCGGACATCCAGCCTCCCCTTGAAGCTCGTTCTCAGACTGCGCCCGAACGGGCAAGCAGCACACTGTTCAGCAAAAACATCAGCACATACGAACCAAACAACCATTGCGCCTGCAGCGGCCCTGCGAGGTTGAAGGCCAGCGCAAAACCGGCCGTCACCATCAGGAACTTACCTGCCTCGGCACGGTAAAAGCCCTGCACCACCGCTTGTGCCGCCGCCGCGCCCCTGACGCGAAAAGCCCGCCAGGTAAACCAGGCCTGCGGCAGCAGGAAGATCAACCCCCCAAGGAGGACGGACCGGGCCATGGCTGCATCGAAGCACCACGCTACAGCGACCATCAGCAAGAGAAGCAATGCGTCCGCGGCAAGCACCCTTCCTAGTGGCGGGCGCTGCAGACCTTTATTGCTGGCAATTGCAGTGATCCTGTTATATGGGCCGAACGTGACGTCGAAACCACAGCCCGTTTTCGGGGCCAGATTATAGGGGGCAGCTTGCGGCCGCGGCAACCGCGCAGCGGCCTGTTTCAGCGACGGAAGTAACCGAGCAGGCCATCGAGCTGCTCGAGGCTCGCGTAGTCGATCATCAGGCGGCCCTTGCCGCCGCGTTTGTGCTCGATGGAAACCGCCGCTCCTACCGTCTCGGAGAGCTCGCGCTCGAGCTGCCTGATGTCCGCGCCCTGATCGGGAGGCGGGGGTTTCTTCGGCTTGGAGCCCAGCAAGCGACGCACCAGAGCCTCGGTCTCGCGGACCGAGAGGCCCTTGGCAACGACCTCGCGGGCTACCTCGGATTGCTGCTCGGCGGGAAGGCCGAGCAGGGCGCGGCCGTGTCCCATCTCGAGTGCCTTGCGCTCAAGGTGCTGACGCACATCGGCCGGCAGGCTGAGCAGACGCATGATGTTGGTCACCGTGGTGCGGGACTTGCCCACCGCCTCGGCAATACCCTCGTGGGTCAGGCCGAACTCCTGCTGCAGGCGCTGCAGGGCTGCAGCCTCCTCGATGGCGTTCAGGTCCGCACGCTGGATGTTCTCGATGAGAGCCATGGCGATGGCGGCTTCGTCGGGGACGTCCCGCACGATCGCGGGGATGTCCTGCAGGCCGGCCATCTGCGCTGCGCGCCAGCGACGCTCGCCAGCGATGATCTCGTAGCGACCCCCGGGCACGGGCCGCACAACGACGGGCTGGATCAGGCCTTGCGCACGTATGGAGCTGGCGAGTTCCTCCAGTGACTCGGGATTGAAGTCCCGGCGAGGCTGGTAGCGGCCACGTTGCAGCAGATCGACCGGCAGGGTGCTCGGGGCGGCCGCGGCCGGCACTCCTTGGCCTGATGTGGCGTCTTCGCTGCGGCCGAGACCGGCAGCCCCGATCAGGGCATCGAGTCCGCGTCCCAGCCCGCGCTTCTTGGTCGACATGTGAGTTCTCCGGAAATTCGAAGCGACGGCTCAGTCGGAGGCCGGGCTGGCGGAAACGGGTATGGGGGCCACAGGACTGCGCCCGTGACGACGGAGCATCTCTGAAGCGGCGGCGAGATAGGCGATGGCGCCGCGCGAGGCCGGATCGTAGAGAAGCGCGGGCTGGCCGTGCGAAGGGGCTTCTGCAAGGCGCACATTGCGGGGTATCAGTGTGGAGTAAACGCGCGCCCCGAAGTGCCCGATCAATTGCATCGATACCTCGTTGGTGAGGCTGTTGCGCGCGTCGTACATCGTGCGCAGCAGACCCTCGATCTCAAGCGCAGGGTTCATGACCTTCTGGACCCTGCCCACTGTGCTGAGCAGCGAGGACAGACCCTCCAGCGCGTAGTACTCGCATTGCACCGGGATGAGGACGCTGTCGGAGGCGACTAGCGCATTCACGGTGAGCATGTTGAGCGAGGGTGGACAGTCGATGAGTATGTAGTCGTATTCGTGCTTCACGCGGGCCAGCGCATAACGCAGGCGGCTCTCCTTCGAGCTTGCCGTGACCAGCTCGACCTCGGCGGCGGTGAGGTCAGCGTTGGCAGGTATCACGTCGAAGCCCGCCTGCCCGGCGCTCTGGCGAACATCCTCTACGCGGGCGTTGTGCATCAGCACGTCGTAGATCGAGGTCTCGACCGAGTGCTTGTCGACCCCGCAGCCCATGGTCGCGTTGCCCTGCGGGTCGAGGTCTACCAGCATCACCCGCTGACGATTGGCCGCCAGCGATGCAGCAATGTTCACGCAGCTGGTGGTTTTGCCGACGCCGCCTTTCTGGTTGGTGATGGAGATGATGGTCACGCGGTAGTCCCGTCCTGTCCGGGTGTGCGGCCGAGACACACGAGGTGCCTTGGCGTGGTGGCGCCAGGAACGCTCAGCTCGGTTATGGAGAGCACAGTATAGGGCGGCTTCACTTCGGCTAGCTCACTATCCGCAGGAGCACTCTTCATGGCGAGAAACCGGCCGTCGGGCGCAAGCAATCTGCCGCCGAGACGCAACAGCTCGCCAAGCGAGCCCACCGCACGGGACAACACGGTATCGAACAAGGGCTCTTCCGCGACATCTTCCGCGCGTCCGTGCACAAGCACGACGTTTGGCAGGCGCAACTGGGTTTTCACCTGGAACAGAAAACGCATTTTTTTGCCGTTTCCGTCGAGCAGATGGAACTCGCGCTCGGGAAGACACACCGCGAGGGGGAGTCCCGGAAGACCCGCACCGGTGCCGATATCCAGCACGCGCTTCCCGTCAATCGAAGGCAGGATGCTCAGGCTGTCGAGCAGGTGGCGATCGAGCATTTCCCGCGGATCGCTGATACCGCTCAGGTTGTACGCGCTGTTCCAGGTGACCAGCAGGTCGAGGTACTGCAGCAGTTTGTCTATGGCGCTTTCAGGCAGCGTCAGACCCAGCGCGGCAACGCCCTCGACCAACGGGATGCGCAACTCCCCGATGCGCGCTTGCGCCGTCTGGATCACGCGCTCTGGCGCTCCAGACGCCCTAGCTTTTTGAGGTGTATCAGAAGCAGCGAGACAGCCGCTGGCGTCACGCCGGGGATGCGTCCGGCCTGCGCTAGCGTGGCGGGTCGCACGGATATCAGCTTGTGCCGCACCTCGTTCGACAGGCCGTCGACACCCGCGTAATCGAAGTCACCTGCAAGCACGGTGTTCTCGTAACGCTTCAGGCGGTCGACTTCCTCGTACTGCCGATCGATGTATCCCGCGTACTTGGCTTCGATCTCGACCTGCTCGGCGATCTCTGCGCTCACAGGAGGAAGATCACACATCGATGCAAGCGTGGCGTGGTCGAGTTCCGGGCGCTTCAGGAGTTCGGACAGACGGTATTCGCGTACAAGCTGCTTGCCCACATGCGCACTGATGGCATCAGCCTCGGGTGTGCCGGGGTGTACGAAGCGGGCATGAAGCTCTGCAGCGCAGGCAGCGATGCCTTCCTGCTTGGCGCAGAAGCGGGACCAGCGTTGCTCCTCGACAAGGCCCAATTCGCGTCCGGCAGGCGTGAGACGCCTGTCGGCATTGTCTTCACGCAGCAGGAGTCGATGCTCTGCCCTGCTGGTGAACATGCGGTAGGGCTCTGCTGTGCCAAGCGTGACGAGGTCATCGACCATCACGCCGATGTAGGCCTCGTGTCGCAAGGGATGCCAGGCAGGACGCCCCTGTACACGACGCGCTGCGTTGATACCCGCCAGCAATCCCTGCGCCGCAGCCTCTTCGTAGCCGGTAGTGCCATTGATCTGACCGGCAAAGAAAAGGCCCTGCACGAAGCGTGTTTCCAGGCTGTGGTGCAAGCCACGGGGATCGAAGAAGTCGTATTCGATGGCGTAGCCGGGACGCGTGATGTGCGCGTTCTCGAATCCCTTGATCGTCTGGACCAACGCTATCTGCACATCGAAAGGCAGACTGGTGGATATGCCGTTGGGATAGAGCTCTACCGAGTCCAGTCCCTCGGGTTCGATGAATACCTGATGCGAGATCTTGTCGGCAAAGCGCACGACCTTGTCTTCCACCGAAGGACAGTAGCGTGGGCCGACACCCTCGATCACACCCGCGTACATGGGTGAGCGGTGGAGGGAGGCGCGGATGATCTCGTGGGTGCGCTCGTTGGTGTGGGTGATGTGACACGGTACCTGGCGGGGATGCTCGGATGTCTCCCCCATGAAACTCATGACCGGAAGGGGTGTATCGCCATCCTGGATGTCGAGCCCATCGAAGTTGACCGAACGGGCGTCGATCCGGGGTGGAGTCCCGGTCTTCAGTCGTCCAACGGCAAAGGGCATTTCACGGAGCCGGGCTGCGAGCGCATTGGCTGCAGGGTCCCCTGCTCGGCCACCACCGTAGTTCTGCATCCCCACATGGATCAGCCCACCGAGGAAGGTGCCAGTGGCAAGCACGACGGCCTCAGCCCGGAAGTCGAGGCCCATCTGGGTGCGCACACCGAGTACGCGCTCACCTTCGACCAGAAGATCGATCACGGGTTGCTGGAATACATCGAGCCCCGCTTGCTGTTCGATGATCTGGCGGACAGCTGCACGGTAGAGCACACGATCGGCCTGGGCACGGGTGGCGCGAACGGCGGGGCCTTTGCGGGAATTGAGCACCCGGAACTGTATACCGGCCCGATCAGTCGCTCGGGCCATGGCGCCGCCAAGGGCATCGATTTCCTTCACGAGATGACTTTTGCCGATGCCACCGATCGCAGGGTTGCAGGACATTTGCCCGAGCTGTTCGATGCTCTGCGTGAGCAGGAGGGTAGGAACACCCATGCGGGCAGCAGCTAACGCGGCCTCGGTGCCGGCATGGCCACCACCGACCACGATCACGCCGTATCGCTTTGGGTAATCCACGTTGCTGCTCCCGGAAAAGGGCCGGGCAGTATATCTGCCGATTCCGCCGGTGTTCAAAATTCAACCATCGGGAATTTTGGTTGGAGTCGCTGTGATCTTCCAATGATTAAGAAATATGTCTTTCCCGGGAAGGAGAGGAGACCAGGATGTTGTTACTGAAGAGGGAGGCCGGGGCTGTTGATAAGGCAGTTTTGTCTTTTGGCTTCAGTGGGTTGGCGCAGGCCAAAGTCTGTTCGGATCAGGCCGGGATGTTATGGATGGGTTGGGGAGGAGTTGTGGACGGTTTGGGGTGCTCTCGGGGGGCTCATCCCAACCCGGATTTGATCCACAGCATGTTGCTTGCGTAGCGCACAGGCTGTGCACGGGTTATTTGCCTATGCAGAAACTCGAGAAGATCTTGCCCAGGAGCTCGTCAGAGCTCAGATGGCCCGTGATCTCTCCAAGGTGTTGCTGCGCCGCTCGGAGGTCCTCGGCCAGCAGTTCCGGGCCAGCCCTTGAAAGAAGGACGTCATGGGATGTGAGCAACGCTTGCCTTGCTCTGGTCAACGCGTCCAGATGACGACGTCTCGCGCTGAAATTCCCGCCTTCTACTGGTGCATAGCCGACGATGTTTCTCAGGACCTCGCGCAGGGCATCTATCCCTGTGCCGGTCATTGCCGAAATTCCTACGCGCTGTGCCCCGGGCATGATTTGAAGACCTGCTGCGGTTTTGCCCAGGTCGCATTTGTTCATGACGATGCACACCGGTGGCATTCGCTCGGCGAAGCCTGAGAAGTGATCGCGCAGGATGGTCTCGGGATCGTCTTCCGTTGAGCTGTCCACAACCAACAGAAGCAGGTCGGTGTTTTCAGCCTCTTGCAATGCGCGTCGGATTCCTTCGCGTTCGATCTCGTCCGGGCTGTCACGAAGACCGGCAGTATCCGTGATGTGTACAGGCATGCCGTCGATCAGGATTCGCTCGCGTATCAGGTCACGAGTGGTGCCTGGTATTGCGCTCACGATTGCGACGTTGTTTCCGGAGAGTGCGTTCAGCAGGCTCGATTTGCCCGCGTTCGGTTTGCCGGCGAGCAGTATGTTCATGCCCTCGCGGAGCAGGCGTCCTGTCTTGGCTGCGCTTTCGATGTGGGTGATGCGAGAGAGTATGTCTTCGATGCGCTGTTGCACGTCGGGGTCGGCAAGGATGTCGATCTCCTCTTCGGGGAAGTCGATGCAGGCTTCCACGAAAATCCGCAGGCGGGTGACTTCCTCCACGAGGGCGTTCACCAGATCCGAGAATTCTCCCTGGAGGCTGCGTGAGGCGCCTCTTGCGGCTTCTCTGCTGCTGCTGTCTATGAGGTCGGCGATCGCCTCGGCTTGCGCGAGGTCGATCTTGCCGTTCAGGTAAGCGCGCTCGCTGAATTCGCCTGGCCGGGCGATGCGCGCACCCAGGGAGATAACCCTCTCGAGGATCATGTCCAGAACTACAGGCCCACCGTGGCCCTGGAATTCAACCACGTCATCGCCGGTGAAGCTCGAGGGAGCAGAAAAATGTATGACGATGCCCGAATCGATGATCGCGCCATCGTGGTCACGGAAAGAGGCAAAGGATGCGAGACGCGGAGTGGCTTGCTTGCCGGTTACTGCCTGCGCGATGCGTAGCGCTTCAGGCCCTGCAACCCTGACGATTCCAATGCCACCGCGGCCCGGCGCGGTCGCGATTGCTGCGATCGTCTCCGGGCTCGCGAATGGCTGGAGCATGGGTCAATTTTCGCGCTCGATCTGCCGCGTAATGACCCACTGCTGAGAGATGGACAGCAGGTTGTTCACGAGCCAGTAGAGCACCAGACCGGCCGGGAAAAACAGGAAGAACACAGTGAAGATGATCGGCATGAACTGCATCACCTTCGCCTGCATGGGATCGGGCGGTGGCGGGTTGAGTTTTTGCTGATAGAACATCGAGGCTCCCATCAGGAGCGGGAGCACGAAGTAGGGATCCATTACAGACAGATCGTGAATCCAGCCGCCGAGCGGTGCCTGACGCAGCTCGACGCTTTCGAGCAGCACCCAGTAGAGCGAAAGGAACACTGGCATCTGGATCAGGATCGGGAGGCAACCACCGAGGGGGTTCACCTTCTCGCGGCGGTAGAGGTCCATCGTTTCCTGCGAGAGCTTTTGTCTGTCGTCACCGTGACGCTCGCGCAGTTCCAGCATTTTCGGTTGGAGCTTGCGCATCTTGGCCATCGATCTGTAACTGGCCGCCGAAAGGTGGAAAAAAGCGCCTTTCACCAGCAGGGTGAGGAGGACGATCGCGGCCCCCCAATTGCCGACCCCGCTTCCGATCTCGATCACGGAACCGAAGGCGTGGAGCTTGCCGGTAGCAAAGAATGTCAGGAGGGCGAAGAGCGGCTGCGCGATCCACCACAGCCAGCCGTAATCGACCGTAAGGTCCAGGCCAGGCGAAATCTTGAAGAGTTTGTACTGATCTTTTGGCCCCGCATAAAAACGGGCGCCGAGTGATGCTGATGCTCCGGGAGCAACGCTTACGCTCGGGCTGGTGAAGCGGGCGATGTTGAAGCCGGAGTCGCTTCGCAGCATGTCGATGCGGTTGGTCTGGGATTCCACGGGAATCCATGCGCTGACGAAGTAGTGCTGAACGAGCGCGATCCATCCGCCGGTGGTTTGTGCGCTGTAGGGTTCTTTTCCGAGGCTGTCGAATTTGTGTTTCAGGTAATGCTCTTCGCTGGTGCGGCTCGCGAAACCCACGAACGGCTTGATGCCCAGGGAGCCACCGGTCGCGCTGGGGTCAGGGCTGTCGTCACGGCGAAGCTGTCCGAAGAGTCCTGCTTGCCAGGGCTTGGCGCTGTGGTTGTCGATGGTGTACTCGAGTTCGGTTACGTATGAGCCGCGCGTGAAGGTGTAGCGCTTGGTGATCGCAACGCCGGTTCCGGTTCGGTAGTCCAATGCGACTACGAGGCTGTTTTCGCCGTCGGCCATGGCCCACGAAGTCTTCGCGCTACTGAATCGCGGTCGCCCCTGCGCCGTGTCGGTCCCGTCAGGCCCAACGAGGCCGCTTTGAGCGGTGTAGTTCCGTGTGGTGTTCTGCTGCAGCAGCTTGAAAGGGAGGTCCTCACGGCCGAGTTCGGCGTGGAACTTCGGCAGAGCTGCTCCGACGATGTCGCCGCCGATGAGCGAGATTTCCAGCTGCAGGGTGTCGGTAACAACGCTGATCGTGTCGCTTTGCGTTTTTGCTGCGGGCTGGGCAACAGCGGCAGGCGCGTGTGCTTCGGGTAAATCGGAGGTGGTTTGAGCGACTGCGGGGGCGCTGATGTCTGCGGCCGGCGGGCTCTGCAGTGCCGGGCTCTGGCCTTGGATTCCCGCAGGTGCTTCAGCGGCGGGAAGGTGCTCGAGCCTGAAAGTGTTCCACTCGACAAGCGTCATCCAACCGACGAGCGCCAGGGCGATCAGGAGTGCGTAGCGCTGGATATCCATCAGTCTGGCGTGTCCGTGGTGCGGGTTTCAGGGTTGTGCGGCGGGACGGGATCGTAACCGCCCTCCGCCCATGGATGACAGCGTCCCAATCTCCACAGTGTGAGGCCGGTGCCGCGGATCGCGCCGTGGGAGATCAGGGCTTCGCGGCTGTAGAGCGAGCAAGTCGGGTGGAAGCGGCAGTGTTGCCCGATGAGGGGGCTGAGCAAGTACCGGTAAAAAGCGATCAATCCGAGGAGGATTCTGACGACTGGGGAGGTGTCAGGACCTTGGGCAGGCGCTTGAGGAGTCGGGTCCATAGGGTGTCGAGCCGCTGCCTGATGCCTTCGTTGTCCAGATCAGCGATGCCGCTGCGGGCCAGGATGATGACGTCCAGTCGGTCCAGTACATGCTGACGGTGACGGTATGACTCCCGGACCTGTCGTTTGAAACGGTTCCTCCCCGTGGCAAGCCGGCAGGCTTTTTTTGGGGCTACGACCCCCAGACGCGCTGCGCCAGATGCCTTCGGCTTGGCGAGAAGAAGTATCTCGCCGGCGGAGAATCGTAGGGGGGGGTTGTCGAAGACCAGCCGGAACTCGGCTGGCTTCAGCAGGCGCGCCTGTCTGGGAAACCGTGAAATTCCCATGCATTCGCGCTAGGCCTGCCCTGTCAGGCCGTGAGGCGCTTGCGTCCCTTGGCACGGCGACGCGCAAGGACGATGCGGCCGTTGCGGGTTGCCATGCGCGCACGGAAACCGTGGGTGCGCTTGCGCTTGAGATTGCTGGGCTGGAACGTCCGCTTCATGGAATTGCTGCCTGAGGTCCCCGGAGGGGAGTGGATTCAAAAAGGGGTCGCAGTCTAAGTAACCCTGTGTGCCCGGGTAAACCCGTCCGTGGTGTGCCGGGTCGGGAATTTTCCAGTTCATGTCCGCTTCGTTGCTGGACGAGTCGCGGACTTATCCGGGTTGCCGGGTGGTTGGCCCGTGGCCTGGGCGTCCCCAGATCGGCTTGTGGACAAGGCTGGGAAGTCACTGACTTAAAAGACCTTCTTGTCTGAACAGCATGTGGATTCACGGTGGGTCGGCTGGGGGAATGCTATGCGTTACTGCTAAGAAGCCTTGGCCAAGGCGGTCTTCATGGCACAGGATATCCATATTATATAAACATGATATCCACAGATTTATGGAATTTGCCCCGTCGCTGCTCAGGGCAAGAGATTTCAGCAGAGCGCCATAAATCATTCTATAATCATAGGCTTACAGGATAAATAAATTTTCTTTTCCGTCGGTGTGGATAAGATCTGTGGACAAAGATAGAATCGCCGCCACGGGTTTTCCACCTATAAAACGAACCCGTTCGATTGGTCCGCCTCGAGCTCTAGGAATTAATTGAATGGATGTCACTTGGCAGCGCTGCAGCAGTTTTCTGCGCGACGAAATGCCGCCCCAGCAGTTCAACACCTGGATCAGACCCCTGCGCGCTCAGGAGTCTGCGGACGAGCTGCAGCTCATTGCGCCCAATCGCTTCGTCAAGGACTGGGTTCACGACAAGTACATCGAGCGCATCCGCCAGATCGTCCGAGAGGTTTCGGGCGGGCGTATCGCCAATGTCCAGCTGGACGCTGCCGGTCGCGACATGGCGGATCGAAAACAGCCCGAGCGGCCAGCGGTGCCCGCGCCCGTTTTGCGGGTCACAGAGCTGGATGCCGCCTCGCCGCCGCCTCGCAAGGTCGAGGTTGCAGTCCGGCAGCATCACTACCTCATCGAAGGCTACACCTTCCAGAATTTCGTCGAGGGCAAGAGCAACCAGCTGGCGCGGGCCGCTGCGCAGCAGGTCGCCCAGAATCCGGGCGGTGCCTACAACCCTCTTTTCATCTACGGCGGGGTTGGCCTTGGCAAGACGCACCTCATGCATGCCGTGGGCAATGCCTTGCTGGCGAGTGACCCTAACGCCAGGATCGTCTACCTCCATTCCGAGCGCTTCGTCGCTGATATGGTCAAGGCGTTGCAGTTGAACCAGATAAACGATTTCAAGCGCTACTACCGTTCGGTGGATGCCCTTCTGATCGACGACATCCAGTTTTTCGCCGGCAAGGAGCGTTCGCAGGAGGAGTTCTTCCACACCTTCAATGCCTTGCTTGAGGGCGGGCAACAGATGATTCTCACCTGCGACCGCTACCCGAAAGAGATCGACGGACTCGAGGAGAGGCTGAAGTCCCGCTTCGGCTGGGGCCTTACCGTGGCTGTAGAGCCACCTGAGCTTGAGACGCGGGTGGCTATTCTTCTGAAGAAGGCGGAGCAGTCGGGGGTAGAACTGCCAGCAGACGCAGCTTTCTTCGTGGCACAGCGGATCAAGTCGAATGTCCGTGAGCTTGAGGGAGCCCTGAAGCGCGTCATTGCCAGCGCACAGTTCACCCATCGTCGCATCGACATCGATCTGGTCAAGGAGTCCCTGAAGGATCTGTTGGCACTTCAGGATCGCCAGATAAGCCTCGACAATATCCAGCGCACGGTGGCGGAGTACTACAAGATCAAGTTGTCTGATTTACTCTCGCCACGGCGTAGCCGCTCCGTCGCCCGGCCGAGGCAACTCGCCATGGCCCTTGCCAAAGAGCTGACCAACCACAGCCTGCCGGAAATCGGTGAGGGCTTTGGCGGCAGGGACCATACAACCGTGCTTCATGCATGCAGGAAAATCAAAGAGTTACGAGAATCAGACCCTGATATGCACGAAGACTACAAGAATCTTTATCGTTCGCTCTCGGCCTGAGACGCCGTTGCGTAGATCGTTTTTTCGGAGACCCTTTGCATGAAATTCTCGATTTCCCGCGATGCTCTTCTCAGGCCGCTCAATCTGGTCGCTGGTGTTGTGGAGCGCCGGCAGACGCTGCCGGTGCTCTCGAACGTGCTGCTCTCGCTTGATGGAGACCGGCTCTCGCTCACCGGAACGGACCTCGAGGTCGAACTCGTGGGCCATATCCGCCTGGCGCAACCGGGCGAAAGCGGGGAGGTTACTGTGCCTGCCCGCAAGCTGGCCGACATCTGCAAATCGCTTCCGGACTCCGGGCTTCTGGAGTTCTCGCTGGATGATCAGCGTTTGAATCTGCGTTGCGGCCGCAGCCGTTTTACGCTGTCCACGTTGCCGGCCAGTGATTTCCCGAGCATCGAACACTCGCCGTCCATGGTCGAGTTCGCCCTGCCGCAGGCGCAGCTCAAGAAGCTGATCGACCGCACCGCGTTCTCCATGGCGCAGCAGGACGTTCGTTATTACCTGAACGGAACGCTCTTCGAACTTACTCCCAAGCGCCTTCGTGCGGTTGCGACCGACGGGCACCGCCTCGCGTTGGCGACGCTCGAGGCCGATATGCCGGGCGTTAAGACTGATGTTCACGCAATTCTGCCGCGCAAAGGGGTTCTTGAGCTTCAGCGTCTGCTCCAGGACCCCGAAGCAGAGGCGAGGGTTTCATTTGGCGGATCGCTCTTCCGGGTTGTGACGCCCGACTACGCCTTCAGCTCCAAGCTGGTGGACGGGAAGTTTCCTGATTACACCAAGGTTTTGCCAAAGCCCGCAGGCAAAAGCCTGGTCGGCGCTCGCGCAGAGCTGAAAGATGCGCTGAGCCGGGCCTCGATCCTCTCCAACGAGAAGTTCCGCGGTGTGCGGCTGGTAATAGAGGAAGGCGGAGTCCAGATTCTTGCCAGCAACCAGGAGCAGGAAGAGGCAGAGGAGAGCGTCGCCGTCGATTACAGCGGGGATCGCGTCGAAATCGGCTTTAACGTCAGCTATCTCATCGATGTGCTCTCGGTTCTGGGCGGCGAATCCGTCCGCGTCCAGTTTTCCGATGGGAGCAGCAGCGTTTTGATGGAGGATCCTGCCGTCGAAGGTGCTCTATACGTCGTGATGCCGATGCGTCTCTGACAGCGGAAGCGCATGTCGATCCGCCGGCTTCGGGTACAGGAACTCAGGAATCTCCACGACGTCGATATTGAACTTGGCCGAGTGAACGTGTTTTTCGGTGCCAACGGCAGCGGCAAAACAAGTTTGCTCGAGTCCGTTTACGTCCTTGGCTCAGGCAAGTCTTTCCGAAGCACCAGGCTGGATCCGGTTATCAACCACGAGGCACCTGGCTGCGTCGTTCACGCCTCCGTTCTGGATTCCAACGGGGCGACGATCTCCATGGGCCTTGCTCGTGAGCGAAGTGGGGAGTTTCAGGGGCGGATTCAGGGTCGGTCGGTGCAGAACGCTGCGGAGTTGGCAAAGACCCTGCCGCTGCAATTGATCAACTCGGACACCTTCCAGTTGCTTGAGGGAGGCCCCAAAAACCGCCGTCAGTTTCTGGATTGGGGAGTGTTCCACGTGGAACACAGTTTTCATGCGGCTTGGGTGGACGTTCAGAGGGCCCTGCGCCAGCGCAACGCGCTGCTACGCCATGCTAGAATCGCGCCTGATCAGATTGAGGCTTGGGACGTCCGTTTGGCCGTTCGGGCCGAAGAGTTGGATGGATTCAGACGGCAGTACTTCGACGCGTTTTACCCTCAATTTGTGTCGACCCTGCAGGAATTGGCCTCGATCGAGAATATTGAGCTTTCCTATCAGCGCGGCTGGGACCGTGAGAAACCCCTCGGTGAAGTGCTGAAAGACGGTCTGGCCCGTGATCGGGAGCGTGGTTTTACGGGGCAGGGTCCTCACCGCGCTGATATCCGGGTGCGTGTTCGCGGTCAGAGCGCCGAAGAGGTGCTCTCCCGGGGCCAACAGAAGTTGGTTGTCTGCGCTATGAAAGTCGCCCAAGCCAGGGTGTTTTCAGCTAACAGGCAGCGCGATTGCGTGTTTTTGGTGGATGACCTGCCGTCGGAGCTCGATCGCAGGCATCGCTCTTCCCTGACAGAGCTGCTGAGCAGCTTGGGTTGTCAGGTTTTGGTGAGTTGTGTGGATCGTTCTGATCTGGAAGGGTGCTGGCCCTCGGTGTCAGAAGAGCAGAGGCGGATGTTCCACGTGGAACAGGGTCGCTTCACGAACGTGTCTTGGTCTTAAAGAAAAGGAAGCAGGAACATGGAGCCAGGTGAACAACCCGTAGGCGGAAGCTACAGCGCTGACAGCATCAAGGTGCTCAAGGGCCTGGATGCCGTCCGCAAGCGCCCTGGCATGTACATCGGAGATACCGATGACGGCACCGGCCTGCATCACATGGTTTTCGAGTTGGTCGACAACTCTATAGATGAAGCATTGGCAGGCCACTGCAACGAGATTTTCGTGGTGCTGCACCCCGACGAATCCGTGACTGTTATCGACAATGGACGGGGCATTCCCACCGACATGCACGAGGAAGGCATGTCCGCGGCCGAGTTGATCATGACCACGCTCCATGCGGGTGGAAAATTCGGGGAGGAGGGTGGCGGTTACAAGGTGTCTGGCGGCTTGCACGGCGTCGGCGCTTCGGTGGTGAACGCGCTGTCTTCCAAGCTAACCCTCACCATCCGGCGCGGCGGCAAGGTGCACGAGCAGATCTACCGTCACGGTGCAGCCGAGGCCCCCCTCGCAGTCGTGGGTGACACCTCCCACCGAGGCACAGAGATCCGCTTCCACCCTTCAGCGGAGACATTCCGCAACATCGAATTCCATTTCGCGATCCTGGCCAAGCGCCTGCGTGAACTCGCCTTCCTGAATTCGGGGCTCACTATCCATCTCAAGGATGAGCGCTCCGGAGAAAACACCACCTTCTTCTACGAGGGTGGCGTGAAGGCGTTCGTAGAGTTCCTGAACACGAACACCAGCCCGAAAAATCAGGTCTTTCACTTCCGGACCGAGCAGTCCGGGATCGGCGTCGAAGTGGCCATGCAGTGGAACGATACCTATCAGGAGAACGTCCTCTGCTACACCAACAATATCCCCCAGCGTGACGGCGGTACCCACCTGGCTGGCTTCCGGGCGGCTCTGACCCGGAACCTCAACACCTATATCGAGAAGGAAAGTCTCGGTGGCAAGGGCAAGGTCGCCACCACTGGAGACGATGCTCGAGAGGGTCTTACGGCTGTCATTTCAGTCAAGGTTCCTGATCCGAAGTTCTCGTCCCAGACCAAGGACAAACTGGTTTCTTCGGAGGTAAAGCCAGCCGTCGAGTCCGCCATGACGGACAAATTTGGCGCGTATCTCCTTGAATTTCCTAAGGAAGCTAAGGAAATCGTCCAGAAGATGCTGGATGCCGCAAGGGCCCGCGAGGCAGCCCGTAAGGCGCGCGAGATGACCCGCAAGAATCCCCTTCAAATTGCAGGGTTACCGGGCAAGCTGGCCGACTGCCAGGAAAAAGACCCCTCCCAATCCGAGCTCTTTCTGGTCGAGGGCGATTCCGCCGGTGGCTCGGCCAAGCAGGGCCGCGATCGCCGTTTTCAGGCGATCCTGCCGCTGAAGGGCAAGATCCTGAACGTCGAACGGGTCGATTTCAACAGAGTGATCTCGTCCCAGGAAATCGCCACTCTGGTCACGGCGCTCGGGTGCGGTATCGGCAAGGAAGAGTTCAATGCCGACAAGGTGCGTTACCACCGCGTCATCATCATGACCGACGCGGACGTCGACGGTTCCCACATCCGGACGCTCCTGCTCACTTTCTTCTACCGCCAGATGCCCGCTCTGATCGAGCGCGGGCACATCTACATCGCCCAGCCGCCGCTCTACAAGATCGCCAAGGGGAAACAACAGCAGTACCTGAAGGACGACGACGCGCTGGCCCAGTTCCTCACCCAGGCGGCACTCGACGGCGCGACCTTGCACGTGAACCGCGAGGCGCCCGGGATCTCTGGCCAGGCTCTGGAGTCTCTGGTCAACACCTATCGTCGCGTCCATCGGATCATTGACCGGATGTCGCGCGTGTATCCGCGGCGGGTACTCGAGGAACTCGTTCACTACCAGCAACTCGACCTGAGCGCCGGGCTCGACCGCGCACAGGTGGAGCTCTGGCTGGCCGGCCTCGCGTCGCGCTTCGCGGGCGAGGGGCGCTCCGGAGACGATCGCTACACATTCCATGTACACGAGGATGAAGAGCGCCACCTTCCGCTCCCGGCGGTGGATGTGCTCAGTCATGGCGTTAGCACCACCTATGTGCTCGCTCGCGATTTCCTGAGCTCCGCCGAGTACCGCGAGATTGCGGGCCTTGGCGCCACGCTCTCGGATCTGATCGAGGAAGACGGCTATGTACGCCGGGGCGACCGTGAACACTCCGCAACGGATTTCGGAGCGGCGCTGGAATTCCTCATGACCGAGGCGCGAAAGGGCTACGGCATCCAGCGTTACAAGGGCCTCGGTGAGATGAACCCGGAGCAGCTCTGGGAAACAACCATGGACTCCGCCCAACGGCGCTTGCTCAGGGTGACTGTCGAGGACGCCTATACCGCGGATCAGTTGTTCGTCACGTTGATGGGCGAAGAAGTCGAACCACGGAGGGCGTTTATCGAGCGCAACGCACTGGCGGTGGCGAACCTGGATATCTGAGGTTTCCGCCCACCATCAGCTGGCGGACGAAAACTCCGCCAGCCTCGCCTCGATCCACGCTTGCGCCTCCCGCGTCAGCGCTGCGGCCTCCGCGCCCTCGCTAGGCAATGGCGCCGAGATGGCGACATTGATGGTGCCAGGGAACTTGATGAGTCGGCGCCCTGGCCAGCACTTCCCTGCATCGTGCGCTACGCAGAGGATGTCGGCGCCAGCGCGGATAGCCAGTTGTGCCGCGCCGCGCGTGAACCGGATCGCCTGACCGCGTTCCACGCGGGTGCCTTGGGGAAACACCAGCACGCTATTGCCCTGACCGAGCCGCGCAGCACCTTGTTCGACAAGTTGTTTCAATGCTGCCCGCGGATTGTCCCTGTCGATGGCGATGGGACGCAGCAAACGCAGCGCCCAGCCGAAAAAGGGAATCGACAGCAACTCACGTTTGAGCAGAATGCAGACCTGCGGAAACAGCGTGGCGAGAAAAATCGTCTCCCAACTGCTCTGGTGGTTCGCCACCACCACGCAGCCTCCCGACGGGAGATTTTCGAGCCCGCTCACCTCATAGCGGATGCCGCAGGCAAAACGTGCCCACCGCACCGCGAAGCGGTTCCAGGCGACCAGAAGGCTGTAGCGGCGCGGGTAATCAACGAAAGGCGCCACCAGCAACATGAAGATGCTGTGAAGGCAAACGCTCAGGCCATAACCCGTATAGAACAGCACCGAGCGCAGCGCTGCCTGCAGGTAGCGCAATGTGCCGGGTTCAGCGCTCACCGTGTCCGCCACGGGAAACCCGAAGCCCGCGTGATGCGAGCGTGTCGAGAAACGCGGTGTGCTGCAAAACCGCCGCGTCCATTACCCCACCGCCAGCGCCGAGACATCAGCGACCGCCAGGAACGCTGCACGCAAGCGCGAGAGAAGTGCCATGCGGTTGTTCCGAAGCGGGATGTCCTCGCTCATCACGAGCACCTGCGAGAAGAAGTCATCCACAGTGGCGCGCAACTGCGCGAGCCGGAGCAGTGCTGCGGTGTAATCGGCCCGCTCAAGAAGCGGCGCGCAATCGGTGATCGCAGACTCAAGTGCCGCATGAAGCGAGGACTCGGCCGCGTCCTGGAAAAGGCCCGGATCAACGCTCGCGGGCAGCGATCCCGCCTCCTGCTTCTGCAGGATATTGGCGACCCGCTTGTTCGCCGCGGCGAGTGTGGTGGCCTCTGGCAATGCCGAAAACGCGGATACCGCCCGCACGCGGCGATCGAAGTCGAGCGGCGCCGTTACTCCTCGCGCTTGCACTGCCATCACGCACTCAACGCGCAGACCCGCGTCCGCGTACCAGGCGCGGAAGCGCTCGAGCATGTAATCACGCACGTCGCCAACCACGGTGGCAGAGCGTGGCAACGCACGGTGTCCGGCCGCCGCGCATTCGAGCAAGGGCTGGAGGTCGAGTGAGAGCTCACGCTCGACGATGATACGCAGCACGCCGAGTGCCGCACGGCGAAGTGCAAAGGGATCCTTGGATCCGGTGGGTGGTTGGCCGATACCGAAGATCCCGACCAGAGTGTCGAGTCGGTCCGCTATTGCGAGTGCTGCGCCTGCAGAACTCTGTGGCAGCGCTCCGCCGGATTGTTTCGGCAGGTACTGTTCGACCAACGCAAGGGCTACCGCTTCGTGTTCGCCGTCGTTCGTCGCGTAGTAGCGCCCCATGGTGCCCTGAAGCTCGTCGAACTCGAGCACCATTTCAGACACCAGATCCGACTTCGACAGTTCGCCCGCACGCCTGCACAGCGCAGCCTCTGCGCCCAGGTTCTCACCGATCACGGCAGCAAGAGCGGCGACTCGCTCGGTCTTGTCCCAGACCGATCCGAGATCCGTCTGGAACACCACGTTGCGTAGCCGTTCACGTCGCGCGGCCAATGTTGTCTGACGGTCCTGTGCGTAGAAGAACGCCGCGTCCGAAAGACGTGGCCGTATCACGCGCTGGTTGCCGGCAATGACCTGGGACGGGTCGCTGCTCTCGATGTTGGCCACGGTTACGAAGCAGGGCATCAGTGCGCCGTTCGCATCACGCACGGGGAAGAATTTCTGATGGCCTTTCATCGACGAGACCAGCGCTTCCGCGGGCACGTCGAGGAAGCGCTCCTCGAAGCGCCCCGCCAGTGCGCGGGGCCACTCGACAAGGCTGCACACCTCCTCGAGCAGGGCTGTATCCAGATCCGCGTATCCGCCGGCTGCCTGCGCGGCGGCCTCGACCTGTCTTGCGACCTCGGCGCGCCGCGCTTCGTGATCCGCAAGCACGAAACCGCGATCACGCAAGGCTTGCGCGTAATCGCCCGCGCGAGCGAGTTCGATGGAGGACTCCCCGTGCACACGGTGACCCCGCGTAGTCCGGCCTGTTTCCAGACCGAGCACGGTGCCGGGCACGACGGTGCTGCCGTAAAGCAGCACCACCCACTGCACCGGCCGTACGAATTCATCGCGCCGCGCGCCCCAGCGCATGCGCTTGGCAATCGGGAGCACACCAAGCGCGGATTCGATCAGCGCCGGCAGAAGACTTGCCGTCGGTTGCCCCGGGACCGTCTGACGGAAGGCGAGCCGCTCGCCCTTTTCGCCTTGCGCGCGACCAAGCCCGCCCACTTCCACGCCGCAACCGCGCGCGAAGCCAAGCGCCGCACCCGTTGGTTTTCCGCTGGCGTCGAATGCTGCAGACACCTGCGGCCCGAGTTTTTCGATGACCGCGTCTTGCTGGAGCGCGGATACATCATCCACCAGCACCGCGAGCCGGCGCGGCGAGGCAAACCAGAGCGCTTTGCCATGGCCGATGCGTTGCTCGTCCAGACGCGCAAGAATCTCGTCACGCAGCGCTTCGCCGAGTGCACGCAGGCTGCCGGGGGGAAGTTCCTCGGTGCCAAGTTCGAACAGCAGTTCCGCGGCGCTCATGACGGATCCTCCGCGGCGGCAAGCAACTCCCTGCGCAAGTCCTCCGAGGCCATCGGGAAGCCCAGCGATTTGCGGATCCCGTAGTAGCTGTGTGCGACCGCACGCGCGAGCGTACGCACGCGCAGGATGTAGCGCTGACGCTCGGTGACGGAGATCGCCTGGCGGGCGTCCAGCAGGTTGAAGGTGTGTGAGGCTTTCAGCACCTGCTCGTAGGCTGGCAGTGGCAGTTCGCGGGCGATGAGGCGCTGGCACTCGCTCTCGTGCTTGTCGAAGCAGGTGAAGAGCCACTCGACGTCTGCTTCCTCGAAGTTGAAGCGCGACATCTCGACTTCGTTCTGGTGGAAGACATCACGGTAGGTGACCGGCCCCTGCGGCCCGTTCGCCCAGACGAGGTCGTAGAGGCTGTCGACGCCCTGCAGGTACATCGCGATGCGCTCGATGCCGTAGGTGATCTCGCCCGTCACCGGATAGCACTCGAGGCCGCCTGCCTGCTGGAAATACGTGAACTGCGTGACCTCCATGCCGTTCAGCCAGACCTCCCAACCGAGGCCCCAGGCACCCAGCGTGGGCGACTCCCAGTTGTCTTCGACGAAACGGATGTCGTGCACCGACGGGTCGATCCCGAGGTAGCGCAGGGAGTCGATGAAGCGGTCCTGGAAATCATCCGGGGAGGGCTTCATCACCACCTGGAACTGGTAGTAGTGCTGAAGGCGGTTGGGGTTCTCGCCGTAGCGGCCGTCCTTGGGGCGCCGGGAGGGCTGCACGTAGGCGGCGTTCCAGTTCTCGGGGCCAATGGCGCGGAGGAAGGTTGCCGGATGCATGGTGCCAGCGCCCACTTCCATGTCGAGAGGCTGGAGGATGACGCAGCCTTCGCGTGCCCAGAACTGCTGCAGGCGCAGGATCAGATCCTGGAATGTCTCGGGTGGCGGGGGGATCTCTCGTGTGCTCATCTGAAGCGCGTCGGTGCCGGGTCTGAAGGCCGCCTAGTATAGGCGAAGCCCTCGCCGTCCCGATGCGATGCCGGGGCGATCAATGCGGGGGTTTTTGCAGCAGCGCGTAGTAGAAGCCGTCGTGCCCGCCGATCGCGGGCAAGAGCTGCAGGCCGTGGCGCAGATGCTTTCCGAACGGCAGTCCGACGGGCACCACACAAGCCTCCGGCCTGCGCTCCAGGAAGGCTTCGATGGTGCCTTCGTTTTCCGCGGGCAGCACCGAGCAGGTGGCATAGAGCAACCTTCCGCCCGGGCGCAGCAGCGGCCAAAGGGCATCGAGTATGGCGCCCTGCAGCCTGCTGGCCTCGAGCACCTGTGCGGGCCTGCGCAACATCTTTATGTCGGGATGCCGACGCAGAACGCCGGTACCGGTACAGGGCGCGTCGACCAGAATCGCATCGAAGGCGCTGCCATCCCACCAGTCATCGGGGCGTGTGGCGTCGCCCACGACCAGAGTGGCCTGAAGATGCAGTCGATCAAGGTTGTCCTGCACGCGCTGCAGTCTCTGGGGCTGCGAGTCGAGAGCGATGAGCTGCACCCCGGCGCAACGTTCGAGCAGGTGGCCGGTCTTGCCGCCGGGAGCAGCACAGGCATCCAGAAGGCGCTCTCCGGGCTGCGGATCCAGCAGGCCGGCTGCCAGTTGCGCGGCTTCGTCCTGCACGCTGACATCGCCATCGGCGAACCCGGGCAACTCGCCTACGTCTACTGCGCGCTCGAGCACGACCGCATCGGGCGCCAGTGTGCCGGCATGTGCTTCCAGGCCTGCCGCTGCAGCGCGCGCCAGCCACTCGTCGCGGCTTGTGCGCGCGCCGTTAACCCGGACTGTCAGCGGCCCCGGAACGTTGTTCGCGGCGAGGAGGGATTCGATCTCTGCGGGCCACGCCGCTTCCAGCGCATCGAGCAGCCACGCAGGATGGGATACGCGCTGCCAGCGCCGCAGGGCTGCCTCGAGCTCCGCCGAGCGTGACTGGTACGCCCGCAGAACTGCATTCACGAGCCCTCGCGCCCAGGGTTTCTGCAGCGCCACGCAAGCGCTGACCGTCTCGCCCACGGCGGCATGATCCGGGACGCGCATGCAGCGCAGTTGGTACGCGCCGAGCAGCAAAAGCGCGCGCACGTCGGCATCGCGTGCTTTCAGCGGTTTGGAGAGCAGGGGAGCGAGCAGGGCATCGAGTTCCTGGAAATGACGGCACACGCCGAAGCACAACTCGCGCAGCAGCGCGCGCTCCCTCGGCTCTGCCTTGTCGGCCGCGCGCCTGAGTCCCTCGTCCAGAGTGGATTCACCGAGCAATACGGGAGCGAGCACGCGCGCCGCCGTTGCGCGAGTGTTGTTCATCCGAAGCGGCTGCCGGGAGCGAACAAGCGTGCTCGGCCATTCAGCAGCTGTGCCGCCGTCATCTGTCGCCCGCCGCTTGCTTGAAGCTCGGTGAGCAGTAGCGCACCGCCTCCGCAGGCCACGAGGATGCCTTCTGCGTTTGCACCCAGGACCTCGCCTGGCGCGGCGGTTCCCGGGGTGTCTGTTGCGCGCGCGCTCCAGATGCGCAGCGTCTCGCCGCCGATGCTGCTGTGGCAGACGTTGGCCGGGTTGAAGGCGCGGATCCGTCGGGCGAGGGCGTCGGCTCGCGTGTTCCAGTCGACGGAAGCCTCTTCCTTGCGCAGCTTGGACGCATACGTGGCGAGTGCGCCGTCTTGCGCCGCAGGCAGGCCGCGTGAGGACAGGATATCCGGCAGCGCCGCTAGCAGCGCCTCCGCGCCCAAGGCCTGCAGCCGCTCCCGCAGGCTGCCGCCGGTATCGCTGTCGAGAATCGGGCACTCGCGTCGCAGCAGCATCGCGCCTGTGTCCAGGCCTTCGTCCATCTGCATGATCGTGATGCCGGTCACGGTGTCGCCGGCCTCGATTGCGCGCTCCACGGGTGCAGCGCCGCGCCAGCGCGGCAGAAGCGAGCCATGCACATTGACGCAGCCCTGCATCGGTATGCGGAGCACGGTTGCCGGCAGCAGCAGGCCATAGGCTGCAACCACCATCAGATCGGGCTTCAGGGCCGCAAGCGCGGACTGTGCCTCGGGATCACGCAGTGAGAGCGGCTGGCAGATCGGCAAGCCGTGCGCGAGCGCGAGCTCCTTGACCGGTGAAGGCTTCAGCTGCCGGCCACGGCCTGCGGGACGGTCGGGCTGGCTGTAGACCGCCACCACCTCGTGCTCGCCTGACGTCAGGAGCGCGTCCAGGCTCGCCGCCGCAAACTCGGGTGTGCCCGCGAAAACGATGCGGGCTCGGGCGTGTTGCACGTGTTGTGACCCGGAGGCTCAGGCCGGCTGACGCTGTTGTTTTTCGAGCTTGCTGCGGATCCGCTGCCGCTTGAGCGCCGACACATAATCCACGAAGAGCTTGCCGTTCAGGTGGTCGAGTTCGTGCTGGATGCAGACGGCGAGCAAGCCCTCGGGCTGCAATTCGAAGGCATTGCCCTGTTTGTCCTGCGCGCGTACGAGGATGTGCTCCGGGCGCGTGACCGGCTCATAGAAGCCGGGCACCGAGAGGCAGCCTTCCTTCACTTCCCGGAGGCTGTCGTCGAGGACCGTGATCTCGGGGTTCACGAAAACGAGAGGCTCGTTGCGGTCTTCCGATACGTCGATCACCAGCAGGCGCTTGTGCACGTCGACCTGCGTTGCGGCGAGCCCCACGCCGTCGGCCTCGTACATGGTCTCGATCATGTCATCGACCAGCTTCAGCAGCGCGGCGTCGAAGTGCGCGACCGGCTTGGCGATGGTCCGCAGCCGGGGATCCGGGAATTCGAGAATTTTCAGAATGGCCATGCCGTTGCCTGCCTGAGTTCAGCCCTGCGGGGCTCTGCCGATACGGAAAGTGGAATGGGTCGCAGTATAAACATCCCGGTACGGGGCACGGGATGTGGGCTGTACGCAATTTCCCCGGCTTTGGCTACACTTCGCCGAAGCCTTCTCCCCGGCTGTGGGCTCGCCCCTGCGAAAGGACATCGTGATGAGAAAGACCCTGTTCGGCGTTTTGGCTGGAGCCCTTTTTGCCTGCTCCGCAATGGCAGGGAACACCGCACTCCGCGCGGATCATCCCGACGAATACGTCGTAGTGAAGGGCGATACCCTCTGGGATATCTCGGGCCGCTTCCTTGAAAAGCCCTGGCTCTGGCCCAGCATCTGGAAAGCCAATCCGCATATCAGCAACCCTGATCTCATCTACCCCGGTGATCGCATCACGCTTGTGTTTGTCGATGGCGAGCCCTACCTGATGCTGAACCGCGGCAGCGGAGGCACCGTCAAGCTGAGCCCGGAAGTCCGCTCCAGCCCCTTGGCCGAGGCCATCCCAGCGATCCCGCTCGAAGACATCAACGCATTCCTCTCGCGCAGCCGCGTTGTCGGGGAAGGCGAGCTCGATACCGCCGCCTACGCCGTCGCCGGCGCGGCCCGGCACGTGATTTCAGGTGCCGGAGACGAGCTGCACGCGCGTGGCGCCTTGCCCGATGGCGAAGTGAACTTCGGCATTTTCCGCGATGCCGGCCCCATTGCTGATCCGGAGACAAAAGAAGTGCTCGGGCGTTTCGCGCGCGAAATCGGCGCAGCGAGGCTGCTCGATTCAGAGGGCGAGATTTCCACCTTCACCGTCAACCGCAGCCGCGAGGAAATCCGCGCCGGCGATCGTCTGCTGCCGGTAGTCGAGCAGAAGATCACAGCCACCTTCTTTCCCAGCGCGCCGAAGACCGAGGTCTCCGGCGTGATACTCGCGGTGGAGAACGGCGTTAACCAGATCGGTGCACTTGACGTGGTTGTCATCAACCGTGGCAGCCGCGAGGGGCTGGCAGATGGCAACGTGCTTGCCATCAACAAGCGTGGCGAGGAGGCCCGAGATCCCGTGACCGGCCAGACCCTGCAGATGCCTGACTCCCGGGCGGGCCTGCTGATGGTGTTCCGCACTTTCGAGAAACTCAGCTTCGCGATCGTGCTCGAGAGCAACCAGCCTCTGGCGGTGCTCGACAAGATCACCAATCCCTGACGCGGGCCGGCCCGCCGGCCCCTCATCACAATCCGGCAGACAGGATGTCAGCCGAAACGCGCAAGGAGGCGCGAACACCATGGACGGTGAGTACCTTGCTGCTGCCCTTAGCCTTCTTGGCCTGCGCCGCGCGGGTTCGAGTTCGCTTGGCCGCCTGCTCGAGGCCTCCCCTGATCCGATCCGTGCGCTGCAACTGCCGCGCGCCCGGCTGGAATCGATGGGGCTGCACCCTGAGACCATCATCGCCCATGCGGCGCTGAGAGGCCGATCCACGCCAGAGGCGCAACGCCAGCGCGACTGGCTTCTAGCGAATGACATCCGGCTGATTACCCGCACTTCGAGCATCTATCCCGCCTTGCTCGGCGAGATCGCACGGCCGCCACCCTTCCTTTTCCTGCAGGGAAACGAGCAGGCCGTCCATAGGCCACAGGTGGCGATGGTTGGCAGTCGCAAGCCCACGCCTGCGGGGCGTGAGTTTGCGGCCGAACTCGCCGCCGGCCTTGCGCGCTACGGGCTTGGCATCACGTCCGGGCTGGCGCGTGGCATCGATACGGCTGCGCACTGGGGCGCCCTTGCGCAAGGAGGCAGCGCGGTGGCTGTGATGGGCACAGGGCCTGACCGGATTTATCCCGTGTCCAACCGCGACCTTGCTTCGCGCCTGCTCGAATCCGGCGGCGCCCTGCTCACCGAGTATCCGCCTGGCACGCCCCCTGATGCGGGTCATTTCCCCCAACGCAACCGCATCATCAGCGGCCTGAGTCTCGGTGTGGTGGTGGTTGAGGCAGCATTGCCAAGCGGCTCCTTGCTGACCGCCACGCATGCCGCCGAACAGGGGAGGGAGGTGATGGCCGTGCCCGGGCCGGTGCGATCCCCCACCAGCCGCGGCTGTCATGAACTCCTGCGTAACGGCGCTGCCCTCGTCGAATCCCCCGAGGACGTGATCCGGGCGCTGGGCGATCGTTTCAAGCCGGAACCCATGCCGGTGCCGCCGCTGGCTCGGGCCGCCGTCCCTGATCCCGGTCCACAGTTGCGGCGTGTTTTCGATGCCACCTCTGCGATGCCTTGCAGCGTCGATGTGCTGGTGATGCGCACCGGCCTTGGAGTGCCGGAGGTGAGCGCCGCGATCGTGCAGTTGGAGCTGGCCGGGCTCATCGAGAACACGGCGGCAGGTGTGGCCCGGCTGAGGTGAGTCATCTCGCTTGCGCTCCCCGGAGGCTTCCGCTAATTTCCGGCCCTTTTCCAGCGGGAGCGTATGTGATGTCGCAGGCCTTCGTAGCCGTGCTGATGGGTTCGGATTCTGATCTTCCGGTCATGGAGAGTGCCATCAGCACCCTGCGTGAGCTCGGCATCCGCGTGGAGGCCAAGGTCACCTCGGCACACCGCACGCCGGTTGCCACCCACGATTACGTGAAGGATGCAGAGCGCCGTGGCTGCGCAGTGTTCATCGCGGCGGCAGGCATGGCAGCCCACCTTGCGGGTGCCGTAGCTGCCAATACCTTGCGCCCTGTGATCGGGGTGCCGATTGCCAACTCGCTGGAGGGCCTCGACGCCCTGCTGTCCACCGTGCAGATGCCGGGCGGCATTCCCGTGGCCACGGTCGCCATAGGCAAGGCTGGCGCACGCAACGCAGCTTACCTTGCAGCCCAGATGCTCGCGCTCTCGGATCCCGAGCTTGCCCAACGTCTGGTTGATGACCGGGCTGCATCGGCCGCTGCAGTGGCTGCCAAGGATGCGGCCCTGCAGGAGAAACTGGCCCGGATGTGAACACCCCATCGGCGGTCCAGCTTGTCCGCGCGGTCCGGGTCCTGCGTCAGGGCTTGGTACTGGCCTACCCCACCGAAGGGGTATGGGGCCTCGGCTGCGATCCCTGGAACGAGACCGCCGTCCAGCGCCTGCTCGATCTGAAGGGGCGCTCTGCAAGCAAGGGCCTGATCCTCATCGCGGCTTCAGTCGAGCAGGTCCGTAACCTGCTCCGAGGCCTGAATCCCACCCAACTGCAGCCCATCATGGCGTCCTGGCCTGGCCCAGTGACCTGGCTGGTGCCGAGCCCGCCTGGCATCCCCCTCTGGATTACCGGAGGAAAACCAAGCCTTGCAGTGAGAGTCAGCGCTCACACTGGGGTGGCTGCCCTGTGTCGTGCCTTTGGTGGACCCATCGTCTCCACCTCCGCCAACCCCAGCGGTCGGCAGGCTGCGCGCACCGAGCTCGCTGTGCGTCGTTACTTCAGGGAGCGGCTCGACGGGCTTCTGCCGGGCGAATTGGGCGGGCTACAGGGGCCGAGCGAAATCCGTGATGCCTTGACGGGCCGCATCATCCGGGCGGCCAGCCCCGTTATCATTTCTCCCGCCTCTCCAGATCAGGTCCCCGGCTGATGTCCACCGCCAAGCCCGATATCGATGCAGTCGAGCGTTACCTTCTCGGCCTGCAAGATCGCATCTGTGACGCGCTTGCCAGTACCGATGGAAAGACCGGTTTCACCGAGGACCGCTGGTCCAGGCCAGAAGGTGGCGGCGGTATCACGCGGGTGCTGGCAGACGGAGCCGTTTTCGAGAAGGCCGGGGTCAATTATTCGCGGGTGAGTGGCAGTTCACTGCCGCCCTCAGCCTCCGCCCATCGCCCTGAGCTGGCGGGGCGTGGCTTTTCGGCGTTGGGCGTCTCTCTCGTCATCCATCCGCGGAACCCCTACGTGCCCACCTCGCACATGAACGTGCGCTTCTTCATGGCTGAGCGCGAGGGTATGGAGCCGGTGTGGTGGTTTGGCGGCGGCTATGACCTCACGCCTTATTACCCCTACGAGGAAGACTGCCGGCACTGGCACCGCACGGCCCGCGACGCGTGCGCGCCTTTCGGGGACGATGTCTATCCCGCTTACAAAAAGTGGTGCGATGAGTACTTCTTCCTCAAACACCGCGGCGAGACCCGCGGCGTTGGGGGCCTTTTCTTCGATGACTTGAGCCGTTGGGATTTCGACACCTGCTTCGCCTTCCAGCGCTCGGTGGGAGATTCCTTCACCGAGGCCTACGTGCCCATCGTGAACAAGCGCTTGGCCCAGCCCTGGGGTGAGCGCGAGCGCCAGTTCCAGTTGTACAGGCGCGGGCGCTATGTGGAGTTCAACCTGGTCTTTGACCGCGGAACCCTGTTCGGCCTTCAGTCGGGGGGGCGCACCGAGTCCATCCTGATGTCGCTGCCACCGTTGGTGCGCTGGGAATACGACTGGAAACCCGAGCCGGGAAGCCACGAGGCGCTGCTCTACGCCGACTTCCTGCGCCCGCGTGATTGGCTCTGAGCCGCCCATGAGCGATCGCTACGCTGTGGCGGGTAACCCGGTTGCGCATTCGCGCTCTCCTTTCATTCATGCCGCGTTCGCGCGCCAGACGGCGCAGGACATCGAATACCGTCGCCTCCTGCTGCCGGTCGATGGTTTTGAGGTCGGGGCGAGGGCCTTCTTCGCCGATGGCGGCAAAGGGCTTAACGTCACGGTGCCCTTCAAACTCGATGCCCACTCCCTTGCTGACTCCCTCACGGCCCGCGCCCGTGCGGCGGGTGCCGTCAACACGCTTGCACGCGATGCAGACGGACGATTGCTCGGCGACAACACCGACGGGGCCGGGCTGGTGCGTGATCTGCGCGCAAACCTGGGCTGGGAGATTGCCGGTGCGCGCGTGCTCGTGGTCGGTGCCGGTGGTGCCGCCCGAGGCGCACTCGGGCCCCTGTTGGCCGAGGGCCCCTCGGAGCTCGTGCTTGTAAACCGCACGGCGGCGCGTGCCGAGGAGCTTGCCGCGCTTTTCCGCAGCCATGGCCCGGTGCGCGGAGGGGCTCTGGAGCTTGCTGCGGGTGCCGTCTTTGATCTTGTCATCAACGCCAGCAGTGCCGGCCTTGCAGGCGACAGCCCTCCGCTCCCTCAGGGTGCGCTCGGGCCTGCGACCCACTGCTATGACATGGTCTATGGCAATGAGCCGACACCTTTCCTGCGCGCTGCGGCACAGTCCGGGGTGACTTCCCTGGCGGACGGCCTTGGCATGCTGGTCGAGCAGGCTGCCGAGTCCTTCTTTATATGGAGGAGGGTGCGTCCCGACAGCGCTCCCGTCATTGCACAACTGCGCGGCGGCTACCGGATCCGCCCTGCGCGCGGTGCTGCAGATATCGGCAGCGCCGTAAAGCTCTTCCGGGAGTACCAGGCGTGGTTGGGCATAGAGCTCTCTTTCCAGGAGTTCGAGGAAGAGCTCGCCAAGCTGCCCGGTGCCTATGCGCCACCCGGTGGCGAACTCCTTCTTGCCGAGTCCGCAGGAGAAGCCGTTGCCTGCGTGGCGCTGCGGCCGCTCTCCGCCGGCATCTGCGAGATGAAGCGTCTTTATGTCAGGCAGGAGTGGCGTGGTGCAGGCCTTGGTCGCGCGTTGGCGCGCGCCATCGTTGCGGCCGCGCGCGCGGCGGGTTACGAGCGCATGCGCCTTGATACGCTGAGGCGCCTGGGTGCCGCAAATGCCCTCTATCGTGACCTCGGCTTCACGATATGCGATCCCTACTGCCACAACCCGCTGGAGGATGCCGTGTTTCAGGAACTCGACCTGCGTGGAAGCGCTACCCCATGAAACCACTGCGACGGTTCATCGCCGGCGCGCGCTGCCCGCGCTGTGAGGCAGAGGACACATTGGCCGTTTTCGAACGCGACGGCGCGCGTGTCTGCGAGTGCGTGAGTTGCGGCTTCACCGATGCACAGGATCGGGGAGCCGGTGATGCCACTGATCCCGCGAACCGCGGTCTCGGAGAGCCCATTGCCACAGCCGAAGCAGTGCGCATCATCGACCCCAGGAAAGGTTGATCGGAACGCTCGCTAACCGCGTAACAGAACTATCAACGACGTAGCGGATTCTCCTGCGACAAGGTGTCGCACTTCCAAAACCGTTGTTATACTTCGCGCGCCTTGTTGCGCCCGCAGCAAGGCGCAAGAGTTGTGCACCCCGCCGCGGGAAGCGGTGTCAACCAGACCGGAGTTTTGGAGACATGCTGCGAGCCCAACAACGTCGCCGCCCACTGGCCGGTTCCATCGCCACGGCTGCCATCTTCATGCAGTCGGCAATGGTCCTTGCAGAACAGGGCGCCCGCTCCGACACCAACATGCGCTACGGCGTCACCGACGTCAGTCACCGCGTGTACGACCTCCACATGCTGTCCTTGTGGATCTGCGTCGCGATCGGCGTGGTGGTGTTCGGAGTGATGTTCTATTCGATCTTCGCCCACCGCAAATCGCGTGGCGCTGTTGCATCGCACTTCCATGAGAGCACCAAGCTCGAGATCGCGTGGACGGTCCTGCCCTTCGTGATCCTGCTCTTCATGGCGATCCCCGCCACCAAGACGCTCACCGACATCTACAACACTGACGACGCCGCGCTCGATGTACGCATCACCGGCTACCAGTGGAAGTGGAAGTACAGCTATCCCAAAGACGGCGTGGAGTACTTCTCCTCCCTGCGCACGCCCCGTGACGAGATCAACAACCTCGCACCGAAGGGCGAGAACTACCTTCTCGATGTCGACGAGCCCTTGGTGATCCCCGCCGGCAAGAAGGTACGCTTCCTCATTACTGCGGCTGACGTCATCCACTCCTGGTGGATGCCCGACTTCTCCGTAAAAAGAGATGCTATCCCCGGCTTCGTTAACGAGTCTTGGGCCATCGTGCCCGAGCCCGGCATCTACCGCGGCCAGTGCACCGAGCTCTGCGGCAAGGAGCACGGCTTCATGCCTATCGTGGTTCGTGTGCTGCCCGAGGGCGAATTCTCCGCCTGGATCGCTACCCGCAAGGAAGAGGCTGCCAAGGAGCGCGAGCTCATGTCGCAGTCATTCACCATGGAACAGACCATGGAGCGCGGCAAAGGCGTCTACGAGAAAGTATGCGCCGCCTGCCACCAGCCGAGTGGCGAGGGCATTCCTGGCGCCTTCCCGGCGCTCAAGGGCAGCAAGATCGCCATGGGTCCGATCGAGGGGCACCTGAATATCGTGGTGCACGGCAAGTCGGGTACGGCAATGGCTGCCTTCGGCGCTCAGCTGAACGAGGTGGATCTGGCTGCCGTCATTACCTATGAGCGGAATGCTTGGGGCAACAACGTGGGCGACATGCTTCAGCCCATCGACGTCGCGAATTTCAAGAAAGGCAAGTGATCGGGGAGTAACACCATGGGTGCAGATCATCACGGACCTGCTAAGGGCCTGACGCGCTGGCTGTTTACCACCAACCACAAGGACATCGGTTCGATGTACCTGTGGTTCAGCTTCGCGATGTTCCTGATGGGCGGAACCTTCGCCCTTGTGATCCGCTCCGAGCTGTTCCAGCCCGGACTGCAGATCGTGAAGCCGGAATTCTTCAACCAGATGACCACCATGCACGGCCTCGTGATGGTGTTCGGCGCCATCATGCCCGCCTGGGTCGGTCTGGCCAACTGGATGGTTCCCTTGATGATCGGCGCGCCTGATATGGCGCTGCCGCGCATGAACAACTGGAGCTTCTGGATTCTGCCCTTCGCCTTCACCATGCTCGCGTCGTCGCTGTTCATGGAAGGTGGGGCCCCGAACTTCGGCTGGACCTTCTACGCGCCGCTCTCCACCACCTACGCGCCGCCGTCGGTGACCTACTTCATCTTCGGCGTGCACCTGATGGGCATGTCCTCGATCATGGGTTCCATCAACATCATCGCCACCATCATGAACCTGCGTGCCCCGGGCATGACGTACATGAAGATGCCGATGTTCGTCTGGACCTGGTTCATCACGGCCTTCCTGCTGATCGCGGTCATGCCCGTGCTCGCAGGCGTGGTCACGATGATGCTCTTCGACATCCACTTCGGCACCAGCTTCTTCAGCGCTGCCGGCGGTGGTGACCCCGTGCTCTTCCAGCACGTGTTCTGGTTCTTCGGTCACCCCGAGGTCTACATCATGATCCTGCCGGCCTTCGGCGTGGTGAGTGAGGTGCTGCCCACCTTCTCCCGCAAGCCGCTGTTCGGCTACAGCTCGATGGTGTATGCGACTGCGTCCATTGCGTTCCTCAGCTTCATCGTGTGGGCACACCACATGTACACGGTGGGCATGCCGATCGCGGGCGAGCTCTTCTTCATGTACGCCACCATGCTGATCGCAGTGCCCACGGGCGTGAAGGTCTTCAACTGGGTGACGACGATGTTCAAGGGCTCGATGACCTTCGAGACCCCCATGCTCTTCGCCATCGCCTTCATCATCCTGTTCACGATCGGTGGACTCTCCGGACTGATGCTGTCGCTGGCACCGCTCGACTTCCAGTATCACGACACCTACTTCGTGGTGGCGCACTTCCACTACGTGCTGGTGCAGGGAGCGCTGTTCGCCATCTACTGCGGCGTCTATTACTGGCTGCCGAAGTGGACCGGCCACATGTACGACGAAACGCTGGCCAAGACGCACTTCTGGATGACGTTCATCGGTGTGAACACGGCCTTCTTCCCGATGCACTTCGTCGGCCTGGCCGGCATGCCGCGCCGTATTCCCGACTACGCGCTGCAATTCGCCGACTACAACATGCTCTCGACTATCGGTGCTTTCATCACCGGCTTCTCGCAGCTGATCTTCGTGGTCGTGGTGATCAAGTGCATCAAGAGCGGCAAGCAGGCCACCGATCAGGTGTGGGACGGTGCACACGGGCTGGAGTGGACGGTTGCCTCGCCGGCGCCCTACCACACCTTCTCCGTACCGCCACAGGTTCGCTGAGGAAGTTCGAGCGCCATGCCTACGGCCTCAACCCGCAACATCGCCCTGCGCCTGGGTGCGGTTGCCGTGGGCATGTTCGGCTTCGGCTTCGCGCTGGTGCCGATCTACGACGTGATGTGCAAGGTGCTGGGCGTCAGCCGCGAGACCATCAACACGCAGGCGCAGCTGAAACCCGGCTCTACCTCGGCTGATGCCTCCCGCACTGTCACGATGCAGTTTCTGGCAAACAATGACGGCGGCATGTCCTGGGATTTCCGCCCGCACCAATTCGAGATGCGGGTTAACCCGGGTGCGATGAACAACACGACGTTCTATGTACGCAACCCGGCCCATAAAGCGATGGTCGCGCAAGCGGTTCCCAGCGTGTCGCCAGCAGAGGCCGCTCCGTACCTGCACAAGACAGAATGCTTCTGTTTCCGGCAGCAGACGTTGGCAGCAGGTGGCGAGCTCGACATGCCTTTGCAGTTCGTCATCGACCAGGCGCTGCCGAAAGATATCCGGACGATCACGCTCTCCTACACGCTGTTTGACGTCACCGGCGCTGCCGGCACGGCTGACCAGCGGGTTGGTGCGAGCAACTGAGCAACACAACAGGCGGCCGGATATCCGGCATCCAGAGTAAGGGAGACACGACATGGCACACGGACCCTCGGGCGGGCATCAGGCCTACTACGTCCCCGAGAGCAGCAAGCTCCCCGCCTTCGCAACGGCGGGTCTGGGCTGCACCATCCTCGGCGCCGCCAATACACTGAACCACATCAAGCAGGGCACGGGCGGCATGTCCTGGCTGTTGCCGCTGGGCTTTGCCTTCTTCATCCTTGTGCTGTGGCAGTGGTTCTCCACCACCATCCGCGAAAACATGGCGGGCATGAACAGCCCGCAGCTCAAGCGCTCATACGTGATGGGCATGCAGTGGTTCATCTTCTCCGAGGTGATGTTCTTCTTCGCCTTCTTCTTTGCGCTGGCCTATGTCCGCCTTCTTGCGGTGCCGTGGCTGGGTGGCGAGGGAGACAAGGGCCTCGCCAACGACCTCTGGACCGGTTTCCAGGCTACCTGGCCGATGATGCAGACGCCTCAGGAAGCCGTTGAGGCCTCCGGCGGAGCGCAGTTGATGGCGAAGAACGCCACCTTCATTGCGGCCAAGAAGATCGTGGACTGGAAAACCATCCCGCTGCTGAACACCGCGCTCCTGGTGACGTCCAGCGTAACCGTCCACTTCGCCCACACCGCCCTCAAAGCAGGCAAGCGCCAGGCCCTGACGATCTGGCTTCTGCTCACGCTGGCATTGGGTTTCACCTTCGTGGGCTTCCAGGCGGTCGAGTACCACCACGCCTACACCGAACTCGGACTGACTCTGGCCTCGGGCATCTACGGATCCACCTTCTTCCTGCTCACCGGCTTCCACGGCTTCCACGTGTGCCTGGGTGCAGTGATGCTGACCGTGATGTTCCTGCGTGCCACCACCAAGGGGCACTTCACTCCGGAAGATCACTTCGGTTTTGAAGCGGCCTCCTGGTACTGGCACTTCGTGGACGTGGTCTGGATCTGCCTCTTCCTCTTCGTCTACATCCTCTGAAGGCCTGGGCGCGGCACAAAGCCGCGCCCATCCCGCCTCGGGTGCGGGCTCTCAGGGAGCTGGATCCGTCTTGGTGGCGTTCTGTTTTGCAGCCATCGCTGCACTCCACGGCGCATGGGACCGCAACTGTCCTGTGAACGCGCCGTAAGCGATCACGCAGACCAGCGCAGCGGCCAGAGTCACGCGGATTCCGAGGCCGTGCAGGGTGCGTTTGGTGCTGCCTTGGTCCTTCATCAGAAACACGAAGCTGCTGCCCAGGCTGATCAGCAAAAGCACCAGCAGTATCACGATAGTTGGCTTGATCCACATGTCGCCGGTTCCCTGATGGTGCTGTGACGGGAGTGTAACCGATGCCAGTCGAACTGCCCGAGAGCACACCGCCGCCCGATCCCTCCCCGGTACAGTTCCGCTGGAATCTGCGTTTTGCGGCAGTCGTATGCCTCTGCCTCCCCCTGCTGCTTGCTCTGGGGTTTTGGCAACTCGCAAGAGCCGCTGAAAAGGAACAAACGCTGCGAGCCTTCGAGGCCCAGCGTGCGGCGCCTCCCATCCCGATCGGACAGATCGACGCGCAAGAGGGCGCCCGTCTTGATGGGCGCAGGGTCGCGCTTCACGGGCGGTACCTGCCCGAACATGCCTTCCTGCTCGACAACCGCGTTCTCGGTGGCCGCGTCGGCTACGAGTTATTGATGCCCTTCGCGGACCGGAGCGGGCTCACCGTTCTCGTCAATCGGGGCTGGTTGCCGGCCCCGCCCACCCGCGATCGGCTTCCCGAGGTCGAGACACCGGAAGGGCAACTCGCACTGAGCGGCGAAATCCATGTGCCGTCGAGCAACACGGCCCTGGAACTCTGGGCAACCGATGGATGGCCCAGCGTCGTACAGAACGTCGACGTACCAGCGCTGTCGCAGCGGGCGGGTCTCAAAACCTTTGCCTATCTCGTTCGCCTCGAGCCCTCTCAACCCGGGGTTACGGAGGCCGACTGGCCGCGAGTGAACATGACACCGGACCGCCACCGGGCCTATGCGACACAGTGGTTTCTGATGGCGGTCGTACTGCTCCTGGTTTTTATGAGCGGTGGGACCAATCTGCCGGCCTGGCTCGCAGCACGAAAAAAGCACTGAGGCATAGCGATCATGAACACCCCAGCCCCGAACGCGCCCCAGCCCGTCAGCAACCAGAGGCTGAAGCTCACGCTTATGTTCCTGATGCCGATCCTCGCGGTGGCGCTCGCCACACTGGTCTACATCACCGGCATCGGGATCCCCAAGTCCACCACCAACAAGGGTGTGCTCCTCCAGCCTGTGCGTCAGATCGATGATCTTGCCCTGAAAGACATGAACGGCCAGCCTTGGCTCTACGCGAGCGAGGGCGGGAGCTGGGCAATGGTGGTGGTGGGCGGCCCGGACTGCTCGGGTGTCTGCCGGGAAAGACTGCTCCTCGCCAGGCAGGTGCACCGCGCTCTTGGGCGTGACCAACATCGGGTCAAGCGCTATTACCTCGATACCGCCGACACCGTCTCGCAGGAGACCTCGAGCTATCTTGCGGCCGAACAGGAGGGGCTCGTCGTGCTGCGAACACCCGAGGCCTCCCTCCGCGCCCTGCTCGCGAACACGCCCACCGACCCCGACCCACTCACCTCCGGTGCGATCTACCTCGTCGACAAGCGCGGCTTCGTGATGATGTATTACCTGCCCACGCATCCCGGGCGCGCCATGACGGACGACCTGCGCTTCCTGCTGCGCAATTCGCCGGACTGACGGCGGCGACCGGCACCGATCCGCTACAATGCCGCCCGCCCAACGAGGACTCTCGGCCCCCATGGAACTGACAGCGGAAGCCCGTGCAGGCTGGCGCGACTACCTTGAGCTCTGCAAGCCCAAGGTAGTCATGCTGATGATCCTCACCAGCGTGATCGGGATGTTCCTCGCAACTCCCGGTCTCGTACCGTGGGATGTCCTGCTGTTCGGCAACCTTGGCATTGCTCTCTGTGCCGGCTCCGCTGCCGCCATCAACCACGTGGTGGATCAGCGTATCGACGCCGTCATGGCCCGTACCCGCAACCGACCGATTGCCCAGGGGCGCGTGGGAACTGCCTCGGCCGTTACCTTTGCCATCGTGATCGGCCTCCTGGGGATGGCCATCCTGTTCATTCTGGTGAACGCGCTCACCGCATGGCTCACCTTCGCCTCGCTGATCGGCTACGCGCTGATCTACACCTACTTCCTCAAACGCGCCACGCCGCAGAACATCGTGATAGGGGGCCTTGCCGGCGCCGCTCCGCCCCTGCTTGGCTGGACTGCCGTCACCAACGACATTCACGGCTACGGCCTGCTGCTCGTGCTGATCATCTTTGCCTGGACTCCGCCCCACTTCTGGGCGCTCGCGATCCACCGCCGAGACGAATACGCGAAGGCCGAGATTCCGATGCTGCCTGTCACGCACGGGAAGGAGTACACGGCACTCCACATCCTGCTCTACACGCTGATCATGTTTGCCTCGACGATCCTGCCCTTCGCCACCGGCATGAGCGGCCCGCTCTACCTGCTGGGCGCCGTGGTGCTGGGTGGCGGGTTCATCTACTGGGCCGTCGTGCTGATGATCGGAAAGGACCCGCGCGCGCCGATGGAGACCTTCCGTTACTCCATCGTCTACCTGATGGCGCTGTTCGTCATCATGCTCGTGGACCACTGGCTCTTCCCGAATCCGCTGTCCATCGTCTACCCCTTCTGAGGGCGTCAACGCATGACCGTATCCGCCGCCCAGCGACGCAACATCCGCTACACCGCCTTCGCGCTTGGCGGCGTGATCGCGCTGATGCTGTCCTTGTTCATCCGGCAGTTCATAAATCCGGCGGAATTGGACGCGGGTTGGCTGCGATCACGCAATGCCGTGATTTTCGAGGCTCCGCGGCAGATCGACCCGCCACGGCTGATCGACCAGGAGGGTCTGCCTTTTGATGGCAGCGCCTTCATCGGCAAGTGGAGCGTGGTGTATTTCGGTTTCACCTACTGCCCTGATGTCTGCCCCACCACGCTGGCGCTGCTGCGTCAGGTCCAGGATGGGCTGAAGCCGGCGCAGGGGCGAAGACTGCCGGTGGCGTTTTATCTTTCTTCAGTAGATCCGGCTCGCGACACGCCCGCGCAATTGAAGCCCTATGTGACGCATTTCAGTCCCGCTTTCAGCGGGCTTACCGGCGAGTTCCTCGACGTGCACCGCTTTGCCACGCAACTGAACACACCCTTCCGCAAAAGTCTGCTGCCGGATGGCGGCTACACCGTGGATCACGGTTCAAACCTGGCATTGGTGGATCCTCGCGGACATTTCGCGGGCTTTGTCACGCCACCCTTCGACGTTGCAAAGCTGACGGAACTCCTCGAGGTGATGCGGGCGCGTCCTTGAGCGCCTAGCCCCGACGCAGCGCGGCTGCGCTGTGGCACAGGGCGAAAAGCACGCAGGCTCCCGCCACCACCGAAGGACCGGCCGGCGTATCGGCCGCCACTGACAAACCCAGACCCGCCAACACTGCGAGCGCACCCAGAACGGCGCCGAGCGCAGCCATCTGCTCCGGAGAGCGAGACAGCGCACGCGCCGCAGCCGGCGGCACAATGAGCAGCGCCGTCACCAGCAGCACGCCGACCACATTCATCGCCACGCCTACCAGCGCTGCGATGCAGAGCAACTGCAGCAACCGAGCGCGCTCCACGGCCACGCCCTCGATGCGCGCGAGGTCTTCGTCCACCGCGATCGAAAGCCAGTCACGCCAGCAGCGTGCAGACACCAGCGCGACCACCAGACCCACAACCGATATCAGCAGCAGTTCGGTGTCGCCCACGGCCAGCAATTCGCCGAAGAGCAGGGACTCCAGCCCGCCGCCTCGGGGCGACAAAAGCGAAACAGCGATCACCCCTGCCGCGAGAGAGCCGTGCGCGATCACGGCGAGCAGGGTGTCGGAAGCCAGCCCGGCGCGACGCTCCGCCCAGGCAAAGAGAGAGGCCACGCCAAGGCAAAGCCCAAGCGCCGCAAGAGGAGCCGCGATGTTCAGGAACAGCCCAAGCGCAACGCCGAGCAGCGCCGCATGCGAGAGCGTGTCGCCGAAAAACGCCATGCGACGCCAGACCAGGAAGCACCCGAGCGCGCCCGCAAGACCGGCCACGCCCACACCTGCTGCTGCCGCCCGCCACAACAACTCATCCATGGTGGTGGTGCTCGCCGATCACGTTGCCGTGCATGTCGTGCGCGTGGTCGTGATGGTGTGTGTAAACCGCGATCTGCTCGGCCGCCTGCCGGCCGAACAACTGCAGGTAGGCGGGGTCGTGGCTGACCACCTCCGGGCGCCCGGCGCAGCAGACGTGGCGGTTCAGGCACAACACCGTATCGGTGGAGGCCATCACCACGTGCAAGTCATGCGAGATCATCAGCACTGCGCAGCGATGCCGTGAGCGCACCTCGCGGATAAGCGCATAGAGCTCGGCCTGCCCTGCGATATCCACCCCCTGCACGGGTTCGTCGAGCAGCAGCAGCTCCGGATCGCGCAGCAGCGCCCGAGCCAGCAGCAGGCGCTGCAGTTCGCCGCCGGAGACAGCTGCAATCGGTGTCTGCAGCAGGTGCCCGACACCGACCTCGTCAGCCACCTCGCGCACGCGGGCCATGCCGCGCTCTGCTACCTGCAGGAAGCGTCCTGCCGATAGCGGCATGGCGGCATCGATATGCAGTTTCTGCGGCATGTACCCCACGCGCAGTCCCTCGCGGCGCCAGACGCTTCCCGAACTCGGTTGCGCCAGATCGATCAGGAGCTTGAGCAGCGTGGTCTTGCCGGCACCGTTGGGTCCGATCAGCGTGAGGATCTCTTCCTGGTGCAGGCGCAGCGAGACCCGGTCGAGGATCAGATGTGCCCCTGTACGGTACGAGAGCTCCCGTGCTTCGAGCAGGAAAGGAGCGCTCATGCGCGCGCCTGCAGCGTGCTGTGCGCACAGCGTTTGCGCGTGGCGGAGATCGTGGTCGCAGGGGCTTGGCTCATCGGGCTAGAGTATACGGATTGAATCCACGGTTCGTCGCCGATGACACACCCCGGCAGTCCTGCCCGCGCCGGTCGCTTGCGCTCGCTCTTCGGCGCGGTGGCGGCATGCCTGCTGCTCGCGGCAAGCGTGCGTGCGCAAGAGCCCGTGGTGGTCTCCAGCATCCGTCCGATCGGGTTGATGGTCGAGGCCCTTGCGGGTGATGGCGTGCAGAGCCGCGTGCTGGTCTCTGCAGATTCATCCCCCCATGATTTCGTGTTGCGTCCGTCCGACCTGGAACTGCTCGCCTCCTCGCCGCTCCTGATCTGGATGGGGCCTGCGCTCGAGCGGCCGCTAGCGGCCCTCCTGGATCGCAGCGGCGCGCCTGCCCTCGCGCTGCTTGGCGACGTGGAAACCGACCCGCATGTCTGGCTCGATCCGCGCGTGGCCGCGAGCATGGCGCAACGTATCTCTGCGGCGCTGCTCGAGCGGCATCTCCTGACACCGGACGAGGCTGCGCGCAGGCTCGCAATTTTCGAAGACATGCTTCGCGAGCGGGAGTCAGCCACCGTTGCGGCGCTTGGACCGTTGCGGGATCTGCCCTTTGTATCGCTGCATGATGGCTACCGTCCTTTCGTGGCACGTTACGGGTTGCGCCAGATCGCTGCGTTGCCGGGCGATCACGAACGCCAGCCCGGCGCCAGATCGCTGCTCGCGCTGCGCAGCGCGGTGCGCGAGAGCGGTGCGCGCTGCTTGCTCTACGAGCGTGGCGACAACCTCGCTTTGGCGCGCGGGCTCTCGCAGGATCTCGGCCTCCGGGCTGTGGAGCTCGATCCGCTCGCCCGCGATGCCACTGACTTCGATGCCTTCCTCGCACGTTTCGCGGCGGACGTGCAGCGCTGCCTCGCGCCCACCAAACAGACCCTCGGAGATCCTCCATGAGCGCGCGCGTGCCGGCCCTGATTCTCGTTGACGGATCCTCGTACCTCTACCGCGCCTTCCACGCGTTGCCGCCGCTCTCGACCTCGAGTGGCCAACCCACGGGCGCCGTGCGTGGCGTGGTCGCCATGCTTCGCAGGCTCTGCCAGCAGTATCCGGGCACGCCGGTGGTGGTGGTCTTCGACGCCAAGGGCAAGACCTTCCGCGAGGATCTGTTCGAAGGTTACAAGGCCCATCGCCCGCCGATGCCCGAGGATCTCCGCGCCCAGGTAGAGCCACTCCACGCGCTGGTGCGCGCGCTCGGCCTGCCGCTTCTGTGCGTGCCGGGCGTGGAGGCCGACGACGTGATCGGCACGCTGGCGGTGCAGGCCTCGCGCGAAGGCCGCGCCGTGCTGGTCTCCACCGGCGACAAGGACCTCGCGCAGCTGGTCGACGACCACGTCACGCTCATCAACACGATGAACGACACGCGCCTCGACGCCGCAGGCGTGGTGCAGAAGTTCGGTGTGACACCCGCGCAGATCAT
>CAIYPF010000006.1 GCA_903928015.1 uncultured Gammaproteobacteria bacterium | reverse complement strand
TCTGCTCCAGCAGAGTGGATCGGGAGGCAAAGCGTAAATCAATTCGGCGGGGGGAAGGCGAGGAAGGTGGGCGCTGGTGGCTCAGTTTTCCTCCGGTGACACCACCCCCACCAACCAATCCTGCAACGCCGACACATCCCCGCTCTCGATCAGCGACAGACACACCAGCACCGCGTGTTTTGAGGGGATGACGATAATCGCCTGCTCCTGATGCCCACGGGCCATGAAGGTATCGGACGGAAACTGGCGCTTCGCGGTGGGCACGCCCTCGGGATCAGAGAACGACAGCCACCACTGCGCCCCGTAGCGCCCCTTTGAGCCCGCAGTAGGCCGCCGCGCGCGCTCCACCCAACCCTCGGGCAGGATGCGCTGCTCGTTCCATACGCCGTCGTGCAGATAGAGCAGCCCGAATCGCGCGTAATCCCGCGCCTTCATGAAGATGAGCGAGGAGCCGATCAGCGTCCCGGCTGCGTCGAATTCCAGCACCGCGTTGCGGATGCCGATGGGCGCGAGCAGTTCGCGCTGCACGAAACCGCGGTAACTCTTCTCGGTGCCGCCGGACAGATCGCGGATCACACGCGAGACGATATTGGTGGTGCCCGAGGAGTAATCCCAGAACGTGCCCGGCGGATGGATCAGCGGGCGCGTGGCAGCGTAGGCGCCCATGTCCCGCGCGCCGTCGCCGAAGAGCATGCGGATGGCGTCGGAGTTCTGCAGGTCGGAATAGTCCTCGTTGAAGGCGAGGCCGGTGGACATGCGAAGGGCATCGTCCAGCGTGATGGCGCGGCGCGGGTCCGAAGGGTCTTGCTGCCATTCCGGCACCGGCAGCGGACTGGAGGGCGTGATGCGCCCTTCGCGCACCATCACGCCGGCCAGCGCCTGGACCATGCTCTTGCCCATCGACCAGGAGATGAACTTGCTCTCCGGCCCGAAACCCTCGCGGTAACGCTCGGCGCGGATGCGCCCGTCCTGCACCAGCAGCACGGCGCGCACGCCCGAGAGCACCGGGCCTGCATCGGGCGCGAAGGCGGTGTCGATATGCGCTTCGAGCGCGGCGTCGCGTGGCGCAATGTCCCATTCCGCGCCGGGGAATTCACCCGCGTGCGCAGCGAACGACAACGCCGCTATAAGCGCGAGGATCAGTCTTGCAACTGGCATCCGCGTCCCTCCTCGAAGCGGGCCTCGCCCTGCAGCCAGAGGGCATTTGCGCGCACGCGGCGGGCGGCTTCGTCGACCTGCACGCGAAGCCACGCGGCCTCTGGCGGCAGATCCGCGAGGCAAGCCGGCAGATCGCGCCCCGTCACGAACACGCAGGAGCAACTCATGCGCGCCACGAAGCGCGCGGCGTTTGTTACGGGTTGTTCCACGCGACTGCAGCCCGCGAGCAGGATCGCCACCATGCCAATCGCCATGGCGCGCATCAGTGATGCGCTCCTGCACGCAACTGGCTGCCCGCCTCTGCAAGCGGCATCACGCGGGCGCGGCGGTTGCGCATCAGGTGCGCAACCAGCAGTTTGTAGGTATCCATGTCGAAGGCAGCGCGGCGCTCGAAGAGATCGCGCTGCAGGAGTTCGTCCTGGCTGCGGAAAGTGCCCAGATAGCACCAGCGATCCACCACGTGTACATCCTCTCCGTACCCGGGCGAGGCCTCGCGGATGGCGACGGGGCCCTCCCAGGGCCAGCTCACCAGCTTGAGGCGCGCGAGGGCCTCGGCGAGACGCGTGGCGTGCTTGATGGGTGTCTCGCGCCCGGCACAGGCGCCCGAGCACTTGCCCACCTGCGAGCGGAAACACGCACCGCTGCCCTTCTCGAGGCCCAGGAGCCGCGGGCAGAGTTTGTGCTCGTCTGCCATCTCGAGCAGGGCCTTGCGCGCCGCGGATTTGGTTCGGAAAAGCCCATGCAGATGCTGCAGCCCGCTATCGACCACCTCGGGCCCGGAGACGATCTCGGGAACGCTGCCCGGCTCTGCGTTCCAGCGGATGCTGCAGAGCGCGGCGTGCCGCCGCAGGCGGCGGTTGTAGACGGGTACGAGGTCTTTGACGAGCTGCGATTCGCGGAGCAGCGCGCCGAGTTCGCCCGCCGTCTCGTGCCATTCGATGCGCGCGGTCTGCTGTGCGATCTGCATCTCGCGGGGACTGCTGTGATCGGAGGAGAAATGCGAGAGCACCCGGGTGCGCAGATTGATGCTTTTGCCGACGTAGAGCGGGGCGTCGCGTTCGTCGAAGAACAGGTAGACGCCAGGCGTATCGGGAATGGCGTCGAGCACCTCGGCTGAAATGCGCGTGGGCAGCGATGAAAGCCGTGTGAGAGCGGCAACGTGCCCGGCGATCGTGTCCCCGCCCAGCGCGTCTGCCATCTTGAGCACGAACTCGCAGGTGGCGGCGGCATCACCCATGGCGCGGTGGCGCGCACCGCAGCCGAGCGAATGCCGCGCGATCAGTGCATCCAGATTGTGCCGCGGCTCCTGCGGGTGCAGCCGCCGCGAGAGCTTGACGGTGCAGAGCACCGGGCCGCGAAAGGCAAGCCCGGCGCGCTTCAGCGCATTGCGCAGGAAGCCGTGGTCAAAGCGCGCGTTGTGGGCCACGAAGGTGACGCCCTCGAGCCGCTCGCGGATCTCCTCCGCCAACCGCTCGATGCGCGGTTGCCCTTGCACCATATCGTTGGTGATGCCGGTGAGTGCCTGGATGGACGCGGGGATGGGCATGCCGGGGTCTACCAGATGCTCCCAGCGCTCGGTGATCTGCCCGTCGCGCACGCTGACGATCGCGACCTCGGTAATGCGGTCGTGCACCGGGTTGCAACCGGTGGTCTCGAGGTCGACAAAGGCGTAGTCGCCACGCAGCATCGGGGGGCTCGACGAGGGCTGTGTATTTGTACAGCGATGATCGCACGCCCGTTGCGGCTCGGGCAATGGCGCTGCGCGGGTGATCCGGCCATCGCTGCGGGCATGTACCATGCGCCGGTCACACACCTTCCCGGAGACGCCCATGAGCACCATCTACGACTTCAGCGCCAAGACCACCACCGGCGAGGAACAGCCACTCTCGGCCTACAAGGGCAAGGTGCTGCTGATCGTGAACACCGCCAGCAAATGCGGCTTCACTCCGCAGTTCGAAGGGCTCGAGGCGCTGCACGAAGCCCACGCGGCCAAGGGCCTCGCGGTACTCGGATTTCCCTGCAACCAGTTCGGCGGGCAAGACCCGGGCAGCGACGCCGAGATCCTCGGCTTCTGCCAGACGAAGTACGACGTGAAGTTCCCGATGTTCTCGAAGATCGAGGTGAACGGCGCCAACGCCCACCCGCTCTACCAGTTCCTGAAAGAGCAGGCGCCCGGATTGCTGGGTTCGGAAGGCATCAAGTGGAACTTCACCAAGTTCCTCGTGGGCCGCGACGGAAACGTGCTGGAGCGCTTCGCGCCCACATCAACACCGAAAGACATCGAGAAAAGGATTTTGCCGCTGCTGGCATAAGTCCACGCCGTCCCCGCGCAGGAGCGGGCCATGCCCGCGACTGTGCCACGCCCGGGGCTGGTCTCGCGCGCATGGCGCGCTCCTACAGTCTGAACGCGGTCGACACCGGCGTGCGCGCCGCACGCCAGGCAGGGAATACGCCTCCGGCAAAGCCGATCACCAGCGCCAGCACCGCGCCCTGCCACACCAGTGCAGGCGTGAGCTGGAAGCTGAACACCACCTGCGTGAAGCTCCCTCCGAGCGTGCTCGCGGAAAGCCCGTCGAAAAAAATCCATGTCGCCAGCGCACCCAGCACGCCGCCCACAATCGAAAGCACAAGCGACTCCGCAAGTGTGCCCGCAAAGGTCGCAATGCCGCTGAAGCCCAGCGCTCGCAAGGTGGCGATCTCGCGCGCTCGCATGGCCACCGAGGTGTACATCGTGTTCAGCGCCCCGGCCAGTGCACCGAAGGCCATCGCAATACCGAGGGGCCAGCCCAGATACATGATGAGATCGGAGGTGCGCTGCGACTGCCCGGCGTAGTAGGCCTGCTCGGTTTTCGCATCGAGCTTCAAGCGCGGGTCGGTCTTCACGAAGTCCCGCAGCACCTCGAAGGAGTCGGGCTTTTCCAGTTTGAGTCGCATCGTCTGGAAGCGGCTGCCACGGTTGAACAGGGATTGCACCGAGCCTGCGTCGGCCCAGAGTTCACTCTCGAAGACCGATCCATGCATCGCGAACACGCCCACCACCTTCCAGGTAGAGCGGCTGAAACGAATCTCCTTGCCCAGTTCGAAACCGGCGAACTCGCGCATCGCGCCCTGACCCACCACGATCTCGTTGGTGCCGGGCGCGAACATCCTGCCTTCCACGATCTCCACGCCGTCACGCAAGGCCACACCCGAGGGCCCGATACCGCGCAGCGGCAGGTTGGCGCGCGTCCCGCCCTCGCGCTTGATGCCATCGACAATGACGTAAAGCTCGGCCGAGCCGATCGGACCATCGGGCCCCTTGGCAACACCGGGCGCATCGAGCAAGAGATTGACCTGGTCACGCGTGAGGGTGCTGTTCAGCTCTGCCTCGCTGCCTTCACGCATCACGATGGCCACGTCAGGCGAGCCGCTGCCGGCGACGGTGGCCCTGAAGCCGTTGGCCATGGCGAGAAAACTGAGCAGCACCGTGACCACCACCGCAACCGCCACCAGCGTGACTGCCGAGATGGACGCACGCGAGGGAAGGCTGCGCAGGTTCATGGCGACCACCGCGACAATCTGGGCGGACAGGCGGCTCATCTCAGTTTCTCCCCAGCGCGGTCACGATATTCAGGCGCATCGCAGCGAAGGCGGGAAGCAGGCCCGTCACAAGTCCCAGCGCCAGCATGATGGCCAGCGCCTGCGCGATCACAGCAGGCCCCAGACTCAGATCCGGCAGCACCCCGGCAAGCGCCTTGTGCAAACCGGCTACCGCCATCAGCGCGGCGGCAATGCCCAGCAAACCACCGAGCAGCGAGAGGAACATCGACTCCGCGAGCACCATCCGGAAGATCCGCTCCGAGCGGAAACCCAGCGTCTTCATGACGGCGATCTCGGTGGTGCGCTCGCGGATCGCGAGCATCATGGTGTTGCCCACGATCAGCAGGATGGTGAAGAAGGCGGCAGACACCACCGAGGTGATGATCATCGCGATATTCCCGAGCTGCGCGATGAAGGCCTTGTTGAACGCCTTGGCGGTGTCGGTCTGCGTCTCGTAAAAGCTGTTGGCGAAGAGCGCATCGATCTGGCGGGCGATGGTTTCGTTGCGGGCCGGATTCACGGTGTTGAACACGATGATCCCCGTGAAATCCTTGCCGATGGCGCGTGACTCGTTCAGGTAGTCGTAGTGGAAGTACATGCGCCGCGTGTCGCTGCTCTCTTCCTTGCCCCGGAAAATCCCCTCGACCACCATCTCCCAGGTCGTGCTGCCATCGCTGCGGCTGAAGATATTCGACTGCACGGGAATGCGGTCGCCGAGTTTCCAGCCCTGCGCCTTGGCCAGCGCCTCGCCCGCGATCATGCCCTGACGGTTGCGCAGGAACGCCTCGCGCTGCGCCGGATCGAGCCTGATCTCGTCACCGTAGACCTGCAGGTAGCTCTCGGGCTCGATGGCGAAGGCAACGATCACATTGCGCGAGTCACGCACATAAGCGCCGAACCACCCGGAGTGCGAGGCCACCTGCACGCCATCGATCGCGCGCACCTTGTTCAGGTAGGAGATGGGCAGGGGCTGCGTGAAATTGATCTTGTTCACGGTGACCAGACGGTTGTCGGCCATCAGGTCCACGCCCGACTGCAAAGCGGTACGCACACCGCCGAGCACACCGAAGATCAGGAACGCGATGAAGATGGCAAACAGGGTGAGCGCGAAGCGCAGTTTGCGCCGCACCAGGTTGCGCCAGATCAGGTGGAGTTCGCTCATTGCAGCATCGACCCGCCGCCGTTCAGGCCGCGAGCTCCTCGCCTGCGAAGCGACCCTTGTCGAGGTGCAGCACGCGTTTCGCGTACTTCGCCGCCTCGGGATCGTGCGTGACCATCACGATGGTCTTGCCGAATTCGTTGTTCAGAAGGGAGAGCATCTTCAGGATCTCGTCCGCGGTGGCGCGATCCAGATCCCCGGTAGGCTCGTCACACAGCAGGAGCTTGGGGTCCGAGACCACGGCCCTTGCGATGGCGACGCGCTGCTGCTGTCCGCCCGAGAGCTCCTTCGGCAGATGCCGCGCGCGGTCTTCAAGCCCCACCAGTTTGAGCGCGGCCTCCACACTCTGGCGACGCCTTGCGCGCGAAAGGGAGGTGAGCAGCAGGGGCAGTTCCACGTTGCGCTCGGCGCTCAGCATCGGCATGAGGTTGTAGAACTGGAAGATGAAACCCACGTTGGCGGCGCGCCAGGCGGCGAGCCCGGTCTCGGAGAGCGAATCGATGCGCGAGCCCGCAAAGCGGATCTCGCCGGCGCTCGGCTGATCCACGCCGCCCAGCAGGTTCAGCAGCGTGGTCTTGCCCGAACCTGAAGGCCCCATGATCGCCACGAAGTCGCCTTCCTCGATGCCGAGGCTCAGGCCGTCGAAAATGGTGATGCTCTCCTTGCCGCGCTGGAAACGCTTGGCCACGTCATGCAGTTCGAACAGCTTGGTCATGCGGCGGCTCCGGGGTTCAGGCCTTCTTGAAAGCCACTTTCACGCCCATGTCGGGCAGGATGCGGGCGTCGTCGGTGTCGAGTCCGATGCGCACCCGAACCGTTGCTTTCTCGCGGTTTGCGCTGGGAATGATGGCAATGACGCGGGCGGGAATGTCCCACTCGGGATAGGCGTCCAGCGTGGCAGTGACGCGCTGGCCGGCACTCACGCGCCCGATGAAGGACTCGTTCACATCCACTTCGATCTCGAGCGAGCTCATGTCGACGATGGTGCAGACGCCCGTGCGGGTAAAGCCGCCACCGGCCGACATCGGCGAGACGACCTCCCCCGGCTGTGCGGTCTTCTCGGTGACCACACCCGCAAAGGGAGCCCGTATGGTGTGCAGCGCAAGTTGCTCACGCGCGCCCTGCACGGCGTAGTCCGCCACCTCGGCCTCGGCACGGGCACTGGCAAGACCGGCCGTCAGACGTTCGACCAGGGCGCGGGCCTCGGTAAGAGAGGCCTCGCTGGAGAAATCGGTTTTCTTCAGGTTCTCGACACGCGCCAGTACGCGCCTTGCCTCGGCAAGATCCGTCTTCACGCTTTCCGCGCGGGCAAGCGCCGCACGACTCCGGGCCTGTGCGCCATCGACTTCGTTCTGCGCGATCTTGTCATCAAGGCGTGCCAGCACGTCGCCGGCCGCGACACGCATGCCCTCCTCGATCACCACATCGGTGAGCTGCCCGGTAATCCGGGAGGCGACAGTGGCCATGCGCCGGGCCGTGATATAGCCCGAGGCGCTCAGCACGGAGGCATCTTCGGGAGCGACTGCGGGGCTGGCTGCTGGAGCGGCTGAGGCCGCCGCCGGGGCAGGCGTTGGCGCAACTGCTGCAGGCGCATCCTTGCCAGCGGAACCGGCCCAATACGCAGCGGCACCGACCAGCGCCACCAGCAACAGCACCGCAGCCGCCTTCGGCAGGGAGGAGGCGTTTTCGGGCGCAGCGCTGCGATCTATGCGCAGGGTATCGAGGAGTTTTTTCTGTTCGCTCATGGCTGCGGACTATACGCGGGCGGCGCGACCTCCGGCCACCGGCTGCGGTTGAGGGCTGACGTCGCGGGCGTGGCACGCTCGCCAGGCAGGGTGGATCAATGCTCCCGGGTCGCGCGGAAGCGGATCTCCGGCCAACGCTCGATGGTGAGGTTCAGGTTCACGCGAGTGGGCGCGAGGTAGGCCAGATGCCCGCCGCCGTCGATGGCGAGGTTGTCGTAGGCCTTGTCGCGGAATTCGGCGAGTTTTTTCTCGTCGTCGCACTCGACCCAGCGCGCCGTGTAGACGTTCACGCCCTCGTAGACGCAATCGACCTTGTACTCATCGCGCAACCTGAAGGCCACCACCTCGAACTGCAGCGTGCCCACAGCGCCTACGATGAGGTCGTTGTTGCGCAGCGGCATGAAGACCTGCGTGGAACCTTCCTCCGAGAGCTGCTGCAGGCCCTTCTGCAGGTGCTTCATCTTGAGCGGGTCTTTCAGACGGATGCGCTGGAAGAGTTCGGGCGCGAAATGCGGGATACCCGTGAACTTGAGCGCCTCGCCCTCGCTGAAGGTATCGCCGATCTGGATGGTGCCGTGGTTGTGCAGGCCGATGATGTCGCCGGACACGGCGTCTTCGAGCTGGCTGCGCTCACCGGCCAGAAATGTCACGGCATCCGCGACCTTCACTTCCTTGCCGAGGCGCACGTGGCGCATCTTCATGCCTTTTTCGTAGGCGCCGGAGCACACACGCAGGAACGCGATGCGGTCACGGTGGCGCGGGTCCATGTTCGCCTGGATCTTGAAGACAAAACCGCTGAAGCGCGGCTCACGCGCATCGACCACGCGCGTCTCTGCGGCGTGGGACTTGGGGCCCGGGGCCCACTCGACGAAGGCGTCGAGCATCTCGCGCACACCGTAGTTGCCGAGCGCCGTACCGAAGAACACCGGCGTCATGCGCCCGGCCATGTACTCGGCGTGATCGAAGGTGTGGCTGGCACCACGCACCAGCTCGATCGAGAGCTGCAGCTCCTCGAACTCGTCGCCCAGAAAGGCGCGTGCCTCGGCGCTGTCTATGCCCTGGATGCGCACATCGTCCGGGATGCGGTGACCCTGACCCTGCTGGTAGACATGGATGGTGTCGGTGTAGAGGTCGTAGAGGCCCTTGAAGCGCTTGCCCGCGCCGATCGGCCAGTTGATGGGCGCTGCCTTGATCTTCAGCACCGACTCGATCTCGTCGAGCAGCTCCACCGGGTCGCGCGTCTCGCGGTCCATCTTGTTGATGAAGCCGAGGATGGGTGTGTCGCGCAGGCGGCAGACCTCCATCAGCTTGATGGTGCGCTCCTCCACGCCCTTCGCGCCGTCGATGACCATCAGCACCGAGTCGACCGCCGTGAGCGTGCGGTAGGTGTCTTCGGAGAAGTCCTCGTGGCCGGGCGTGTCGAGCAGGTTCACCATGCGCTCGCGATACGGGAACTGCATCACCGAGGTGGTGACGGAGATACCCCGCTCCTGCTCCATGGTCATCCAGTCGGAGGTGGCGTGGCGGCCGCTCTTGCGGGCCTTGATGGTGCCCGCGAGCTGGATCGCGTTGCCGAAGAGCAGCAGCTTTTCGGTGATGGTGGTCTTGCCCGCGTCCGGGTGCGAGATGATCGCGAAGCTGCGGCGCTTCGTGACTTCCTTTTGCAGCAGTTCGGCGTCCATCAGCCCGCGCTACGGCCCTTGCGGGCTGCAATACGCATGCGCAGCGCGTTAAGCCGGATGAAGCCCTCGGCGTCTTTCTGGTCGTAGGCGCCGCGGTCGTCCTCGAAGGTGGCGATGGTGGCATCGAAGAGGGTGTCGTCGGACTTGCGGCCCACCACGTACACGCCGCCCTTGTAGAGCTTGAGGCGCACGGTGCCGTTGACCCACGACTGGGAGTGGTCGATGGCGGCCTGCAGCATGCGGCGCTCGGGCGACCACCAGTAGCCGTTGTAGACCAGCTTGGCGTAGCGCGGCATCAGCTCGTCCTTGAGATGCGCCACCTCACGATCGAGCGTGATCGACTCGATGGCGCGGTGGGCTTTGAGCATCACGGTGCCGGCGGGTGTTTCGTAGCAGCCGCGGGACTTCATGCCCACGTAGCGGTTCTCGACCAGATCGAGGCGGCCGATGCCGTTGTCGCCGGCCACCTTGTTCAGGTGCAGCATCACCTGCGCCGGGCTCATCGTCACGCCATCGACACTCACGATGTCGCCGCCGCGGTAGCCGAGTTCGATGTAGGTGGGCTGGTCGGGCGCCTGCTCGGGCGGCACGGTCCAGCGCCACATGTCCTCGCCCGGCTCCCAGTAGGGGTCTTCGAGGCCGCCGCCCTCGTAGGAGATGTGAAGGAGGTTGGCGTCCATCGAGTAGGGGGATTTCTTGCCGCGCTTCATCTCTACGGGGATGCCGTGGGTCTCGCAGTAGTCGAGCAGCGTCTGGCGGGAGGTGAGCTTCCACTCGCGCCACGGCGCGATCACCTTCACGCCGGGCATGAGCGCGTAAGCGCCGAGCTCGAAGCGCACCTGGTCGTTGCCCTTGCCGGTGGCACCGTGGGAGACGGCATCCGCTCCGCACTCGCGGGCGATCTCGACCAGCCGCTTGGCGATCAGCGGGCGGGCGATGGAGGTGCCCAGAAGGTACTCGCCCTCGTAGACAGCGTTGGCTCGGAACATGGGGAAGACGAAGTCGCGGGCGAATTCCTCGCGCAGATCGTCGATGTGGATTTCTTTGACGCCGAGGAGCTTTGCCTTCTCGCGCGCGGGCTCGAGTTCCTCGCCCTGACCGATGTCGGCGGTGAAGGTCACCACCTCGCAACCGTAGTTCTCCTGGAGCCAGCGCACGATCACGGAGGTATCGAGGCCACCTGAATAGGCGAGGACGACTTTCTTGATGGAAGACATGCGGGATCTCCGGACAGCGCGGGCGGCGGGAAAGGCCACGCATTCTAGCGGCGGCACGGAGCGCGCCACAGTGTCCGTCACCCCGGCTGTGGCAGATTCACGGAGCCCCTGCTAGCCTGCCGCCCCATGCCAGCCCCCCTTCTCCATCTCGCGCTCCTCTGCCTGCTGCTTTGCGCATCGACCGCAGACGCCACCACGGTCTACAAGTACCGCGACGCCAACGGCGTCATACACCTCACAGACAAGCCCGTGAAAGGCGCGCGCAAGATCGTCTTCCCCGACCGCATGGAGGAGCATCTCGAGAAGGCCGTGCGGGTCGAACGCCGGAGACTCGGCCGGGGCGATGCCATCTGGATCGTGAATGATCTCTACGCACCCGTGGAAGTGGAGCTGCGGCTGGATCACCTGGGCAACGTGGCGCATGCGCCGGCAGGTGTGGTGCGCCAGCTGCTGCCACCGCGCAGCCGCACCAGCATGTTCTCGCTGCAGCCCGCCGACCCGGCGCATGCCATGCGCTACGAGACACGGCTCGGTCTGGCACTCGGGGATCCGGGCGCGAAGCCCGCGGGTGATGCCTATCCGCTGCCCTGGCGAGGCGGGCCCTTCAGCGTCAGCCAGGGTGCCAACGGCGGTTACAGCCACTTCACGCCCAAAAGCCGCTATGCGATCGATATCTCCATGCCGGTGGGAACGCCGGTCATAGCCTCGCGCGGGGGCGTGGTGGTGAAGACCGAGAACCGGCAGAGCGGGCGCGGGCGCGATCCCTCGGGGAATTTCGTGCGCGTCCTCCACGCTGACGGCACCATGGCCGTGTACCTGCACCTCTCGCAGGGATCGGTGCGTGTGAGGGAAGGAGAACGCGTGCGGCAAGGCACGCAGCTCGGCCTGTCGGGGAACACGGGCAACAGCACCGGCCCGCACCTGCACTTCGTGGTGCAGCGCAACACCGGGATGGGACTGGTGTCGATCCCCTTCCGCTTCGCGGAGCCAATCCCCGGGCTGCCGGCAATCGCCACCGGCGGCCGCTGAGGAACTCAGGGAACGAGGTATTCCCCGCCGTTCACGTCGAGCACCGCGCCGGTGACCATGCGGGCGTAGTCGGAAATGAGGAACAAGGCGCTGCGCGCGCAGTCTTCCTCGGGCGGGATGACACCGAGCGCCACGCGCGAGGCGATGTCATCGACCAGCGATTGCAGCTCCACGCCGCGCTGCGCGGCATCCCACGCGAGATAGTCCCGCACCGGCTTGCCCCAGAGCCAACCCATGCGCGCCACGTTGACGCGAATGCCGTAGGGGCCGAGTTCAGCGGCGAGCTGCCGGGTGGCGCCCTCGAGCGCGGCCTTGGAAACGGCGTAGTCGGACTGCCCGGGCGAGGGCTGCGCCGACGCGAGCGCTCCGATGTTCACGACCGCGCCGCCGCCCTGCGCCTTCATAGCCGGCACCACCGTCTGGATCATGCGCAGCGATCCGAAGCAGGTGACGTTCATGTTGGCCATCCAGGCATCGAGATCGGTGCTCTCGAAAGGCCGCGAATCCGCCACCTTGTATGCGCTGCAGACCAGCCCGTCGATGCGACCGAAGGCCTCCAGCGTCGCGGCGGCGAGCCTGGCGCAGGCAGCGCTGTCAGAGACGTCGGTACTGACAGCGATGGCGCGGCCACCGGCGGCCCCGATCTCGCGTGCGACCTCGTCGATGAACCCCGCGGAGCGGGCGGCCACCGCCACCTGTGCGCCCTCGCTCGCTGCGATCAGCGCGAGTTGCCGGCCCATGCCGGGGCCAACGCCAGTCACGATCACGGTCTTGCCGGCCAGCAGCATGGTCTTTGCCTCGGGAAAATACTGGAGCGGATGCTCAGCGCCGGGAGGGGATGCTGTCAAACGCGGACTCAGCCGCGCTCCACCCGCACGGTGACACGGCGGTTCTCGGCGCGCGCGGCGGCGCTTCGACCGCGTGCCACCGGATACCGCGATCCGTAATAGCGCATGGTGACCAGCTTGGCGTCGACGCCCTTGCCGACCAGATAGTCCACCACCGCCTGCGCCCGCTGCTTGGAGAGCTCGAGGTTCTGCGGACGCCGGCCGGTGTCGTCGCTGTAGCCGTCGATGTAGATCGCCTTCACGTCCTTCACGAGAGACAGGTGCTGAAGCAGCACGTCGAGGCGCGCGCGCGCGGCATCGTCGATCTCGTAGCCACCACCGGGGTAATTGATGCGGGTGCGCGCGGCCTGCGCAAAGGAGCTCGGCAGCAGCCCGCCGAGGCATTCGCGGTAATCGCCATAGGCTGCGCGAAAATTCACGGGCACGAGGCTCACGCGGGTGTGGCCGCTTCGGGACATGGAAGGCAAGCGATCGAAGACCGGCACCAGCCCCTCCAGCAGACCCTCGAGAATGCGGTCTGCCATGGTCTCGGAGAGACGCACGGGGTCGGCTCCCGATTGCACCGGCACGCTCGCCAGCAGGATGGGCTCGATGGTCTCGCGCCAGGGCGGGGCCTGCAGGCTCAGGCTGGCGTCTCCGGAGAGCAGGCGCTGGTTGCTCTGCAGCACGAACTCGGGGGATTCACCCGCGTTCTTGCGGAACACCGCCTCGCCGAAGAAAGGAATGGGCTGGGAAAGGCGGCATTCGAGCGTGGAACGTCGCAGCTTCCATTCGGCCGCATCGGGCCTTGCGCCGAAATCGATCGCCTGCGCGGAGGCGACGAACACAAGCGCGCCCAGCGCGGCAAAGAACCGCACCGGTCGGGTTTGCGAACAGGCAGACGCCTCTTTCTGGATCAACGGCCCTCCCACCGGGGCCCTCGGGCCCCATCCCCATCAAGCGGGTTATCGACCCTTGGCAGCGGAACTTTATCGGTCACTGCCGGAACGGTACCGGCGGGCAGGCTTTTCCGCTAGCATCCCGGCTCGCGAGCAGAAGGCAGACAGGGATGCAGGACATCGAGATCACCCGGCCAGACGACTGGCATTTGCACCTGCGAGACGGCCCCTCCCTGCAACTCACGGTGAACGCTGCGGCGCGTGTGTTCCGGCGCGTCATCGTGATGCCCAACCTGAAGCCGCCCGTCTCCACCGCGGCAGATGCCCTCGCCTACCACTCCCGCATCATGGCCGCCGTGAACCCGGCACTGGCCTGCGCCGGTTTCCAGCCGCTGATGACGCTCTACCTGCGAGATATCACCGAGCCCGCCGAGATCACCCGCGCCAAGGCAGGCGGCGTGGTGTATGGCGTGAAGCTCTACCCGGCCGGCGCCACCACCAACAGCGACGCGGGCGTGACAGACATCACGCGCGTGTACCCCGTACTCGAAGAGATGCAGCGCATCGGCATGCCCTTGCTGATACACGGCGAGGTCACGGATTCGCATATCGACGTGTTCGACCGCGAAAAAGTCTTCATCGATCGCACGATGGGCCCGCTGCTGCGGGACTTCCCGGCGCTGAAGGTGGTTTTCGAGCACATCACCACCGCGGATGCCGCAGCCTTTGTGGCCGAAGGACCGGCAACGATTGCCGCCACCATCACGCCGCACCACCTGCTCTACAACCGCAACCACATGCTGGCGGGAGCCGTGCGGCCGCATTTCTTCTGTCTGCCGGTGCTCAAGCGCAACACCCACCAGGAAGCACTGCTTGCAGCGGCCACGGGCGGTTCGCCGAAATTCTTCCTGGGCACGGACTCCGCGCCCCATTCGAAGCACGCCAAGGAATGCGCCGCAGGCTGCGCGGGCATCTTCAATTCAGACTCCGCCATCGAGTCCTACGCAGAGGTCTTCGATGCCTGCGGCGCGCTGGAGCGGCTTGAAGGTTTTGCCAGTTTCCACGGTCCCGATTTCTATGGATTGCCACGCAACCAGGACCGCATACGCCTGCGCCGCGAGGCCTGGGAAGGCCCCGCCGACGCCGTAATGGGCAGCGAGAGCGTGGTGCCGATGCGAGCGGGCGAACAGGTGGCGTGGCGGGTAGTGGGCGGGCAGCAGGCATGAGCAACGTGAACGACAGGGACTGGCACACCGACCTCGAGAACACGGGCCCGGGAGGCACGCCGCTATCGTCGCGCTTCAGGGGCTATCTGCCCGTGGTGGTGGATGTGGAAACAGGCGGCTTCAATTCCCGCACTGATGCGCTGCTGGAGGTCGCGATCTCGATACTCGCGATGGACGAGCGCGGAGACCTGCGCTGCGATCACACCGTGGGCTGGGACGTGCATCCCTTCGAGGGCGCGAACATCGAGCAGGCTTCGCTCGACTTCACCGGCATCGACCCCTGGTCGCCAGACCGCGGTGCGCTGGACGAGGGCGACGCCCTGCGTGAACTCTTCGGCGAGGTGCGGCGCGCCGTGCGCGAAGCCGGCTGCAAACGGGCCATCCTCGTGGGGCACAACGCTTTCTTCGATCACGGATTCGTGTTTGCGGCGGCCGAGCGCTGCGACATCAAGCGCAACCCCTTCCACCCCTTCAGCACCTTCGACACCGTCACGCTCGCGGGAATGGCCTTCGGCCAGACGGTGCTGGCGCGGGCCTGCGAGATGGCAGAAATAGAGTTCAGCGCCCGGAAGGCGCATCGCGCCGGCTACGACTGCGAGAAAACCGCCGAGCTCTTCTGCTCGATCGTGAACCGGTGGAAGGATGCGGGAGGCTGGCCTCCCGCCTGAGTCTCAGCCGGCGTTGCCGACTGCTTCCTTGACGAGGGTCTGGAGTTCACCCTTCTCGAACATGTCGCTGATGATGTCCGACCCGCCGATCAGCTCGCCCTTGATCCACAGTTGCGGGAACGTCGGCCAGTTGGCATAGGCCGGCAGCGTGGCACGGACGTCGGGGTTCTGGAGGATATCCACATAGGCAAAACGCTCGCCGCAGGCCATCAGGGCCTGCGTTGCACGGGCGGAGAAGCCGCACTGCGGCTGGTTCGGCGAGCCTTTCATGTAGATCAGGATCGGGTTCTCCGCGATCTGCTGCTTGATGGACTCGATGATGTCTTCCTGCGACATGGGAAACGCCTCCGGCGGGGAGTTGGGGATCGGGCCGCATGATACACAAGCGATCCGCGATGACCCAGTAAAGTGATCGGGTTTGGGAACGGGATCCCCGCAGCCGGAGTGCCACTCTGTCACAGGATGCGGCGTTGTGCGGCCCGGGGTGCGGGGCTACGATCCGCCGCTTTTCCGGAGGCAGCACCTGCTGCCTCTTTTCGTTCTGGGCGCCTGCGCGGCGCCGGGACCCGTCCAGGGAAGAGCCCATGAGCACGCCCTCGATCATGCCCACCTACAAGCGTCTCGACGTGAGTTTCACGCACGGCGAGGGCTGCTGGCTGTACGACACGGCCGGTCGCCGCTACCTGGACGCGCTCTCGGGAATCGCCGTCTGCGGACTCGGGCACGCGCATCCCGCGGTCACCGAGGCCATCACGTCGCAGGCCGGGAGGCTCCTCCACACCTCCAACCTCTACGGCATACCGCTGCAGCAGGAACTGGCCGACCGCATCACCCGCCTCGCGGGCATGGACACGGTGTTCTTCGGCAATTCAGGGGCCGAAGCAAACGAAGGCGCCATCAAGATCGCGCGGCTCTACGGCAACCGCAGGGGCGTGGAATCGCCGGAGATCATCGTCATGGACGGCGCCTTCCACGGCCGGACCATGGCCACGCTCTCCGCCACGGGCAGCCGCAAGGTGCAGGAAGGATTCGAGCCGCTGGTGAGCGGCTTCGTTCGCGCAAGCTACGGCGATCTGGACGCGATCAACGCCATCGCGCGAGAGAACCCGCGCGTCGTGGCCGTGCTTGTCGAGCCGGTGCAGGGCGAGGCCGGCATCCGCATACCGCCGCCCGGATACATCGAGGGCCTGCGCGAGATCTGCGACGCCAATGGCTGGCTGCTGATGCTGGACGAAGTCCAGACCGGTAACGGCCGCACCGGACGGATGTTCGCCTGGCAGCACGGTCACGCAGCACCGGATGTGCTCACCACCGCCAAAGGCCTCGGCAACGGCGTGCCCATCGGTGCCTGCCTGGCGCGCGGCAAGGCCGCCGCGGTTTTCGGTGCCGGCAACCACGGCTCCACCTTCGGCGGCAATCCGCTCGCCTGCGCTGCGGCAAACGCCGTGCTCCGGGTGATCGAGGAGGAGCATCTCTGCGAGCACGCCGAGCGCATGGGCAACGCGCTGGTGCAGCAACTGCGCGAGGCGCTGGCCGAGGTCCCCGGCGTGCGCGAGGTGCGTGGCAAGGGCCTCATGGTGGGCATCGAACTCGAGACCTCCGGCGCCGGACTGGTCGAGGCAGCACTCGCTGCGGGCCTGCTCATAAACCTGACGGGCGAAAACGTGATCCGCCTGCTGCCGCCGCTGATCGTCACGGAGGCCGAGGTCACGGAAATCACACGGATCCTTGCAACACTGCTGCGCGCGCGGGCTGCCTGAGCGCGAGCCCTCTCATCAACCCCTAGCGATCGCCGGAGGCCACCGTGGCCGTTCGCCATTTCCTCACCCTGCTCGACCTCTCCCCCGCCGAACTCCTGCAGGTGCTGGCGCGCGCCACCGAGATGAAACTCGACCGCAGCGCCACACGCCTGGCACCCGGCCGGGTGATGGCGATGATTTTCGAGAAATCCTCGACGCGCACGCGTGTGTCCTTCGAGGCAGGCATGGTGCAGATGGGCGGGCACGCCATGTTCCTCAGCCCCCGCGACACGCAACTCGGACGTGGCGAACCCGTCGAGGACAGCGCGCGCGTGATCTCCTCGATGGTCGACATCGTGATGATCCGCACTTTCGGGCATGACATCGTCGAGCGCTTCGCGGCAGCGTCCTCGGTGCCCGTGATAAACGGCCTCACCGACAGCTTCCATCCCTGCCAGCTTCTGGCAGACATCCAGACCTATCTCGAGCACCGCGGCCCCATCCAGGGCAAGAAAGTGGCGTGGATCGGCGACGGCAACAACATGTGCCATTCCTACATCAACGCTGCGCGGCAGTTCGATTTCGAGTTGGTGGTCGCATGCCCCGAGGGTTACGAGCCGCGCGCCGACCTTGTGGCCGCGAACGCGGGCCGGGTGAGCATCGTGCGTGACCCGCGCGATGCCGCACGCGGTGCGCATCTGCTGGCAACCGACGTCTGGGCCAGCATGGGCCAGGAAGCCGAACAGGCGCGGCGCGAGAAAGCCTTCACCGGCTTCCGGATCGATCGATCGCTGCTCGACATCGCGGCAAGCGACGCGATCTACCTCCACTGCCTGCCCGCGCACCGCGGCGAGGAAATCAGCGCCGAACTGATGGACGCGCCCGACACCGTGATCTGGGACGAGGCCGAGAACCGCCTGCACGCGCAGAAGGCGCTGGTGGAGTTCCTGCTAGGTTCTTCCTGAGGACATCCCCGACCCCGCAAGCGGGGTCAGGCCTGCACGACTCAAGCCGTAGTGCGCACCCGCGCCACAGCCGCCTGCCAGCCGGCGTAGAGGCGTTCGCGTTCCGCCGGGGCCATCGCGGGCTCGAAGCGGCGTTCCTCGCCACCAAGCGCGGGCAGATAACCCAGCGAGGGCAGCAGCCCGGCCCGGTAACCGGCGAGTGCGGCCGCACCCAGTGCGGTGGTTTCGGTAAGTCGCGGGCGGCTCACGGGAATGCCCAGCACATCTGCCATGAACTGCATCAGCCAGTCGTTCACGGCCATGCCGCCGTCGACGCGCAGCATCCCGAGCCGGGTGCCGTCGCGGGCCATGGCGTCGAGCAGATCGCGGGTCTGGTAGGCCACGGACTGCAGCGTTGCCGTGACGATGGCATCGACACCGCTGTCGCGGGTGAGGCCGATCAGCGCGCCACGTGCGTCAGGGTCCCAGTGCGGCGCACCGAGACCCGTAAAGGCCGGCACCAGATAGACGCCGCCGGAGCCCGCACCGCGTGCGGCGATCGGGCCGGTTTCGGCGGCGTTGGCGATGATCCCCAAACCGTCGCGCAACCACTTCACCGCCGCACCCGCCACGAAGATGCTCCCCTCCATCGCGTAATGCGCCACGCCGTCCACCCGGTATGCCACGGTGGTCAGCAGGCGGTTGCGGGACCACACCGGCTGCGTGCCCGTGTTAAGCACCAGGAAGCAGCCCGTGCCGTAGGTGCTCTTCGCCTGCCCGGCCTCGAGGCAGCCCTGACCGATCAACGCGGACTGCTGGTCCCCGGCGATGCCGAGAATCGGCACTCCCGCGGCCGGTAGTCCATCCCGCACCACGCCGAAAGCGGCGGCCGAATCGCGCACATCGGGCAGCATCTGCCTCGGCACGCCGAAGAGCCGCAACAACTCGGGGTTCCAGTCCTGGCTGCGCAGGTCGAAAAGCGCCGTGCGCGAGGCGTTGGTGGCATCCGTGGCGTGCACGGCACCGCCGGTGAGCCGCCACAGAAGAAAGGTGTCGACGGTGCCGAAAGCGAGTTCGCCGCGCTCGGCACGGGCGCGCGCGCCCTCCACGTTGTCCAGGATCCAGCCGATCTTGGTGGCCGAAAAATACGGGTCCAGCAGCAGACCCGTGCTCTGGCAAAGCGCAGGCTCCGCTCCCTCCTCGCGCAATCTGGCGCAGAGCCCGGCGGTGCGGCGGTCCTGCCAGACGATGGCGCGATGCAGGGGCTCGCCCGTGCGGCGGTCCCAGACCAGCGTGGTTTCGCGCTGGTTGGTGATGCCGATGGCGGCAATCTCCCGCGAGCGCTCCTCGAGCCGCGCGACCACCTCGCCCAGCGTGGCGAGCGTGCTCTGCCAGATGTCCTCGGGCTCGTGCTCAACCCAGCCATCGGCGGGAAAATGCTGCTCGAACTCGCGCTGCGCCTGCGCCAGCACCCGGCCTTCGAGGTCGAAGGCAAGGCACCGCGAACTGGTGGTTCCCTGGTCGATGGCAATCAGGATGGACATCTGTTTCAGGCTCCTTTCTGCTTGTCTTGCGCGGCGCCGCCGGCCCACAGTATCTTGTTGCAGCCGCACACGGAACACACAACATCTGGTGCGCCATCCACTACCCGAAGCGCCGACAGGATGCCGGCGATAGCCGATGGAGACGCCCCATGAGCGGCCGGAAAAATCGCCCGATGGACCCGGAATCGATTCTCTCCACGCTGGAGCACATCAGCCAGGCCATCGATGCGATGACCGCTGTGGTCGGCGAACTGCGCGATTACCTCGACGAGCACTTCGACGTCTACCAGGGCTCGAGCGTAGCGCTGGAACCCGAGGAACTGGAACTGGCCGAACTCGAGGCCGCCGCACGGACCGTGCACTGAGCGCTTCCGCCCCGCGATCGCATTGCCGCACCCCGGTCCCGGCTCTATAGTTTGCGGGCTTCCCTGGCCAGTCCCCGACATCGAGGAACGATGAGCTCCAGAGCCTTTCTCGCGCCCGCCCTCCTCGGCGTCCTGCTGGCCGTCGCAGGCTGCCAATCCACGCCCGGTGGCGCAGCCCCCGAGCAAACGCCCGCCCAGACGCCAGCGGCGCCCGCTGCGGCACCGGAGCCTGCCCCGGAACCCGTGCCGGCGCCGCCCGCACCGCCTGCAGTTGAAACTCCGGCAGCGCCGCCGGCACCGGCAACCGCTGCATGCCCGCCCCCACCGCCCAGGCCCGCCCCCGTGGAGCGCGCCCGTCCGGTCACACCCATGCCGGTACTGGGCGAGGTCGAGCGCGTGCTGGTGGATCCGCCGTCCCTGGTTCTGGAAGCGCGACTCGACACCGGCGCCACCGGCTCCACCATCGACGCCCGCAACACACGCGAGTTCGAGCGCGACGGCAAAACCTGGGTGAAGTTCAGCCTGGTCGATCCGGCCGGGGGCAAGGCCACCGAGGTGTCCCGCCCCGTGCTTCGCTCCTCCGCGGTCAAAGGCAGCAGCGCCAAGCGCTACGTGGTCTCGCTGCACATACATCTGGGCGAGATCGACCAGTACACGGAATTCTCTCTCGCCGACCGCGCCGGCAAGGGTCACCCCGTGATCCTCGGCCGCGACTTCCTGCGCGACCAGGCAGTGGTGGACGTGAGCCGCCGCTTTACGGTACCGGCACCCGCCCGCCCCTGACCCCCACACCCCACGAACAGACCAGCCCGCCATGGAAGAAAAGATCAAGGTGTACGTGGTTGCCGCCCTGCTGGCGGTAATCGGGATCAGCATCGCGCTGTACAAGCACTTCGCACTCGGCTTTCCGCTGCTGCCCGACGCCAAGACAGAGGTCTGGACCATCGAATCAAAGGTGGAATTCCAGGCGAGCGGCGTGCCTGTGCTGGTGTCGCTCTCGCTGCCCTACGAGCAGGGCGGAGTGGCGATACTCAACGAGAATTTCACAACTCCGGGTTACGGTTTCTCGCAGATAAAACAGCCCGATGGCAGCCGCCGCGCACAGTGGACGCGCCGTGAAGCAGACGGCAAGCAGACGCTCTACTACCGCATCCAGGTCTATCCCGCGACCCTGGACCAGAAGGCAGAGGCAGGTGAGCCGACGCCGCCGGTTCCCCCCGAATACGACAGCGCGCAGGCGGCATCGGCATCGGCATTGCTCGACGAGATCCACGCCGTCTCGGCCAACACCGAGACCTTCGTCACCCAACTGCTGAGCGCCCTGATCGGCAACCCGCTGTCGCAGAACGCGGCCTTCCTGCTGGGCGAAAACCACAGCCAGGTCCACGTGGCGAACACGGCCCTGCAACTGCTCTCGCTCGCAGGCATCCCCAACCGCATCGTGCGCGGACTGGTGCTGGAGGACGGGCGCCGTCGCCAGAACCTGATCGATCTGGTCGAGGTCTGGGACGACGGACGCTGGAAGATCTTCGACCCGCGCAGCGCGAGCCCGGGGCTGCCAGCGCAGTTCATGGTGTGGCGCCGCGGCGACGTATCGCTGCTCGACGTCGAAGGCGGCTTCGACTCCAAGGCCACCTTCTCGATCGTGAAGACCTATCGGCCCACGCGTGACATCGCGCTGGACACTGCCACCGACAACCGCGCGGCGCTGGTCGATTTCTCGATCTACGCCCTGCCCGCCGAAGAACAGGCCGCCTTCAAGACCATACTGCTGGTGCCCATCGGCACGCTGGTGGTGGCGATCTTCCGCATCCTGATCGGCCTGCGCACCTCCGGCACCTTCATGCCCATCCTGATCGCGCTGGCCTTCATCCAGACCACGCTGCTGTGGGGCCTGTTGCTGTTCCTGATCGTGGTGGGTGCGGGGCTGTACATCCGCTTCCACCTGGCAAGGCTCAATTTATTGATGCTGGGACGTATATCCGCCGTGGTGACGGTGGTGATCGGGCTGATGTCCGGCATCAGCATTCTCAGCTTCAAGCTGGGGCTCTACCAGATTCTCACCGTGACCTTCTTCCCCATGATCATCCTGTCCTGGACCATCGAGCGCATGTCGGTGCTCTGGGAAGAAGAAGGCCCGCGCGAGGTGGCGATCCAGGGTGGTGGCAGCCTGTTGGTGGCAACGGCGGCGTTCCTCATGATGAGCAACTCGCTGGTGGCGCACCTCACGTTCAATTTCCCCGAACTCCTGATGGTGCAACTGGCGGTTATCCTGCTGATCGGCCAGTACACCGGCTACCGCCTGATGGAGTTGCGCCGCTTCCGCCCGATGCTGGAGAACCGCTGAGGTGTTTCTGGCCAATCCGCTCCGGCTACGGGAGACCGGCCTGCTCGGCATGAACGAGCGCAACACCTTCATTGCCCGCTACAACCAGCGCCGGCTCTATCCGCTGGTCGACGACAAACTGAAGACCAAGATGCTGGCCGAGAAGCACGGCCTTGCCGTGGCCAAGCTCTACAACGTGGTTCGCGAGCAGCACCAGGTCGAGGTCATCGGCAAGACCCTCGAACAACTCGACAGCTTTGTCATCAAGCCCAGCCGCGGCAGCGGCGGCAAAGGCATCAAGGTGATCGTGGGCCGCCGGGGCGAGAACTGGGTAAAGGCGAGCGGAGACGAGGTCACGCCCCTCGACATCACGCGCCACATCTCGAACATCCTGAGCGGCCTCTACAGCCTGGGCGGCAAGCCGGACGTGGCCATGATCGAGGCGCTGGTCGCGATGGACCCGCAGTTCGAGGGCCTGAGCTACGAGGGCATCCCTGACATCCGCATCATCGTGTTCTGCGGCTACCCGGTGATGTCGATGATGCGTCTCGCCACGCACGTCTCGGACGGCAAGGCAAACCTGCACCAGGGCGCGGTGGGCGTGGGCCTCGACCTCGGCACCGGCAAGGCGCTCTTCGCCGTGCAGTACAACCGGCCCTGCAAGCTGCACCCCGACACCGGGCTGCCCCTGAACACGCTTGCCATCCCGCACTGGCACCAGCTGATGTGCCTTGCCGCGAGTTGCTACGAGATCACGGGGCTCGGTTATCTGGGCGCGGACATCGTGATCGACCAGCATCGCGGGCCGCTCATCATGGAGCTGAACGCACGCCCCGGGCTCTCGATCCAGATCGCCAACAATACGGGGCTGTCACCGCGGATCCGCGCAATTGCCCGGGAATCGAAGCAGGTCTCGCGCAGCGTCGAGGAACGTGTGGCCTACAGCATGCGCGAGTTCCGCTCGGAACCCTCCCCGCCCGCCGCTGTCTGAAGCTGTACACCCACACCTCCCTGGAGGTACTCCCGATGAAACGCCCCGTCGCCCTTGGTCTGGCTGCAGTCGTGTCTTTCGGAATGGCGCTGCCACTCGCGCGTGCAGCCGAGCCCCCAGCCACTGCAGCGCAGGCAACCGAAAACACGGAAAAAAAGGAAAGCACGCTGCCCGAAGGCGCCCAGCGCTGCGTGAACCTGTCCCAGATCCGCAGCACACGGGTGCTGGATGCACAGACAATCCTCTTCGAGATGGGCGGCAAGAAGACGCTCGCCAACCGCCTGCCGCGCAAATGCCCCGGGCTCGCCTTCGAGAAACGCTTCGCCTACAAAACCAGCCTGAACCAACTCTGCAACACCGATGTGATCACCGTGATCACCAATATCGGCGCGGGGGCGGGTTGCGGCCTGGGTTACTTCGAACCGTGGGTGGCGCCGGAACAGATCGGCGGCAAGCCCGGCGACGGCAAACTCGAGCCGGTGGCGCCGCCGCCCAAGTGATGCCCCGCGCGGCCGGAGTCCTGCCGCGCGCAGGACTCTGATCGCCGCTCAGGCGAACTGCGCATCCCCCACGAAGGGATTGCTCTGACGCTCGCGGCCGAAGCTCGAGCGTGGGCCGTGCCCGGGCACGAAGACCACGTCATCGCCCAGCGGCCAGAGCCTTCCGCGAATCGAATCGAGCAATTGCTGGTGGTCACCGCCCGGCAGGTCGGTACGCCCGATGGAACCGGCGAACAGCACATCCCCCACAATCGCGAAGCGCTGCTCGCGCGAGAAGAAGACAACGTGCCCGGGCGTGTGTCCGGGGCAGTGATAGACCTCGAGGCTGCACTCGCCCACGGTGACAATGTCGCCGTTTTCGAGCCAGCGGTCGGGAGTGAACGTCTCGGCCTCGGCGAAGCTGAACATCCGGCTCTGCTCGGGCAGACCCTCTATCCAGAAGGCATCGCCCTGCTGCGGCCCCTCGATCCGTACGTCCTCCTCCCGCGCCAGCACCGCCGTGGCACCTGCGTGGTCGATATGGGCATGGGTGAGCAGGATCTTCTCCAGCGTCGCGTCCGCTTTTTTCAGGACGGCGCGGATCCGGTCCAGATCGCCGCCCGGATCGATCACCGCCGCAAGGCCGGTGCTCTCGCAGACCAGCACCGAGCAGTTCTGCTCGAAGGGCGTAACAGGGGTGACAAACACCTTGAGCGGCATGCGCGGGCTCCGGTTGCGGGCGGGGCTGGCAGCATAACAGCCACGAGGCCCCCGCCCGAACAAGGCGATTGACTCGCGCAACACGGGCTTCCTATATTGCCGGGAGACGTGCGGCAAAGAGCCGACTGCTGCGCGCGCTTCCAAACCAATAAAGCTCATATGCCGAGGATTCCACCATGAAGACCCACCACAGCCAGCGTCTCGTTGCCCTTGCGATAGCCGCCGTGCTCGCCCCCCCGGCCGCGTGGGCCGAACTGGAGGAGATCATCGTCACCGCGCAGAAGCGCGAGGAATCCGTGCAGGACGTTCCGATCGCCGTCACCGCCTTCGACATGAAGGCGCTCGAGGCGCAGCAGATCGCCACCTTCGGTGACTTCCGTTTCGCCGTGCCCAACGTCTCCTTTGCCAAGGGCAACTTCACGGGCAACAACTTCTCGATCCGCGGCATCGGCAGCCCCGCCGTGGCGGCGGGCTCTGACTCCGGCGTGGAAGTGAGCGTGAACGAGGTCCCGGTGCTGTTCCCGCGCCTCTTCGAGACCGCGTTCTTCGATGTGCAGCAGATCGCGGTGCTGCGCGGCCCGCAGGGCACGCTCTTCGGCCGCAACTCCACCGGCGGCGCGATCAACATGATCACCAACACCGCCGACCCCTCGGAGTTGAGCGGCTACGTGCAGGGCCAGTACGGCGATTACCAGCACCAGCAGGTCGAAGGCGCAGTGAACGTGCCGCTGGCCGACACCCTCGCAGTGCGCCTCGCCGGCCTCTCGCTCACGCGCGACGGCTACACCAAGAACGTGGCTCCGGGCGGCAAGGATGTGGACGACCGCGACCAGTACGCGCTGCGCGGCTCGATCCGCTGGCTGCCCACCGAGAACACCACCATCGACCTGATGGGCTCCTACTTCAAGGAAGACAGCAGCCGCACCCGCGCACAGAAGCAGATGTGCCACAACGACCCGACGGCCACGCTGGGCTGCCTGCCCGACGACCTGCGTTTCGAGAACGTGAACCCCCTCGCGCAAGTGACGGGGCTGTTGCCCAATCGCCTGAGCATCCTCGCGCCCACCCCCGGCATCACCAACAACCCGGCCGGTAACCCCGACGACCTGCGCGAGGTCGCGATGGATTTCGCACCGACCTACAAGGCCGACGAGACCCTCGTCACGCTCAAACTCGCGCACGAGACCGACAGCTACACCTTCACCGCGGTGGCGGGCTACCAGGACACATCGGTGTCGTCGCGCTCCGACTACACCATGAACGTGGGGCAGACAGCCGCACCGTCTCCGTTCCTCGCGCGGTTCACGCCGGTGGCCTACCAGCGGTATTTCTCGACCGGCTGCTTGCCGATCTCCGTGCCGTCCGACTCAGCCACCGGCTCCGTGGGCGGGAACATCGGGAGCTGCAGCAACGTCCTGGACGCCTACGACCAGTCGAACCAGGAAACCGACCAGCGCAGCCTGGAACTGCGCGTGCAGTCGAACTACGACGGCATGTTCAACTTCACGGCGGGCGTCTTCCACATGGACGCCGACACCTACAACGAGTACTGGGTCATCGCGACAGGCCTCGATTACTTCGCGCTGGTCTATCCGGAGATTCCCAAGGCACTCGGCGGTCTCGGCAAGCCCGGCGAGGGGCTCGTGGGGCCCAGCTACACCAGCCGCACCAACGCCTATGAGCTCGACTCGAACGCGGTTTTCGGCGAAACCTACTTCCAGCTGAAGGACGACCTGAAACTCACCGTCGGTGCGCGGTACTCGATCGACAAGAAAAAAATCGATGACATCCAGTACCTCTTCAACCAGTACGCGGACCCGGTCACCGGGAAGCTCACTTTCGTGACCGCGCCTTTCGGTTCCAATGCCACGATCCCGAACGTGGCGCCGCGCATCGACGACGCCGAGTGGAAGAAGTTCACCGGCCGCGTGGTGCTCGACTGGAGCCCGGAACTGGAGGCTACCGATTCCACGCTGGTGTACGCATCGTATTCGCGTGGCTACAAGGGTGGCGGTTTCAACCCGCCCTTCGACAAGACGCTCTACCCGGACAGCCAGGCCACCTTCGAGCCCGAGTACATCGATGCCTTCGAAGTTGGCACGAAGAACGTGCTGGCGGGGGGCACGCTGCAGGCGAACCTGGCGGCGTTCTTCTACGACTACCAGGGACTGCAGGTCTCGAAGATCATCAACCGGACGTCCTTCAACGAGAACACCGACGCCGAGATTTACGGGCTTGAATCGGAGTTCGTGTGGGCGCCCAACGAGCAACTGCGGTTGAACGCGAACATCTCGTACCTGCACACCGAGATCAAGGACTTCACCAGCGTAGACACGCGCGACCCCACCGACGGCCGCTCCGACGTCACGCTGATCAAGGACAACCTGAATGCCTCGAACTGCGTGGTGAACCACAACGGCGCGAGCGCGCCCACGCTGCCTGCGAACGGGCCCGCCGACGACCGCATCCAGAGCTGCGCGGCCCTGGCGGCAACGCTGCCGGCGCCTTACACGGTCTCGGACGGCGTGGCGGTGGATCTTTCGGGCAACCGACTCATCAACTCGCCGGAATTGACAGTGAGCCTGGGAGCCCAGTACAGCTTCGTGCTGCCGGCGAGCTACATCCTCACCACGCGTGTCGATTACTACTGGCAGGACGCGATGTACGGCCGCATCTTCAACAAGCCGATCGACAAGATAGACGCGTGGGAACTCTGGAACGCCCAGGCAACGCTGAGCTCCCCGAATCGTGACTGGTTCGTGCGGGCCTTCGTGAAGAACATCGCTGACAAGAACAACGTCGTGGGGATGTACGTGACCGACCCTTCCGCGGGGCTCTTCACGAACCTCTTCCTGGTCGAGCCGCGCACCTACGGCCTCGCGGCCGGCTACAACTTCTGAGGCCTCCCCCCGCATACCGGCCCCGCACGGGGCCGGTGTCGCACGCATGGCGCTCTCCTGCAGGCGGGAATCGTTGTAGGAGCGGGCCATGCCCGCGACTGCGCCGCGCCGGATCCCGATATCGCGACCCTCAGCCGATCTCCCGACGGAACGGCGGCAGCGAGTCGAGGATCTTGCGACCGTAGGCCTTGGTGATCACGCGGCGGTCCAGAAGCGTGATGCGGCCGGTGTCTTCCTCGGTGCGCAACAGCCGCCCGCTCGCCTGCACGAGCCGCAGCGCGGCATCCGGTACCGATATCTCCATGAAGGGATTGCCCCCCCGCGACTCGATCCACTCCGCGAGCGCGGCTTCAACGGGATCGTCCGGCACGGCGAAAGGCAGCTTCGCGATCACCACGTGCATGCAGTAGCTGCCGGGCAAATCGATGCCCTCGGCAAAACTCGCCAGCCCGAAAATCACCGAGCCCTCGCCCGCATCCACGCGCTGCCGGTGCAGCCGAAGCAATTCCTGCTTGCCAAAATGATCCTGCAGCAGCACGCAATCGCGCAGCGACAAGCCGACCCGGTCGTAGACCTCGCGCATCTGGCGGCGCGAGGCGAACAGCACGAGGCTCGCTTCTGACTGGTCGAGTTCGTCCTCGAGCCAGCGGGCGACCTCGCGCGTATGGGCTGCGGGATCGCCGGGATCCGCCCCGAGCCGCGGCACCGAAAGGCAGGCTCGCGACTGGTAATCGAAGGGGCTGGGCACGGTGGCAAAGAGACAATCCTCCGGCAGCCCTGCGCGCAGCAGGATGCGTTCGAAACTGCCGAGCGCGGTCAGCGTGGCCGAGGTGAGCACCGCGCCCGCCACCCGGCTCCAGACCCGCTCGAACAGCAGCGAAGAGGCCAGCACAGGCGCCACCGACACTTCGAGGTCCTCGACGCTGCGACGCTCGCTCAGACGGATCCAGCGCGCACGCGGCGCCTCGCCCTCCGGATCGGGCTCGGCCCAGGCTTGCCATAGCCCGGAGAGCCGCTCCGCGCGCGCCGCCAACTGCCCCAGCGCCGCGTAGCGCTGCTGCGCCGTGGCGCCTCCCTGCTCCAATCCGCGCGAGAGATCTTCGGCGGCATCCTGCACCGCGGCCGCAAGACTCGCGAGGCTGTTGTGAAGCGCGGCGGCCTGCCCCGCGATGGAAGGCGGCACACGCCCATGCGGAAGGCGGAACTCCAGCGGGGCATCGCCCGTGCGCGGGGCCTGCGGCAACAGCGCGTGGAGCTCTGCCGCCACGCCACAGAGCAGCGCATCGGACTCGACGCACAAGCCCGGCACCGAGGCGAGGTGGCGGCGAAGCGCATCGCTGGATCGCGGCTCGGCGAGCAAGGTGGTGGCGAGGCGCGAGCCCTCCGCCAGGTGCTCACGCGCAAGACCGATGCGCGCACTGAACGACCAGTGGGAACAGGCCTTGTCCGGGAGGTGATGGGCCTCGTCGAAGATGTAGATGCTCTCTTCCGGCTCAGGCAAAACGGCACCGCCGCCCAGCGCGATATCGGCCAGCACCAGATCGTGGTTGGCGACCACGCAGTCGGCGCTCTCCAGCCCCGCCCGTGCCGTGAAGAAGGGGCACTGGCTCACGTAACTGCAGCGGCGCCCCGCGCACTGGTGGTGATCGGTGGTGGCCAGCGCCCAGCGGCCGTCAGGGATGGATTCGGGCCAGGAGTCACGGTCCCCCGCCCAACTGCCCTCCGACCAGCCCGAGGCGAGCGCGCGGTAGAACTGCAGGGCGTCGGGGCTCAGGTTGAGCGGCTCCTCGACCAGCGCGATCTGGGCTTCGTCGCGCGCGCTGCTGCGCACCAGCAGATCGAGGCGCGCCGGGCAAACGTAGCGCGCGCGGCCCTTGGCGAGCGCGAAACTGAAATCCATCGCAGCGGCTCGCTGCAAATCCGGAAGGTCGCGGTAAACAAGCTGTTCCTGCAGGGCGACGGTGGCCGTGGAGATGACGAGCTTGCGGCCCAGCGCCTGCGCGATGGGAAGCGCCGCCACCACGTATGCTATGGTTTTGCCCGTCCCCGTACCCGCCTCCACAACGCAGATCGGACTGCCCGGCGCGTCCTCGTGACCGCTGCGGGAGAGGGCATTGGCGATGTGTGCGATCATCGCCCGCTGCCCGGTCCGGGGCTTCAGCGAACGCGCTGCGAGCCAGCTGCTGTACGCGCTCTGGATCGCCTGTTTCACCTCGTCGTTCAGCAAATCCGTGGCCTGTCCCGGAGCGGAGTGGCCGCGACTATATCAGGCACCCGACCCGTGGCGGTCGGACCAACCCGGAATAGGGACACAGCCCATGATCGAAGACCTCGGACACGGCATCAGCTGCATCGACACGGGCTATCTCCGGCCCGGTCTTGCCGCGAGCTTCCTCGTGCAGGACGGCCGTGAGGCGGCGATCATCGAGACCGGCACGCCGCGCTCCGCAGGGCGCATCCTGAAGGGCATGGCCATGGCTGGCGTAGCGCTGGAGTCGGTGCGCTGGATCATCCCCACCCATGTCCACCTCGACCACGCGGGCGGCGCGGGCGCCCTGCTTGCGCACTGCCCTAACGCGAAGATGCTGGTGCACCCGCAGGGGCTGCGGCACATGGTTGATCCGGCGCGACTGGTGGCAGGCTCGGTGGCGGTCTACGGACAGGAGGTCTTCGACCGGCTCTACGGCACGGTGGTGGCGGCAACAGCGGATCGTGTACTTGCGGCCGGGGACGGCAGCTGCTGGAGCCTCGGCGGGCGCACGTTGCGCATTCTGGATACCCCCGGGCACGCGAGGCACCACTTCTGCGTGTGGGACGAAACAAGCGCCGGCTGGTTTACCGGCGACACCTTCGGCGTGGCTTACCAGGAGCTCCGCACGAACGGCAGACCCTTCCTTCTGCCCACCACCACGCCGGTGCAGTTCGAACCCGATGCCTTGCACCGCAGCATCGATGCCCTGATGGCCGCAAACCCCGCGCGTTTCTACCTGACGCACTTCGGCAGCGTGGAAAACACGCCCGCGCTCGCCGATGAGCTGCGCGCCGAGATCGACTTCAGCGTGCAGCTTTGCCTGGCGACGCCGGATGGTCCGGACGCGGAGGAGGCCCTGGTCGCGCGCCTGACCGAGCACACCATCGCGCGGCTGCGCGAACGCGGCTGCGGCTGGAAACGCGGCGCGCTGGTGCGATTCCTGAGCTTGGACATGGGCCTGAATGCCCCGGGTCTTCTCGGCTGGCGTGCGCGGCAGCGCGCTGCCTGAGCATCGGTCGCGGGCATGGCGGCACCAACCGGTGATCAGGCCAGGGCCGTCCGGTTGCGCAGCGGGTTCGCGTACATGGCGATCATGAAAGGCCGTTCAGCCTCGGGCAGCGCATCGAGGCGCGCACGGAACTCGCTTTCAACGCTGTCGGCCAGACCCGAGAGGTGGGCGAGGTCCGGTGGCAGGGAGCCCTCTGCCATGCGGTAGGCGCAGAGGTTCGTGGACTGCACGTGGTAGAGCCCGAGCACCTGGCGATCGATCTCCCTGGCAACGGCCTCGGGCGTGTCGAACCCTCCCCCCAGCGCCTCACCAAAACTCACGTGCACACGGCCCTTGGCCGCGGTGATGCTGAGCGCGATGCTGTTCACATCCTCGTGCTCACCCTTGGCGTAACTGCCGTGCGTGGCGCGCTCGCAGAGCTCGTGAGCCTTTATCGCGTCGCAGGGATCCCACTCGTAGGAGATGGAAACCGGCACGATGCGCAGTGATGCGATGAAGTCGCCGAAGGACTGCTCCCCGGGCTTGGCGATGGCAAGCATCTTGATGATCGCGGGCTCGGTCCGGTCTCGGCCGTCCTTTGCGCGGCCCTCGCGCTGGGCGATCCATATCGACTGGCGCTCCTCGAGCAAGGAGTGGCTGATATAGCCCGAGAGCTCCTGATAGGCCGCCAGCATCTGGCGCGGGCCCTTGGCCGAGCGGCGCACGATGAAGCTCTTGTTCAGCCGCATCAGGTCCGAGACGTAGTCCTTGGTGAGCAGGTTGTCGCCGATGGCCACCCGCACCGTGTCACGCCCCGAGGAAAACAGCGCGTAGGAAATGAACGAGGGATCGAGCGCGATATCACGGTGATTGCCGATGAGCAGGCAGGCCTTCGCGGGGTCGATACCGTCCAGCCCGCTCACGCTGAAACCCGTGGTGCGGCTCTCGAGCATCATGCGCATGTAGCGCTCGACAATGCGCTGGAAAGAGCGGACATCCCTGATGCCACGCAGTTGCCGGCCGAGCGCCATGCGCACCACGGGCCTCATCCACGCACCCAGAAGGCCTGCGGCTCGCGGCACACGCAGCCGGGCCACGGCATCGAGAAGTTCGACATTGCCCAGCAGCCGCGCGACCACGCCGGCGACTTCGTCATCGTTGTAGGGGCGGATCTGGGCGAAGCGGTCGGCGTTCATCGTTATCAGTTTTCCTCGACCTCGACGTCCGCCATATCGGGCCGGCGACCGTCGGCGGAGAAGTATACGCTAGCATTCGCGCCTTTCCGGAGTGAGAAGCAGACATGGCAGGGGCAGGGTTCAGCCTGGTGAAGGCAGGCGCAGTGGCGCGCATCGCGTTGCAGCGCCCGGAGCAACACAATTCGCTGGGCAGCGAGGACATCGGCGCGCTGCGGGCGACGCTGGCAGGGATCGCAGAGGATCAGGCCGTGCGTGCTCTGGTGCTGACCGGCAGCGGGGAGCGCAGCTTCTGCAGCGGCGCCTCGCTCAAGGAGTTCGCCAGCGGCGCCATGAGCGGAGAACTCTTCAGCACCCTCACCGATGCGCTGGCATCGCTGGAGATTCCCACCGTATGTGCCCTGAACGGCGATGCCTGGGGCGGCGGCGCGGAACTCGCGCTCTGCTGCGACTACCGGCTGGGCGTGGAGGGCATGCGCATGCGCGTGCCGGCCGCACGCATCGGCCTTTGCTATCCGCTTCCCGGCCTGCAGCGCTACATCGCGAAACTGGGGCTCGACGTAGCCACACGCATGCTGGTCGGTGCCGAGGAATTCGACGCGCAGGGCCTGCGCGAGGCGGGCTTCCTGCACCGGGTGCTGCCCCGTGACCGACTGGAGGTCGAGGCCGCCGCGCTCGCCGCATCGCTCGCCGAACTCGCGCCGCTCGCGGTGAGGACCATGAAGCGGCTCCTCGGCCGCATCGCTCGCGGAGAGCTGGACGTGCAGGAGGCGCAGTCCGCCATCGCCACCTGTGCCGCTTCGGCAGACCTGCAGGAAGGCCTTGCTGCGCAGCGCGAGAAACGCAAACCGCTCTTCAACGGGAGCTGAGGGCGCCGTCGGCCGGGGGCGCTTGGCGAGCGCCGGCGTCGCGGCCGCGCCGGTAGCGTGCAGGCGAACTTCCGGTCCAGCCGATGAAGGCGCGACGGAAATTCGAGATGTCCGCGTAACCGAGCATGCCCGCGATCTCTGCCACCGAGAGCATCCCGTCGCGCAACCACGTCTCGGCCAGTTGCCGACGCAGTTCGTGCACGATCTGCTGGTAGGTCGTGCCCTCCTCACCCAAGCGGCGGCGCAGCGTGCGAGGGCTCATGTGCAGCACCGCCGCGGCCTCCTCGAAGGGAGGAAAACGCCCCGGCGTGCCGAGCAGCCAGCGGCGCACATCGGCGCTGTACCCCGCGCTGCGTCGGGTGGCGTGGAGCATGTCCTCGCACTGCTGGCGGTAGAGCTTGAGCAGCGTGGGGTTGGCAAACTGCAGCGGCAGATCAAGCGCGCTACGGCCGATCACGAGGCGGTTCAGCCCGGCGTCAAAGCGCAGGTCCTCGCAGATTCTCTCGCGGTACTGCGCCGCATGCCGGGGCTCCGGATAGGCCAGTTCCACGCGCAGCGAGGCGCTGCCCGCCAGCCCGAGCTGCCGCAGCGTAGTGGCGGCTGCGGCAAAGAAGATCTCGCAATCCGTGGGCTGCACACGCTGCTCGAAAACGCCGTCATCCAGACGCAGTGCGACCTCTGCCGCGTCCTCGTCGATGGCGATCGCGAGATCGCCGCCGATCAGCCGGTGGTAGCGGGCAAGGATGTCGATCAGTTCGCGCAGGTTGCGGCAGCACATGAGCGCATAGCCGAGCACGCCGAGCGCCACCACCGGTATGCGGCTGCCGAAGTGCAGCGCAAGCCCGGGCTCGCCGGTCTCGCGCAGGCAGTTGGCGAGCATGCGCTCGTGGTCCGCGGCCGCGATGCGGGTATCGGGAGCGGCCAGCGAGGCCGGGTCGATATCGGTGCCATCGAGCACGCGTTCGCGGCCCACGCCAAACTCTGCCGCCACCTCGAGCAGGATGGCGGCCATGGTGCCGGGCAGATCACGTGGCGCGGTTCGCTTGCGGTACGCCAAAACTCTTGGCCCCAAATGACCATTTATTGGCTGACGATAACCTTGAGCCGTCATCTGCGGCAACTATGATCCGCTCACCAAGACGCGCGTCATCCACGCGCTCACGCGAGGCAAGGAGCACATCCCATGGGCGTACAGTTCGTCATCGACACCCCGAGCGAAATCCGTTTCTTCGACCCCGAGGCCCCGCAGCTCGACGCCGCAAGCGCGAACCAGGTGGCCGAGATCTTCCAGACCCCGCTCACCGGCGCCTACAACTGGGACTACAAGGTCCAGGACGACCGCATCAAGAAGCTCTACGAGCTGGGCAAACAGCTCAACTGGGACGCGCAGACCGATATCGACTGGAGCAAGCCCGCAACCAAACTGACGCCCGAGCAACGCGACGTGGTGATGCCCTTCAAGGGCTATGCGCCTTACGACGCCATGACCGAGGCGCAGAAGGAAGAGTTCGGCGCCCACATGAACTCCTGGACGCTGGCGCAGTTCCTTCACGGCGAACAGGGCGCACTCCTCGTGGCCTCGCAGCTCACGAGCTGCGCGCCGACGCTGAACGCCAAGCTCTACGCCGCCTCGCAGACCTTCGACGAGGCCCGCCACGTCGAGGTCTTCAACAAGTACCTGCAAGAGAAAGTGGGCTTCATGTACCCGGTCGACCCGGCGCTGAAAAGCCTGCTCGACAAGATCCTCACGGACCCGCGCTGGGACCTGAAATTCATCGGCATGCAGCTGATCATCGAGGGTCTCGCCCTCTCGGCTTTCGTGACCATGAAAGCCACGACCCCGCCCGGCATGCTGCTCGCCGACATCATCGAGCTGGTGCTGCGTGACGAGTCGCGCCACGTGACCTTCGGCATCAATTACCTCGAGCATCACCTGAAGAATCTCACCGAGGAGGAGCGCGAAGAGCGCGCCCGCTTCGCCTACGAGGCCTGCATCGTGGCCCGCGAGAGGATGGTGCCGAAGGACGTGTTCCACCACTGGGGCTGGGACGTCGAGGAAGCACGCCGCATCTACCTCGACGGCGAGTTCCGCCAGATGTTCCGCAACCTGATGTTCATGCGCGTGATGCCGAACCTGCGCCGTATCGGCCTGCTCACCGACAGCGTGCGCCCGCTCTTCGAGAAGCTCGGCATGCTCGAATACGAGAACCACAAGGACGACGGCGATGTCGACTGGGCCGAGATGTCGCGCCCGCTCTTCAGCGCCCCCAAGCAGCCAACGGTGATGCCCTCGGCTTTCTGAGCCGGGGCTGAGTCCTCACAGCGCCAGCAGGCGCTCGGCTCCGCGGCTGAGCGTCTGTTCCTGCTTCGCGAAGCAGAACCGCAGCAGCCGCATATGCGGCGGATTCTCGTAGAACACCGAGATGGGGATGGCCGCCACGCCGTGATCGCGCACGAGACGCTCGGCCATCTCCGTATCCGGTACGTCGGCAATCCGCGAGTAATCCAGCAACTGGAAAAACGAGCCCGACGCGCGCTCGCCCTGCCAGCCCGACCCCTCCAGCGCGTCGCAGAAGAAATCCCGTTTGGCCTGATAGAAGGCGCCCAGCCCTGCGATGTGCTCGGGGTGATCCCGCATGAAATCCGCGAGCGCGTGCTGTATCGGCGTCACCGCCACGAAGGTCACGAACTGGTGCACGCGGCGGAATTCGGTGGTCAACGCAGGCGGCGCCACGCAGTAGCCTGTCTTCCAACCCGTGGCGTGAAATGTCTTGCCGAAGGAGAAGACCGCGAAAGCGCGCTCCGCGAGTGCGGGGCGGGAAAGCACGCTCAGATGGCGGCGGCCGTCGTAGACCAGATGCTCGTAGACCTCGTCCGAGAGCAGCAGCGCATCGCTGTGGGAGAGCAGCTCCTCGAGTGCGTCGAGGTCCGCGGCGTCCAGCATGCTGCCAGTGGGGTTGTGCGGCGTGTTGATCACGATGAGGCGCGTGCGCGGGCCGAGTGCCTCTTTCACGCGCTGCCAGTCGATGCGGAAGGCCGGCGGCTGTAGCGGTATGCGTACCGCGCGGCCTCCGGCCATGCGCACGGAAGGCTCGTAGCTGTCATAAGCCGGATCGAAGAGGATCACCTCGTCGCCAGGCATCACGCTCGCCATGATCGCGCAGAAGATCGCCTCGGTGGCGCCGGGCACCACCGTGACCTCGTCCACCGGATCCACGCGCCACCCGTGGTGACGCAGCACCGAGGCCGCGACCTGCTCGCGCAGGGCCAACACGCCCGCCATCGGCGCGTACTGGTTCTGGCCCGCATGGACATGCCGCGCCAGCGCCTCGCGCAGGGCCTCGGGCACCGCAAAATCCGGAAAGCCCTGCGAGAGGTTGATGGCGCCGACCTCCGCCGCGCGCGCCGACATCACGGTGAAGATGGTGGTGCCTACATCAGGCAGTTTCGAGCGCACGGTGGGCGGCATGCAGGCCTCAGCGGAAATGGCGGATCACGTTCTCGGCATAATCCTCCATCACGCGGCGTTTGGCCTCGAGGCTGGAGTGCTCGCCCACGGAATAACGGAAGGGGTAGCTCACCGCGGCGCTCATGCCGCAATCGCCGAGGCGCTTCAGCGTGTCGATGTCGGCGGGCGTGCTCAGGCCCACGATGGTGTAGAACGGGTCGTTGCCACGCCCTACCGCAGCGCGCATGCGCTGCATCTCTGCCAACAAAACCGGGACTTCTTCCGGCGTGTTGCCCGCACCGATCCAGCCATCTGCCACCTCGGCCGCGCGGCGTAACGCACGCGGCGCTGCACCGCCAAGGAGGATGGGCACCGGCGCAGACGGTGCCGGGCTCACCTGCATCGGGGGGAAATCGAAGAACTCGCCGTGATGCTCCACATCACCGCCCGCCCAGAGCTTGCGCAGCACTTCTATGCACTCGTCCATGCGGCGGCCACGGGTCTTGAAGTCGACGCCGTAGATGTCGAATTCGTCCTTCATCCAGCCGCTGCCTGCACCGAGCAGGAAGCGCCCGCCGCTCAGGATCGAGACCGTACCTGCGGACTTGGCAACGTCCACGGGGTGGCGCAGCGGCAGAACGTAGATCGAGCAACTGAACTTGATCCGCGTGGTGACAGCGGCCATCGCGGCAGTGATGGCCCAGATGTCCGGGTAGGGTGTGACCGGATCGAGCGGGGCCTTGCCGTCCGCCGAGTACGGATACGCGCTCTTGATGTCGCGCGGGCAGAGCGCATGGTCGGCGGTGAGCACGCCATCGAAGCCGAGTTCCTCGGCCATGCGCGCCACGGGGAGGATCTGATCGGGTTCGATCCAGGGAATGGCCTGCCAGAATTCCATGCGCGCGCTCCGGGGGTGTGGGCCGGGCGAGACTAGC
>CAIYPF010000005.1 GCA_903928015.1 uncultured Gammaproteobacteria bacterium | reverse complement strand
TTGGGCATATCTTCGAATCTCCCGCCTGTTTGCCTTGCGCAGGCTGATGATACGGCGCACGACACCTCGATCCGTGAACACGACGCAAAACAGGCGATCTGCCCGAAAAGTGATGCGCATGGTAGTTAATGTAGTAACACGAATTCTCTGAGTCAACGGCAAGGAGCGGCTGTAAACCGTGCCCGAGGCGGGTGGGGGTCACGAGGGAGGCGGTTGGGGGTCAGGTCTCGGTTGGGGGTCAGGTCTTACATTTTGCAAACGCGACAGGCCACGCCATGAGAAATGAAAGACCTGACGCCTTTCACTTGCGTGACGCCTTTCACTTGTTTGAGCCGTCGATCCTGATCCCGCAAAAACTATTTCAGCTCGCATAATCGCGCGCCGCAGTCGCATAGGACAAACGCCCTCAATACGGTAAGTATTCCAACGCGAATGGCGTGGGAACGTCAGGGCGAAAGACTGCGAGAACCAAGAGGATTCCCTCGCAGAATTCAGCGCCCGGTGCACGGGCGTTGTGCGCAAAGAGTGCTCAGCCCAGCTCGACACCTGCAACGGGATCACCGCCCCTCAGCAGTCAGCAGCCGTTGACCGTCCAGTGAACGATACGGAGAGTCAGGTGAACACCATTTTTGACTACATCATTGTGGGTGGCGGATCGTCCGGTTGCCTTTTGGCAGCGCGCTTGTCGGAATCGCCCGACAACAAGGTTTTGCTGATCGAGTCTGGCCGGAATGACGTCAACCCGTACATTCACATCCCTGCCACGTTCATACGGGTGCTGTTGGGCGGGCGCGATGCACAAACCTGCGTTTCGGTTCCCGAAACATCGCTCAACGGGCGCTCGTTTGCCCTGTGGCAGGGCCATGTAATCGGTGGCGGTAGCTCCGTGAACGCCATGATCTACATCCGGGGACACGCTGAGGACTATAACGGCTGGGCAAAGATGGGCTGCACTGGCTGGTCGTATGACGAGGTACTTGCCGAATTCCGGAAGTTCGAGGGCAACGAGCGGCTGGATGATGCCTTTCACGGCACTGAGGGAGAGCTGAAGGTCTCCGATCCACGGTTTCGGCATCCGCTCTCGCAGGCATTTGTCAGCGCAGCGCAGGAGGCAGGTGTTCGCTCGACGGACGACTTCAACGGCGCGCACCAGGAGGGTGCAGGGTTCTATCAGCAGACAACATATCGTGGACGGCGCTGGAGTTCGGCCGCAGCATTTCTCAACAAGGCGCGAAGCCGAAGCAACTTGACCATCGTGACGGACGCACGGGTCGCCCGAGTACTTTTTTCCGGAAGGCGCGCCACCGGTATCGAGCTGCTTGATGGCAGGACCTTCGCCTGCTCTGCTGAAGTCGTTCTCACGGCCGGCACTCTCTCCACCCCCAAGATACTGCAGCTTTCCGGTGTAGGTAACGCGGCAGAGCTGCGTCAGCATGGGATTGCCGTGGTCGCGGACGTGCCAGGCGTGGGCGAAAACTTTCAGGATCATGTCGAGGCTGCCGTGCAAGGCAGAGCGAGGGAACCGATATCCCTGCTCGGTGAGGATTCTCTACTCAGAGGCGCTGGCCACATGCTGCGCTACCTGCTGACACGACGAGGTTTGCTCAGTTCCAACGTGGTGGAATCCGGCGCATTCGTGGATACCGCGGGAGCAGGCCGCCCGGACGTGCAGTTTCATGTCACCCCGTTGATCACCTCGGTTGGAGGCGCTGTACCACAAGCAATCCATGGCATCAGCGTCAATCCATGTGTGTTGCGCCCCACCTCACGCGGCTCCGTGAAACTGAGCTCTGCTGACCCGCGGGAGCCGGGACTCTTCGTGTCGAATGTGTTGCAGAGTCCGGAGGACGTCGAGACGCTTGTACGGGGGGTCCGGTTGGGAATGCGCATTCTGGAGGCGCCTGCCCTTGCGAGGTTGCTGGATGGGCGTGTCACTCCAACAGATGTCGATGCCCGGGATGACGAGGCTCTGCGTCACTATGTGCGTAAGGCCGCAAAGACGGTCTACCACCCCGTCGGAACCTGCCGAATGGGCCCAGAGGGAGATGCGCTTGCAGTAGTCGATCCCAAACTGAGGCTTCGCGGCGTAGAAAATGTGCGGATCGCCGATGCCTCGGTCATGCCGACACTGATTTCAGGGAATACCAACGCGCCGACCATGATGATCGCTCACCGTGCGGCGGAGTTCATCCTTCGCGGCTGAGCGCGCGCAGCACCGCGCAAAATGGAAGACCCGGCGCCTTTTGATTCGAATGCCCATTGCGAGGATGAGCATGAAACCGATCTTCGCTGTTCTGGGCATTCTGGCAACTCTTCTGACCGCTCATGCACACGCCAGCAGCGCACAATGCGGTTTCATCGAAGACCCTGATCTCCAGGCCCGCTGTCGCGCGGAATCAGGCGGTGGTTCCGCACAGTGCGGGTTCATCCGTGATGCCGACATGCAGGCGCACTGTCGCGCCATGACAGGCGGCGGCTCGGCGCAGTGCGGCTTCATCCGGGACGATGATCGCCAGGCCATGTGCCGCGCACAGGCCGGCAGCAATTCGAGTCAGTGTGGCTTCATTCGCGACGACGACACGCAGGCCTACTGCCGGGCGACGACCGGCGGCGGAAGCGCGCAGTGCGGATTCATCCGCGACAACGATCTGCAGGCGATGTGCCGTGCATCGACGGGGGGCGGATCCGGACAATGCGGATTCATCCGCGACTCTGACATGGAGGCTGCGTGCAGAGCGCAGTTTGACTGAGGCAGTCAGCGTCGCTTCGTCAGAACGCGCGGAGGCTCACTTCCTCCGCGGCAACACCGGCAGCGTCCCGCCCTTGCGCCCCTGCCGGCGGCTGAAGACCTGCACCGCCTGGATCAGCGTCATGCCGCCGGTGCCGCCGGGGCTACGCAGCAGCATGTTGCCGAAGAGCCTGGTCGCGGCCTCCTGTTTGCCCGAGTTGGCCATCAGTACGGTCATGGCGAAGACCACACCGAAACCTTCCTTGTTCAGGCCGCGCGCCTTGCGGATGGATTCGCGTGCTTCATCCGCGCGGCCGGCAAGCGCCAGCACGGAAGCCAGGCCGCCGTGCGTCTCGCCGAAGCTGCGCTCGATCGCGATGGCATCGCGGAAGGTCTTCTCGGCGCCCGGCAGATCGCCTTGGGCGATCTGCGCCCAACCCAGGGTCACCCAGGCGCCAGGACTCTGCGGCATGCCCTGCACTGCGCGCTGTAGCGTCTCCACCGCCTCGGGCGTTTGCTGGTTGTAGAGCTGCACCAGACCCTTGCCGAGCAGCGAGCGCGGATCGTCGGGGCGTTGCGCGAGCACGCGGTCGATACACTCTTGCGCCTCGTCGATTTCCTGCGTCTCGAGGCCCCACCAGCCGCGCACGAGGTTGGCGTCGATATTCTGCGGGTCGCGCTCGAGTACGCGCGCGGCCGTGCGGCTCGCGGTTTTGATGTCTCCCGCGTCCATCTGCAGAAGCGACACATAGCCCTGCACGCGATCATCCGGCGCGCGCTCCAGAGCCGCACTTGCCTTGACCAGCGCCTCTTCCGTACGGCCGAGGTGATGCAGGCAATACGCCTGGTAGGTGAGATTTTCCGCGTCGTCCATGCCACCGGCCGCCGCCGCTTCGAGCGCTGCGAGCGCCTCAGGCCACTTGTTCTGGTACACGAGGGATAGCCCCAGATTGTGGCTGACCGCGGGCACCTGCTGCACCGCAAGATCGAGTCCGCGCAGGACGGCCTCGGCCTCGTCGAAGCGGTGTTGCGAGAGGTACACGCCCGCCAACCGGCTGCGGGCGATGGCGTGCCCGGGCTGCATATCGAGGATCATGCGCAAGCTCGTCTCGGCAGCGCCGAAATCCCCGCTCGCGTGCTGCAGGTCGGCGATGGTGATGCGAAGCGTGAGATTGCCGGGATCGACCTCGAGAAAGCCGAGCAATTTCTGGATGCGCTCGGCGGAGTTGTCGGCTGCCGGAGTGTTCATGTTCGATCACCTGATGGATGTACGCGGAAGCCTAGACATAACGGTCGAGGCGCTGCTGCAGCTGCCCGTTGGCAGCAAGACCCTGCATCACGTTCCGCAGGCCCGCATGATCTGCAGCGCTACCGCGGAAGACAATCCCGGCCATGAACCGCGCCTTGGCGGGCAGGCCCGAGAGCGAGCCCGGAAAAAGCAGGTAAGACGCGAAGGCCTCGGCGAAATCCTCTGCCGCGTTGCGGCTGCCGTAACGGCTGACCGCCGGCTCGGACGGGAACACCGAGGTCACCCACTGTTTCTTCTCGAAGGAACTGAGGATCCGGAAGTACACGAAGTGCCCCACCTCGTGAAACAGCGTGCGGAAGAGTTCTTCCCGCGTGGCGCAGGCATGCAGCAGGATCGTCGAGGATTCCCTCTCGTAGCGCCCCTTGAGCCGTGACATCCCCGGCAGCCGCAACCAGCGGCTGAAGCCGGGCAGCAGCGGCACCTGCTCGTACCGGACAGACTTCAGCCCTTCCAGCTGGTGCGGGGGCAGGCACGCCAGCGCGGCCGCGATCATCCCGGGCTGCGCGTGCGGGCACTGCTTGAAGCCCCAGAGCTCGATGTTGATGGCGTTCAGGCCAGCGCTGCCGGCAGCGGCGATGCGATAGGTAGGTGCGGCCATGGGATCAGTCGAACAGCCCCTGACCGCGCGCCTTGGCGATCGCCTGGGTGCGGCTGCGCACGCCGAGCTTCTCGTAGATGCGCGTGCCGTACCACTTCACGGTGCTGAGCTCGAGCCCCATGCGCGAGGCGATGTCCTTGTTGCCCTTGCCGTCGCAAATGAGCTCGAGGATCTGCAGCTCGCGGTGGTTAAGCGCCTGGGAGGCGGGCCGCAGAGACTGCCGCGCAGGACCCGCGTGCTTCAGCCCACCGAATATCGACGCCAATGGCCCGGCTGCGGCAGCCGGCTTGAACAGCGGCCGCAGGTGCAGGTCGACGAAGTCGATCAGGTTGCTGATCTGGCGCGGCTGGATGCCTGCGCGCACGGCCGCATCGAGGGCGCGCGTTACGTCTTCGTCAGCCCGCGACTGGTAGAAGCTGATCGCCTTCAGCACGTGCTGCAACGCGGGTGTTTCGGGCATCGCAGCAGAGACGGGCTGCCGCGCTGCGGGGAGCGCATCGAGGCGCGCGTGCGAGCCCACGGCCTGCCGCGCGGCACCGGAGGCGGAAGCGGCCTGCAGCAAACCCTGTTGCAGGGTCGGACCAGCGGACAAAGCGCCCGACCCGCGCGAGGGCATCCGCGCGGGACCCGGCCGGGGCAGAGCGGCAGCACGGTCGCCGGCAAGGCCCACGACAGCCCAGCATTCGATGGCCTCGGCCGCATGGCCGTGCGCCTCATACCAGGCCGCCGCTTTCTCGAGGAAACGATGATCGGAGGCCGTGGCTGCCTCCGCCAGCAGGAACTGCTCCAGCACGCTCTCGAGCCGATACGCACCCGCAGCGCCGGGAACACGCTCCATCCAGCCCATGAGCAGGCACTGCTGCGCGCCCGTGCCGATGTCCTTCAGCAAGGCAGCCAGAAGGTCCAGCGTGATCAGCGGCAACCTGCAGGCGTGACGCAACCAGGGATAGTTCGCCGCAAGGAGCGGAAGCCATGCAGCCGCGAAAAACCCGCGTGATGCGGGCAATCGCGCGATGCCCTCCACCGCGTCGCCATCATCGGTGCCACCGGCTGCCACCGCGCAGGCCACGTCACTGAGCGCAGCCTCGGTCATGCCGGGCCAGGCTTGTGCCAGTTTGCGCAAACCATGGCGCGTGGGTGCGCGGGAATCCCCCGCCGCAGCAAGCGGGCCCAAATCGCTTTGCTCGAGCAGCAATTGCAGTTCGGCGTCGGTGTAGAGAAACGCGCGGAAGTCGAGGAGGTACTGATCGGCAAGGCGTGTGCCGCCGTTCAGCCAGAAGGGTCGCTCACCGACGCACAACACGCCGGCACGCGGACCCGATGCAGCGAGGAGTTCCTGCAGTACACCGGCGTTGAGCGCCTCGGGAAAGAGCAGCGCACAGCGCTCGAGGGGCATGGCGCCGATGCGTTCGAGAAGGCCGGAAACGGGCAGGCGTCGGCAATCGAGGAGCGTGCGCTCTTGCGCGAGCAGGGCAAGAAACGCGGCAACGCCCGCGGTGGATTCGGAGCCCGGGGGAATCAGCACGCGCAACGCACGCGGGCGAGCGGAAGCGTTGATCAGGCGCTGCAACTCCGCGCCTAGCCGAAGCGCGTAACCGGCGGCCATGGCGTGGGGCGCCCCGGACACCCTCTCACCCCTGGCCGGGCAGCGGTGATGGCGGCAACAGACTCACGAGAAGCTGCCCACCAGCGCCTTGGCCACCAGGGCCCAGCCTTCGATCAGCACGAACATCAGCACCTTGATGGGCAAGGCAATCGTGAGCGGAGGCACCATGATCATCCCCATCGCCATCAGTACGCTCGCTGAAACAAGGTCGATAAGCAGGAACGGCAGGAAGATCACGAAACCGATCTGGAAGGCCGTCTGCAGTTCGCTCAGCATGAAAGCAGGGATGAGTGTAGTCGTTTCTATCTCTTCCATCGTCTTCGGGCGGGGCTTGCCCGAGAGCTCGATCACCAGCGCCATGTCCTTCTCGCGGGTCTGGCGGATCATGAATCCACGCAGCGGCACCAGCGCTTTCTGCGCAGCTTCCATGGTCGTGATCTCGCCCGCGGCATACGGCGTGAACGCCACGCGGTTCATCTCGTCGACCACCGGCATCATCGTGAACAGCGTGAGGAACAGCGCGAGGCTCACCAGCACCGTGTTGGGCGGCGTGCTCTGCATACCGAAGGCCTGACGCAGCATCGAGAGCACGATGATGATGCGCGTGAAAGCGGTGAGCACCATGAGGATCGCGGGTGCGAGGCTCAACACGGTGAGCAGCGCCAGCACCTGCAGCGCGGAAGCCATTTCTGGCGCCGCGGGGTCAGAATCGAGGTTGACCGTGACACCTCCGACGCTCGCGCTGGCGGCAGAGGCGATGGATGGCAGCAGGGCGAGCAGCAGGCCGGCCGCTGCGGAAATGGCAGTGCGAGGGATCATGGCTGCGTCTCCGCATTGGCCGCCGCGGGCGCGCTGGCGGGCGCTGCCGCGCGCAGCGTCAGCTCTGTCACGGAGACGCCGTGATCGGACTCGAGCACCAGCACATCGCGGCCGTCGACATCGAGCAGATGCACCATCGCTTTCCTCGACAGGACCCGTCGGTCGCTCACGCGGATGCGGGAACCTGATTTATCGGGGACCATTCCGCTTCGCACCAGCCGCTTGCGCAGGAACACTGCCGCCAGCGCGCCCACGGCGCAGAGCACTCCGAGCAGCAGGAGCATGCGCGTGAACAGCCCGCCCACGTCGGGATCGGAGGTCTTGTAGGGAATGGCGCCATCGGCCAGCACGACGGGCGGGACAAGCATCACCGCCGTGGCAAGCAAGGCGAGATGCAGGGCGATGTTCCTCGGCATGGACAGCTTCACGCTCAACCCTCGGTGATGACCTCGGTGATCTGGATGCCGAAATTGTCATCCACGATCACCAGCGCGCCGCGCGCCACCACGCGGTTGTCGAGGACGAGATCCACCGGCTCGTCGGCCAGGCTCTCCAGCGCGAGGATGCTGTTTTCGGTGAGCGCGAAGAGCTCGGCCACCGAAAGCGAGACCTCGCCCAGCACCGCGGTCAGCCGCAGCTGCACGTCCTTCACCACGTCCAGCGTCTGCGGAACAGCCAGCTTCCTGCTGGCCTCGCCCGCTTCGAGCTGGCCCAATTCGACGGATTCGACATTCTTCTGGCTCACGCTGTGCGTCCTGTGTTGCCCTGTTGAAATCGCTGGCCGCCGGATACCGCGCGGCCGCGCCTGGAATTCAGACCGGAGAGAGCCGCACGGCACGGCGACCGCCACTCACTCCCAATTGCCCCTGCGCGAGTTGCCGCTCACGGGTGCCGATACGCACCGGTGCGTCAAAGCGCTGGTCGAGCGTGACCACATCGCCCACGGCAAGATCGTTCACCTGCCCGACCGTGAGCGTGGTCGCGCCCAGATCGGCACGCAAGGTGATGCGCTGTGCGGCGAGTGCGGAGCGCGCGCGCGGCAATTCGCCGCGGCGCTGCGGGCCGCGCACGGGCAGCATCGGCGCCAGAAGCTCCGGGCCAAGCAACAGCGGGAGAGCGCAGCCCTCGCGCACTATCTCGAGCACCACCCAGCCCGAACCGCGCCGGAAGATCCTGCGCATCTGCGGCGAACTGCCGGGAGCCAGGGACCCTCGCGCAGAGAGCGCCACCGTGGAACCGGAAAGTTTCTGGTGCAGCGAGTGCAGGGCCTGCTCGGCAACACCGCGCTCGAGGCGACCGGCAAGAGACGCGCCGGCCTCGCCCGCGAGCAAGGCGCCCTGCCCTGCTCCCAGCAGGCCGCGCAACATGTCGAGCGCATCACCGTGCTCACCGAGCATCACGAGGAAAGCCTCGCGCTGCCCGCCAAGGACCAGCGCGCCATCCGAGGGCGCAGGCAGGGCGCGCAGAAGCGGGTCGTCCTTGCCAGCGACGTTGCGCAGCGCGATGCCCGCGTTACGGTCGCCGAACCACTCGTGAAGCCAGACCCCGGCGCGCTCGCGCAGTGCCGCCTCGAGGCGCGCGAGCGAGTCCGCGCTGTGGATCCTGAAGGGATGCGCCGCCACTTACCGGCCTCCCCGCGTGCTGCTGTAGAGCTCCTGTATCAGCTCGTTCGTTGCGTTCAGCACCTGCGATGCGGCCTGGAAGCCGCGCTGCACGATGATGATCTCCGCGAACTCCCGCGAGAGTTCGACGTTGGAGCGCTCGATGCTCTTGTGGACCACCTTGCCGAATGCGCCGTCGGTACCGCTGCCGATCACGCGCTCGTTGGTGTCATCGAGCGTGAACAGCGCATCGCCCGCACGCTGCAGGGCCGAGGTGTTGTTGAAGAGCGCCAGCGCGACGCGACCGTCCTTCACCTCGTCCTCGTTCGAGTACTTGAGCACGAGCGTGCCGTCTTCGTTGAAGGCAAAGGAGGTGAGCTGCCCGGTGGCGCGGCCGTCCACGTCCTCGACCTGGATGCCGGACGTGACGAACTGCGCGCTGTTCACCGCCGCGAAATTGACCTTGAGGTCTTCGATGCGCCGATCAACCACCGCAAGCGTTGGCCCTTCCGCGCTCTGTCCGTTGCTGTAGGAAACGATCAGCTTGCCGCTCGCGTCGATCTCGAGCCCCGAGACCTTGCCGACCGCGCGTCCGGAGAGCTGGCTGCCCGTCACGGCATTGGCCGAACCGGCCTTGAGCAGCAGCGCCTCGGCACCGTCCTTGCCGCTCACATCGAGGTCGAATGCGATCGTCACCGTGGCGCCAGCGGCATCGGTGGTGGTGTAGGTGGCGCTGATGTCCGGGCTCTCGAGGCGCCACTGCAGCGCATCGGGCAGCGTACCCGGCAGGTTGCCGCCGATCACGTTGCCGAAGCCTGGAACCCCTGGTGTGCCCGCACCGCCAGTGCTGCCGCTCACGCTGTCGCGGATGTAGACGAGCTTCTTGTCGGCCTTGAACTCGCCGGCCTGGCCGCGATTGAAGACGACGTCGTATTCCACGCGATTGGTATCAGAGACCACACGCACGAATGTCACGGTGACGTCGTGCGTGTTGCCGGCTGCGTCGTAGAGCTGCACGGTGATGGGGTTTTGCTGCACCTGGTTGCCAGTGGCGTCCGCGGTGTAGGGCGGGTAGAGATCGCCCACGGGTGCCGCGGCATCGAGCACGCCCGAGAGCCTGAGCGCGGTGGTGGCCTGCGCCGGGTTCTGCAGCGTGATGGAGGCGTCGATCAGCGTCTCGGGCTTCGAGGGGTCGCGCGCCGCGAGTTTCTTCTGCGTGGCCTTGTCGATGAGGAAGCCGTTGCTGTCGACGGTGAAGGTGCTGTTCCCCAGGAAGGTGACGGAGCTGCCCGCACTCGCCGCCTTCGAGATCAGGTCGCCTTCCTTCAGCGTGACGGTGATCTCGCCGAGCTTGTCGAGCTCGCCGGGCGTGTCCGCGATGGACACCTTGGGCACGCCGGAGAAGCGGTCCTTGACCGTGTCGACGTCAACGAGGTCGAAGAAGTTCAGGCTGATCGACTGCGAGAGATCCTGCGCGATCGGCGCGCCATTCGGGCCGAATTCCAGCGTGATGCCGCCGGCCACCAGATTGCCGCTCGCGTCCTTGAAATCCACCTTCCACTCGCCCGTCACCTGCTTGGTGAAACTGGCGAAAAAGGTATTGGCGCGGCCGTTCGCATCGAAGGCCTTGATCTCGACCTTTTCCGTCGCGGTCGCATCCTGCGGGGGGTACACCGTGCCGGCGACGGCGGAGGCATTCAGCGTGCCGCGCAGGATCACCTCGGTGCTGGCGACGGCAGCGCTCACCAGGCGATCGCGGAGGTTGATGTCGGAGAGATTCCCGGAGGCGTCTATCTTCGCCACGCGATAGCCGGTGCCCGGATCCGAGAGGTAGCCGTCCTTGTCGATCTCGAACTGCCCGGCACGGGTGTAGAACTCCCGGTCGCCGTCACGGACGATGAAGAAGCCGTTGCCGCTGATCGCCATGTCGGTGTCCTTTCCGGTCACCGCCAGTTCCCCGTCGACGAAACGCACCGTGGTGCCACCGACCGCCACACCCTGTCCGTTGGCGATCGGGCTGCCGTCGTCGCCGGTAGCGCCGAACTGCTGGTTGCCCTCCAGCTCGCGGTAGAACACGTCGTTGGCCTTGTAGCCCGTGGTGTTCAGGTTGGCGACGTTGTTGCTCAGATTGTCCAGCCCGCGCGTGAAGGCGTTGAGGCCTGTCATGGCCTTGTAGAGTGTGCCGAGCAGATCGGATGGCATGTCAGTTACCTGCGTTCGTCAGCTGGATGACGGAGCTGATCTGCGTGGGGCTCACGCTGATGAACGTGCCGTCGGCCTGCTTGACCGACAGCCGCGGCTGGCCCTGCACCAGACTCATCGCCACCACCTCGCCCGAGCTCGACCCCGTTTCGAGCTGCACGTTCACCGTGCGCCCGAGCAAGCCGATCGACTGCGAGAGGTTGCTCACGTCGAGCAGCGCCTCGGTGTTGTCGTTCGTGCGGTTGGCCAGTTCCACGGAGGAGAACTGCGCCAGCTGCGCGAGGAACTCGCGGTTGTCCACCGGCTCCAGCGGATCCTGGTAGTTCAGCTGGGTGAGGAAGATGTTCAGGAACTCGTCGAGTCCGACGGAGGCCTGTGCGCTGACGGTGTCGGTACGGCCGACTGCACCTACGGATTCTATTGCCATGACGATGCTCCCAGCAGTTCGTTGATGTGCGTGATGCGCTTGCCGTTCACCATGATCCTGGAGAGCGAACTGCCCTGCTCCGCGAGCAGGCCCTGCAGGTCGCGCACCCAGTTGAAGACTTCCACCGCGTACTTCTGCCTGAAGTCGCGGACCCAGAGCGTGAGCTCACCGCCCGACTGCGTGAGCCGCACGTTCACGTCGGTGAAGCGCATCTGGTTCATCAGCGCGTCGTAGCGCTGCGCGAGGCGCAGGCCGTTGGCGTCGGGCGAGCGGGTGCCGCCGGAGGGGAGCGTGGCAATCTGCCAGCCCTCGAGGCCCCGCGGCTCGGGCACGGCGGGCTGCATGCCCTGCGCCGCGCGTGCAGCGGATACACCGGGAATTGCCGGCCCCGCGCGCGAGGCCGTCACGAGATTCGCGAGTTCGGCCGCTGCCGCGAAGGGATCGGGTGGCGTGGCCTCGCCTTCAGGCGTGCCATAGGCGATCAGACCCGGCGGGGCCGGGACGTCGGCGGAGGCCTGATCTTGCGGCAGCGCATCATCGCTCAGCCCGAAGGACTCTTTTTCAAGCGCCGAGAGCCACTGCTCGCGCTGCGTGTCCTCGTGCTGCGCTCCGACTGCTCCGTTGCCACCGGGGGCCACGGGCAGCGCGGAGGGCTGTATGTCTATCTGCATGTCGTTCTCCTCGTCGGATCCTGTCACGTCCATGCGCTCTCCGCAGTGTGGCCGGCGCGCCGCCGGACCAGATTGGCGACGTAGACGTCGCTCAGTTCCTCGACCTGCTTCGCCGCCCGTGCCTGCCAGAGTTCGGCGACGGCAGTGCGGTGTTTTTCGTGGCTCTTGTCCTTGCGGACCTTGGCCATCATCAGCTGCTTGCGCAGATCGAGGACCACGACGATCTGCGCGTCGTAGGCCTTGCGGTAAACATCGAGCTTGGCGTTCAGCTCGGACGCAAGGCGCAGCACGCCTTCACGCAGTCCGCCATCGAGCAGGGCCGCGCCGTCGCCATCGAGCAGGCCATCGATCGCGGCATCGAGTTTGTGGCAACTGCGGCGCAGACGGTTGAGCTCTTCCATCGCGTCGGCGAGCGCCATCTCGGCCTTCTGGTAATCCCATTTGTACAGGCTGGCCACGCGCCTGTAGCCGCCGAGCTGCACGCTCATCGGGCAGCCCTGCGCGGGTGGGTGTATCCGCTGTCAGCCACGGGCATCACGCGCGCGCTCCACCGGGTTGCGGCCGGGGCGGTTGATGGCCTCGGCCTTGTCCAGAACCTGCCCGAGTTGCAGCAGCAGATCATCGAGCTCGACCCGGTCTTCGGGGAGCTGCGAGAACAGACGCTTCAGCGCGGGAATCGCATTCAGTGCCTTGTCCAGATCGGGGTTGCGCCCGGCCTGGTAGACGCCCATGTCGATGATGTCCTTGTTCTCCTCGTGGACGCTCAGAAGGCGGCGGATCTCGGCGACCAGCGTTCGGTGCTGGCGGTTCACCACGGCGTTCTGCAGCCGGCTCGAACTCTCGAGCAGCGCAACCGCCGGCAGCTGGCCCATGTTGGCGAGGCGCCGCGTGAGCACGATGTGGCCGTCGAGGATGGCGCGCAGGTTGTCGGTGACGGGCTCGTTGAAGTCGTCGCCCTCGACCAGCACGGTGTAGAAGGCGGTGATGGATCCGCCGGTCTCGAAACTGCCGGCACGCTCCAGCAATTTGGGCAGCATGGAGAACGACGAGGGCGTGTATCCGCGCGCCGTCGGCGGCTCGCCGATGGCAAGGCCGATCTCGCGCTGCGCCATGGCAAAGCGGGTGACCGAGTCCATGGCCAGCATCACGTCCAGGCCCTGGTTGCGGAAGTACTCTGCAATGGCAGTTGCGGCGAAGGCCGCACGCGTGCGCACCAGCGCGGGCTGATCGGCGCCCGCCACCACCACCACGGATTTGGCGAGCCCCTCGGGACCGAGGTTGGTGTTGATGAAATCCAGCACCTCGCGGCCGCGCTCGCCGATCAGTGCGATCACGTTCACGGCAGAGCGGCTGTTGCGCGCGATCATGCCGAGCAGCGTGCTCTTGCCCACGCCGCTGCCGGCGAAGATGCCCATGCGCTGGCCCTTGCCGATGGTGAGGCAGGCATCCACAACACCGACGCCCGTCTCGAGGATCTCGCTGATGGGTTTGCGCGTGAGGTGGTTGATGGGCTCGGGATAGAGCGGATAGTCCTCGACAGCGGCGATGTCGGGGCCCTTGTCGAGCGGCTTGCCGAAGGCATCCACCACGCGCCCGAGGAAACCCGGCCCCACCGGCACCGTGGCCGATTTTCCGGTGGCGGTGATCTCGCTGCCGATGTAGACACCCTGCATGTTCCCGTAGGGCATGAGGATCACCTTGCCGTCGCGGAAGCCCACCACCTCGGCGATCACCGGCGTGGACTGCGAGGGCGGATAGATCTGGCAGAGCTCTCCGAGAAACACATCCGGCCCGTTCGACTCCACCGACATGCCGTAGTACTGCGAGACCTTGCCCACGCGGGGCACGGTTTCGCAGTGCTGTATGGCACGCAGGATGGCGTTCATGTTCGACACGGTTGCTCTCGCTTCCTTCTGGCTCAGTTGCCGCTTTTCACGGAGGCATCGATGGCATCACGCAGGCGCTGCAGCTGGGTCTCGAGCCGCGCGTCCCACACCCCGGTATCGGTCTCGATCATGCAGCCGCCCACGGTGACGCGCGGATCGGGCACGAACTGTATCTCGCTGAAGCGTCCGTCGGCGCCGAGCTCCTCGGCCAGACGGCCCATCAGCTTGTAGTCCTGCTGCGAGACGTGAACCGCGACCTTGCGCGCACCGCGCACGCTGGAGAGCGCATGCGCCACTACCGCGCGGGTGAAGCCCTCTTCGACGCTGCGCTCGCCGATCAGCCGCGCGAGCGCTGCGAAGGCGATGTCGACGGCGTAGTCATCGACCTGCGCGAGCTGCCCCTCGAGCGAACTGCTGAAGAGCTTCTGCAACTGATGGAGTTCGGCGGCCTGTTTTCCGAGCTCGCGGGTCACGTCCTCGCGCGCTTCAGCCACGCCCTGCTCGTAGCCCTGGCTGCGGCCGGATGCCGCGTCCTTGTCGAGTTGCGCCTCGAGGCTCGCGTGGCGGGCGGTCAGGTCCTCGAGCTTCTTCGACAGCGCAGCGTTCTCCGCCTCGAGCTGCAGGATGCGCTTCTCCTGAATGCCCGCGAGATCGCGGTTGCGCGCGAGTTCCGCGCTCATCGCCTGCGCGGGGTCTGCGACGGGTGCCGGAGCGGACGCCGGGACGGTGAAGGCGGGTTTTTCCTCACGCGGGGGAGGCGCATCCGCGGGATCGCGCGCGGGGCGGCGCGGGTTGCCTTTCACGGCCGTGGCGCGCTCTTCGGTCTCGGTGCGACGCGGTTCGACGCGGGCCGCATCGAGCTTGCGCGTGCCGGTGACGGAGGTGGCTCTCAGGATCTCACCCATGGTCTTCTGCCTGTCTTTGGGCGGCGAGTTCCGCGATCACGTCCGCAACCGCCTGCAGCACGCGGGGCGTGGGCATGCGGCCCGCACCGGATTCCACGGCCTTGCGGCGCTTGGGACTCATCTGCCTGATGTACTGATCGGCATCGAGCCAGAGCCGGCTGCGCAGGAAAATGCTCATGTACTGCACCGGCAAGCGGCCGAGCACCCATTGCACCGCCGCGAAGCCCGCATCGTTCACGGGGTGACCCTGCGGCAGGGAAGGCGCGTCCATGTCATCGAGCAGCAGGGCGAAATCCACCTCAGAGCCGCCCACGATGCGCCGCAGTTCGTCAGAGGCATCTTCCACCGCATCGCGCTGCTCCTGCGTGAGGCGCGCGAGCAGCCACTGGCGGTCTGCTGCAGCCATGCCGCGCAGGCGCAACGCAACGCGCTTGGCGGCCTTGCCGGGCGGCTGCACAGGCGTTGTGCTCTGTTCGAGAGGCATGGCTCAGCCCGCTCCGGGCGCGGGATTGGCGGCGTCTGCCGTGCCCCGCGGCTCTTCGTCGAACCAGTGCTTCACGTCACGCAGCAGCGCCTCGCGCTCACCCTCGGCGAGCACGGGTGTTGCAGCAGCCGGGCGCCGGAAGCCCGCGTACACGGCGCCCAGCACCGCCAGCACCAGGACTGCAAAACCCGTCACGGACCAGGGGCCCCAGGAGGACGACGTGCGCGGCGAGGGCTGCGCGCCCGGGCCACGGGCGGAACCTGCGAGCGCCACCGGCGCACCCGCAGCCACCGCAGCGCCCGCAGACGCGGACTGCCGCTCCATCGGCAAGGCATAGACCTCGATCGCATCTCCGCGGCTCTCGCGAAGGCCGACGGCGTTCGCCACCAGCTGGCGGATCGCTTTCAGCGTCACGGCATCCACGGCGCGCGGCACCATGACGCTCACGGTCATGCGCTCGATCGCACCCTCGCCTTTCACCACCTGCTCCACGCTCTTGTCCACGCGGTAGTCGGTCTCCACCACCTCGGAGGCGAGCTGTTTCTTGTTCTCGTTGCCGTAGTCATCCGCGCCACCGGCAAATTTGCGCTGGGTCTTGCTCTTGGCGGCCAGACCGCCCTGCCCGCTCTTCTCCGGCGAGTTGTAGGTCTCGCGGGTGAGCTGCACCTGCTCGTTGCCGAGCGAGACGTCGATGTTCACCACCGCAACGCCCGGGTCGTAGAGCTGGTCGAGGATGGTGGCGGCTTTCTGCGTCAGGTATTCCTCGATCTCCTGCTTGCGGCCGAGGTTCGCGCCACCGCCCTTGCGATCCTGCGCGTGCGGCTGCGTGAGCACCACGCCGCGCTCGTCAATCACGGTGACGCTCTCGGTGTCCATGCCCTCGACGGCCGAGGCCACGAGTTGCTGGATGCCCGCGATCTGCGCCACCGTCAGCACGCGCTGCGGCTCCTGCACCACCGAGACCGAGGCCTTCGGAGCGGTCTGCGCCTGCTGGAACAGCCCGTGCTCAGGCAGTACCAGATGCACCCTCGCCTGCCGCACCACGCCGAGCCCCATCACCGTGCGCGCGATCTCTCCCTGCAGCGCGCGCTGGTAATTGATCTTCTGCACGAACTCCGTCATGCCGTAGTCGGCATTGTCGAAGAGCTCGAAGCCCTGACCGCCACTCATGGAGAGGCTGCTGCCGTCGATGCGCAGGCGCGTCTCGCCCGCAACCGCACCGTCGACCAGGATGCTCTTGCCGTCGGCCGAGAGCTGGTGCGGGATTTTCATCTCGTCGAGTTGCGTGATCACCTTGGCGGCATCCTGCTCGGCGAGATCGGTGTAGAGGGGCTGGAGCTCGGTGCGATACGCCAGCGTGTAGAGACCCACGCATGCCCCCACGATGAGCAGGACCCCCGCGCCAAGCGAGATACGTTGGCCCGGCGACAGGCCCGAGACGAATTCAGTGACAGGCGACATGCGCTGCATTCCTTCTGGTTAAACGCTCATGCGCATGACGTCCTGGATTCCCTCGAGAATCCGGTTGCGCACCTGCACGGTGAGTTCGAACGAGGTCTTCGCCTTGGCAAGCGACATCATCACCTGGTGGAGGTTGTCGGCCTCGCCGAGGGCGAGTTTGCGGACCTCGGTCTCTGCCTCGCGGATCCTGGTGTCGGTGCCGCTGATCTGATCTCCCAGCCAGCCGGCGAAATCGGCCTGCTTCGGCGCACCGGCCTGGCCGGGTCCGACAATCTGCGTGAGCGCATCGACGGGCGCGATGGGTGTGATGGCCATCAGTTGTTTCCTCCGATATCGAGCGCGCGCATCGCCATGGTGCGGGCCGCGTTCATGGCGCGCACGTTGGCCTCGTAGGCGCGCGTGGCGGTCATCATGTTCACCATCTCGTCGACGGGATTGACGTTGGGCAGCGCCACATAGCCCTGCGCATCGGCATCGGGATGGCTGGGGTTGAAGACCATGCGCGGAGCGGTGTTGCGCTCCACGACGGCCGCCTCGCCCACGCCGGTGAGGAGGTCGCCGAACCCGGTCTCGGAGGCGCGCGCCACCACGACGAGCGGCTGGTAGGTGCGCCCGCCCACGCCACGGCTGGTGTTCACGTTGGCGAGGTTGCTCGCCACCGCTTCCATGCGCGCGCGCTGGAAGTCCATGCCCGAGGCACTGATCTCGAAAATGCTCATGTAGTCCATCAGCCGCGTCCTCCCTTGATGGCGGTGCTCATGAGGCTGCCGAACTGCGACTGTGCGCGCAGCAGCGCCTGGTAATGCGTGGTGTTCTTCGAGAGCCAGACCATCTGCCGGTCGAGCAGCACGCTGGTCGCCTCCGGGTCCTGCTCCGGCGTGGCTTCGATGTCTGCCAGCGCGGCACGCACCGAGTCGACGTCGCCACCGGACTCCAGCGCCGCAGCCATGCTGCCCATCACGTCCTCGAAATCGATGCGCAGCGGGCGATAACCGGGCGTCGAGGCATTGGCGATGTTGTTGGCGATCGTCTGGTGGGTTGCCAGCGACACGTCCAGCGCCTTCGCCAGGAGGGCGCCGGTCACACTGTCCAAGGGTCCGCTCATGGAAATCTCCTACTGGATGATGAGTTGGGCATGCAGGGCACCGGCCCGCTTGATGCCCTGGAGGATCGTGATGACATCGCGGGTGCTGGTCTTGATCTGGCGCAGCGCCGTCACGAGATCGCTGATCGAGGTGCCGGAGGGCAGGTCCACGGCCTGCGCAACGCCTTCGCGTACGTCGATGTCGGTATCGGGCACCACCACCGTGCGCACGCCGGGTGCGGTACCGCCGATGTTCACCTCGCCCAGGTTGGGCTGCGAGACCTGGTAGTCGGTGGAGATGATCACCTTGATCTCGCCGTGCGAGATCGTGACGTCGCTGATGCGCACGTCCCCGCCCGAAACCACCGTGCCGGTGCGCTCGTTGATGACGACGCGCGCGACCTGGTCGGGCGTGATGGAGAGGTTCTCGATGCTGGTGATGAGATCCACCACGTCGAGGTTGCCGGCCGGCACCCGCACCGCCACCTTGCCCGCGTGCACTGCCGTTGCGCGGCCGGGCCCGAGGCGCGCATTGACCGCGTTCTTGATGCGGCTCGCGGTGGTGAAATCCGGGTCGTCGAGCAGGATGTTGACCGTGCCCTCGGCGCTCACCAGATCGTCGGCGGTGCTGCGCTCCACCGATGCCCCGCCCGGGATCAGCCCCACGGTGGGGTGGTTCTTCTGCACCACGTTGCCGTTGTAATCGAACTTGAAACCGCCCACCGAAATCTGCCCCTGCGCGAGCGCGTAGACGCGGTCGTTGGCGGCCTTGAGCGGGGCCATCAGCAAGGTACCGCCGACCAGGCTCCGCGCGTCTCCCATCGAGCTCACGTTGGCGTCGAGCTTGTCGCCGGGCTGCGAGAACGGCGGCAGCGAGGCGGTCACGATCACGGCGGCGACGTTGCGGCTGTTGATGTCCTCGGGCGGCACTTTCACGCCGAACTGCAGCAGCGCATTGGTGACCGACTGCATGGTCGCCTTGCTGCGCGTGGAGTCGCCCGTGCCGGCCAGACCCACCACGATGCCGTAACCGACGATGTCGTTGTCACGCGCACCTTCGATGCGGGCGATTTCCTTGATGCGCGTCGCACTCCCCGAGGCAGCCGCGGCGAGCGCGGTCCCGGCGGCGGCAGCGAGCCAGAGCGACAGCGCGATGCGGGCAAACAGAGAATCAGCACGTCTCATGTCCATGCCCTCAGATGACGCCGATCTTGTCGAGGAAGCGGTAGACCCAGTTCCGTTTCTTGCCGTCGTCTTCCACGGGATAGCCGTTGTAGACGATGCGTGCGTCCTGCAGGCGCGGCGAGGGGACGGTGTTGTCGGCGGCCACGTCGACGGGCCGGATGATCCCGCTCACGCTGATCAGCTGCTCGTCGCCGTCCAGCGCGATGCGCTGGCTGCCCTCGACGTGGAGGTTGCCCGCCTCGTCGATGGATTTCACCGCAACGGTCATCGCCGCCTTCAGGGTCCCGGCGCGCTGCGTGACATCTCCGGCAGCGCGGTTCACGCCAAGGTTGAGGGAGGCCTCGTCGGTGAGGCTGCCCGCGTTGATGTCGCCCGAGAGGCCGTAATCCCGGCCAACTTTGCGGTCGGAGGCCGTTTTGGCCTGCGCGTTCTCGAGAATGATGATGGTGAGCGCATCGCCCACCCGGAAGGCTTTCTTGTCGGACACGAAGGACTGGTAGCGGTCCTCCGAGTAGAGGTTCTCGGCCTGCAGCAGCGTTGCCTGCGCCACCCCGGCAAGCAGCACGGCGAGAGCCGCGATGCGGGAAATCGTTTTCATCTGTGTCACCTGCTTGTCAGTGTTGCGCATCGCGGAGGACCTCCACGCGATTGCGTCCCGTCACCACGGCATCGAACTCTTCCTCGGAACTGCGCGCACGCACCGCAATGGTGTCGCCCACGAAACCGCGGCGCAGCGCAGTCGCGACCGCCGTGATCTCGATGCCACCCGCGCGCGAGACCACCAGCGCATCAGCACCGAATTCCACGGCAGGCGCAGGTTCCAGATGCCGCAACACCAGCACCTCACCGGCGTTCAGCGCCTCAGTCAGCTGCTGATCGGCCGCAGGCGTTGCGCGCTCGGCGGGATCGACGCTGGCCAGATCCGCCCAGCCCTCGGCGAACAGGGGCTCCTCGGCCAGTGTCTTGCCGGGAATGTCGTCGATGGCATTCCAGGCGCGGACCTCGCCCTCGACCTTGAACCACAGCGGCACGCGCACGCCGTCCTCGCCCAGCGTCGCCCACACGGCGCTGCGACGGCGAAGCTGCGCGAGACCCGCCGCATCGAAGCTCCAGCGCGCATCGGGCCCGACCGGCAGATCGCTTTGCTTGCCCACGAAACTGAAAGCGAGATTGCGGTACTCGCCAGGCCAGGTACCGGCAACGTGACTCTCGAGAAAGGCGCGTGCCTCGGACACCATCTGCGCCGTGCGCTGCTCGGAGTGCTGCGCGCGGACGCGCACGGTCTCCGGACCCACCACGTCGAATGCCTCCAGCCCCGGCACCGCATGCAGCAGCGCGGCAAGGCTCTGCTTGTCGATGCTGCTTCGCCCCTGCAGCGAGAGCACCGGCATGGCCGCCGTAACCAAGGCCTCTCGGGTAGCCTTGGGCGCGACCATGCGCGCCACGCTCTCCACAGCGAGCGCAGGCGCCGCGCTGCCGTCGGCCTGCGTCGGCAGCCGGATCACCGGGTAGAGCACCAGCGTCGGCCCGAGCGCCATCACCGGTGCCGCAGGAACTGCGGCAACCAGCGCGAGCAACACGAGGACGATGCCGGGTCTCATGGCTGCGACTCCGCTCTCAGCCGCGGAGGTTGTTGTTGATGCGGAGCATTTCGTCTGCCGCCTTGATCACCTGCGAGTTCACCTCGTAGGCGCGCTGCGTGACCACCAGCGACATCATCTCGCTCACGAGATTCACGTTGGAGCCTTCGAGGAAGCGCTGCGCGAGCTGACCCGTGCCGTCTTCGCCGGGAGTGGAGAGCGTGAGCCCGCCGGTCTGCTCGGTGGGCACGTAGAGGTTCTCGCCCACGGCCTCGAGACTCGTGGGGTTCAGGAAGCTCGCAACCTCGATGCGACCGATCTCGAGGAGCTTGTCTTCGCCGCTCACGCGCACCGATACCGCGCCGTCAGCGGCGATGAAGACATCGGTGCTGTCGGGCGGGATCTGGATGTTGGCCGTGAGGCGCTGGCCGCTCACGGTGGCGAGATAACCGTCGCTGTCGACCTTGAGCGCGCCGTTGCGGGTGTAGGCCGTCTGTCCGTTGCCCGAGTCCACCTCGAGGAAACCCAGACCGCGGATCGCGACATCGAGCGGGTTTTCGGTGGCGCGCAGATCGCCCACGCTGAAGTCCTTGGTGATGCCCGCAATGCCTGCGCCGAGGCCAGCCTTCATCTGCCCCGTAGCGCGGTCGACGTCGCTCGCGGCCGCGGCGTCGCGGTACATCAGGTCGTCGAAGGAGACGTTGCTCTTCTTGAACGCCGTGGTGTTCAGGTTGGCGAGGTTGTTCGAGATGGTGTCGAGCTGGGCCAGTTCGGCGTGCATGCCGGTGGCGGCGATATAGAGTGCGTCGATCATGGTCGGTTCTCCGGAAAAGAAGTGTTTACAGATCGCCCAGTACGTTGATGGCCTTGTCGAGCATGCCGTCGTAGCCGCTCATCACCTTCTGCGAGGTCTCGAAATGGCGCGTGATCTCGACGAGCCTCACCATCTCGTCGGCGCTCTTCACGTTGGATGTTTCGACGTAGCCCTGCATCACCTTGCCGGTGAAGGGCACGGCAGCAGAGCTCATCGCAGCTGAGGCTGCGTACAGCCCTTCGCCCTGGTAGTTCAGAAGGCGTGCGTCGCGGAAGGCGCGAAGGCTCAGGCGGTCGAGCGCCACGCCGTCCTGCGTCACCACGCCGTCGCCGCCGATGCTGAAGGGGCTGTTGCGCAGGAAAATCTCTCCGCCCTCGCCGAGCACGGGCTCGCCGGAGATCAGCGACAGCCGTCCCTGCTCGTCGATTTTCAGTTCGCCCTTGCGCGTGAAGCGGTTCCCTGCGGCCGTGTCTACCGTGAGGAAGCCGTTACCCTGCAGCGCGACTTCGAAGGCATTGCCCGAGTACTTGAAGGCGCCCTGCTGCATGTCGCGCACGGCGCCGAGTTCGGGCGCAGTGCCCTCGATGCGACCGCCAGCGGCAACCGACCGGTCGAGCGCGCTCTCGTCCAGCACGCGCTGGAATGCGGTGGTGTAGTTCACCTCGCGTTTGTAGCCGTTGGTGCTCACGTTCGCGAGATTCTGCGAGACGGTGCGCAGCTCCTGCATGTCGTTGTTCAGCGCCACCGAGAGCGCGGCTGTCACGTCGGTCATCAGAGGGCTCCTCCTGGCAGGGGTTGCGGTCCGGCAGGCATCAGGCCGGGGCTTGCGTCAGGCATGTCGCGTACATCGGCGACGCGGTCGCGCTCGATCAGGCTGCGCTCGATCTTCACCACGCCGAAGGAGCTGATCGCGATGCTGCCGGGCACCTCGTTCATGGCAAGCACGGAGACGTGCGGCAGCACGCGGTCCAGCAGTTTCTTCACGTGACGGCGCAGCGAGCTCGAGCACAGCAGCACGGGCTGCAGGTTCTGCAACATCATTTTCTCGCTGGTCTTGTCGAGCTCGGAGAGCAGCCGCTCGGAGGTGCGGGGGTCGACCATCAGGGTCACGCCGCTTTCGGAGGAACGCAGCCCCAGTTGCAGCACGTGCTCGATGGCCGGGTCCATGGTCATGACCTTCAGATCACCCGCGGGCCCGAGCAGGCTCTCGCAGATGGGGCGGCCAAGGCTGCGGCGTACGGTCTCGGCGAGTTCCTCGACGTCCTTGCTGCGCTTGCCCTGGTCGACCAGCGTCTCGAGGATGAGCGAGATATTGCGGATGGAGACTTTCTCGGCGAGCAGTCGCTGCAGGACCTTCTGGATGTCGGTGAGCGAGAGCACGTTCGGCACCAGTTCCTCGAAGAGGTTGGACTGTGCGGTCTTGACGCGCTTCACCACCTGCTCGGTCTCGACGCGGTTCAGCAGCTCCGGCGCGTGGCGGCGGATCGTCTCGCTGAAGTGCGTGAACATCACGGTAACGGGGTCTACCACCGTGTAGCCGTTCTCCCGCGCTTCAACCACCTGCGACGGATCGATCCACACCGAGGGCAACCCGTAGGTGGGATCGGTGGTGGCGATGCCCTCGATGGGCTTCGGGCGTGCCGAGGCGCTGATCGCCAGCATGCGCTGCGGGTGGATCTGTCCGGTGGCGACGCGCGAATCGTGGATGGCGATCTGGTAGCTCTCGTCGTCGACCTTGCTCTCGCCGATCAATCGAACGCTCGGGAAAACAAAGCCCATGTCCTTGGCGTACTGCTTGCGGAAGAGCTTGATCTTTTCCATGAGCAGGCCGTCTTTCTCGCCGAAGAGCGGCACCAGGGCACTGCCCACCGAGACCTCGATGGGCTCGACGTTGATCTGCGCGTAGAGGTCCTGGTCATCGACGGTCTCGCTCACCGTGGTCTCGGTGACCTCTTCCTCGAGGCGGCGGTTGCGGCGCAGCGAGAAGTACGCAGCAAGCGCAACGAACAGGAGGATGGTGAGCACGGGCCACACCGGTATGCCGGGCAGGAGCATCAGACCGATCAGCGCAAAGCCCAGCATCACCAGGCTCTTCGGGTACTTGGCGACCTGGTTGGAGATTTCCTCGCTGAGATGCGCGTCGGTGGCGGCGCGGGTCACGATGATGCCGGTGGCGGTGGAGATCACCAGCGCGGGGATCTGGGTAACGATGCCGTCACCCACCGTAAGCAGCGTGTAGCGCTGCAGCGCCTCGCCCCAGCTGAGACCGTGCTGCGCGATGCCCACCGTGAGGCCGCCCACGATGTTGATCAGGATGATCAGGATGCCGGCGATCGCGTCGCCCTTCACGAACTTGCTCGCGCCGTCCATGGAGCCGTAGAAGTTGGCTTCCCGCTCGATGTTCTTGCGCCGCGTCTGCGCTTCGGCCTCGTCGATCAGACCCATGTTCAGGTCGGCGTCGATGCTCATCTGCTTGCCGGGCATGCTGTCCAGCGTGAAGCGCGCAGCCACCTCTGCCACACGCTGGGCACCGTTGGTGACCACCACGTACTGCACGACGATCAGGATGAAGAACACCACCAGGCCGATCACGTAGTTGCCGCCCACCACGTAATTGCCCACGGCGCCGATCACGTGGCCGGCATCGCCGTGGGCGAGGATGAGGCGCGTGGCGGCGATGTTCAGCGAGAGCCGGAACAGCGTGGCGATCAGCAGCAGCGAGGGGAACGTCGAGAAGGTGAGCGGCTTGTCCATGTAGAACGTGAGCAGCAGGATCAGCAGGCCGAAACTCACGTTCAGCAGCAGCAGGAAATCGAGTAGCTGGCTCGGGATGGGCGTGAAGAGAACGAGCAGGATGCCCATCATCGCCGCAACGAGCGTGAGCTCGCTGGGCGAACCTACCAGCTGGCGTCCCACGCTCTGGCGGCTCATGCAGTGGCCTCCTGCGCGGCGCGCATGCGGTAGGCCTGCCGGAACAGCCGCGCCACCGCCACGTAGTTTTCCTGCGGGATCACGGCATCCATCTGGCAGGTCTTGAAGATACTGCGCGCGAGCTGCGGAGACTGGATCACGGGCACGCGGTGCTGGTAGGCCTTCTCGCGGATCAGGCGGGCCATCTCGCCCGCGCCCTTGCCGACCAGCGTGGGGGCGATCATGGAGTTGCGGTCGTATTTCAGCACCACGGCAAAGCGCGTGGGGTTGGTGATGACGAGGTCTGCCTCGGGCACGTTGGCCAGGGTCTGGCTGCGCTTGCGCAGTTCACGCTCGAGCGACTTGCGCTTCTGGCGGATGGCCGGGTCACCCTCGCGCCGCTTGTACTCGTCCTTCAGTTCCTTGCGGCTCATCCGCATTTTCTTCAGGAAGTCCCACCGGCTGTAGAGCAGGTCGATGGCGGCGATGACGGCTGCAACCACCAGCAGCCTGAAGATCAGGCTCTCGGCGAGGCCGTTGAAGAAATCCACGAAACTGTGGTGATCACGCCCGTAGAGCCCGAGCATGGGTTTGATCATGTCGCTCAGCGTGACGTAGAGCACCACACCGAAAAGCCCGAGCTTCACGAAGGTTTTCAGCGTCTCGTAGAGGAGCCTGATCGAGAAGATCCGCTTGAAGCCGGTGACGGGATTGATGCGCTGGATGTCGGGCTTGATCGGGTGGAAGCTGAATACGGGCCCGGTCTGCACGAAGGTCGAGAGGATGCCGACGATCACGAGCAAGGACACCAGAGGCGCGAGTATGCCGACACCGCTGAGGCCCCAGTCGGAGCCTGCCAGCAGCAGCTGGGGCAGGTCGAACTGCAGCTTTCCGGCGCTGCGGAAGATGCGCGCAGAGAGGGCGAGCGTCGCATCGACAAAGCCCTTGCCCGCCGCCATCAGGAAGATGAGCGCGGCCAGCATCAGCAAGAAGGAATTCACCTCCGTGCTCTTCGAGACCGAGCCTTTCTCGCGCGCATCCTGCAGCTTGAAGGGCGTTGCCTCTTCGGTCTGCTCTGACTTGTCGGGCTGGCTGTCGGCCATCGTGGGTGTGTCTCTTGTCCCGTGTCAGGCGAGCGAGTGCTGCCAGTAACGCAGCGTCACGGTGAATAGCCGCTCGAACACGGGCGAGAGGTAGCGCACCGAAACCGCGGTAAGCGCCAGCGCCACGCCGATCTTGAGCGGCAGGAACAGGAAGTAGACGTTCAGTTGCGGCATGGAGCGCCCCATCACCGCGAGCCCGGTCTCGAGCAGCAGCAACACGCCGATCACCGGCGCAGCGATCACGAAACCGTAGAGGAAAGTGATGCCGAACTGCTTGACGATGGCATCGAGCGGCAGCGTGCCGAAAGCACCACCGGGCGGCGAGACCTGCAGTGACCAGGCAATGCCCTTCAGCGCGAGATGCGCGGCCCCGCTCAGGAAAAACACCACCACCATCAGCAGCGAGAGCACCGTTCCGGTGAGCGGGCTGGAGGAACTGGTGGCGGGGTTGAGGATTTCGGCGGCACCGTATCCGGCCTGGAAGTCGATCAGCTTGCCCGCGACCATCACGGCGCCCACCACGCAATATAGACCGAAGGCCATGACAAGGCCGATCAGCGCCTCACGCAGGCCCCACGACAGCAACTGCGGCACGCTAGCAGGCATGGCGCGCACGCCCGGGCCGCTTGCGCCCACCATCAACACGGCAAGCGCCAGCGTGATGAACACGCGGATCTGCACCGGCAGGTGGCCGATGCCGTCGAAGGGTGTGGCGAAGAACAGCACGCCCAGACGGATCGTCACGAGGAAGACCGTCATGAGCCAGGCTGTATCCACATCGAAGGACACGTCGTTGCCCCTGTCAGAAGTACGAGGGAATGTTGCTGATCAGCGCTGTGGCGTAATTCGCCAGCGTGGTCAGCATCCAGTGACCGAGGAGCAGCACGGTGGCACCCACCGCCAGCACCTTGGGCACGAAAGTGAGCGTCATCTCCTGGATCTGCGTCACGACCTGCAGGATGCTCACGGCAAGACCCACCAGCAGTGCGACGCCGAGAATCGGCATCGATACCGTGAGTGCCGTGGTCAACATGTCGCTGGTAAGCGACAGGGCAAGATCGGTGTTCATGCATTCCCCGTTGATGGCGGCGGGCAAAACGCCTGCGCGTCGCGACGACGCAGACGGGCCGATGCGAACGATAGCGGTGCGCCGGACCATGCCGCACCCGACCTTGGTCGGGTTCCCCTCCCACTGCGCGGATTTATACTTTGCCCGTCTGGCGTGGTCCGGAGGTGTTCCCCGGATGCGCTCTGCGTGCAGATCCACGAGGAGACCGGCTGATGAGCGAGCTTGATGCGGAAGAGCTGTTCCACCTGGCCATGAAAGCCAGCGAGGAAGGGGACAGAGAGAAGACCATCTCTTATCTCAAGCGATCGATTGCAAGCCAGCCGCAGGCCAAAAGCATCTACATACTCGCGGCCGAGTACGCCGAACTCGGCATGATGCAGCGCGCCATCGAGGGCATGCAGCGGGCGGTGGAACTCGAGCCCACGCTGTGGACCGCGCACTTCCAGCTCGGGCTGCTGTTCCTCTCGCAGACACTCATCCAGGAAGCCAAGCACGCCTGGGAGCCCCTGATCGATCTGGGGCCCGATGCCTACCTCTACCATTTCGCCGTCGGCTGCATGCAGCTGATCGACGACAAGACCGACGACGCCCTCGAGAGCTTCGCCATCGGCGTGGAGATGAACGACGACAACCCCGCGCTGAACCGTGATATCGCCAACATCGTGAACAGCGTGATGGCATCCGGGCAGTCCGGCGCGGATGAGGCCTCAGGCGCTGTCGCGGCGCCGAACGGCGCGGCCGGGAACGACTTAGACGATGTGGAGCCGGCAGAAGACGAAGACGTCGGCGGCAAGCGTCACCTGCTGCTCTCGAAGTACGGCGAGAGCGGAAAGCTGTCCTGATGGCTGGCGCCGCCCTGCCCTCTCCCGGGGCACGGTAATGATCGACCCACGCACCGCGATGGTGTGCATCGCGTTGATGTACGTGGTGCTCTCGATCAATACCTGGGCCTATCTCGAGGAGACGAAACGCGCCGCCGTACGGATCTGGTGTGCCGCCGGCCTGGTGGGCGGCGTGTCGATACTCTCCTACGCCTTGCGCGGCTACATATCCGAGTTCGCCAGCGTGCTGTTGGGCAACGGCCTTCTGGTCGTCGCCATGAGCAGCGGCGCCTATGCGCTGCATCTGGAGTCCCGCCCCTGGCGGCTCGGCGTGCTCGTTGCTGTACTTGCCGCCGATATCACCGCCATCGGCCTCGCGCAGTATCTGGAGCTCGGCATGCTGTCGGGCCTGATAAACCGCATGTCGGTGGCCACAGCCGCGCTGGCGGTTGCCTGGTCCGCATTCCAGGTTGGTCGCGACGCGCGGAGCATCAACGCCTACACCATCTCCGCGGCCTACGCGGCGGTGTGTCTGGTGTTCCTGATCCAGTCCGCGGTGACGGTGATCCACGGCGATTTCTCGCCGATGAGCGGTGGCATCACGCCGCTTCTGCCGGTGTTCGTGGGGCTGATCGCGGCGGTGGTGAACCACATCAGCTTCCTGGGCATGGCCTTCGACAGGAGCGTCAGCCTGCGGCTGCAGTCTGCCGGCGACCTTGCCCGCGCCACGCAGCGCCAGACGCTCGGACAGGAACTCGCCGCGCTCGATGCAGACCGCAGCATCGCGATGCTCGCGGCCTCCCTGGCGCACGAACTGAACCAGCCGCTCGCCGCCGCGCTCGCCAATGCGCAGGTGCTGCGGCGCAATCTCGGCAAGAGCATCACCGCGCCCGAGGACATCGCCGGGATGCTCCGCAGCATCAGTGCGGATGCCCGGCGCGCGCTACACACCCTGCAGGGCTTTCGCCGCCTGGGCGTCGATGCGCCCGCCGCGTCCGAGCAGGCCGAGGCAGGCGCGCTGCTGGAGACTGCGATCGCCCGTCTGACACCCGCGCTGCTCGCCGGCGGCGTCACCCTCAGGCGAAACCCGCCACCGCCGCACACATGGGTCATGGGCGGCGAGGTACAGCTGTCACAGGTGTTGCTGAACGTGATCCGCAATGCCATCGAAGCCATGGAGGGCTGCGCCACGCGCGAACTGCTCCTCGAGGGCGCGCTGGAGGCAGACGCGGTGATCTTGCGGGTCAGCGACACGGGCGTGGGGATGAGCGAAGAGCAGGTCTCGCGCGTCGGTGAGTCCTTCAACACCACCAAGACCGAGGGGCTGGGCATGGGGCTCGCGATTTCAGTGCACCTGCTGCAGGAATGCGGTGGCACATTGCGGGCGTTCACCCTCACGGAAGGCGGGCTCTGCATCGAGATCCGGCTGGTGCGCGCACCGGACCCGGGCAGGATGGCGGCATGAACCTCAGCAACTACACCATCCTGATGACGCTCGCGTTCCTGCACCTCATCCTGCCGCTGAACACCTGGGTGGCGCTGTCGGGGCAACGCAGCCGGGCCGTGCGGTACTGGTGCGCGAGCGGCGCATTGGGCGGCATGGCTGCGGTAACAGGCGTGCTGGCCCCGATCCTGCCCGAGCCACTGGCCTACCGCCTCATCCCGTGGGCAGTGTTCGCCTCTGCACACATTCACCTGTACAACCTCTTGGCCGATGCGGCGCCGGAGCGCAGCCCGCGCGGACTCCCCGTGCGCGTGCTCGCTTTCGTGGTGCTGACGGAAGGGCTGGGCGTCATGGCCGGACAGAACGCGCGGCTCGCGCTGCAGTGCGTGCTGATACTGGTGGTGCTGGGCGCCCTCGTTGCCGCCGCGTGGCAAGGTGCACGGTCTCGCCGTGATCGCGCCACGCTGCGCCTGGCGGTGACCTATACCGTGTACCTGGCGCTGGCACTGGCCGCCACGATGATGTGGACGGCGGGCTGGAAGATGGTGCTGCCGCTGGAGAGCCCC
>CAIYPF010000004.1 GCA_903928015.1 uncultured Gammaproteobacteria bacterium | reverse complement strand
TGGCGTCGAGATGGTGATGCCTGGCGACAACCTGTCGATGGAAGTGACGCTGATTGCCCCGATTGCGATGGATGAGGGCCTGCGGTTTGCGATCCGTGAAGGCGGTCGCACGGTGGGCGCAGGCGTAGTGGCCAAGATTATCGAGTGATTCCGCCTCCGGCTGCGCCAGTAAAGCGCGCAAACGGTGCGATTTCAGGGCCGATTGCTGTCCATGCCGTCCGGCTCCCGTAAAAAATGCCGAATTATTAAGGCCTCCTATCAAAGTCGTTGACAGGGTGGGGGGTCAAAAATAAACTCCCGCTTCTTTTTCGCGCAGCCCCAAAGCGGTTGCGTGGCGGGCACCGGAGCTAGTGGTCAGATGCAGAATCAGCGCATACGAATTCGGCTCAAAGCCTTTGACCACCGTCTTATAGACATCTCCGCCCAGGAGATCGTCGATACGGCAAAGCGTACCGGGGCGCAGGTTCGCGGGCCTATCCCGCTTCCTACCCGCAAAGAGAAGTTCACGGTGCTTATCTCTCCCCACGCGGACAAAGACGCGCGGGATCAATACGAGATCCGCACCCACAAAAGAATGCTCGACATCGTGCAGCCCACGGAGAAGACCGTGGATGCCCTGATGAAGCTTGATTTGGCGGCAGGGGTAGAGGTACAGATCAGCTTGGGCTAAGCCAAGCCCGGGTTGGCCCGGCTAACGCCGGGTGCTGTGTAACGCACGTCAGCGTGCGGCCATAGAGGGTTCAGCCCCGTACACGAGAGGATGACAAATGGCTATCGGAATTGTCGGTCGCAAGACCGGAATGACCCGCGTATTCACCGCTGATGGGGCGTCGATCCCCGTCACGGTAGTCGAAGCAACACCAAACCGGGTCACGCAAGTGAAGACGGGCGGCGTAGACGGCTACAGCGCTATTCAGGTCACCGTCGGTGACCGCAAGCCCTCCCGGGTCGGCAAGGCCGCAGCCGGGCATTTCGAAAAGGCAGGCGTTACCGCTGGCCGTGGACTCTGGGAGTTCAGGGTTCCTGCTGATGCCGCTGCCCCCGAACTGGGCTCGGAAATTACCGTGGCTTCCTTCGAGGTCGGCCAGAAGGTCGATGTTACGGGCCAGTCGCGCGGTAAAGGCTTCCAGGGCGTTATCAAGCGCTGGAACTTCTCGATGCAGGATGCTACCCACGGCAACTCGCGCTCTCACCGTGCGCCCGGATCGATCGGCCAGAACCAGTCGCCCGGTCGCGTGTTCAAGGGCAAGAAAATGGCCGGCCACATGGGTGACCGCCAGGTGACCGTCCAGACCCTTGAGGTCGTTCGTGTCGACGCTGAGCGCAACCTGCTTCTCATCAAAGGGGCGATCCCTGGCGCGCCGGGGGTCGACGTTATCGTGCGGCCTGCGGTCAAGGCCTGAGCATCCCTGAGGAATTACGCATGGAACTGAGCATCACCGCGCCCGGCAACGCCTCTGCCGGCACCGTGCAGGTGTCCGACGTGACGTTTGCGCGGGAGTTCAACGAGGACCTGGTTCACCAGGCCGTTGTTGCCTATATGGCGGGGGCCCGTCAAGGGTCTCGCGCGCAACTCACCCGCGCCGAAGTTCGGGGCGGCGGACGCAAGCCCTGGAAACAGAAAGGCTCTGGTCGCGCTCGCGCCGGTAGTTCGCGCAGCCCGATCTGGCGTTCCGGTGGCGTGACTTTCGCTGCCCGTCCGCAGGATCACTCGCAGAAGTTCCCCCGGAAAATGTACCGGGCGGCGATGCGCTCGATCCTGTCAGAGTTGGCGCGCCAAGACCGTTTGGTCGTGGTGGAGTCCATCGGTCTCGATGAGCCGAAGACGCGTCTGCTGGTGGCCCGTCTGGCTGATTACAGCCTCGACAACGTGCTGATCGTCTCCGATGAGGTCGATCGCAATCTGTACTTGGCTGCCCGCAACCTGCCTTCTGTCGATGTGCGTGACGTGGCAGGTGTTGATCCGGTCAGCCTTGTGTCGTTCGACAAAGTCGTCGTGACCGTGCCCGCGTTGCGGAAGTTCGAGGAGATGCTGGGATGAATCAGGAGCGCATTTTTAGCGTGTTGCTCGCGCCCCACGTGTCGGAAAAAACCGCTCGTGCGAGCGAGCTTTCCAACCAGTACGCGTTTCGTGTGGCGCGCGATGCCACCAAGCCCGAGATCCGCAAAGCCGTGGAGCACCTCTTCAAGGTCAAAGTTGCCGATGTGCGGGTCCTGAATGTAAAGGGCAAACGGAAAACGAACCGTTTTGGTGTGGCTCAGCGCTCTGACTGGAAGAAGGCGTACGTGCGCCTTGAGGCCGGCCAAGAGATTGACCTGACGGTCACGGAATAGGACGGGAGCAGGGCAGATGGCAGTCGTAAAGAAAAAGCCGACATCGCCTGGTAGGCGATTTGTAGTGCAGGTCGTGAACCACGACCTGCACAAGGGTGAGCCGCACGGGCCGCTTCTCGAGAAGCAGAGCAAGAGCGGTGGTCGGAACAACGCTGGCCGCATCACAACCCGCCATCAGGGTGGTGGTCATCGTCAGCACTACCGCATTATCGATTTCAAGCGGAACAAGGACGGAATCCCGGCGGTCGTCGAGCGGCTCGAGTACGACCCGAACCGCACGGCCCACATCGCCCTGCTGCTTTACAAGGATGGCGAGCGCCGTTACGTAATCGCGCCGCGGAACATCAAGGCCGGAGATGAAGTTATCTCCGGTGAGGCTGCGCCCATCAAGGAAGGCAACACCCTTCCGCTTCGAAACATCCCGCTCGGCGCGATGGTGCATTGCGTCGAGATGAAGCCCGGCAAAGGCGCGCAGTTGGCGCGAAGCGCTGGTGCCGCTGTTCAGCTGGTGGCTCGCGAAGGCCAGTACGCAACGATTCGACTGCGCTCCGGCGAGATGCGGAAGGTTATGGTCGATTGCCGCGCCACGATTGGCGAGGTCTCGAACTCGGAAAACAACCTGCGATCGCTCGGCAAGGCCGGTGCGAAGCGCTGGAGAGGGGTTCGCCCGACCGTTCGCGGTGTGGCAATGAACCCGGTCGACCACCCGCATGGTGGTGGCGAGGGCAGGACCAGTGGTGGCCGTCACCCGGTCAGCCCCTGGGGTACACCGACCAAGGGTTACAAGACCCGCGGCAACAAGCGCACCGACTCAATGATCGTGCGCCGCCGCGGCAAGAAATGACGCGGCCGAGTTAGCCGCAACAGAGCAAGAGGATTCAGTCCGTGCCACGTTCGCTGAAAAAGGGTCCGTTCATCGACCTCCACCTGATCAAAAAGGTAGAGGTGGCTGCTGCCAAGGGCGACAAGCGCCCGATAAAAACCTGGTCGCGCCGCTCGATGGTGTCTCCAGACATGGTCGGTCTGACCATCGGCGTGCACAACGGGAAGCAGCACATCCCGGTGTACGTCAGCGAGGAAATGGTCGGGCACAAGCTCGGTGAATTTGCCGCCACGCGCACCTACAAAGGGCACGTTGGCGACAAGAAAGTTGCCAAGAAGTAAGCGCGCTAGGGGCTCGAACGATGGAAGCAATGGCAAAACTGATGGGTGCGCGCATTTCAGCGCAGAAAACCCGCCTGGTCGCAGACCAGATCCGCGGCAAGCCGGTCGAGGAGGCGCTGAACCTGCTCGCGTTCAGCACGAAGAAGGCCGCCGGGCTGGTTCGCAAGGTCCTGAACTCGGCCATTGCGAATGCTGAGCACAACGAAGGTGCGGACGTGGATGAGCTCAAGGTGAGCCGCATCTGCGTGGATGAGGGCACGACGCTCAAGCGGATCATGCCAAGAGCAAAGGGGCGCGCTGACCGGATCTCGAAGCGCACCTGCCACATCACGATCATGGTTGCCGACAAGTAAAGGCACGACGGGAGTCACGATGGGTCAGAAAGTAAACCCCACTGGGATCCGGCTCGGGATCGTGCGCAAGCACAACTCGATCTGGTACGCCGACAGCAAGAACTACGCGAAGAATCTGATCACCGATCTTCAGGCGCGCGAGTACATACAGAAGCGTCTGGCCAATGCATCGGTGAGCCGCGTCGTAATCGAGCGGCTGGCCCAGACGGCTCGCATCATTGTCCACACGGCGCGCCCGGGGATCGTGATCGGCAAGAAAGGCGAAGATGTGGATCGCCTGCGCAAGGAACTGACCCAGCGTATGGGCGTTCCGGTCCAGATCAACATCGAGGAAGTGCGCAAGCCTGACCTCGACGCGAAGCTCTTGGCGCAGGGCGTTGCCCAGCAGCTTGAGCGCCGTGTGATGTTTCGTCGCGCCATGAAGCGCGTCGTCCAGAACGCAATGCGCGCGGGCGCCGAAGGCGTGAAAGTACAGGTAAGCGGCCGTCTTGGTGGCGCGGAGATCGCGCGGACGGAGTGGTACCGCGAAGGGCGTGTTCCCCTGCATACGCTGCGGGCGGATATCGATTACGCGACCCATGAGGCAAACACGACCTACGGCGTCATCGGCGTCAAGGTCTGGGTGTTCAAGGGAGAGATCATTGGCAAGGGCGCTGACGCCCATGTCGCGGCCAGATAAGAGCCGGACGAATCACTGAGAGCTATCGACGATGCTGCAGCCGAAGCGCACTAAATTTCGCAAGCAGATGAAGGGCCGCAACCGCGGTCTCGCCCTCCGTGGCTCCAAGGTGAGCTTCGGTGAGTACGGGCTGAAGACCACGGATCGGGGTCGCCTCACTGCGCGCCAGATCGAGGCCGCTCGACGCGCCCTCACCCGCCATATCAAGCGGGGCGGAAAAATCTGGATCCGGGTGTTTCCCGACAAGCCGATTTCCAAGAAGCCGCTTGAAGTGCGGATGGGCGCCGGTAAGGGCAGCGTGGAGTACTGGGTTGCCCAGATCCAGCCAGGCAAGGTGCTTTACGAAGTGGAAGGCGTCTCAGAGGAACTTGCGCGCGAGGCGCTGGCACTGGCAGCAGCCAAGCTGCCTATTCCGACGGTATTCGTGAAGAGGACGGTGATGTGATGGACATCCAGGAACTGCGCGGCAAGTCCGTCGAAGACCTCAACAAGGAACTGCTCCGGCTCCTCGAGTCCGGATTCAAGCTCCGGATGCAGAAGGCGACCGGGCAACTGGGCCAGACGCACCTCATTCGCGCCCAGCGCAGAGATGTCGCGCGAGTGAAGACGATCCTCCGGGAAAAGGCAGGTAACTGAGCATGACCGAGACCAGCAAGACCGGCCGAATCCTGAGTGGCCGCGTTGTCAGCGACAAAATGGACAAGACGATCACCGTGCTGATCGAGCGACGCGTCAAGCACCCCATGTACGGCAAGTACCTGACGCGCTCCTCCAAGGTCCATGCGCACGACGAGAAAAATGAGTGCCGCATCGGTGATTTGGTCACCGTGCGTGAGACCCGTCCGCTGTCGCGGACCAAGACGTGGGCCCTTGTCAGCATCGATGAGCGCCCCGTGCGCGTCGACGCGTGATGGCAGTCGACATACAGAAAGCGCGCGACGGGCAAACAGGTAACAGGCGATGATCCAGACCGAATCCTATCTAGACGTGGCAGACAACAGCGGCGCGCGCCGCGTAATGTGCATCAAGGTGCTTGGTGGCTCGCACCGCCGTTACGCTCGTGTGGGCGACGTGATCAAGGTGACTGTAAAGGACGCGATCCCGCGCGGCCGGGTCAAGAAAGGCCAGGTCATGAATGCAGTGGTGGTGCGTACACGCAAGGGTGTCCGTCGCCCGGATGGTTCGATCATCCGTTTTGACGACAACGCGGCCGTGCTGCTCAACAACCAGCTCGCACCTATCGGAACCCGTATCTTCGGGCCGGTTACCCGCGAACTGCGGACCGAGAAGTTCATGCGGATCATCTCGCTGGCTCCGGAAGTCCTCTGAGAGAAGCCGGCGGAACAAGGGCAGGACAATGGCAAAGATCAAACGCAACGACGAGGTGATCGTCATCACCGGACGCGACAAGGGCAAGCGGGGCAAGGTTCTCCGCGTCCTGGACGACGCCCGGCTGACGGTTTCCGGTATCAACATGGTTAAGCGCCACACCAAGGCAAATCCCCAGGCTGGCATTGCGGGCGGTATCGTCGAGAAAGAAGCATCGCTTCACATCTCGAACGTAGCGCTCGTGAACCCGGCTACGGGCAAAGCCGACCGCGTAGGCTACAAGGTTCTCGCCGACGGCAAGAAAGTGCGCGTTTTCCGCTCCAGCGGCGAAGCGATTGACGGGTAAGGCAAATGGCAACTCTCAAAAAGCATTACCAGACCGAAGTTGTCCCGAAGCTCATGCAGGAGTTCGGGTACGGCAGCATCATGCAAGTCCCCCGGATCACCAAAATCACGGTGAACATGGGCGTGGGCGAGGCAGTCGCGGACAAGAAGATCCTCGACAACGCCATCAACGACCTCACGGCGATCACGGGCCAAAAGCCCGTGTCCACGAAGGCACGCAAGTCGATCGCCGGTTTCAAGATCCGCGAAGGCTGGCCTGTTGGCTGCAAAGTGACGCTTCGTCGCGAGCGCATGTACGAATTCCTGGAGCGCTTGATCGGGATTGCGATCCCGCGTATCCGCGACTTCCGCGGCATCAGCGCCAAGAGCTTTGACGGTCGCGGCAACTTCTCGATGGGTGTGAGCGAACAGATCATCTTCCCCGAGATCGACTACGACAAAATCGACGCGTTGCGCGGCATGGACATTTCCATTGCCACCACCGCAAAGACCGACGACGAGGCACGCGCTCTCCTGCGTGCCTTCAACTTTCCTTTCAGGGGCTGAAGACACATGGCCAAGACGAGCATGGTCGAGCGCGAGAAGCGCCGTAAGCGCACCGTGGCTAAGTACGCCAAGAAGCGCGCTGCTATCAAAGCGACGATCCGCGACCCGAAGGCTTCGGACGAGCAGCGCTGGGATGCGCAGATCGCTCTGCAGAAGCTGCCGCGGGACTCGAGTCCGGTGCGCATGCATTCGCGCTGCGAACTTACCGGTCGTCCCCATGGCGTATATCGCCGCTTCGGCTTGGGCCGTAACAAACTGCGCGAGGCGGCGATGCGGGGCGATGTGCCCGGCCTCGTCAAGTCGAGCTGGTAAGCGCGAGGAATCCAGATGAGCATGCAGGATCCTATTGCGGACATGTTGAGCCGCATCCGCAACGCCCAGGCGCGCGGTAAAGCCAACGTGAAGATGCCTTCTTCCACCAAGAAGATCGCCATTGTCCGCGTACTTCGCGATGAAGGGTACGTCAGCGGTTTCAAGGTGTCGGCCGAGGACGGAAAACCCGTTCTTGACGTCACTCTCAAGTACTACGAAGGCAAGCCGGTGATCTCCGAGATCCACCGGATGAGCCGTTCCGGTCTGCGTCATTACGCAGGGAAGAACGAGCTGCCAAAAGTTCGCGCGGGCCTCGGCATCGCCATCATCTCGACCAGCCGCGGTGTAATGACCGATCGTGCGGCTCGGGCGGCAGGCGTGGGCGGCGAAGTTCTCTGCACAGTGTTCTGATCCCGACGGGATCGCGACAAATCAGCGACAGGTGGAATCATGTCGAGAGTGGCGAAGAAACCAGTGACCGTGCCGAAGGGCGTCGATGTGACGCTTGATGGCAATACCGTCACGGTGATGGGCGGCAAAGGCACGCTCTCCCTTACGGTCCACGCGGGCGTGAAAGTCACGCGTGCGGACGACGAATTGCGCTTCGAGCCCAATACGCTCGCAGATGACGCTCAGGCCGGTACGGCTCGTGTTCTTGTCGGCAACATGGTGACCGGCGTGAGCCAGGGCTTCGAGCGAAAGCTCCAGCTCGTTGGCGTCGGTTACAGGGCAGCAGCCAAGCCGGGCACCCTGACGTTGACCTTGGGTTTCTCCCACCCGGTGGAGTACGTGCTTCCAGCCGGCATCACCGCTGAGACGCCTACCCAGACCGATATCGTGCTGAAGGGTTACGACAAGCGGCTCCTCGGGCAGGTTGCGGCGGATATCCGCGCCTACCGGCCGCCGGAACCCTATAAGGGCAAAGGTATCCGCTATTCCGATGAACAGGTTCTCCGCAAGGAAGCGAAGAAGAAGTAGGGCACATATATGAGCGAGAAGCAGGATGGACGACGCCGCCGCGCGAAAAGCGGGCGGATCAGAATGAAACAGCTGGGTGCGGTAAGGCTCTGCGTTCACCGCACGCCACGCCACATCTACGCGCAGGTCATCTCGGCCGAGGGCGACAAGGTTCTGGCGAGCGCATCGACACTCGACGGCACCCTCCGCGAAGGCGCAACCGGCAATACAGATGCCGCGGCCAGCGTGGGGCGACTGATCGCCGAGCGGGCAAAGGCGGCCGGAGTGTCGCGAGTAGCGTTCGATCGTAGCGGCTTCCGTTATCACGGGCGAGTCAAGGCGCTGGCTGATGCGGCGCGTGAAGGCGGACTGGAATTCTAGGGTACATACATGGCGTTCGAGCAGCAGGATTCAGGCGGTAACGAGGGCTTCCAAGAGAAGCTGGTCCAGGTCAACCGCGTCGCCAAGGTGGTGAAAGGGGGACGTATCTTTGCGTTCACCGCTCTCACGGTGGTAGGCGACGGTAAGGGCCGGGTTGGTTTCGGTCGCGGCAAGGCGCGCGAGGTACCGGCTGCCATCCAGAAAGCCATGGACGCCGCGCGGCGCAACATGATTCACGTGGAAGTCGACCGGGGCACTATCCAGTACCCCGTTCGGGCACGCCACGGTGCGTCTAAGGTCTACATGCAGCCCGCATCCGAGGGTACAGGCGTCATCGCAGGCGGTGCGATGCGCGCGGTACTCGAGATTGCCGGCGTACACAACGTGCTCGCGAAGTGCTACGGATCCACGAATCCGGTAAACGTGGTGCGAGCCACCTTCGCAGCGCTGAAATCGCTCCGGTCGCCCGAGGAAGTGGCGGCCAAGCGTGGCAAGACCGTCTCCGACATCCTCGGTTGATGCGTCTGAAAACGGGAGAGTAGTCATGAGCAACATGCTGAAAGTCACGCTGCTGCGCAGCACCGCCGGTCGGCTCGAGAGCCACCGGGCTTGCGCGCGCGGTCTCGGCCTGCGCCGTATCGGCCATGCGGTCGAGGTTCAGGACACTGCCGCCATTCGCGGCATGATCAACAAAATCAGCTACATGCTGAAGGTCGAAGGTGGCGCGCAATGAGCAGCGAGAACATGCGACTCAATACGCTGGCGCCTGCCCCCGGCAGCCGCAAACCGCGCACTCGTGTCGGTCGCGGCGGCGGCAGCGGCCTCGGCAAGACTGCAGGCAGAGGCCACAAAGGTCAGCGCGCCCGTAAAAGCGGCAACGTGCGCCCCGGCTTCGAAGGCGGCCAGATGCCTATTCAGCAGCGACTGCCGAAGTACGGTTTCACCTCTGCAATGGCTCGCGCCACGGCGCAACTGCGGCTCTCCGAGCTCGACAAGATCGAAGGCGATGTCGTCGATCTCGACACGCTGAAGGCGTCGAACGTAGTAGCCCGTAATATCGACCGGGTACGCGTATTCCTCTCGGGCAGTGTTTCTCGCGCGCTGCATCTGAAGGGAGTAGCGGTCACCAAGGGCGCGCGCGCCGCGATCGAAGCTGCAGGCGGCAAGGTAGAGGATTGATGGCCAGATTGCCGGTAGGCGCGACGAACCAGGCAGGGCTGAACGAGCTCTGGGGTCGTCTTCGCTTCCTGTTTCTGGGAATTCTGGTTTACCGGATCGGGACGCACATACCGGTCCCGGGCATAAACCCTGACCAGCTGAAACTGCTGTTCAACCAGAGCCAAGGCACCATCGTTGGCCTCTTTAATATGTTCTCTGGCGGTGCGTTGGAGCGGATGAGCGTGATGGCGTTGGGTGTCATGCCCTACATCTCTGCTTCGATCATCGTTCAACTGATGTCCACGGTTGTTCCCCAGTTGGAGCAACTGAAAAAGGAAGGCGAGTCCGGAAGGCGCAAGATCTCGCAGTACACCCGTTACGGGGCGCTCGGTCTGGCAATCATCCAGGCGACGGGCATGTCTGTCGGCATGGCTGCCCAAGGGCTGTTTTACGCGGCAGGCTTCAGCGTAATCTTCGTCGCGGTCGTGTCGCTCGTTACTGGCGCGATGTTCATGATGTGGCTGGGCGAGCAGATCACGGAGAGGGGGATCGGTAACGGCATTTCCATGCTCATCTTCGCTGGCATCGTGGCGGGGCTTCCGCGTGCTCTTGGACAGACTCTCGAGCAGGCGCGTCAGGGTGAACTGAACGTACTCGTGCTGCTTGCGGTTCTCGTGATCGCGGTCGGGGTCGTATTCCTGATCGTCCGCATCGAACGCGGGCAGCGGCGCATAACGGTGAACTACGCCAAGCGTCAGGTCGGTAGGCAGATGGTCCAGGGGCAGGCAAGCCACCTGCCGCTCAAGGTGAACATGGCAGGTGTGATCCCAGCCATCTTCGCCAGCAGCATCCTGCTGTTCCCGGCCTCGATTGCGCAGTGGTTCGGGCAGTCGGCCCAGAACATGGAGTGGCTCCAGAACGTGGCCTTCGTACTCGGGCCGGGCCAACCGCTGAATATAGTGTTGTTTACGGTCTTGATTGTGTTCTTCTGCTTTTTCTATACAGCTTTGGTGTTCAACCCCAAAGAAGTTGCGGAAAACCTCAAGCGCTCAGGCGCTTACGTGCCAGGGATCCGGCCTGGTGAGCAGACTGCGAACTTTATCGACGGCGTGCTGACGCGCCTGACCTTTTTCGGCGCGGCGTATATCGCGGTTGTCTGCCTGATGCCTCAGGCGCTGGTCGTGATGTGGAACGTCCCTTTTTACCTCGGCGGTACGTCACTGCTGATCGTTGTGGTGGTTGTCATGGATTTCATGGCACAGGTGCAGTCTCACTTGATGTCGCACCAGTACGAATCGCTTCTGAAGAAAGCGAATCTCAAGAATTACGGCGGCCGGCGCTGAGTCGTCCGGGGCAAAGAGTGGGAGTAGGAACATGAAAGTACAGGCGTCCGTCAAAAAGGTCTGCCGCAATTGCAAGATCGTGCGCCGCAAGGGCAGCGTACGGGTTATCTGCAAGGTTGAACCCCGCCACAAGCAGCGCCAGGGCTGAGCGGGAAAATTCCGCGGCACAACCTGCCGTGATTGATTTGAACAGGGTCCGAGGCTAAGATGCCGCGCTTTTTTCAGCGGCTCTGCTCGTCCAAATTGGAGTGATCTGAATGGCTCGTATTGCGGGTGTGAACATCCCGGACAACAAGCATGCGGTGATCGCGCTTACCTACATCTTCGGGATCGGGCGTACCCGCTCCCGCCAGATTTGCGACGCGGCCAATGTCCCGGAAACGACCCGTATCGGGTCGCTCTCCGAAGAGCAGCTTGAATCGCTCCGGGGGGCAGTAGCCAAGTACACGGTCGAGGGTGATCTGCGCCGTGAGGTCAACATGAGCATAAAGCGTCTCATGGACCTCGGGTGCTATCGCGGTCTGCGTCACCGTAAGGGCCTGCCGGTCCGCGGTCAGCGCACGAAGACCAACGCGCGAACCCGTAAGGGCCCGCGTCGCCAGATCAAGAAGTAATCCGGCCACAAACCGGATAGCACAGCAAATTCAGGAATAGCAGCAATGGCAAAGCCCGCCGCATCCAAGACCGTCGTCAAGAAGAAGGTGCGCCGCCAAGTGGCGGACGGTATTGCACACGTGCATGCCTCCTTCAACAACACGATCGTCACTATCACAGACCGGCAAGGCAACACGCTCAGCTGGGCCACTTCCGGCGGTGCAGGTTTCCGTGGCTCCCGCAAGAGCACGCCGTTTGCTGCGCAGGTTGCAGCCGAAAAGGCTGGGAACATCGCGCTGGAATACGGCCTCAAGAACCTCGACGTTCAGGTCAAGGGACCTGGCCCGGGCCGCGAATCAGCGGTTCGTGCACTTAACGCTTGCGGCTACAAGATCACCAATATCACCGACGTGACGCCGATCCCCCATAACGGGTGCCGGCCTCCCAAGAAACGTCGCGTGTAAACAACCAGGACCAGGGTAATCGGAAATGGCGAGGTATATCGGACCGACCTGCAAGCTCTCGCGCCGCGAGGGTACCGACCTCTTCCTGAAGAGTGGCGTTCGCGCCCTCGACACGAAGTGCAAAACTGAAACGGCACCGGGCGTTCATGGCCTGCGTCGTGGACGTCTGTCGGACTACGGTGTTCAGCTTCGCGAGAAGCAGAAAGTACGCCGCATCTATGGCGTACTTGAGCGGCAGTTCCGCAACTACTATCAGGAGGCTGCTCGCAAGCGCGGCGCCACGGGTGAGAACCTGCTCCGTCTTCTTGAGTGCCGTCTCGACAACGTCGTGTACCGCATGGGTTTTGGCTGCACTCGGCAGGAATCTCGCCAGCTGGTTTCCCACAGCGCGATTCTTGTGAACGGCAAGAAACTCAATATCCCGTCCTACCAGGTTCAGCCCGGTGACGTGATCTCGGTGCGCGAGCGCTCCCAGAAGCAACTGCGCATCCAGTCGGCAATGGCGCTGGCGGCCCAGCGAGGCTCGATGGAGTGGATCGAGGTTGACGCGAACAAACTCGAGGGTACGTTCAAGCGCGCCCCGGATCGCATCGACCTGTCTCCCGACATCAACGAGAACCTGATCGTGGAGCTCTACTCGAAGTAAGCGGCTCTCCCTCAGATTCCATGCAGCAGGTGCCATATGCAATTGACCGTCAGTGATTTCCTCACCCCCCGGCTGATCGAAGTCCAGCAGGTTGCCCCGACACGCGCCAAGGTCACGCTCGAACCCCTCGAGCGCGGTTTTGGTCACACGCTGGGTAACGCGCTGCGGCGCATCCTGCTTTCCTCGATGCCCGGCTGCGCCGTGACGGAGGTCGAGATCGAAGGTGTGCTCCACGAGTACAGCACCATCGAAGGTGTTCAGGAGGATGTGATCGACATCCTTCTGAACCTCAAAGGTCTCGCCGTGGTCCTCAACGGACGTGAGCACACCACCCTCACGCTCAGCAAAAAAGGTCCCGGCGTTGTAACCGCCGATGACATCCAGCGCGACCACGGTGTCGAGATCCGCAACCCTGAGCACGTCATTGCCCACCTGAACAGTGGTGGCCAGCTCAAGATGCAGATCAAGATCGAGCGCGGCCGTGGCTATGTGCCCGCAGATTCCCGTGAGAACCCGGAAGAAACCCGTTCCATCGGCCGTCTGCAGCTCGACGCCAGCTTCACTCCCGTGCGCCGTGTGGCCTACAACGTTGAAGCCACGCGCGTAGAGCAGCGCACCGACCTCGACAAGCTGATCATCGACCTCGAGACCAATGGCACGATCGACCCCGAAGAGGCGATCCGCCGCGCGGCGACGATTCTGCATGACCAACTCCGAGTGTTCGTGAACCTGAAGGATTCCGAGCCGACCGGCGCCGGTTCCAAGGACGAGCCCCCGATCGACCCGATCCTTCTTCGGCCTGTCGATGATCTCGAACTCACGGTGCGCTCGGCGAACTGCCTCAAGGCCGAGAACATCTACTACATCGGGGACCTGGTGCAGCGCACCGAGGTCGAACTGCTCAAGACGCCGAACCTCGGCAAGAAATCGCTCACCGAGATCAAGGACGTCCTCGCTTCGCGCGGGCTTTCCCTCGGCCTGCGTCTTGAGAATTGGCCCCCGGCCAATCTCAAGGGCGAAATCCGCGGGCACTGAGCCGCGACATAGGATCAAGGGAACAGGACAATGCGTCACCGTACTTCAGGCCGCCAGCTGAGCCGTAACAGCTCGCACAGGACCGCCATGTTCCGGAACATGGCCATCTCGCTCGTAGAGCACGAGCTCATCAGGACTACCTTGCCCAAGGCGAAGGAACTGCGCCGCTTTGCCGAGCCGCTTATCACGCTCGCGAAAAGCGACTCCGTGGCGAATCGCCGTCTGGCGTTCAGCCGCACCCGCAGCAAGGAAGCAGTTGGCAAGCTCTTCACTGAGCTGGGTCCGCGTTACAAGGAGCGGCCGGGTGGCTACATCCGCATTCTCAAGTGCGGATTCCGTCCTGGTGATTCCTCTCCGATGGCGTTTGTTGAGCTCGTCGACCGTCCGACGCGCGCTCGCGCCGGTGGGGATGACGAGGAGTAGATCCGGGCTCTGTCCCTGATTGAAGAAAGGCCGGGTTTAGCCCGGCCTTTTTCGTTGGCTCTGAGGAGGAGTCAGGTTTGGTATCCCCGTGGATTGCCAGACTGCCACCGCCACGCGTCTACACACATCCTGTCGACCCCCAACTCGGCGACCCAGCCGAGTTCTCGCTCCGCGAGGGATGCATCGGCGTAGCA
>CAIYPF010000003.1 GCA_903928015.1 uncultured Gammaproteobacteria bacterium | reverse complement strand
TGGCGTCGAGATGGTGATGCCTGGCGACAACCTGTCGATGGAAGTGACGCTGATTGCCCCGATTGCGATGGATGAGGGCCTGCGGTTTGCGATCCGTGAAGGCGGTCGCACGGTGGGCGCAGGCGTAGTGGCCAAGATTATTGAGTGATCCAGCCGGTGGCGCCAAGGGCTGCGGAGTCATAGAAATTTGCTCCGTGGTCCTGCTCTCACAGCACGTGCAAAAGGCCAGTAGCTCAATTGGCAGAGCGGCGGTCTCCAAAACCGCAGGTTGGGGGTTCGATTCCCTCCTGGCCTGCCAACGTACAGCGCGTTTGGGTGAGTGACATGGGGCCATCGAAGCGAGACTTGCGGTCAACCAGGGTCCGGTTTTATCGATGAAAGCAATCGCGACTGAGGCGGGCGGCCGGCTTGACGGGGTCAAGTGGTTCATTGTGGCCGTGATAATCGGCGGCGCCGTCTGGGGTAACGTGCACTACGCGTCCATCCCGCTTCTGTATCGGGCTGTTGCTCTGACTGTGGCTGCCGCTTTGGGGCTCGCCGTGGCGGCTCAGACTGCACAAGGGGTTGCATTCATCGAATTGGCTCGGGCCGCACGGTCAGAAATACGCAAAGTGGTCTGGCCAACCAGGCAAGAGGCGACACAGACGACCTTGGTTGTGGTTGTGGTGGTGCTGGTCATGTCCTTATTGCTTTGGGGTCTTGATACGTTTCTCGGCTGGCTTGCCTCCAAGCTGATCGGTTAGGGGATGAGAATGTCGAAACGTTGGTATGTCGTTCATGCGTACTCCGGCTTCGAGAAGCGGGTTGCGAGTGCCATCAAGGAGCGGATCCAGCGCTTCAGCATGGAGGACAAGTTCGGAGAGATCCTTGTCCCGACCGAAGAAGTCGTGGAGATGCGCGGCGGTCAGAAACGCAAGAGTGAGCGCAAGTTCTTCCCCGGGTACGTGCTCGTGGAAATGGAGTTGGACGAGGACAGCTGGCACCTGGTCAAAGAGACGCCCAGGGTGATGGGCTTCATAGGAGGCAAGGCGGACAAGCCCTCGCCGATTTCTGAGTCCGAAGCGAAAGCCATTCTCCAGCGTGTCGAAGAGGGTGCAGAGAAGCCGCGTCCCAAGACGATTTTCGAGCCTGGCGAAATGGTCAGAGTCGTTGATGGTCCCTTTAACGACTTCAATGGAGTTGTTGAGCAGGTTGACTACGACAAAAACCGTCTCAAGGTTGCGGTGCTGATTTTTGGTCGTTCCACGCCAGTGGAACTGGATTTCGGTCAGGTCGAGAAGGCCTGAGCCCGGTTTTGCGCACACTGCATCTTGTGCAGCGTGCGCGGGGAGCCTGAGACGGAGCGGTTGCGGTACCGGTCCCGAGGCGCTAGCCACCCGCGAGGAGTGAACCGATGGCAAAGAAAGTTGATGCCTACATCAAATTGCAAGTGAAGGCTGGGCAAGCCAATCCAAGCCCGCCCGTAGGCCCCGCGTTGGGTCAGCGAGGCGTAAACATCATGGAGTTCTGCAAGGCCTTCAATGCGGCTACGCAGGGCATGGAATTGGGCATGCCCATTCCGGTCGTGATTACGGTCTACTCGGACCGAAGCTTCACTTTTGTTACGAAGACGCCTCCGGCAACCGTGCTCCTCAAAAAGGCAGCCGGAATCCAGTCGGGCAGCAGCACGCCGAACAGCAACAAAGTTGGCAAAGTAACTCGTAGCCAGGTTGAGGAAATCGCGCGCACCAAAATGCCCGATCTCACTGCGGCCGATATGGAAGCTGCTGTGAGAACCATCGCAGGTAGCGCCCGGAGTGCGGGCATTGTGGTCGAGGGCCTCTGATCATGTCGAAACTCACCAAAAAACAGAAAGTTCTGCGGGACAAGCTGGTCCCGGGTAAGCAGTACCAGATCGACGAGGCAGTAAACATCCTGAACAGTCTGCCAGCCGCGAAGTTCGCGGAATCGATCGATGTGGCCATCAACCTCGGTGTGGATGCGCGAAAATCCGATCAGCAGGTACGTGGTGCTACCACCCTTCCTCACGGCACAGGAAAAACGGTTCGCGTCGCGGTTTTCACTCAGGGCGCAAGCGCGGAAGCTGCTAAAGCCGCAGGTGCTGACATTGTCGGAATGGACGATCTCGCCGAACAGGTCAAGGCAGGGAACATCCAGTTCGACGTTGTTATCGCATCGCCTGATGCAATGCGCGTGGTTGGCCAACTCGGCCAGATTCTCGGTCCGCGCGGCCTGATGCCGAACCCCAAGACGGGCACCGTGACCCCGGATGTCGCAACCGCCGTTCGTAATGCAAAGGCAGGACAGGTACGTTACCGGACTGACAAGAACGGCATCATTCACGGCGCCATCGGGAAGGTCGGTTTTGCCAGCAATGCCATCCGCGAGAACCTCGAGGCGTTGTTGGCGGACCTCCGCAAATCGCGTCCGGCCACTGCGAAAGGAAGCTATCTCAAGAAGGTGACGCTCTCGACGACTATGGGTCCCGGGATCGTCATTGATCAATCAAGCCTCGAGGCTTGAGTCCTTGCCCACCTGGCCCGCGATCGACTAGCGGGCTCCAGGGTGGATGAATCCGGGGAGGCGCTGCCAACGTGGCTAGCGCTCCCGCTGAAGAAACTTTGGGGCCATTGGACAGTGTCTTCGGAGACTGCCCAGGGCCATCAAAGACCGTAGGTCCCGAAAGGGTTAATCATCGCCGCGAGGCGAGGTCCTACGCAGATGGTGGAAACCCGATTGTTCGCAATTGGTGTGCCCCACCGAACGAGAGTCCGTTGGCAAGACCTGTCTCGATGGGTTGCGCGAACGGAGTTGACGGCAAAACCCGGCCAGTCGCAAGACAGGCCAATGTGAGGAGTGACGCCAGTGGCACTGGGACTCGAAGACAAGAAAGCGATTGTTGCTGAAGTCAGAGAGACCGCCTCCAATGCTCTTTCCGTCGTGATTGCTGATGCCCGTGGCGTCAGTGTTGGACATCTCACCGCACTGCGAAAGCAGGCTCGCGAGCAAAAGGTGCACGTACGGGTGATCCGTAACACCCTTGCCAAGCGCGCCGTAGAAGGTACCGCCTTCGAATGCATCGCACCGGCGTTGAAAGGTCCTTCGCTGCTCGCCTTCTCCATGGAGGACCCGGGCGCAGGAGCACGCATCTTCAAAGACTTCGCCAAACAGGTGGAGGCCTTCGAGGTAAAAGCATTGGCTGCCAGCGGCCGACTGATGGGTCCGGAGCAGATTGATGTTCTGGCATCGCTGCCGACGCGCGATCAGGCAATTTCCATGCTGATGAGCGTGATGCAGGCGCCGATAGCCAAGTTCGTACGCACGGTCAACGAGGTTCCGGGCAAGCTTGTCCGCACCATCGCTGCCATCCGGGACCAGAAAGAGGCTGCTTGACGGTTCGAATCCGACTTTCCGATAGACCTGATTTGTAGGAGCAAAGACTCATGGCACTTTCCAAAGATGACATCCTGAACGCCATCGCCGAGATGACCGTCATGGACGTCGTGGATCTGATCGCGGCGATGGAAGAGAAGTTCGGCGTGTCTGCCGCAGCAGCAGTTTCAGCAGCTCCGGCCGCTGCTTCCGCCGCCGCCGCACCTGCCGAGGAAGAGCAGACCGAATTCGACGTGATCCTGAAGGATTCCGGCGAGAAGAAGGTCAACGTCATCAAGGTTGTTCGCACCCTGACCGGCCTCGGCCTGAAGGAAGCGAAGGACCTGGTCGACGGTGCGCCGTCCACGGTCAAGGAAGGCATCAGCAAGGCCGATGCCGCCGACGCGAAGAAGCAACTGGAAGAAGCGGGCGCCACTGTCGAAGTCAAGTGACTTCGTGTGTGGCGACCGGATTTTCCGGTCCGGCAACCGGTTCTCGACCGGGGGCGCAAGCCTCCGGTCGAGCGCCGTTTTCAGCAGGCTGCTGAAAGGCTTTAGCTTTTCAGGAGCCTGTTGTTGGTAACCGATGCGGGCAGATAGCCGGAGAGAACAGATGGCCTACTCATATACCGAGAGAAAACGTATCCGCAAGGAGTTCGGCAAGCTGAAGCTCCCGCGCGGGCTTGAGATGCCACACTTGCTGGCGATCCAACTCGATTCGTACCGTCAGTTCCTTCAAGCGGACGCGCAAACGCTTGATCGCGAGGACAACGGACTCCACGGAGCGTTCCGCTCTGTGTTCCCGATCGTCAGCTACTCGGGCAACGCTGCCCTCGAGTACGTTGATTACGTTCTCGGGAAGCCGATGTTTGACGTCAAGGAGTGCCAACTCCGCGGTGCGAATTACGCGGTGCCCCTGCGCGTGCGTGTTCGTCTCATCATTTACGATCGCGAGTCCTCGACTCGCGCGATCAAGGACATCAAGGAGCAGGAAGTGTTCATGGGCGAAGTTCCGCTCATGACCGAGAACGGCACCTTCGTGATCAACGGCACCGAGCGGGTGATCGTTTCGCAGCTTCACCGCTCTCCCGGCGTCTTCTTCGATCACGACAAGGGCAAGACCCATTCTTCGGGCAAGCTCCTCTACTCGGCCAGGATCATTCCGTACCGTGGATCGTGGCTCGATTTCGAGTTCGACCCCAAGGACATGGTGTTCGTCCGGATCGACCGCCGTCGCAAACTGCCGGCGACCATCCTTCTTCGTGCCCTGGGCTACACCGCCCAGGAAATGCTGAAGATGTTCTATGACACGAACGTGTTCAACGCCGATGGCAGTGGCAATTGGGTGTTGGACCTCGTCGCCGAGCGTCTCCGTGGTGAAATTGCAGCGTTCGACATCAAGGACGAAAAAGGCAATGTGATCGTCGAGCGCGGACGCCGCGTCACCGCTCGCCACATCCGCCAGATGTCAAAGCTCACGCACCTGCTCGTGCCGCCGGACTACATGGCTGGCCGCTCGCTGGCCACAGACCTGATCGATCCCGAAACTGGCGAAGTCATTGCCGAGTGCAATACCGAGCTCACCGCGGATTTGGTCGGCAAGATCGCGGCCAAGGGCATCAAGCGCATCGAGACGATCTACACCAACGAGCTTGATTGCGGCCCCTTCATTTCCCACACACTGCGCACCGACCCGACCCGTACGCCGCTCGAGGCCCTGGTCGAGATCTACCGCATGATGCGCCCCGGCGAACCGCCGACCCGCGAGGCGGCAGAAAACCTCTTCAACAACCTGTTCTTCTCCGCGGAGCGTTACGACCTTTCCGAGGTCGGCCGTATGAAGTTCAACCGTCGTCTTGGCCGTGAAGAGGTCAAGGGCTCAGGCGTGCTGAGCCGCGAAGACATCGTCGACGTACTGCGTTCGCTCATTGCTATCCGTAACGGCAAGGGCATCGTTGACGACATCGACCACCTGGGTAACCGCCGCGTGCGCTCCGTTGGTGAGATGGCGGAAAACCAGTTCCGCGTAGGTCTCGTCCGCGTGGAGCGCGCCGTAAAAGAGCGTCTCAGCATCGCCGAGTCCGAGGCGCTGATGCCCCAGGACCTGATCAACGCCAAGCCAGTTGCGGCTGCGATCAAGGAGTTCTTCGGCTCCAGTCAGCTCTCGCAGTTCATGGACCAGAACAACCCGCTCTCCGAGGTCACGCACAAGCGGCGTGTTTCGGCGCTTGGGCCGGGCGGCTTGACGCGCGAGCGTGCAGGCTTCGAAGTCCGCGACGTGCACCCGACGCACTACGGTCGCGTCTGCCCTATCGAAACTCCGGAAGGCCCGAACATCGGTCTTATCAACTCGCTCGCCACCTTCGCGCGCACCAATCGCTATGGCTTCCTGGAGTCGCCATACCGGAAGGTTCTGAACGGAAAGGTGACCGATGAAATCGAGTACCTGTCTGCCATCAACGAAGCCGAGTACGTGATCGCACAGGCCTCGGCTCGTCTCGACAAGAACGGCAAGCTGGTTGATGACCTCGTGGCTGTGCGTCACCAGAACGAGTTCACCGTCATGGCGCCCGAGCGCGTCGGTTACATGGATGTTTCGCCGAAACAGGTTGTTTCGGTCGCTGCGTCGCTCATTCCGTTCCTCGAGCACGATGACGCGAACCGCGCGCTCATGGGATCGAACATGCAGCGCCAGGCTGTTCCCACGCTTCGCGCGGAGAAACCGCTTGTCGGAACCGGCATCGAGCGTACCGTAGCGCGCCACTCTGGCGTCTGCGTGGTCGCCCGCCGCGGCGGTGAGATCGAGAGCGTGGACGCGGGTCGTATCGTGGTCCGGGTGAAGGAATCCGAGATTGCCGCCGGCGAGGCCGGTGTCGATATCTACAACCTCACGAAGTACACCCGTTCCAACCAGAACACCTGTATCAACCAGCGTCCTGTCGTCCGTCAGGGCGACAAAGTCGAGCGTGACGACGTGCTCGCCGACGGCCCGTCTGTGGATCTGGGCGAGTTGGCGCTTGGCCAGAACATGCGCATCGCGTTCATGCCCTGGAACGGCTACAACTTCGAGGACTCGATCCTCATTTCCGAGCGAGTGGTCCGCGAGGACCGTTTCACCACCATCCATATCCAGGAGCTGAGCTGCGTCGCGCGCGACACGAAGCTCGGGCCGGAGGAGATCACTGCAGATATACCCAACGTCGGCGAGGGCGCTCTGTCCAAGCTCGACGAATCGGGCATCGTCTACATCGGTGCAGAGGTGAATGCCGGCGACATCCTGGTGGGCAAGGTCACGCCGAAGGGTGAGACGCAACTGACCCCGGAAGAGAAACTCCTCCGCGCGATTTTCGGTGAGAAGGCCTCAGACGTTAAGGACACCTCGCTCCGGGTTCCCTCGAGCACCAAGGGGACTGTGATCGACGTACAGATCTTCACGAGGGAAGGCCTCCCCCGTGACCAGCGCGCGCTGGAGATCGAGAAAGCCCAGCTTGAAGAGTTCCGGAAGGACCTCAAAGACGAGTTCCGTATCGTCGAGAACGCGACCTTCGCGCGCCTTCGCAACCAGCTTTCGGGTAACAAGGTGCTGAGCGGGCCAGGCCTCAAAAAGGACGCCGTACTCAGCCTCCAGGATCTCGACGCACTCTCACACGATCAGTGGTTCAAGCTGCGCATGGCCAGCGATGAACTCAACTCGATGATCGAGGATGCCGAGAGCGATCTCGCCGCCCGCAAAGAGGACATGGAGAAGCGCTTCGAAGAGAAGCACCGCAAGCTCTCCAGCGGTGACGATCTCGCCCCGGGCGTGTTGAAGATCGTGAAGGTCTACCTCGCGGTCAAGCGTCGCGTTCAACCCGGCGACAAGATGGCAGGCCGTCACGGCAACAAGGGTGTGATCTCCGTGATCATGCCCGAGGAAGACATGCCTCACGACGAATTCGGCCAACCCGTGGATATCGTGCTGAATCCGCTTGGTGTGCCCTCGCGGATGAACGTGGGCCAGATTCTCGAAGCCCACCTCGGCCTCGCCGCTCGCGAGCTTGGTCGTAAGATCGACAACATGCTGAAGGAACAGCGCAAGGTTGCCGAGATCCGTCGATTCCTCGATGAGGTCTACAACACCGCTGGTGGCCAGCCAGTGGATCTCAAGTCCCTGTCGGACACCGAGATCCTTGATCTTGCCGGCAACCTTCGTGGTGGTGTTCCGATGTCCACTCCGGTCTTCGACGGTGCATCGGAAGAGGAGATCAAGGCGCTTCTCAAGCTGGCCGACCAGCCTGAGACGGGCCAGATGCGTCTCTATGACGGTCGTACCGGAGAGTCTTTCGAGCGCCCGGTCACGGTCGGTTACATGTACGTCCTGAAGCTGAACCACCTGGTCGACGACAAGATGCACGCACGCTCCACAGGCTCCTACAGCCTGGTGACGCAGCAACCCCTCGGTGGCAAGGCCCAGTTCGGTGGCCAGCGCTTCGGGGAGATGGAGGTCTGGGCACTCGAGGCCTACGGCGCTGCCTACACGTTGCAGGAAATGCTCACCGTCAAGTCCGATGACGTTAACGGTCGTACCCGGATGTACAAGAACATCGTCGATGGTGACCACCGGATGGAGCCCGGCATGCCGGAGTCCTTCAACGTGCTCGTGAAGGAAATCCGTTCGCTCGGTATCGATATCGACCTCGAGACCGAGTGATTAACGCCGAAGCCGGAAAGCAATACGCGGAGGAACGGCCTTGAAAGATCTATTGAACCTGATGAAATCACAGTCCCCGGTCGAGGAGTTCGATGCCATCCGCATCGGGCTTGCCTCACCGGAGATGATCCGCTCCTGGTCCTTCGGCGAAGTCAAGAAGCCGGAGACCATCAACTACCGCACCTTCAAGCCCGAGCGCGACGGTTTGTTCTGCGCGAAGATTTTCGGGCCCGTGAAGGATTACGAATGCCTCTGCGGCAAGTACAAGCGCCTGAAACATCGCGGTGTGATCTGCGAGAAGTGCGGCGTCGAGGTTGCGCTTGCAAAAGTGCGTCGTGAGCGGATGGGGCACATCGAGCTCGCAAGCCCGGTGGCACACATCTGGTTCCTCAAGTCGCTGCCCTCGCGGATCGGCCTGCTTCTTGACATGACGCTGCGCGACATCGAGCGAGTGCTTTACTTCGAAAGCTACATGGTCACCGACGAAGGCATCACCAGCCTCCAGCGCGGCCAGTTGCTGAGCGACGAGCAGTACTACCAGGCCCTCGAGGAGCACGGTGACGAGTTCACCGCGAAGATGGGCGCGGAGGCCATCCAGCAGTTCATCTCAGACATCAACATCGAAGAAGAAATCCAGCGCCTGCGGGAGGAGCTTCCCCAGACGACGTCCGAGACGAAGATCAAGAAGCTCTCGAAGCGGCTGAAATTGCTCGAGGCCTTCCACAATTCCGGAAACAAGCCGCAGTGGATGGTCCTGAACGCGTTGCCCGTGCTTCCGCCGGATCTGCGCCCGCTGGTTCCCCTGGATGGTGGTCGTTTCGCGACCTCCGACCTGAACGACCTCTATCGCCGCGTAATCAACCGTAACAACCGCCTGAAGCGCCTGCTCGACCTCTCTGCTCCGGACATCATCGTCCGCAACGAGAAACGCATGCTCCAGGAGGCTGTCGACGCACTCCTCGACAACGGCCGTCGCGGTCGTGCGATCACGGGCACCAACAAGCGTCCGCTCAAATCGCTTGCTGACATGATCAAGGGCAAGCAGGGCCGGTTCCGTCAGAACCTGCTCGGCAAACGTGTCGATTACTCCGGTCGTTCCGTGATCGTGGTCGGCCCTACCCTGAAGCTCCACCAGTGCGGTCTCCCCAAGAAGATGGCGCTTGAGCTCTTCAAGCCCTTCATTTTCGGCAAGCTCGAGACCCGCGGTCTGGCGACAACCATCAAGGCCGCCAAGAAGATGGTCGAGCGTGAGCCACCGGAGGTCTGGGATATCCTGGCCGAGGTGATTCGCGAACACCCGGTGCTTCTGAACCGTGCGCCCACGCTTCACCGCTTGGGCATTCAGGCGTTCGAGCCCGTACTGATCGAGGGCAAGGCGATCCAGCTTCACCCGCTGGTCTGCGCGGCCTATAACGCCGACTTCGACGGCGACCAGATGGCGGTGCACGTTCCCCTCACGCTGGAGGCCCAGCTCGAGGCGCGTGCGCTGATGATGTCCAGCAACAACATCCTTTCGCCCGCCAACGGCGAGCCGATCATCGTCCCCTCGCAGGACGTGGTGCTCGGCCTCTATTACATGACTCGCGAGCGCTTCGGTGCGAAGGGCGAGGGCATGGCTTTTGTGGATGCCAACGAGGTATCGCGCGCCTATGGTGCCGGACAGGTAGCCCTGCAGGCCCGCGTTACGGTGCGCATCAGGGAAAAACTGATCGAGGCCGGCGAACTCAAGGAGTACGTGCGTCGTGTCGACACCACTGTCGGCCGCGTGATCCTGTTCGAGATCGTGCCCGATGGCATGGGTTTCGACCTTGTGAACAGGGCGATGAACAAGAAGGCGATTTCACGCCTGATCAACATCTGCTACCGCACGGTGGGCCTGAAAGAAACCGTCATCTTTGCCGACCAGCTCATGTACACGGGATTCGAGTACTCGACCCGCTCGGGAGCGTCGATCGGTGTGAACGACTTCGTGATCCCGGAGAAGAAAGCCTCGATCATCGGCGACGCCGAGAACGAGGTTAAGGAGATCGAGTCACAGTACTCCTCGGGTCTCGTGACCCAAGGCGAGAAGTACAACAAGGTGATCGACATCTGGTCGCGTGCCAACGACCTTGTCGCCAAGGCGATGATGGAGGGTATCTCCAAGGAAGAGGTCGAGTACAAGGGTCGCGACGGCAAGAAGAAGAAGGAGCAGCAGGACTCCTTCAATTCCGTATTCATGTATGCCGACTCGGGTGCTCGGGGCTCACCGGCCCAGATTCGTCAGTTGGCCGGTATGCGAGGCCTGATGGCGAAGCCCGATGGCTCCATCATCGAAACCCCGATCACAGCGAACTTCCGCGAGGGCTTGAACGTACTTCAGTACTTCATCTCCACCCACGGCGCACGGAAAGGTCTGGCCGATACGGCTCTCAAGACCGCCAACTCGGGTTACCTCACCCGCCGTCTGGTCGATGTCGCACAGGATCTGGTGATCACCGAAGTCGATTGCGGCACCACCGAAGGCCTGCTGATGACCCCGGTCATCGAAGGCGGCGATGTGATCGAGGCGCTGGGTGACCGCGTTCTCGGTCGTGTCGTGGCGAGCGATGTCATGCGGCCCGGCTCGGACGAGATCGCTGTTCCCGCCGGGACCATGCTCGACGAAGGCTGGATTGAGCGCCTCGAGAAACTCGGTGTCGACGAGCTCACAGTGCGTTCGCCGATCACCTGCGAAATCCGATATGGCATTTGCAGCATGTGCTACGGGCGGGACCTCGCGCGTGGGCACCGCGTGAACATCGGTGAGGCCATCGGCGTAGTCGCAGCCCAATCGATCGGTGAGCCGGGCACACAGCTCACGATGCGGACCTTTCACATCGGTGGCGCTGCATCGCGTGCTACTGCGCAAGACAATATCCAGGTCAAGACTGACGGCACGGTGCGCCTTCACAACCTGCGCACGGTGGAGCAGAAGACCGGCAAGCTCGTTGCGGTTTCCCGCTCTGGTGAACTGTCGGTACTCGACGTGAACGGCCGTGAGCGTGAGCGGTACCGCCTGCCCTACGGCTCGGTTATCTCGTTGCGCGACGGCGATGCGGTCAAGGCGCGTCAGGTCGTTGCCACGTGGGACCCGCACACCCACCCGATCATCACTGAAGTGGCGGGCAAGATCCGTTTCGACCATGTCGAGGAAAACATCAGCGTCAATCGCCAGATCGACGAACTGACGGGCCTCTCGAGCATATCGATCATGGATCCCTCGGAGCGTCCTGCCGCAGGCAAGGATCTCCGTCCGGCCGTTACCCTCGTCGATGCCAAGGGCAAGGAAATCTGCCTTCCGGGAACCAATATTCCGGCGCACTACTTCCTGCCTGCGGGAGCGCTTGTAAGCCTTGAGGATGGCGCCAAACTCGATGTTGGCGACGTCATCGCCCGTATCCCGCAGGAAGCGGGCGGTACGAAGGACATCACCGGTGGTCTTCCCCGTGTTGCAGACCTTTTCGAGGCCCGCAAGCCCAAGGAGCCGGCGATCCTGGCCGAGGTGTCAGGCACCATCGGTTTCGGCAAGGAAACCAAGGGCAAGCGTCGACTCAAGATCACGCCTACTGATGGACAGTTGCTCCCCGATGGCAGCAGCGAGTACGAAACCCTGATTCCGAAATGGCGCAGCATGTCGGTGTTCGAGGGTGAGACCGTTGCGAAGGGTGAAGTTGTGTCGGAAGGTCCTCCTGCGCCGCACGACATCCTGCGCCTCAAAGGCGTCGAGGAGCTTGCCAAGTACATCGTCAGCGAGATTCAGGACGTCTATCGTCTTCAGGGTGTACGCATCAACGACAAGCACATCGAGGTGATCGTTCGCCAGATGCTGCGCAAGGTCGAGATCACGGCACAGGGTGAGACTTCGTTCATCAAGGGAGAACAGGTCGAGTTCACTCGTCTGCTCGAGGAGAACGAAAGGGTCGAACTGCTGGACCTCATGCCTGCGAGCTACGAGCGTGTGCTGCTCGGCATCACAAAGGCCTCGCTGGCAACCGAGTCCTTCATCTCGGCGGCCTCCTTCCAGGAGACCACCCGCGTTCTCACCGAGGCGGCGGTTACCGGGAAGAAAGACTTCCTGCGCGGCCTGAAGGAGAACGTCGTAGTCGGCAGGCTGATCCCGGCAGGGACTGGTTTCGCTTACCACGCCGAGCGTCGTCGTCGTCGCGCGAAGGAGAGCGGAGAGTCCACCGTGAGCGCGATCGATATCGAAGCCGCGCTGTCGGAAGCTCTGAGCACTCAGGATCGCTGACGGTAATTTTGGCGGGCCAGGACAAGGAAGTCCGCGCCCGGGTTGACGGTGTTCTGGGGCATCCCTAGAATCCCGCCTCCGCAAAAAAGGGTTCGCTCGAGAGGGCGGCACCGTAGCGCGGTGGCAACCAGCCCCGCTGTTGTTTTGTGGTGACCATCAGGTGATGGTCGCCGTAACCGGAGTAGAAAATGTCCACGATCAACCAGCTGGTCCGCAAACCGCGCCAGCGCAAGGTCGAGAAGAGCACGGTTCCCGCGCTCAAAGGTTGCCCTCAGCGCCGCGGTGTATGCACTCGCGTGTACACCACGACCCCGAAGAAACCCAACTCGGCGCTTCGCAAAGTCTGCCGCGTGCGGCTCACCAGCGGCTACGAGGTTACCTCGTACATCGGCGGTGAGGGCCACAACCTCCAGGAGCACAGCGTGGTCCTGATTCGCGGTGGCCGGGTAAAGGATCTCCCCGGTGTCCGCTACCACACGGTCCGCGGCACCCTCGATACGTCGGGCGTGACCAAGCGTCGCCAGCGTCGTTCCAAGTACGGCGCCAAGAAACCGAAGTCCTGATCCTGTGCCGCCCGTTTCGGGTGGCCAGATGAAACGCCAGTAAGGCCGGGCCCAAGGCAAAACGCCGCAGGTAGTCCCGGGTAACCTGAAACCACAGAGGTATGTTGAGATGCCAAGAAGACGCGTCGCCGCCAAACGGGAAATTCTCCCGGATCCCAAATTCGGTAATGTCACTCTCGCCAAGTTCATGAACCACGTGATGGTATGCGGCAAGAAATCCCTTGCCGAGCGTATTGTCTACGGTGCCCTCGACATGGTCCGTGAACGCACCAAGCGCGATCCGGTCGGTGTGTTCGAAGAGGCGCTTGCCAACGTCGCCCCTATGGTCGAAGTGAAGTCTCGCCGCGTTGGCGGCGCGACCTATCAGGTGCCCGTAGAGGTCCGTGCCTCCCGTCAGCAGGCTCTCGCCATGCGCTGGCTGGTTGATTACGCCCGCGCCCGCGGCGAAAAATCCATGGCCCAGCGATTGGCCGGCGAACTCGCCGATGCCAGCCAAGGTCGCGGCGCTGCCGTCAAGAAGCGTGAAGACACGCACCGTATGGCCGAGGCCAACAAGGCGTTCTCGCACTATCGGTTCTGATCGTTTGTCGATGTCCGCACCCGGCAACAGCCCGTGGCTCGCAGGACTCCCATTGAGCGATACCGCAACATAGGTATCGTGGCGCACATAGACGCCGGGAAGACGACGACAACGGAGCGGATCCTGTTCTACACCGGCGTTTCCCGCCGGATGGGGGAAGTCCATGACGGCGCGGCCGTCATGGACTGGATGGCTGAAGAGCAGGAGCGCGGCATATCCATTACGGCTGCGGCAACCACCTGCTTCTGGTCGGGAATGGACGGCCGTCTCCCGCAACATCGCATCAACTTGATCGATACGCCCGGTCACGTCGATTTCACCGTCGAGGTGGAGCGCTCCCTGCGAGTGCTCGATGGCGCCGTTGTCGTGCTCTGTGCAGCATCAGGCGTCCAGTCCCAGACTGAAACCGTCTGGCGCCAGGCCAGCCGGCATCGGGTGCCTCGTATCGTCTTCATCAACAAAATGGACCGCCCCGGCGCGGACTTCGTCCGAGTCTTGGCCCAATTGCGTGACCGCCTTGGTGCCACGCCGGTTCCTCTGCAGATGCCCTTCTACGAAGATGGCGACCTGAAGGGCGTGATCGATCTGCTCCGTATGCGCGCTATCGTGTGGCGCGCGGAAGACCAAGGCGCCACCTTCCGCTACGAGACGATTCCTCCAGACCTCGTGCAAGACTGCGAAGCAATGCGGGAGCTAATGGTCGAGGCTGCGGCCGAGGCTTCGGAGGATCTCACTCTGCGCTATGTCGAGGGCGTGCAGATTGAGGAATCGGCGCTGATCCTTGGGCTCCGGCAGCGCACCCTGAGTGGCGAAATCGTTCCTGTCACGTGCGGCGCAGCGTTCCGCAACGTGGGCGTCCAAACCCTCCTCGACGCCGTCATCGATTTCCTGCCGGCGCCGACCGACATTCCTCCTCCCGAGGGCGTGGGCGTCAATGGCGCCAGCCACCGTTGCAGGGCAGATGATCGTGAGCCTTTTGCGGCGCTGGCCTTCAAGGTTGCCCATGATCCTACCTTGGGGGAGCTCAGTTTCTTTCGTGTCTATTCGGGCACGCTGCGCACCGACTCCATGCTGTTGAATGCGAGTACCGGTTCTGAGCTGCGGCCCACGGCTCTCGTACAGGTTCACGCCAACGAATACGAAGAAATTCTTGAGGTGCGTGCTGGAGACATCGCTGCCGCCGTTGGTCTGCAGGGAGTCCGCACAGGCGACACGCTGTGCGCGCCGGAACGTTCGCTGCTGCTCGAGTCGCCCAGATTTCCCGATCCGGTCATATCTGTGGCGATAGAGCCTCGAACCCTGGCTGACGGCGAGCGTCTTGGTGCAGCATTGACAAGATTCGCCCTCGAAGATCCCTCGTTCCGTGTGCGAGTTGATGCGGACTCCGGTCAAACGATCCTTTCGGGAATGGGTGAGCTTCATCTGGAGATCATCCTCGAGCGAATGAAGCGCGAATTCGGTGTCGACGCGCGCGTCGGCAAGCCGCGTGTTGCCTACCGTGAAACCATTCGCCGATCCGTCGAGGCAGAGGGAAGATGTGTCCGCGAAGTGGGCGGGCGAGGGCAATACGCCCACGTCTGGCTTCGCTTGGAGCCGCTGGCTCCCGATCACGACTACGAGTTCAGCAGTCGAGTTTCGGCAGACTCCGTTCCGGGCGCCTATCTTCCCGCGATAGACCAGGGCGTCAGAGAACAAATGCAGCATGGCGTAAGCTCAGGCTACCCGTTGCGATCGATGAAAGTGACTGTTTTCGATGGTTCCTGGCATGAAGTCGACTCGAGCTCAGACGCCTTCCGGGCGGCCGGAGCAATGGCATTGCGCGATGGTGTACGCCATGCGGAGCCTTTCCTGCTCGAGCCAATGATGGCAGTCGAAGTGTCGACGCCCGAAATGTTTCTCGGCGACGTGATTGGAGACCTCAGTCGTCGCCGCGGGCTGATACAGGGGATGAATGAGGACACAGCCAACAAGCTGGTTTCCGCGGAAGTGCCCTTGTCCGAGATGTTCGGCTATGCGACGGCTTTGCGCTCTGCTACTCAGGGGCGGGCCACCTACTCCATGGAATTCCGGAAGTACTCCGAGGTTCCCGGAAATATCGCGGCAACAATCATCGCCCGAAATACAGTTTGCTGATTGATACCCACAAGACACAGCGAGACAAGTGCACCATGGGCAAAGAGAAGTTTGAGCGTAAGAAGCCGCACGTGAACGTTGGAACGATTGGTCACGTTGACCATGGGAAGACGACGCTTACGGCGGCGCTGACGAAGGTATGCTCGGAGACGTGGGGGGGCGCTGCTACGGCGTTCGACCAGATCGACAAGGCGCCGGAAGAAAAGGCCCGCGGTATCACGATCTCGACGGCGCACGTTGAGTACGTGAGTGCGCACCGCCATTACGCGCACGTTGATTGCCCCGGTCACGCGGATTACGTGAAGAACATGATCACGGGTGCTGCGCAGATGGATGGCGCGATTCTGGTGTGCTCGGCGGCCGACGGCCCGATGCCGCAGACGCGTGAGCACATTCTGTTGAGCCGCCAGGTTGGCGTTCCGTACATCGTGGTTTTCCTGAACAAGGCAGACATGGTTGACGACGCGGAGCTTCTGGAGCTGGTGGAGATGGAGGTTCGCGAGCTTCTGTCGAAGTACGACTTCCCCGGTGACGACACGCCGATCGTGACGGGCTCTGCGCTGATGGCGCTTGAGGGCAAAGACGACAACGGTATGGGCGTAAGCGCGGTGCGCAAGCTCGTGGAGACGCTGGATACGTACATTCCGGAGCCCGAGCGTGCGGTAGACCTGCCGTTCCTGATGCCGATCGAGGACGTGTTCTCGATTTCGGGTCGTGGAACGGTAGTGACGGGCCGGGTAGAGCGGGGCATCGTGAAAGTTGGCGAGGAGATCGAGATCGTCGGCATCAAGGCGACTACGAAGACGACCTGCACGGGCGTCGAGATGTTCCGCAAGCTGCTTGACGAGGGTCGTGCGGGTGAGAACGTAGGCGTTCTGCTGCGTGGCACGAAGCGCGATGATGTTGAGCGTGGTCAGGTGCTGGCGAAGCCGGGGACGATCAAGCCGCACACGAAGTTCACGGCTGAGGTGTACGTTCTGACGAAGGAGGAGGGCGGTCGTCATACGCCGTTCTTCAAAGGCTACCGTCCGCAGTTTTACTTCCGTACGACGGACGTGACGGGCGCGTGCGAGTTGCCTGCTGGCGTCGAGATGGTGATGCCTGGCGACAACCTGTCGATGGAAGTGACGCTGATTGCCCCGATTGCGATGGATGAGGGCCTGCGGTTTGCGATCCGTGAAGGCGGTCGCACGGTGGGCGCAGGCGTAGTGGCCAAGATTAT
>CAIYPF010000002.1 GCA_903928015.1 uncultured Gammaproteobacteria bacterium | reverse complement strand
TCCTCATCTGTGGCCGCGGGCTCCTCGTCGAGGTCGTTGGTGGCTACGTGCCCCGCATCTGCCAGCTCCTCCTCTGCGGCCACGGGCTCCGCGAGGCCACCGCTGCCACCGCCGCCGTCATGCGTAGCTTTAAAGGCCGCCATGGGACCCAAGACATTCGTCAAGTGGCTGACTGAGTTGTCGCCAGAGAGGTTGGACGAAACGACCGAGAGCATCCAGACTTTCCGAGCTGCCGAGGCCGAGTGGTCAAAGACCCATGGTGAGCACGATGTGGCCAGCAAGGAGTTGAAGGCGACCAAGAAGCGAACAGTCTTGAAGCTGAACTACAAGCGGGCGATTGGCGTGAGGTGTTTGGCATGGCAAGCCGCTGCCGGGAAAGGTTCAGTTTCTCCGCATAAGGACTTCCTCTTGACGTTTCGTGACTACTCCGGCCTGGCCCCGCCGAAGAAGGATCGAGTGTGGCTAGCACGCTGCATTGTCCTCGCCAAAGACTTGGATCTGCAGATGGACAGCTTGGCCCTTCGCCACAGCGGGGGCAAGAGGAAGACGATTGCCAGGGGTTGCACGCCGGACAAGTTTCTCACCCGGCGAAGAGGGATGTGTGGCCCGGGTTACAAGTGCCCGGTGGTGCGGGAGCTCTTGTTCGACTGGTTTGTCGACATGAGGGCCAGTGTCGCGGTGAACATATCACCTCGTTTTGTGCTGATGAAGGCCCGCCAAATGGCGGAACATGCCTTGCAGCACATGAGGGAGACGGGCGTGTTCACTCAGCTTCCGGTCTTCGATCGGGCCTGGCTTCTCAGGTGGAAGCGTGACTACGGCGTCGTCTTCCGGAGGCCCAACATGCGGTTCAAGTGTTCGATGGCCGTGTTGGTCTCGCGGCTACGAGCCATGTGGCTGAACGTCATCCGGGTGCGACGTTTCATCTGGCACTTCACCGGGGTAGACATCGGCAGCCGGATGTACGGCATCGATGAGAAGCCGGTGCACCTCAACGAGGGGGGATCCAAGATGGTCCGGACGCTGGAATTGGCGGGGGCTCCAGACGTCAAGCTAAAGGAAAATCACGCAGCAACAAGGGAGCGCACGTCCATCATGACCATGGTCACCTCCGACCTTGCTGCTGCCACGCAGCCCCGGTTCCTTCCGATTGAATTGCTCGTCAGGGCGAAGTCGGAGAAGCGGACACGTTCCTTGGTCTTGCCGACGAATACTAACGTCTCCGTTCGGTGGGCCGAAAAGGGCAGCTACCGCGAGGAGCACTTGCTCGCGTACTTGGCCCGATGGTTGGAACCTTGGACGCCGGAGCGGCAAGCGGCGAAAGATTACCGTGTGCTGATGATGGACGTCGCTCGGTCACACATCGGCGAGGAAGTGCTTGACTTCTCCTTCGCACGCGGCTACGTGCCACTTTTTCATTACGGTTGCACCACCGCGGTTGGCCAGGTCAACGACACGGACTGCCACGACCAATTTCAGCGTGTCTACGTCGACTTCGAGCAGGACGCCTTCGCTCGCACCCAGATGTACGACCCGGGCAACATATCGAGGTCGTTGCAGGGGTTGCTTGACGATGTCGTGGCCACCTGGAGGTCCTTGGACCATAAGGCAGGAGTTGCGGGCCACCTGCGAAACGGCCTGAGCAACGCCCTCAACGGGGATGATGACAAGTACATTACCCGCAAGGCCCGGGAACTCTGGTTCGCCGCCGGTATGCCTGAGCTCCGGCCGAAGGCTATTTCTGAAGTAGACGAGTTAGTGGCTACGGGCCTCTTGACCCCGGCGGACTGGCGGAAGGTAGTCCGTCACCCTGAAAGTGCCGGCGTAGCGCCGCACGAAGGGCAGGAATTCGAAGGCGAGCTGGATGACGGCGAGGACCCGTGGACCGGAGAGGCGGACGAAGCCCTGCAGCTGGCCGATGACAAGGATGTCGATGCAGTGGTGGATGCAGCAGTGGCTTCGGTGTTGGCAGTCGCGGTGCCGGCAGACGCCAAGGAGGTGGTGGAGGAGG
>CAIYPF010000001.1 GCA_903928015.1 uncultured Gammaproteobacteria bacterium | reverse complement strand
TGCGCGGCTTGAGCGACTGAACCCTTACCAGCGTTACGTGGCGAACGGTGTGCGCTGGGGCGGTGGTTCTGATTACGACGTCACCCCGCTGCCGGCGCGCTATGGGCTGTGGGCCTCTGTTGCGCGCGAGACGCAACGCGGCACCTATGGCAAGACCCCTTTCGGCACCGCGCAGTCTGTCGATGCCCGCACTGCGTTGCGTTCTTTCACGTCCTGGGCCGCGCACCAACTGTTCCTCGACGACGAAGCCGGCAGCATCGAGGTGGGGAAAAGCGCGGACATCGCCATCTGGGATCGCGATCCCACCACCGTGCCCACGGCCGCCATCAAGGACATGAAGTGCGAGATGACGATCTTCCGCGGAGAAATCGTGTATCGGGCGGAGGGATCCACTCTTGGCGCGAGCACGCTTTCTTCCGCTCTTTGAGCACGCGCCGGGCGTATCATCAGCTCGCTGCCGCAACCGGGCAGTGGCGGAATTCTGCTGTCACTTTCCCGCCCCATCGATCACTCACAGGAGGCACAGCCCATGTCACTTCCACGCTCCATTCTGGCAACAGTCTTCGCTTGCGCCGCGATGCTGGCCAGCGCCCTTGCGCTGGCAGCCGATCCGCCGTCCGTGTCGCACGATGGTCTGGAGTTGGTGAAAAGCGCCAAGGTCCAGACACTCTACCGCCGCCCCGGGGCCACGCTTTCCGGCTACACGAAGGTCGCGCTGCTCGATTGCGAAGTCGCGTTCCGCAAGAACTGGCAGCGTGACCAGAGCTCCTCTGGGCAGCGCGTGACCAGCGCCGACATGGACCGCATCCGCACGTCGCTTGCCGCCGACTTCCGCAAGGTGTTCACGGAAGAGCTGGGCAAGGGTGGCTACGCCATCACCGACCAGGCCGGCGATGATGTGCTGGTGCTTCGCCCGGCAATCGTGGGCCTCGATGTCACCTCGCCGGATGTGCGCAACGCGGGCCGCAGCCGCAGTTTCTCCACCAGCGCCGGCGAGATGACGCTCCTCGTCGAACTCTTCGACGGCGCCACCGGCGAGATCATTGCCCGCGCCATCGACCGCCAGACCGCGCGCGACACTGGCCGCATGATGTGGCAGAGCTCGGTCAGCAATCGCGCCGAGGCCGATCGCATGCTGCGAAAGTGGGCAGTGCTGGCGAGGGAATCGCTGGACGGCGCACGCGAAACACAGCCAGCGGCCCCCTGACCACGCGGCCTGCTCCCCCGGAGCGACAGTCATTGTTCCGGGGTCGGTGTTGCAGGAGGCTTTGTTAGACTTCCGCCCTCCGGCCCCCAATCACCCGTGGAGCAGACATTGGCAGCTAAACCCAAGTCCTACGAGCCCGAACTGGGCAAACAGGCAGCCAAGAGCCGACGTACCCAGGAATCCATCCTCAATGCGGTGATCGAGCTCATCAACCAGGGTGGATTTGCCGCGGCCAGTTCCACGCAGATCGCGCGCAAGGCCGGCGTGTCGTGGGGCGCAGTACAGCATCACTTCGGCAACAAGGAAGAGATTCTCGAGGCGGTGCTCGAGCGTTCGCACAAGGCCTTCGCCGAACGTCTGGGAGACGAGCGCTACACGCGTGGCAAGCTGGAAACGCGCGTGGACCGTTTTGTCGATGCGGCGTGGGGGCACTACCAGGGCAACGAGTATCCCGCCGCCATGGAGATCCTGCTCGCCACGCGCGCGCGGCGCGGCAACGCAGAGGCGGGCATCCAGTTCGACCACGAGGCCCATCTGCAGTTGTGGCGCAGTGTCTTCCACGAAGTGAAGCTGAACGACGCCCGCATGCAGGAGGCGATCTACACGCTCCACCTCATGCTCACCGGCATCCTGATCCAGTCGCTGCTCGAGCCCGCCGACTTCGAGGTGCCGCGCTACCTCAAGCGCCTGAAGCGCATCGTGCTGGCCATGCTCTCGGAGTGACGGCCAGCCCGGCTCGCATGCGGGGCCCTGCGCGGGACATCCCGCGTTGAAGGGCTCCTAGAGTTTTCCCCCGATACTCCACGTGGCCAGATCGATGAGCAGCAGGGTCATCATGCCCACGGCCGATGCCTCGATCACCACGCGGGAGAGCGGCCAGCGCTCTCCGGCCGGCCGCTCGTCGACGCGGTAGATCATCGGGAAACTCACGATGAAGTACAGCGCGTAGAACCAGCTTCCGTGTGCGAGCATTTTCGGCAGGTCCTCGTACCAGACGTTGGCGCCGTCGTTGGGAGCCAGCTGGAAATAGAACGCCGTTTCTCCCCATGCCCAGAACACCGCCGTCATGGCCACGATTCCGACCCACGCGAACTTCTGCGCGAGTTCACCCAGGCCCGTCGTGAAAGATCGCACGGCGCGCATCGCCACCACCGCGCTCGCGTGGTAGACCACGAAAAACGCGGTCGCATTGAAGTACATCGAGGGCGGTATCTTCTGGTGCGTGGCGAGCGCCGTGGCCTCATCCGGCCCGCATAGCGCCGAGTCCAGATAGAGCGTTACCTCGGGGAAGCGGTAGCGCATGCCGAGTACCTTGAAGAAGTACTCGGTGTGGAAATAGGTGCAGAAGAAGACCCACACCACGATGAACAGGTTGAACTTGAACCAGTAGCTCTGATGCCAGGGAATGCCGCTGTTGCGCCGCAGGAACGCCGGCAACAGCACGCAGTAGGGAAGCCACATGAGCACGTTCTGCGTGATGTTCCAGAAGTTGCCCGTGTTCAGCCAGCCCATGGCCTGGACGACCATGTTGTAGACGAAGAAGAAAGGTATGAACGTCAGGAAGAGCTTCTCGGCCCAGGCCTTGTCCGGGTTGTCCGAAAAAAACCGGGACGACGTCGTCGTACTGTCCTGCATGTGATTCGGCTCCTCGGGATTTTTATGGTTGCTGGCCGCATCCGGCGCGTCCGCTTCCGACCGCAATGGTAACCATGGCGGCCGCTCGCCGGAGTGGAGCAAGGTGAAAACATCCGGCCTGAAATGTCAATTCGGAAGCCTGCCCTGTTGCGCTCCTGCGGGCCCGGACTGGAAGGTCAATACACGCTGTCCATGAGGAAAATTAGGATTTACCATGAGCTCGCATTGTTTTTCGCCTGACTGGCGTACCGCACGAGGTTCAGAGAATGATCAGCAGCTTCCTGACAGCCTATGACTGGAAAGCGGGGCTCGTGCTGCTGGTGCTGGTCGTGGCGCTGGGCAAGCTGGGGCGCTGGCTGGTGTTCCGGGTGCCGACCTTCCGGCAGGTGCGTGATCTCAACCTGGCCGAGGACAAACTGCGTCTCGCCAGGGAGAAGTACCCGGCGATGATCAAGCGCAGCGTCCGCGTCGGCGTGTGGACGAACCTGCTCTATTTTTTTGTGATGGCGCCCCTGGTGGTGAGCTTCGAGCCGCGGCCGGTGTGGCAGATCCTGCTCCAGGCCGTTCTGATCCTGATGGTCTACGACTTCCTCTACTACCTGACGCACCGTTTCGTGCTCCATGCCTCGCCCGAAAGCCCGCTGGCGCTGCTGCGCTACCTCCGCCGGGTGCATGCCGTGCATCACCAGGCGCGCGATCCCTCGCACATCGACTCGTTCTATGTGCACCCGGTCGAGACGTTCATGGGGCAGGCGGTGTTCCACTGGACGGTGCTGGGGCTGGGGCTCGCACTCGGGGATTTCCACGTGGCCAGTGTGGCGATCGCCTCGCTCACGTACATCCAGCTGAACACCTTCAACCACGTGAAGTTCGAGGTCGCCGATCCGAAGTACAGGGTGCTGAACTGGATCAGCTTCAAGCATCACGTGCATCACATCGACATGCAGAAGGGCAATTACGCCACGATCACGCTGCTCTACGACCGGATGTTCGGCACGCTCGACTGAGAGCCTCCGTCGCCGGTCTCTCGAGGCCGTTCAGTCGTCCACCACCACGAGGCGGATCACGCGGTTGGGGCAGTAGCGCGCAGCTTCGCGCACCTTGCCCAGCAGTTCCTCGGGCGGGAACTCCATCTTCACCCGCACCTGCGGATAGTGCTCGTCACGCTCCACCACCTCGAAGACCTCGGGTGCCTCTTCCTTGCACACGCTGTGGCCCTGGCAGAGGGCTAAATCCACGGTGACGCACATCCGGCTCATCCCGCAGCTCTCCGGCGAAAGCGCAGCACGCAGGGATCGCTGGGGCGCAGGATCAGCGAGGGCATGATCTCGACATAGGTCTCGGCCGGACCAGCGAGTTCGAAATCGTAGTGGCGCAGCAACTCGCAGAAGATGCGTTTCACCTGCAGGATCGCGAAGGCGTTGCCCACGCATTTGCGCGTGCCGCCGCCGAAGGGAATGTAGGCGAAAGGGTTTTCCTGGTCCGGACGGTGCGGGTCGAATCGCTCGGGATCGGGGAAGTATTCCGGCAGCCGGTGCGAGACGTAGGGCGCGAGCATCACGTTCTTGCCGGCCTCGATCACATGCCCCTTGTAGTGGAAGTCCTGCACCACGCGGCGCGAGAGCGCGTTCAGCGGTGGATGCGCGCGCAGGATCTCGCGTATGAAGCCTTCCATCAGGGGCATCTTGCGCAGCGTGCGGAAGCCGAGTTCAGGGTCATCCTCGTAGAGGCCGTCGATCTCCTTCACGATCTCGCGGCAGTACTCGGGGTGGCGTGCGAGCTCCACCAGGGTCCAGGCGGCCGTGTTCGCGCTCGTGTGGTGCCCCGCGAACATGAACCACACGATCATTCCGGCGACCTGGTCGTCGCTCAGGTGCGTGCCGTCGGTGTAGGTGGAGTTCATGTACACGGCAAGGAGGTCGTCGTACTGCTCCTCGCCTGCGCGCCTGAGCGCGATGCGCGACTTGATGAGATCGCCCAGGCGCTCGCGTGCTTCGTCGCGGCGTGCGTAGGCTGCCTTCTGGGCGTTGTGGTCGACGGTCCCCGAGGCATCCAGTGCGGCTCCGAGATCGTGGTAGATCTGCGTGAATTCCCCGGTGAGCGCGTAACGGAACCCCGGCCCCAGCAGGCAGTGGGTGGAGGTCTTGATCGTGAGCTCCGCAAAGCCCTCGTAGAAGTCCATCTCGCCGCTGTCGCCCCAGCCGCGTATCCACTCCGCTGACTCCTGCGCGATGATCGGGGCGTAGAAGGCCATGCGCTCGGCGCGCAGGCCCTGCGAGTGCATGCGCAACTGCTGGCGCTCGATGGCGGTGGGCGCGCCGTACTGCACGCCCTTGCCGAAGATCGGCACCATGTACTGGTAGGCAAGGGAGGCGCTCAGTTGCTCGTCTGGCGCCCGGAAAACGGCCTCCTGTGCTTCGGGGCCCACCATGAGCACCGTGAGGATGCCGCCCTGGTCGAACTCCGCGAGTTCGCCGCATTCGGCGTGCGCGCGCATGAGGAATTTCGCGGGGTGAGCGCAGAATTCGGCGAAGTGAGTGCCGTCCGCTCCTGCCCCGCTCACGAAGGGAATGGTGGCAGAGCGGGACTGGCTGCTCGGCGGCGACATCGGGCTTTCCCTCGGGTTAAAACAATTTGCTTTAAATGTTTTATGGAGTGTATGCTCGGGTCGCACCGCGTGCAATGCCGCGCCGGGAATGCAGGAATCCCGCTCGGAGTCCGTCGAAAAAGCGTACCCGGGATCACACAAGAAAACCGCTGTTCAGATCTTCTGGGGGCCTGATGAGCTACCGCCCGATGCGCATGAAGTTCGGTGCCTTCCTCGCTCCCTTCCACGATGACCGCATGAACCCCACGCTGGCGCTCGAGTCCGACATGGAGCTCGTCTGCCACATGGACCGTCTGGGTTTCGACGAGGCCTGGATCGGCGAGCACCACTCCGGCGCCTACGAATGCATCGCCTCCCCTGAGGTGATGATCGCGGCCCTTGCCGAGCGCACCCGGCACATCCGCCTTGCTACCGGCGTCGCCTCGCTTGCCTACCATCATCCGCTCATTCTCGCCGACCGCATCGTGCAACTCGACCACCAGTCGCGCGGGCGTGTGATCTTCGGCGTGGGGCCGGGGCAGCTGATCGCCGACGCCTACATGATGGGCGTGGACCCGGCACATCTGCGCCGTCGCATGCACGAGTCGCTCGAGGCGCTGGTGCGGCTGCTCGACGGCGAGACGGTGACGATGCAAACGGACTGGTTCACGCTGCGCGAGGCGCGCCTGCACATACTTCCTTATCAGGCTCCCCGGATGGAAATGTCGGTTGCATCGGCCATCTCGCCTACCGGCGCGATTGCCGCAGGCAAACATGGCATCGGCATGCTCTCGGTGGCGGCTTCGAGTCCGGAGGGTTTCCGTGCCCTTGCGCAGAGTTGGGCCATCTGCGAAGAAAACGCCGCAAAGCACGGCACGACCGTAAGCCGCGACACCTGGCGCGTGGTCTGCCCGGTGCACATCGCCGAGACCCGCGAGCAGGCGAAGGAAGACCTGCGCTACGGCCTGATGGACATGCTCCACTACTTCCACAAATTCGGCGGCACGATGTTCCCGAAGGTAGAGGACTTCGACAAAGCGGTGGAGTTGTGGACCGGTGGCGGACTGGGTGCCTTCGGTGTGGGGCTGGTCGGCACCCCCGAGGATCTGTGCACCCGCATCGATGAGATTCTCGAGCAGTCCGGCGGCTTCGGCAGTTTCCTCGTGCTGGCGCACAATGCCGCGAGCCCGGAGGCCACGCGCAAGTCCTACGAGCTGATAGCCAAATACGTGATGCCGCGCTTCCAGCGTTCCAACGCCAACCGCACGGCCTCGCTCGACTGGGCCTCCGGCAACGCAGACCAGTTCATGACGGCTTACGTCGACGGCATCAATGCGGCGATACGCCAGCACGCCGACGAAAAAACCGCGACGTGAGAGCAGGGGAGGGCAGGGGATGATCCGCAGTGTCACGTTGATCACGTTCAAGGCAGGCACCGATGCCGCCAGCCGCGAGGCCGTGCGCCAGGCCTATCTGCAGTTGCCGGCGCACATTCCGGGCCTGCTCGCCATACACCCGGGCCTCGACCTGAACCTTCTCGAGGGCACGGCGGATCTGGCTGTGGTCGCCGAGTTCGCGAACCGCGAGGATTTCCTCACGTATTCGCAGCACCCCGCGCAGGCAGAGGTGATCTTTCCGGTCTGCGGCCCGGTGCTCGCCGGCTGGCACACGCTGCAGCACGAGTTCGTCGATGCCGCCTTCATGGAGGCCTACTACGCGGCCTACAACAGTGAAGACGCCGGGCGCTTGCGCGCGTTCTACCACCCGGAGGTCGAGTTGCATTCGGCGCAGGGCGTGATGCATGGGCCAGACGCGATCCTCGCCACCTACGGTTGGCTCACGTCGAATTTCCGTGACCAGATGAGCCCGGACCGCATCAGCACCGCGGGCGCCACCGCCACGGTGTGGATCACGGACCGCTTCATGGCAAAAAGCGACGTGCAGGAGTTTCTCGGCAAGAGCCTCACGAAAGGCGAAGAACTCGTGCTGAAGCTCAAAGGCACCTACGAACTGCAGGACGGCGCGTTCAAGCGCATCACCATCGAGGCGCTCGGCTGAGCGTCTGCACCACTACACCACGGGAACAACAGGAGCGACCGCATGAACGATGTACTGGGATACCAAGGCAAGAAAGTCGTGATCACCGGCTGCGCGAGCGGCATGGGCGCCGCCGCCGCCAAGCTGCTCTGCGAGCTCGGCGCGGAAGTGCACGCCCTCGACATAGGCGAGGTGAAAGCGCCCGTGGCGCAGGCGATCCGCACCGACATGAAGGACAAGGCCTCCATCGACGCGGCCATCGCCAAGCTGCCCTCCGAGATCCACGCGCTCTTCAACTGCGCCGGCGTGCCGCACCCGCCGTTCCCTGCGGTGGACGTGATGCTGATCAACTTCGTGGGCCTGCGGCATCTCACCGAGGCGCTGCTGCCGCGCATCGCAGACGGTGGCGCCATCGCATCCATTGCCTCCACTGCTGGCATGGCGTGGAAGAGCAATCTCGAGCGCGTACGGGCTTTCCTTGCACTGGAAAGTTTCGATGCCGGCAAGGCCTGGCTCGAGAGCGGCGCCGAGATGGGTGCGGATGCCTACGGCTTTTCCAAGCAATGCCTGATCGTCTACACCATGACCAAGGCCGGTGAACTCGCGAAGCGCAACGTGCGCATCAACTGCATCGCGCCCTCGCCGACGGCCACGCCCTTCATGGATCAGCTCACCAAGGATTTTCCGCGCGAAATGATCCAGCCTTTCTGCCCCTCGAACGGGCGCTTCGCCACACCGGAAGAAATGGGCGAACCGCTGGTGCTGCTGAACAGCCGCCTCGCGGGCTTCGTGAGCGGGCTGAACGTGCCGGTGGATTTCGGCTACTGCGCAGAGATTGCGATGGGACAGCGCGACAACCTGATGGGCATTTCCTGAGTCGCGTCGGCAAGAGGAGGGCGCGGGCATGAAGTTCTGGCAGGTCGTGGCGATGACCGACATGGACCAGATCCCCGCGCTCGCGCTGAAGGCCGAGGAAATCGGGCTGGAAGGCATCACGCTGGGCGATCACCTCATCACCTTCCAGGAACAGTACGACGTTTATCCGGACAGCGAGGACGCGGTCATCCGCTGGTACCCGGAGACACACTGGCCCGATCCGTGGGTGATGTTTGCCGCTCTTGCACAGGTCACGAAGCGCATCCGCTTTCTGTCTTCGATCTTCGTGGTGCCGATGCGCGATCCGTTTTCGGTGGCCAAGTCCCTGTCCACCGCAGCGCGACTCAGCAATGACAGGATGGTGCTCGGCACCGGTATCGGCTGGCAGGAGTCCGAGTTCCGGCTTGTCGGGCGTGAATTCCGCGATCGTGGCGCGCGCTGCGACGAGATGCTCGATGTGATGCGCCTGCTCATGAGCGGCGAGGTAGTGGAATACCACGGACGCTTCTTCGATTTCCCGAAACTGCAGATGTCACCGGGCACGCACAGGCCCGTGCCCTTCTGGATCGGCGGCTATAGCCCGGCTGCGCTCAAGCGCGCGGCGCGCAACGATGGCTGGGTGGGTTCGATGCACGATATCGCGAGCCTGCGCGACATCATGAAAACGCTGAAGCAAGAGCGCGAGGCCATCGGCCGCAGCATGGAGGGTTTCGACGTGATCCTCGCGGTGCACGACACCGGCCGCTCGGAGGATCTCTACCGCGCTGCCGAAGACCTCGGTGTGAACCACATCTACAAGCCCGCCTGGCTCGATGAAAAAGGCCGCGCGAGCGTGCTCACGCTGGAGCAGAAGCTGGAGGAGATGGAGCGGTTCGCCGACCGGTTTCTGCGCTGACTGCCTGTAACGCGGCGCTCACTCTGCCCGCTGCGGCAGCACGCCGTTGGCACGTTTGATAGCCGCCCAGCGGAACGGCACGGTCCACGCGCCCCAGAAGCGCTGCGGGAAATCGCGCAAGGACACCAAGCCGATGCGATCCGGCCCCTCTGCACGGCCCGGCGGGTTGTAGTAGGTGCCGAAGACCAGATCCCAGAGGATCAGGCTGGAGCCGTAATTGTTGTTGGCTTCTTCGATGCGGTCTGAGTGGTGCCAGCGGTGCAGCACAGCGCTGCTGAAGATGTAATCGAGCCAGCCCATGTCATGGCGCACGTTGGCATGCTGGATCAGCCCCATTACCGACTCGAACACGTAGAAATACACCAGCGCCTCGGCGGGTGCGCCGCAGAGGATCAGCAGAAAAGCGCCGCCGCTGTAATCGAGCACCATGCCGAGTGGATGATCGCGGCCCGCGTTAAGCCAGTAGATGCGGTGCGGACTGTGGTGCACCGCGTGGAAGCGCCAGAAGAAATCCCGCTCGTGCTGGATGCGGTGGATCCAGTAACCGCCGAATTCCGAGAGCACGGCGGCCAGAGCCACCTGCAGCGGCATGGGCAGCGACGTGGGCCAGAGCGCGAGCCCGTAGCGCTGCGAGAGCGAGGCCACGAAAGGCACCACCGACATCGCGATGCCGATCTTCAGCCACTCGCGTAGCGCATATCCCGTCACGAAGTTGTGTGCGACGTCGGTGGGTACGTCGCCCTTGCTCGTGGCCCAGTCAATGCGGTGAGGGTAGATGCGTTCGCAGAGCACGATGGTGGCGATGGCCAGAAGTGAGGAGAGGCCGATCACGCTGCTGGCGTTCTGCCCGGACTCCCACAAGTGATGCGCAGCCGCAAAGCCGATCGCCATCGTCACCGGAAAGAACATCCAGCGGAAAAGTGCGGGGGGATTGCGGTCGGAAAGCGCAGGCATCGTAGGGGAACCTCCGGTTGCCCGGCGGATCCCTCGCCGGATGTTTGTGATGATCCGGTGAACGCTAAAACGCCGCGCCCGCCGTGTCACTCATCAAAACAGACTATCGGCCGTGCGGGGCAACGCGCCTTCGATCTCGAGCAGGCGTTGTTTGGTGTGTATGCCGCCGTACGCCGAGAAGCCGTTCAGCCGCCCTCCGGCCGCGAGTACGCGATGGCAGGGCACGATGAGCGCGAAGGGGTTGGCGCCCAGTGCCTGCCCCACGGCGCGCGCAGCGCCGGGTTTGCCCAGCGTGTGCGCAAGTTCGCCGTAGGTGCGGGTGTGGCCGGGCAGGATGCGACGCGCTTCCATGTACACGCGCTCATGGAAGGGCGGGATGCCAGCCAGATCGAGCGTGATCTCGTCGAGCGCCCGGCGCTCGCCAGAGAGCACTGCGCGCACCCCGGCCATGGCCGCTGACACCGCCGCTGCAGGTGCTGCCTCGATGAAACCTGCGTGCTTGCGCTCCACGGCAGCGCGCAGGGCGACCTCATCTGATTCGGGCAATTGCAGGCCTGCGATGCCCCGCGCGGTCCAGGCGATGGCGCAACGGCCTAACGCTGTATCGAAAAGTACGAAGTGCCCCGCCATGGCTCAGTTCCCCGCCACCAGTCGTGTCGCACCGCGTGCACGGAGCCACGCCATGGCGCGCTCCACCTGATCTCCTGAAATCACGATGGCGTCGCCCTCCACGCCACCACCCGTGCCCAGTGACTGCCGCATTTCGCGGCCGAAGGCCTCGAGCGCCGCGCCCTTGAGCGATACGCCTTCGACCAGCGTGGCGGTCTTGCCGCCACGACCTTTTTTCTCGCGCCGCACTACGATCTTGCCGGCTAGTGCTGCGGTGCTGCTTGCAGGCTCTGCCGCGGGCCTGGTCTCTGTTCCTTGAGGCAATGCGCCGCGCAGCGATGCGAGCGCACCGAAGGGATTGCTGCCGCCGCTTTGCTCCGGCGGGGGGAATGTGGTGTTGCGGGGTTTGGACATGGCTGTGCTGTGCTCGGTGTAGCGCCCGCTCCTACATCCGGCGAACGATCTCGCCCGGTCGCTTGCCGGTGCTCTTCGCGCCGTCCCACACCTGCTCGCCGTTCACCCACACGCCCTTGATGCCGCTTGAAACAGCGAGCGAATCCTGCAGGTTGGCGTTGTCGCGCACCGTGGCGGTGTCGATGAGTACCACATCGGCGGCGCGGCCCACGGCGATCAGGCCGCGGTTGGGAATGCCGTAGCGCTGTGCGGTGAGGCTGGTGCTGCGGCGGATCGCATCGGGGAGCGTGGAGGGATCTTTGTCGAGCACGTAGTGGCGCAGATAACGCGTGAAGGCGCCCGCGCCGCGGGGGTGACCACCGTCGGAGTCTCCGTCGGAGCAGATGCTGGCCAGCGGCCAGTTGAGGAAGGTGCTCACGTCTTCCTCGCTCATCGACACGCCCATCACGCCCTCGCGTTTGTCGGGTGTGTCGACGTTGCCGTCGGGGTAGGCGCGCTTCATCAGCCACTGCAGCGTCTCGGCCTCGGGCTGGCCGCGCTCCTTGGCGATCTGCGCCACGGTCATGCCCTTGTAGCGGGGTTCGGGCGCGAAGTACTCGATGATGATGCCGTCGGCATGCGCCACGTGCTTGAGCGCGTGACGCGATGCCTCGATGTTGTCGAAATCGCGTTTGGGGAAGACCGATACGATGCTCGAGTACCAGTAGGTGTAGGGGTAGACGTCGGCGGCGATGTCGATGCCTTCGGCGCGCCAGCCCTCGATGCGCTTCAGCATGGCGTTCGCCTGGCCCCAGTTGTCGATCAGCGAGATCTTGAGGTGCGAGAGTTGCACGCGGATCTTTGCCTCGCGACCGATGGTGGCGGCCTCGTCCTGGGCCTGATCCAGCGCCACATCCTCGCTGCGAACGTGGCTGGTGTAGATGCCGCCGGAGGCCGAAGCCACCTTGGCCAGAGACACCAGTTCGGCGGTGTTCGAGTAGATGCCCGGATCGTATTCCAGCCCGCTCGAGAGGCCCAGCGCGCCGGCTTTCATGTCGGCGGCAAGCAGTGCCTCCATGCGCTTCACCTCGGCGGGCGTGGCGATGCGGCGGTAGTCGGCGCCCAGCACCGCCTTGCGCACCGAGCCGTGCCCGCTGAAGGACGCGAAGTTGATCGAGGTGGGGGATTTTTCCCGCATGGCGAACCAGTCGCCCAGGGGGAGTTCCGAACTGCCGTCCACGCCGACGATGGCAGTGGTGATGCCCTGAGATATCGCCGAGCGGGCTTCAAGGTCCGGCTCGAGTCCGCGCTCGTGGTGGCTGTGGGCGTCGATGAAACCCGGCGCCAGCACCAGGCCCTCGGCATCCACCACGGTGTCGCCCGCGCGGGGCTCGACCTTGCCGATGCCGGCAATGAGTCCGTTGCGTAGCGTCACGTCTGCAACGTAACCGGGCCGGCCGCTGCCGTCGATGACGGTGGCGCCGCGGATCAGGGTGTCGGCCGCGGCGGAGCCGGCAACCAGCGCAAGGGCAAGGACGAGGCCTGCGTGCGTGTTCATCCCCACAGTCTGTACTCCGGCCATTCGATGAGGTCGTGATCGTAAACCAGTGCGGGCTCGCGGTCCCGCGCCAGCAAGAGCGGCGAATCGAGATCGACGATCTCCGCAAGCCGTGCGATCAGCATGGCGGGCGCGGTGGCAAGCGAGGTGCCGAGGTTGCATCCCACCATCAGGCGCAGGCCGCGGGTGTGTGCGGCTGAGGCAAGTGCGAGCGCCTCGGTGAGTCCGCCTGTCTTGTCGAGTTTGATGTTCACGTAGCCGTAGCCATCCGGCAGCGTGGCGAGGCTCCCGCGATCGATGCAGGACTCGTCCGCGCAGAGCGGCAGCGGGCCCTTCCAGCCCGTGAGTGCGGCGTCTGCGCCGGGGGCGAGCGGTTGCTCGATCACCGATACGCCGATGGCGGCAAGTTCCGGTGCGTAGGCATTCAACTCGTCGAGCGTCCAGCCGCCGTTGGCATCTACCAGCAGCCGCGCGCGCGGTGCTGCGCGGCGTACGGCGGCGATGCGCTCGCGGTCCCCGGGCCCGCCGAGTTTTACCTTGAGCCAGGGCCAGTCGGCGTGCTTGGCGGCGCGCGCGGCCATCACCTCGGGGGTGTCGAGGCCGATCGTGTAGAGCGTGCGCACGCGGCCTTCGTCGATGCCGGCGATGTCCCATGCGCGCATGCCGCGCTGCTTGGACTCGAGATCCCAGAAGGCGCAGTCGATGGCGTTGCGCACGGGGCCTGCGGGCAAATCCTGCTGAAGGCGCGTGCGGTTGTAGTCTGCCGGCATCCTTGCAAGGAAAGCCTGGCACTCGTGCAGGCGTTCCAGCGCCTGCTCCTCGGTGTATTCGGCGGCCTCGGCCTCGCCTTGCGCGACGATGCCCGCGTGTTCCAGTTGCACGTGCAGCACGTGGCTCTCGGTGCTCACGCCGCGGGAGATCCCGAAGGTCTCCTTGAGCGGCCAGCGCTCGTGGCGCGCGGTGCCGCGCATCAGAGGCGCTCCAGCACGTCTGCGACCGCGTCGCAGCCGAAGCGCAGCGGATCGATGCAGGGCAGCCCCGTGTCTGCAGCCGCCGCGGCAATCACGGCGCGGGCTTCGGCCTCGGGGAGCGAGGCGGTGTTGATCGAAATTCCCACCACGCGTGCCGCGCGGTTGGTGAGTCGGGCGGCCGCCTCGTAGGTGGCGATCGCCTCTTTCCAGTCAGGAATGGGGTAATCGGGGAAGTTGCCGATGGTCGCTCGGCCCGCCTCGTGGCAGAGCACCATCGCATCGGGCTGGCTGCCGTGTATCAGCCCCAGCGTGACCGCGGCGTAGGAGGGGTGGAATAGAGAGCCTTGCCCCTCCACCAGATCCCAGTGTGCCGCGTCATTTGCCGGCGAGAGCCACTCGGCAGCACCCGAGACGAAGTCCGAGATCACCGCGTCGATGGCCACCCCGCGCTCGGCGATAAGCACGCCTGTTTGTCCCGTGGCTCGGTAATCGGCGGCGATGCCGCGTGCGTGCAGTGCCTGCTCCAGTGCGAGCACGGTGTACTTCTTGCCCACGGCGCAGTCGGTGCCCACGGTGAGGAGGCGTTTGCCGCTGCGCTTGGCGCCGCTGCCGGGCGCGAAGTCCTGCGGCGGGTTGCGCACGTCCACGAGACGCCGGCCGCGCAGGCGCGCGCGCTCGGCAAATTCCGCGTCCGCGTTCAGCCGCGAGTGCAGCCCCGCGACGATGTCGAGGCCGGCGTCCAGCGCGTCCAGCACCACGCCGCGCCAGTGTTGCGGCAGGCGCCCGCCATCCGGCGCGATGCCGATCACGAGGCTTTTGGCGCCGGCTGCAGCCGCGGCTGCCGGCGTGAGTTCGGGAAGCCCCAGATCCACGGCGCAGCCCGGCAGGCGGTATTGCGCCGCGCACCACTGCGGCCGCCACTGGCAGATGCCGAGGCCGGTCTTGGCGTCGAGTGGATCCGAGACGTCGCCCAGGAACACGAGATATGGCTTGGAAATGGAGCTGATGTCGTTGCGCTGGGGCAGGTTGGGCATGGCAGTTTGTCGCCTTTGAGGGGTGGCGTGGATCGCCTAAGTGTATGAAGCTGGCATTCTAGCCGCCGGTGAGCGCTTGCGGGCGTGTCCCGTTCGAGCCATCCCGGAGTTCGCGCACGCATGTCCCCCAAGGCCTGGTTCCTGTACGCCGTCACGGTGCTGATCTGGGGGTCGACCTGGCTTGGCATCACCTTCCAGCTGGGCAAGGTCGATCCGCTGGTCTCGGTGATCTACCGCTTCGCGCTGGCCACCGCAGTGCTGTTTGCCTGGTGCCGGCTGAGACGCGCACCGCTCAGGCTTGGCCTGCGTGAGCACGGATTCATCGCTCTTCAGGGAAGCTGCCTCTTCGCCTTGAACTACTGGCTCATCTACCACGCCGAGCTGTACCTCACCAGCGGCATCGTGGCGGTGCTCTTCGCCACGCTGTCGTTCATGAACATGCTCAATGGACGGATATTCTTCGGCAGGCCGCTCTCGGGGCGCATGCTGGGCGGGGCGCTCTGCGGCGTGGCAGGGGTGGGCGTGCTCTTCTGGCCCGAGGTGCAGTACCTGAGCCTGGAGGACCGTGCAGTGAAGGGCGCGCTGCTGGCGCTCGCTTCCACCTACGTGGCATCGCTCGGCAACACTGTTGCGGGCTACAACGCCCGCTTCGGTTGGCCGGTGATCACGGGAAATGCCTGGGGCATGCTCTACGGGACGCTGCTGCTCTGCGGCATCGCGTTCGCCAAGGGCGCGCATTTCGCCTACCCGCATGAGCTCTCCTACAGCCTTTCACTGCTGTATCTGGCCTTGTTCGGCTCGGTGTTCGCCTTCGGTGCTTATCTGCGCCTGATCGCGCTGGTGGGGCCTGACCGTGCGGGCTACAGCTCCACGCTGACGCCGGTGGTGGCACTTCTGATGTCCACCGTCTTCGAGGATTACCACTGGGGCAAGATCGCGATCGTGGGGCTTGCGCTCATCCTGGTCGGCAACGTGCTGGTGTTGCGCGGGCGGCGCTGAGCATCGCAACATCCGTCTTACTGACAGACGCCATTCAGCGGAGCCTCCCATGACCGATTTTTCCACCCTCCGGTACGAGTTGCGTGGGGCCGTTGCGCTGATCACGCTGAATCGCCCTGATGTGCTGAACGCCTTCAACACGCAACTGCGCGCGGATCTGCTCGCAGCCGCGCAGCGCGCCGAGGCAGACCCCGACGTGCGGGTAGTGGTACTGACCGGTGCGGGCCGTGCGTTCTGTGCCGGTGCCGATCTGGCCGAGGGCACGCTGGACCAGCGCGTGAGCGAGATCCTCGAAACCGAGTACCGTCCCTCACTGCTGGCCATCCGCGAGTCCACCAAGACCTGGATCGCGGCGGTCAACGGCCCGGCGGCGGGCGTGGGCGGTTCCTACGCGCTCAGCTGCGATCTGGTGGTGATGGCCGAGCACGCGTACATCTACCAGGCATTCATCGCGATCGCGCTCGTGCCCGATGGCGGCGCCACCTGGCACCTCGTGCGTCAGCTCGGGCCGCGACGCGCCTTCGAGATGATCGCCGACGGCGAGAAAATGCCCGCCGCCACCTGCGTGTCCTGGGGGCTGGCCAACCGCGTGTTGCCGGCCGAGGACGTGCTCCCGCACGCGCTCGACTGGGCGGAGCGGCTTGCCGCCAAAGCCCCGCTCGCGCTGCGCTACTCCAAGCAAGCCCTGCGCGAGGCCATGGAGCGCAGCCTTCCCGAGATGATTTCCGAAGAGGCCAGGCTGCAGGATCTTGCGGGTGGCAGCGAGGACGCGCGCGAGGGCGTGATGGCTTTCCTCGAAAAGCGCAAAGCCGTTTTCAAGGGCCGCTGAACCGTGGTCGCAGGCAAGGCATAGCAAGAGGACAGGACATGGCGATTCCGGATCGGGCAGCACTCAAGGCATGGGCTGCAGGCTACGTGGAATTCTGGAACGCGGGCGATCGGGACGGGTGGGCCGCCAACTGGCGCAAGGTCGCGCCGGGCGAGTTCACCATGCTCGACCCCGTGGGCACCCCGCAAAAGCGTGGTTTCCAGCACTGTGCGCTGGATTCCTTCGACCTCTTCCAGCCCACCGTGACGTACCGCATCGCACCGGGCACGATGTTCATCTGCGGCTCGGAAGTGGCGTGGCTCATGGAGAACCACATTGATCAGGGCGGCGAGACGCGGCTGGGTTTCAGCATCGAAACCTACCGCTTCGGCGACGACGGTTCGGTGGACATCCGCACCTTCTACAAGGTGCCGCAGCACAGCGATGGACAGCTGGGTACGCTGTTCCAGACCTACCTGCCCTAGGCGGCCTGGCCCCGCGCCGCGAACGCGCCCGCGAGCACGCCGCGCAACACCGCGTACAGCGCCCACATCAGGAACACGGGCAGCAGCAGCGTCTGCAACAGGAACACCACCATCAGTTCGATGATGTGGTCGGTTGCCGCTGCAGCGTGCGACTTCAACCGTTCGAGGTAGTCCCGTGGATCGAGCCCGGCGACGGCCGATGTCACCTCGGCGAGTGTTTCCCGCGCGCTGCCTGTGAGGCTGTCCCACCAACTTGCCTGTGATCCCTGCGGTGTGTCCGTTGTGGCGGTTGTCCCCGCGGCGGGATCGGGCGCCGCTGCACTGCCCGCCTGCGCGCGGAAATCCCCGGTTGTCCTGTTCATGGCATCGGTAGTGCCGGCGAGGGCAGCCGTGCTCTGGTCATAGCCGTGCTGGAGGAATCGCTGGTAGATCGCATCGCTTGCCATGGTCACGACCGGTACGGCAAAGCGCAGCATCAGCGTCAGCACGAGGATCGCGTCCAGCCACCGGTTGCGATGACCGGAGAAGAGCCGCAATGCGCCCCAGGCTGCGAGCGAGGCCGTCAACAGCCACTTCACCAGCACGTCCTGCCCGATCAGCAGAAGCACTTTCTGGATGCCGAAGGCGACCGAAGCAAGAAGCATCAGTTCGGAGAAGGACTCGACCACGTCGTTCACCGGATCGAGCACCTGTCCGACGCTGAAGGTGATGTTGGCGCCGATGCCCGCAGATATCTCCGTTCCCTGCGCGAGTGACAGCGCCCCGTTCAGGGCCCGCGCCACCGCAAAACTCGCCAATGCGCGCTTCATGCCGGCCTCGACCTGGCCCATGGCGGGCGAGTCGAGGCTGGTGCTCCATGTCGCAAGCGTGGTTGCGAGGAGGAAGAGGGCAATGCAGATGCGCGTGGTGATGGCGGTGGGCATGGCGGTTTCCTCCGGTGATTTCTGTTGCCGCGTCCGGATCAGGGCAGCTGTTCCGCGGGTTTGCGCAATTCCTCCCGCAGATCGACCACGCGTACGTCAACTGCTTCGGCATTGCCGTAGTCGAGGAACTGCGCATAGCGCGCGTGCGAACCGCGCACCTTGCGGGCGTGCTTGATCGGGCACCAGTACTGTTCCGTGACCGAGGCGAGTTCGCGCGCCCAGGCAATCAGACCGTTCACGTAACCGCAGTACACGCAGTTCAGCTTCTGCATGATGTTCAGGTAGTGCAGGTGGTGGCGGTCGATCACCACGTAGTCTGCGCGCCGCACGGGTGGCAGGCGGTACAGACGGAAACACACCGCGTGGTAGATGCAAAGGAAGGCATCGAGCAGCGCGAAGGGAATGATCAGGGCGAAGATGAACGGCGCCGAGGCGACGTTGCGCAGATCCGCTGATGCGATCCAGCGGAACAGCCCCACCCGCGCGCGGCGATGCGCAGCGCGGATCTCCTCTGCGAACTCGATGCGCTTGCCGCGGATGCGGAACTCGAGTTGCTGCTCCTGTGCATGGAGTTTTTCGCGCAGCTCTTCCTCGAGTGCGCGGATGTCGCCGAGGATGCGGCGTATCTCGTCATGCATGGCGCTGGATCTCCTGTCCGCTGGGGTGCTTCCGGCAGCGCATTGTGCACCGGGGCGATGGCGATTGCTCCGGCATACGGGCTTCGGGTTAGTATCCGGGCGCCGCGATTCCTGCGACAGCAATAACGGGGATGTGAAGCATGAGCCAACTCTCGCGTCGCTTTTTTCTTGCAGTGGCCGCGGCCGGTGTGCCGGCGGTGGCGGGGGCGTCGGTGCGGCGCCGCGGCGATGGCTCCTGCGTCGAGAGGGCGGAGGGCGCTGCCGAAACGATCATCAGCGGTGCGCGCGTTTACACCATGGATCCCGCACAGCCTCGCGCCGAGGCCGTTGCCCTGCGCGCGGGACGCATCCTTGCCGTGGGTAGTGCGGACTACATCGCCCGGTTTGGGGGCAAGGGCACCGTGCACATCGACGCCCGCGGCCAGACGCTGCTGCCGGGTTTCATCGATGCCCACAGCCATCCGCTGCTGCAGAGCGTTGCGACCGGCGTGGACGTCGGCCTTGCCAGCATTGCCGAGGTGCAGGCAGCGCTAGCCGCCAAGGCGAAGGCGAGCCCGCCCGGGCAGTGGGTCACGGGGATCATGTACGACGACACCAAGTTCCGGGAGGGACGCGCGCTCACGCGCCGCGACATCGACGCCGTGGTGCGCGACCACCCGGTGATCGTGCGCCACCGTGGCGGCCACACGGCGGTGGTGAATTCACGCGCCTTCGAACTCGCCGGCATCGGGCCCGCGACGCCCGATCCCGTCGGCGGCAAGTTCTTCCGCGAGAACGGCGAGCTGACCGGCAAGGTTGCGGAACTCGCCGTCGAGGTGTTCGACAAGGTGGGCACCTGGCCCGTGGAGGATCGCGCCACGCGCGCGCGTTCGGCTGCGCTCATCTCGCGCAAGATGGCCGCCTGCGGTCTCACCTCCACCACCGATGCCATCGCCGAGCGCGACAACTTCATCGCCTACCAGGATGCGCACGCGGCGGGTGAACTCTGTTTCCGGATCGCGGTGATGCCCGACGGGCGCAAGGACATCTATGCGGGCATGAAGATGGCGGGGCTCCGCTCGGGCTTCGGCGACGAGTTCATCCGTATCGGCGCCGTGAAGTACGCCGCCGACGGCTCGGCCTCGGAGCGCACCATGCGCATGAGCACGCCCTTCGTCGGCCGCCCGGACGACTACGGCATCCTCACCATGGACCAGCAGCAGATCGATGCTGCCGTTGATGATGCGCTCGCCAACGGTTTCCGCATCGGCATCCACGCCAACGGTGACGTGACCATCGCCATGGTGCTCGATGCCTACGAGCGCGCACTGAAGGGCTGGAGCGGCCCCAACCCGCGCCTGCGCATCGAGCACTGCTCGCTGGTGAACCCTGCTCTGGTCGCGCGCATCAAGGCGCTCGGCGTGATACCCGCGCCCTTTTACACCTACGCCTACTACCACGGCGAGAAATGGTCCGAATACGGGCCGGAAAAGATGGAGCACATGTTCGCGCACCGCAGCTTCCTCGATGCCGGGATCATGGTGGCGCCGGCATCCGATTTCACGCCGGGCCCCTACGAGCCGATGATGGCGCTGCAGAGTCTGGTCACCCGCAAGGACCGCGCAGGCCGCGTCTGGGGCCCTTCGCAGCGCATCACGATCGAAGAGGCGCTGCGTGTCTGTACCGTGCACGGCGCGTATGCCTCCTTCGAGGAAGACATCAAGGGCACGCTCACGCCCGGCAAACTTGCCGACTGCGTGCTGCTCGCCGAGGACCCCCACGAGGTGGATCCCGATCATCTGCTCGACGTCCGCGTGCTGCGTACGGTGCTGGGTGGCAAGACAGTGCACGAGGCCTGATTTCCCGGTTATCGGCCCGAAGCCTTTCGTGGGAAATGTCTGCGATTGCGCGATCACTGGCGTCAGGGGCGCGTGTTCCACGGGTTGACGCCCTTCCCACGCTCCGCCTAGCGTTCACCATCGAAACCTCCTCCGGATACCTGTCATGAGACTTCAGTTGCGTTCCCTGTGCGCGAGCCTGCTGCTCGCAAGCCTCGCCGGCACCACGCACGCCGCGCCTGCATCCGCGGCTCCCGAGTCCGAGGCCTACGGCGCGCTGCACTTTCGCGCCATCGGTCCGGCGATCGGTGGGCGCATCTCGCGCGTGGCCGGTGTGCCCGGCAACCCGGACGTTTTCTACTTCGCCGCAGCGCAGGGCGGCGTGTGGAAATCCGAAGACGCGGGCAAGAGCTTCTCGCCCGTGATGGACAAGGAGCCGCTTGCGGCCTCGATGGGCGCGATCGCGGTCGCGCCATCGGATCCCGATGTCATCTACGCGGGCGGCGGTGAAGCCAATCCCCGCGGCAACGTGATGGTGGGCTGGGGCATCTGGAAGTCCAGCGACGCCGGCAAGACGTGGACGCACCAGTGGAAGAACAAGGGCCAGATCGGCACCATCGCGGTCGATCCGCGCAACGCCGACACCGCCTTCGCTGCGGTGCTGGGCTCGCCCTTCGGGGCCGCGCAGGCGCGTGGCGTCTATCGCACGCAGGACGGCGGCAAGAGCTGGGTCCGTGTGCTCTTCAAGGACATCGACACAGGCGCCTCCGATGTTGCGATCGACCCGCACAACCCGCGCATCGTCTATGCGGGGTTCTGGCAGATGCGGCGCAAGCCCTGGGAACTCTCGAGTGGCGGCCCGGGCAGCGGGCTCTACCGCTCTGCCGATGGTGGCGACACCTGGACGCAACTGAGCGGCAAGGGCCTTCCCGATGGCATGTGGGGCAAGGTGGGCGTGCGTGTGGCGCCCTCCGACGGCCAGCGCGTGTACGCCCTGATCGAGGCCGCCGAGGGTGGTCTGTTCCGCTCCGATGATGGTGGCGACAACTGGGAGCGCGTTAACGAGCAGCGCGCTCTGCGCCAGCGGCCCTGGTACTACACCACGTTCACAATAGACCCGAAGGACTCCGACACGCTCTGGTTCCCGCAGGTGCCGCTGTTGCGCAGCACCGACGGGGGCAAGACCGTCACGCAGGTGGTGGGCCCGCACCACGGCGATCTGCACGACGCCTGGATCGATCCCGAGGACACGCGCCGCGTGATCGTAGGACACGATGGCGGTGTCGACATCTCCACAGACGGCGGCAAGACATGGTTCAACCCGGACCTTCCGCTCGGGCAGTTCTACAACATCGATGTCGACGACCGCACACCCTGGCATGTGGGCGGCACCATTCAGGACTGGGGCACCGCGAGCGGCCCCAACATGCTGCCCAAACAGGGCGGAGTGGTGCTCCCCGACTGGGTGGGTGCGGGCGGCGGCGAGGCGGGTGATTTCCGCTACGACGCACGCAAACCCGGGCGCATCTACGCCGGCGAGTACGGTGGTTACCTCTCGGAGTACGACGAGGGCACGGGGCAGTACCGGGCGCTGCAGATCTACCCGATCAACCTCTCGGGCATCCACGGCAAGGACCTGAAGTACCGGTTCCAGTGGACCGCTCCCATCGAGATCTCCCCGCATGACCCTGCCGTGCTCTACCACGGCGGCAACCTGCTGTTCCGCTCGGCCGATCGCGGCGCGAGCTGGCAGCCGATCAGCCCGGACCTCACACGCAACGACAAGGCCACGCAGGGCTGGTCGGGCGGCCCTATCACGGGCGACATCACGGGCGTCGAGACCTACGCCACGATCTTCTCCATCCGCGAGTCCCCGCGCGAGGCCGGCCACATCTGGGTGGGCACCGACGACGGTCGCGTGCAACTCACGCAAGACGGCGGCGCGAACTGGGCGGACGTGACGCCACGCGCCATGCCCGAGTGGGGGACGGTGGAGCACATCGAAGTCTCGCCGCACCAGGACGGCACCGCCTGGGCCGTGGTGGAGGCGCGTCGTCTCGACGACCAGCGCCCGTGGCTGTTCCGTACCACCGACTACGGCCAGAGCTGGCAGCAGATGACAGGCGACCTGCCGCAGGACCAGCCGCTCTTCGTGCTGCGCGAAGACCCGGATGACGCGAAGTTGCTCTATCTGGGTGGCGAGCGGGGGCTGTGGCTCTCGCGCGATGGCGGTGCGCATTGGCAGGCAATCCGGCAGGGTCTCCCGCCGGTTGCGGTAGCCGACATCGAGATCCGTCATGGCGCGCTTGTGCTTGGCACCCGTCGCGGCATCTGGGTGCTGGATGACCTGCAGGTGCTGCGCGCCGCGGGCGATGCGCTGGCGGCGCAAACGCTGCAGCTGTTTCCCACGCAACCCGCGCTGCGCTGGCAGCGCGACCAGACATGGGGAGACCAGGGTGCGATGCCCGCGCCACCCTACGGGCTGCGATTCGCCTACTGGTTGAAAGAGGCCCCGCAAGGCGAGATCCGCGCCGAGATCCTCGATGGCGCGGGGACCGTGATCCGCACGCTCTCCAGCGTGCTCGAACCGCTCAAGTATCCGGTTGAAGATCCCGACAGCCCCGACGCGGAGTCCTACGCGACGGAAGGTCCGAAACCCGCGCTCTCGCGCGAGGCGGGCATCAACACCGCGAGCTGGGATCTGCGCATGACAGGAGCGCGGCGCATCAGTTCCAAGGTGGATGCCGGCAACCCCGAGGAAGGCCCTCTGGTGGCGCCCGGCAAATACCGTCTGCGGCTGGTGGTGGGCAAGGAGTCGCGTGAGCAGGACATCGAGGTGCTGCCCGATCCTCGCTCGCCCGCAACACCGGAACAACTGCAGGCCAACGTGGCTTTTGCGGTGGCCGCGCGTGACGCCATGGACCGTGTGCTGCACAACGTCGAGTTGCTGCAGGCCGTACGCGCACAGGCGAGCGATGTGAAGGAACGCAGTACCGGACTGCCCGGGGCAGCGGCTATCGCTGAGAGCGCGGATGCACTCGCCGGGCGTGCCCGCACGCTCGAATACGCGCTGCACAACCCGGATGCCGAAGTCTTCTACGATGTCCTCGCCGGCCGTGACGGCGGTGCCAAGCTCTACGGGCAGTTCGCACTGTTGCCGGAGATTGCGCAGGACGCCGACTACCAGCCCACGCAGGGCATGCGCGAGCGCATGGACGAGTTGCTCGCGCGGCTTGCAGAGATCGAGGGCGGAGTCGAATCCATGCGCGGCAATGAGCTGGCGGCCTTCGAGAAAGCTGCCGCCGCTGCGGGCCTGCCGCGGGTGATCCTGCCGCGCTGAGTCGCGCTCAGAGCTCCACGCGCATGTCGCCGAGGCGCTCGGCCTCGGCGGCATCGTGGGTGACGTAGAGCATCGGCAGGCGGAGCTCGTCCCGCAGGCGCTCGATCAGCCGGAGTATCTCCTCGCGCCGCGTGCGGTCCACGAAGGACAGCGGTTCGTCGAGCAGCAGGAAGCGCGCACCCGATACCAGTGCGCGGCCGATGGCCACGCGGCGCGCTTCGCCGCCCGAGAGCGTTGCCGGCCAGCGCGCAAGCAATGCGCCGATGCCGAGCAGTTCCGTTATCTCCGGGAGTGCGAGTGGGGCACCGGCAGCTCTGGCCCGTGCTTCCCCGTAGCGCAGGTTGTCGATCACGCGCAGTTGCGGGAAGAGCCGCGCGTCCTGGAACACATAGCCGCAGCGGCGGCGCTCCGGTGGCAGATCCACGCCGGCACCGGCGTCGAAGAGCGTCTCGCCGTCCACGCGTACGTGCCCCGCATCCGGTCGCAGCAAACCCGCCACCATGTTCAGCACCGAACTCTTGCCCGCGCCCGAGGGGCCCAGCAGCACGGTGATGCCCGGGCCGGTCTGAACGCGCAGTTCCACCCGCGTGTTGCCGAGTTGCTTGCAGACGTCGATGTCAAAGGCCACGTTGGCCTCCAGGCTGCCGGCGCAGCAGCCATTCGGAGAGCACCAGTGTGCCTAGCGCGAGCGACACCGAAACAGCGGCAAGGCGCAGGACCTGTGCCTCCCCGCCGGGAATCTGCATGGCGCCGTAGATGGCGAGCGGCAGCGTGCGTGTCTCGCCCGGGATGCTGGCCACGAAACTGATGGTGGCGCCGAATTCGCCCAGCGATCGTGCGAAGCCGAGCACGACGGCAGCCAGCACGCCCGGCAGGCTGAGCGGGAGCGTGATGCTGCGGAAGACCCGCCAGGGAGTTGCGCCCAGCGTGCGTGCGGCGTTCTCGAGGCGGGTGTCGACGGCCTCGATCGAGAGGCGCATCGCGCGCACCATAAGCGGCAGCGCCATCACGGCGGCAGCGAGCGCCGCACCCGTCCAGCGGAACGCGAACACGACGCCGCAGCAGGCCTCCAGCGCCGAGCCCAAGGGCCCCGAGCGCCCGAAGAGCAGCAAGAGCGCCCAGCCCGTGACCACCGGCGGCAGCACCAGCGGCAGGTGCACCAGGGCGTCGAGCAGGGACTTGCCGGGGAAGCGCTTGCGCGCCAGTACCCAGCCGAGGCCGAAGGCCACGGGCAGGCATGTCAGCGTGGCGATCAGCCCCACGCGCAGCGAGAGCTGCAGCACCTCCCATTCTTCCGGACTCAGCACGTCGATCAGGCCCCTTGTCTGTATCGCGCTGTATATAGAAAGAGGCCCTGCTTGTCACCCCTTGTGCACGCTGCGGCTTCCCGGGACGGGAACTTCATGCGAGCCTTGGTCCGGGTTACTCAGAGGAGAACAGCCATGGCAAAGGCACACACGCTCAAGATCAAGCTGCAGTTGCTGCTCGGCGAGGACATCGCCATGGGCCCCGGCAAGGCAGAGTTGCTGGAGGCGATCGTGGAGGAAGGGTCGATCTCGGCTGCCGGGCGCGCGCTCGGCATGAGCTACCGGCGCGCATGGTTGCTGGTCGATACGATGAACCGCTCGTTTCGCGAGCGTCTGGTGGCCACCACACCCGGCGGCGCGAAGACCGGCGGCGCGCGGCTCACCGCCACCGGTCTGAAGGTGCTGGCGGATTACCGCGCCGTGCAGGCCGCGGTGGCCGATGCCGCCGAATGTGCCGCCCTGAAGAGCCTGCAGCGCAGGCTCAGGACTTCGTCGACACCCTCGCCGCAATCAGGAAAACGCCGATGAAAACCGCCTCGGTGACGGCTGATACCACCGAAGCCTGATTGACGCCGTCCACCAGCAGCCCGGTGATGCGGCCCAGCAGTACGCAGGCCATGCCCACGGTGGCGGCACGCAGCCAGAGCACGTTGCCGCGCAGCAGCCACAGCCAGCAGAAGACCGCCGAGGTCAGGAAGAGGCCGCCGACGTCGCCGCGCAGATTGTTCATGCCCGCAGGGCCCGTGGGTGAGAGCGCCCATTCCGCGGCCATTGCCTCCGGCTGCAGCATCCAGCGCAACCACAGAACGGTGAAGAGCGTGGCGATCAGGCCGACCAGGATTTTCAGGGCGATTTTCATGCGATGTTTCCTTGTTGGTATGGCATGGTTTGAGTGACGAAGAATGCAGCGCCGCGGTCAGATGCGGGTCACCTGTCGCGTCACGGGCTGCATGAAAGCACGTAGTCTCGGGGCTGCGAAAGAGTGCCGGAGGAGCACGGCATCCGGATTCCCGGCGCGTGCGTGGCGCTGCTGCGGCTCCCCGTGATCGATGCTCCACTGGATGTTCGGAGATGCCGCCTTCAAGGCGAGCGTGCTTGCGAAGATCAAGCTCGGTCGCATCGGCCGTGTGGAAGACCTGATGATGCCTTTCGTCTACCTCGCCTCGGATGCTGCGGCGCTGGTGACGGGCACAAGCCTGGTGGTCGATGGTGGGTGGACGGCGGAGTGATCGTGCCGGGTCAGCTTCCGCTCCACTGCGCCCTGATCTCCCGCTTCATGATCTTCCCGTTCGCATTGCGCTGCAGGGGCTCTCGCTGCATGCGGATGCGCACCGGCACCTTGAAGGCCGCGAGGCGCGCGGCAACGTGTGCGCGCAGTTCTTCCTCGCTCGCATCCACGCCTTCTTTGAGTTGTACGAGCGCGGCGGGCTCCTCGCCAAGGCGCGCATGGGGTATGCCGATCACCGCGGCGTCCACCACGGCCGGGTGGCTGAAGAGCGCGTCTTCCACCTCCACGCAGTAGATGTTCTCGCCGCCGCGGATCAGCATGTCCTTGGCGCGGTCGAGGATGTAGATGAAACCTTCATCGTCGATGCGAGCGATGTCGCCGGAATGCAGCCAGCCGTCGGTGATCGCAGCAGCCGTCGCCTCCGGGCGGTTCCAGTATCCCTTCACCACGTTCGGACCGCGGATCCACAGTTCGCCCGGCTCGCCGGGCGCCACCTCCCCACCGTCAGGTCCCATCAGGCGCACATCGCAGACCGGCACCGCGGGGCCCACGCTCGCAGGGCGGTGACGGTAGTCGTCGGAGCTGTTGTAGCAGGTGATCGCGGATGTCTCGGTGAGGCCGTAGCCGTTGCCGGACAGCGTTGCGGGAAACACCTCGGCGATCCGCGCGACAAGATCGGGCGGGGCGGGTGCTCCGCCGTAGGAGACGGTCTCGACGCTGGAGGTGTCGTAGTCCGCGAGTCTCGGGTGCTCCACGATCTGCCAGGCGATGGTGGGCACGCCGCCGAAGCCCGTGATGCGCTCGCGCTCGATCAGTTCCAGCGCGCGGTCCGCGTCCCAGCGGTGCATCAGCACGATCTTGTTGCCCGCCAGAATGCTGGTTGCCAGCACCGAGTGGCAGCCGGTGACATGGAAGAACGGCACGGTAAGCAGCACTGCCTTGCGGGGCGCGGCGGCATCGGGCGCGGGCGGGCGTTCGCCGCGGCGCAGGAAGGCTCGTGCCCACGATACGCCGGCGCTCACCACGTTCGTGCAGATGTTCCGGTGCGTGCCGAGTGCGCCCTTGGGTTTGCCGGTGGTGCCGGAGGTGTAGAAGATCGTGGCCTCGTCTTCCGGCGCGATGTCGATCGGGGGCAGTGTGGTGTCGGGCAAGTCCCCGTAGCCGTTTACCGGCCCGAGTGTGTCTTCCCAGCGCAGCGCGCCGTGCAGTTCCACTCCCGGGTCTGGCCGCGCCACGATCACGGTGTCCAGAGCGTGCAGCGCGCCGCGCCGGGCTTCGATGCGCAGCAGGCGCTCGTGGTCCACGATGGCCACGCGCGCGCCGCAATCCGCCAGCGTGAACTCGAGTTCCTGTCCCGTGAACCACGCGTTAAGCGGCACCACAATCGCGCCGCAGGCCGCCGCGGCCCAGAAGGCTACCGACCACTCCGGGAGGTTGCGCATGGCGATGGCCACGCGGTCCCCGCGCGTGATGCCGTGATCTTCGCGCAGCACGCGGGCCAGCGTGCAGGCCGCGCGGTAGTGGCCCTCGAAACTCATGCGGTCTTCGCCCAGCACGATGCAGTCGCGCTCCCCGTGGAGGCGCGAGGCGAGCAGGATCTGGGCGAGCGAGCGCGGAGCGTTCTTCCACGTACGCAGAGCGTGGCCCTCGATCTCCACTGTTTCCATTTCGAAGGCGCTGCCCGGCGCAGTGAGCAGGGCATGCGCCTTTGCGACGCTCATCACCGGCCAGGCGGTGGTTGCTTCGCTCATGAGCGTGTCTCCGGTTTGCCGATGGATGATTGCGCATACCCGAGCGTGCGCAGGCTCACTGCAATCTCTTCCAGAGTGGCGGGATCGTCGATGGTGGCCGGCACTTTGTAGCCCTCGCTGTCGGCGATGGCGCGCATGGTGGCGCGCAGGATCTTGCCCGAGCGGGTCTTCGGCAAGCGGCTCACCACGGCGCAGTGCCGGAACGATGCCACCGGTCCGATCTGATCGCGCACGCGCTGCAGGGCTTCTGCGGCGATGGTGGCGTGCGCGCGCGTCACGCCGGACTTGAGCACCAGCAAGCCCACCGGCACCTGTCCCTTGATGGCGTCGGCCACGCCCATCACGGCGCACTCGGCCACATCAGGGTGGCCTGCCAGTGCCTCTTCGATGGCGCCGGTCGAGAGCCGATGCCCGGCCACGTTGATGACGTCGTCGGTGCGCGCCATCACGAAGGCGTAGCCGTCCTCGTCCACGTAGCCCGCATCGCCGGTCTCGTAACAGCCGGGGAAGCGGCTGAAATACGCCGATACGAAACGCGCATCGTTGTTCCACAGCGTGGTGAAGGCGCCCGGCGGCAACGGCAGGCGCAGCACCAGGGCGCCGAGTTGGCCCGCTGCGAGAGGCTGGCCTTCGGCGTCCAGCACCTCCAGCGCGTAGCCCGGCACGGGCAAGGTGGGCGAGCCCGGCTTTACCGGCAGCAGGTCGATGCCGCGGCAGTTGGCGCAGATCGGCCAGCCGGTTTCGGTTTGCCACCAGTGGTCTATCACCGGCACGCGCAGCACCTCGGCGGCCCAGTTGAGTGTGTCCGGGTCGCAGCGCTCGCCGGCCAGGAACAGTGTCTTCAGGCTCGAGATGTCGTGCCGCGCTACGTGCAGTGCCTGCGGATCCTCGCGGCGGATACCGCGGAACGCGGTGGGTGCGGTGAAGAGTGCCTTCACGCGGTGCTGTGCAATCACGCGCCAGTAGGCGCCGGCGTCGGGCGTGCCCACCGGTTTTCCCTCGTAGAGAACGGTGGTCGAGCCGTTCACCAGCGGCCCGTACACGATGTAGGAATGCCCGACCACCCAGCCCACGTCGGAGGCGGCCCAGAAGACCTCGCCGGGCGCGATGTCGTAGACCGCTCGCATGGACCAGGCGAGCCCCACGAGATAGCCACCGGTGTCGTGCACCACGCCCTTGGGCTGCCCCGTGGTGCCGGAGGTGTAGAGGATGTAGAGCGGGTGCGTGGCCTCCACCGGCACGCAGGCTGCGGGTGTGGCGGTGGTGAGCGCCTGCGACCAGTCGAGGTCCCGGCCGTCGTGCATGTCTGCGGCGAGTTGCGGACGCTGGAGTACAAGGCAGTGGCGCGGCCGGTGCGTGGCCATGTCGATTGCAGCATCCAGCAGGGGCTTGTAGGCCACCACTCGCGTGGGCTCGATGCCGCAGGAGGCCGTGAGCACCACCGCGGGCGTGGCGTCATCGATGCGCACCGCGAGCTCGTGCGCTGCAAAGCCGCCGAAGACCACCGAGTGGATCGCGCCGATGCGCGCGCAGGCGAGCATCGCCATCACGGCCTCGGGCACCATCGGCATGTAGACCAGAACGCGATCGCCTTTTTGCACGCCGAGCGAGAGCAGCACACCGGCGAGCAGCGCGACCTCCTGTTGCAATTCCGTGTAGCTGAAGCGCTTCACGCTGCCCGTGACGGGGCTGTCGTGAATGAGCGCGCAGCGCTCGCCGTGTCCGGCTGCGACGTGCCGGTCGAGCGCGTTGTGGCAGGCGTTCAGTTCCCCGTCCGGGTACCAGCGGTCGAAGGGGCTGCGCGAGCGGTCGAGGATGATCGAGGGCGCGCGGTGCCAGTCGAGCAGCGCGGCCTGCTCGCTCCAGAAAGACTCGGGTTCCACCAGCGAGCGTTGATGCTGCTCGCGCTGGGTGCTGCTCATCGTGTTGTTTTCCGTCGTGTGCCCTGCATCCAGAGTGTCGCGGATGCGGGGGCGGATGTCATGTCTGCGACAACAGGGTCCATGTTGGCACCATCCATGAAACGGGCCTCGATGAAAGCCGGCACCAAAAGCGATCGAGCGCTTCAGCCCCGCCCCTGCATGTTCAGTCGCGATCGAGGCGTCGACGCCGCAACAGCGTCTGGGCGAGATACAGCACCACTCCCGTCCAGACCAGCGAGAAGCTCCACACCGCCGCCGGCTGCAGCGGTTCTCCATACACAAATACGGCCACCAGCAACTGCACCGTGGGGTTGATGTAGAACAGCAAGCCCAGCGCGATCATCGGCAGCCGTCGCGCAGCCTCGATGTAGCCGAGCAGCGGAATGGCGGTGAAGGCGCCGGCGCCGAGCAGGATCGCATCCACGTGGGCCCCGTGCGCGCCCAGCCCCGCGCCGTCGCGCCAGAGGATCCAGCCGAGCGCGAAAGGCGCGAGAAGAACGGTCTCCACGAACAGCCCGTCCAGCGAATCCACCTGCACCAGTCGCCGCACCGCGCCATAGAGCCCGAAAGACACGGACACTCCCAGCGCCACCAGCGGAAGATGCCCGAGCGCGCTGGTGTACACCGCTACGCCTGCGGCGGCAAAGCCCACGGAAATCCACTGCAACGGCGTGAGCCGCTCGCCGAAGCCCGCGAGTCCGATCACCACCGCCACCAGTGGCTGCATGAAATAGCCGAGGCTCGCTTCGGCGAGCCGGTTCTGTCCCATCGCGTGCAGGAAGATGCCCCAGTTGATGGCCACGAGCGCCGAACTGCATCCGAGCAACAGCAGGCTGCGCGGTGAACGCAGCACGCGGAAGGCTCCTGCAAGTCGTCCTCGAGCCAGCAGCAGCACCGCGCAGAAGGGCGCGGCCCAGAACGCGCGGTGTGCGAGAAGATCGACTGCTGGTACCACCTTGGCAGGCACCCAGTAGAACGCCGCCAGCCCCCACCACAGGTAGGCCGCCGATCCCGTGATGATGCCGGTGCGATCGAGACCGGGCGTGCTGTGCTGCGTCATGCCATCATTGTGCTTCAGCGGATCTTGGGGCGGAACGCCAGAGGAGCGGTCGATGGAAGATTTCAGTGGCAAGGTGGCGGTGGTAACGGGCGCGGGCTCGGGGATCGGCCGTGCGCTCTCGGTGCAACTCGCCGCGGCGGGTGCACGGGTCGCGCTGTCCGACCGCAACACCGAGAGCCTTGCAGGCACGCTCGCGCTGCTCGCCGGTGCCGGCCACAAGGCCTTTGCGCTCGACGTGACCTCGCGCGAGGCGGTCTTCGCCCACGCAGCCGAGGTGCAGGCCGGGATGGGGCCCGTTCACTACCTCTTCAACAACGCCGGCGCCACGATCATGGGCAGCTTCGAGCAACTCTCGATCGAGGAGATCGAGTGGCAGCTGGACGTGAACCTCTGGGGCGTGATCTACATGGCTAAGGCTTTCCTGCCGGGCATGCTCGCGGCGCGCGCGGGCTGCATCGTCAACATATCCAGCGTCTTCGGCATGATCGGCTTCCCGCTGCAGAGTGCGTACAACATCTCGAAGTTCGGCGTGCGTGGCCTCACCGAGAGCCTGTGGTCCGAACTCGATGGCACGGGCGTGCGCGCGGTCTCGGTACATCCGGGCGGCATCCGCACCGGTATTGCGAAATCGGCCCCGCTGGCCGCGCGCGCAGGGGAGGCCGAACGCCGGCTCGCCGGGCTGTCCGACGCCATGCTGGTCACGCCTCCCGAAGACTGCGCGCGCGAAATCCTTGCCGGCGTGCGCGCTGGCAAGGCACGCATACTTACCGGCAACCGCTCCAGCACCCTCTGGTGGATGTCCAGGCTGTTTCCGGACAGCTATCCCGCCATCCTGCGGCGACTCGCGGGCGGCTCAAAACGCAAAGGAGGCTGAGCCATGAGCGACGAAGCAGTGCTGATCGGTGGTGCCGCATCTCCTTCGCGATTGCTGCTGCGCTACGCCAACCGTCACGGGCTGGTGGCGGGAGCCACGGGCACCGGCAAGACCATCACCGTGCAGGGCCTGGCCGAGGGATTTTCCGCCGCCGGCGTGCCCGTGATCGTGGCCGACGTCAAAGGTGATCTCTCGGGCATCGCGATGCCCGGCAGCCCCAGCGAGCGCATTGGCAAGCGCTGGGAGCAGATCGGCCTTCCCGTGCCGCCCTTCGCCGGCGCGCCGGTGCGGATATGGGATGTGCTCGGAGAGGGCGGCGTGGCGCTGCGTCTCAGCATTTCGGAGCTGGGGCCGCAGATGCTCGCACGCATGATGGAGCTCAACGAGACGCAGGAAACCGTGCTCGCCCTGGTGTTCCGTTTTGCCGATGACGAGGGCCTCTTGCTGCTCGACCTTGCGGATCTGGGCACGACGCTCGCGCATCTGGCCGAGAACGCGAAGGACATGGGGCCGCGCTACGCCGCATTCTCGCGGCCCTCAGTAGCGGCCATCCAGCGGCGGCTGCTGTTGCTCGAGGAGGGCGGCGGGCTCCGCTTCTTCGGCGAGCCGGCCGTCACCCTGGGGGATTTCCTGCAGACCGCACCTGACGGACGCGGCATGGTGAACCTCCTCGACGCGCGCAAGCTGGTGTCCCAGCCGCGGCTCTACAGCAGTTTCCTGCTCTGGCTGCTCTCGGAACTCTACGAGACGCTGCCCGAGGCCGGCGATGCGGACAAGCCGAAGATGGCGTTCTTCTTCGACGAGGCGCACCTGCTGTTTGCCGACGCGCCCAAGTCGCTTCGCGAGCGCGTGGAGCAGGTGGTGAGGCTGATCCGCTCGCGCGGCGTAGGGATCTATTTCATCAGCCAGAGCCCGGGCGACATTCCCGACACCGTGCTCGCGCAACTCGGCAACCGCATCCAGCATGCGCTGCGCGCCTACACGCCGGCTGAACAGAAGGCCGTGCGAGTGGCCGCCGATGCGTTCCGCGCGAACCCGGCATTTGACACGCGTACGGTGATCGGCGAACTGGCGGTGGGAGAGGCGCTGGTTTCCACGCTGGATGCGGGCGGCGTGCCCACGGTGGTGGAGCGCGTGCTGATTCGCCCGCCCTCATCCCGCATGGGCCCGCTCAGTGAACCCGAACGCGCGGAGCTGCTGCGCTCGGACGTGCTCCATGCCCGTTATCGCGAGGCGCACGATCCGGTGTCCGCGCACGAGGTGCTCAGCCAGCGCGCGGCCGATGCGGTGAATCGTTCGGCCCGCGAGGAAGCCCCGCAGATCCGTTTCCCGCGTGAGGAGCCGCAGGCCCGCGTTCCGCGTGAAGATTCGCCGCGGCCCGCACCGCGCGGGCGCCAGCGCGAGAGCGCGGGCGAAGCGCTGGTGAAGAGCGTGGCGCGCGCGGTGGGCAGCAGCCTGGGGCGCAGCATCGTGCGCGGCGTGCTGGGCTCGATACTGCGCGGGCGCTGAGGCGCCCATATTCCCGGCATGGGGTAGTGTCCGCGCCGGGTGCGGCGGCTAAACTGCGTCCTCCTCACAGCACCCCTCTGGAGATCTGAACAGTGGCATCGTTCGGCTGGGCTTCTTTCGACTGGCAAGACCCCTTTCTGCTCATGCAGGAACTCTCCGACGAGGAGCGCATGATCATGGAGACCGCGCGTGACTACGCGCAGGCGAAGCTCGTGCCGCGCATCCGCGAGGCCTACCGCAACGAGAGCACGGACCCGGCCATCTTCCGCGAGATGGGCGAGCTGGGCCTTCTCGGCCCCACCATCGACGGCTACGGCTGCCCCGGCGTGAACTACGCGAGCTATGGACTGATCGCCCGCGAGATCGAGCGCGTGGATTCGGGCTACCGCTCGATGTTCAGCGTGCAGTCGAGCCTCGTGATGTACCCCATCTACGCCTACGGCACCGAGGAGCAGCGCGAGAAATACCTCCCGAAGCTCGCCACGGGCGAGTGGATCGGCTGCTTCGGCCTCACCGAGCCGGACGCGGGCTCCGACCCCGCCGGCATGATCACCCGCGCCCGCAGCGTCGACGGCGGTTACGTGCTGAACGGCGCCAAGATGTGGATCAGCAACTCGCCGCTCGCTGACGTCTTCGTGGTCTGGGCCAAGTGCGACGACGGCAAGATCCGCGGCTTCGTGCTCGAAAAGGGCATGAAGGGCCTCTCGGCGCCGAAGATCGAGGGCAAGCTGAGCCTGCGCGCCTCCATCACCGGCCAGATCGTGATGCAGGACGTCGAAGTGCCCGCCACCGCGCTGCTGCCGAACGTCGAAGGACTCAAAGGGCCCTTCGGCTGCCTGAACAACGCCCGCTTCGGCATCGCCTGGGGCACGCTGGGCGCAGCAGAAGCCTGCTGGCACGCGGCACGCAGCTACACGCTCGATCGCAAGCAGTTCGGGCGCCCGCTGGCCGCGAACCAGCTGATCCAGAAAAAACTCGCCGACATGCAGACCGAGATCAGCCTCGCGCTCCTCGGCGTGCTGCAGGCCGCGCGCCTCAAGGACCGCGGCCAGCTCTCGCCCGAGCTGATCTCGATGTTGAAGCGCAACTCCTGTGGCAAGGCGCTCGACATCGCCCGCACCGCGCGCGACATGCACGGCGGCAACGGCATCTCCGACGAGTACCCGGTGTTCCGTCACATGGTGAACCTCGAGACGGTGAACACCTACGAAGGCACGCACGATGTCCACGGCCTGATCCTTGGCCGTGCGCAGACCGGGATCGCGGCGTTCTGAGATGAGCGGAGCCCTCGACGGCCTGCGCGTACTCGATCTCAGCCGGGTCCTCGCAGGCCCGTGGGCCACGCAGATTTTTGCCGACATGGGCGCCGATGTGCTGAAGGTCGAGCGACCCGGCGAGGGCGACGACACCCGCACCTGGGGCCCGCCCTGGCTGAAGGACCGCGAGGGCCGCGACACCACCGACGCGGCCTACTATCTCTGCGCCAACCGCGGCAAGAAGTCGGTCACGCTGGATATCGCGACACCCGAGGGCCAGGCGAAGGTGCGCGAACTCGCGGCGCAGAGCGATGTGCTCGTCGAGAACTACAAGGTCGGCGGTCTTGCCAAGTACGGTCTTGATTACGCCAGCCTCTCCCGGCTGAATCCCCGTCTCATCTACTGCTCCATCACGGGCTTCGGCCAGACGGGCCCCGATGCGCAGCGTGCCGGCTACGACTTCCTGATCCAGGGCATGGGCGGGCTGATGAGCCTCACCGGCACGAAAGACGGCGAGCCGCTCAAGGCGGGCGTGGCCATCGCCGACATCATGACCGGTCTCTACGCCACCATCGGCGTGCAGGCGGCGCTGCTCGAGCGCGAGCGCAGCGGTCTTGGCCAGCACATCGACGTTGCTCTGCTCGACGTGCAGGTGGCCACGCTGGCCAACCAGGCCATGAATTACCTGATCGGTGGCTCCGTGCCCGCGCGTTTCGGCAACGCGCATCCCAACGTGGTGCCGTACCAGGCCTTCGCGGCCGCAGACGGACACCTGATCCTTGCGATAGGCAATGACGGCCAGTTCCGCCGCTTCTGCGAGGTGGCGGGCGAGCCTGCCATGGGCACCGACCCGCGCTATGCCACCAATGCCGCGCGCCTCGCAAACCGCGCTGAACTGTGCCCGCGCGTGGCCGCGATCATGGCCACGCGCAGCATGGACGAGTGGATCTCCGTGCTGGAAAAAGCGGGCGTGCCCTGCGGCCCCATCAACACGCTCGATCGCGTCTTCCGCGACCCGCAGGTGCAGGCCCGCGGCATGGTGCAACACCTCGATCATCCGCTCGCAGGCCCCGTGCCCACCGTGCGCAATCCGATACTGTTTTCGCGCAGCCGCATGCAGATGCACCGCGCGCCACCGCTGCTCGGCGAAGACGACGCCTGAGTCCTTCACGGCACGCCGCCGCGCGTGTATCGTCCGGTCATACCTCTTCCGTACTCCCAGCACGAGGGGCTTCCGGATGCACGACGACCAGCACGAGACCATCGGTTTCATCGGTATCGGCGCCATGGGCTCGCGCATGGCCATGCGGCTGCTCGATGCAGGCTTCGATGTGCTCGTGTGGAACCGCACGCCGGATCGCTGTGACGATCTCGTGGCGCGCGGAGCGGAGGAACTCGATACCGTCGGCGAACTCGTGGAGGCCTGCGACATGCTGCTCCTCTGCCTGCCGGATGCGGACGCCGTCGAGGAGGTGGTCTTCGGGCCCGAGGGCATCGCCGCCGTTGTCGAGGAAGAGCAACTGTTGGTCGATCTCTCGTGTACAGACCCCGAGAGCACACGCCGTTTTGCCCGCGAGTTGCAGGCGCAGTCGGGAGCCGGGTGGGTGGATGCGCCCGTATCCGGCGGCCCAACCGCTGCGGCAGCAGGTACGCTCACAATCATGGCCGGTGGCAACGAGGACGACGTGGAACGTGCGCGTCCGGTGCTCGAGTGCCTTGGCAACAACCTGAGCCACATGGGCGAGTGCGGCAGCGGGCAACTGGCGCGTGCCTGCCACCAGCTTCTGGTGGGCGCGAGCACGCTGCTGCTCGCCGAGATGATCGCGCTTGCAGAGCGTGCCGGGCTCGATGCGGAACTGCTGCCCTCGGCCTTCGCGGGCGGGCTCGCGGACTCGCCGCTCTTGCGCGTGCTTGCGCCACGCATGGCGGTGCGCCAGTACGAACCGGTGCTGTCGGGGCTGGGCACGGTGCAGAAAGATCTTGATGCCGTGCTCGACCTGGCCCGCGCTGCCGATGCGAGCGCGCCTTTCAGCGCCCTGGCCGCGCAACTGCTGCGCCAGCACCGCGCCCGCGCCGGCAACGAGACGGACATCAGCAGCGTCATCGAATTTTTTTCGGCAGAGTGAGGAAGGGCAATGGGCAAGCAGGAACGGGTGGCGATCCTCGGCGCGAGCGCTGACGCTGAACGCTTCGCGAACAAGGCGCAGCGCATGCTGAAGGAACACGGCCACGCGGTGGTGCCGGTGAGCGCCAAGGAGCAGGTGATTGACGGCGAAGCGGTGGCCGCATCGCTTGCAGCGATCGAAGGCCCCGTCGACACGCTCACGCTTTACGTGCGCGCAGCCATCTCCTCCCAGCAAGAGGCCGATATCCTCGCGCTTGCACCGCGGCGCGTGGTGTTCAATCCGGGCACCGAAAACCCGGCCCTGGAGGACACGCTTCGCGGGGCGGGCATCGAGTGCGTGGAGGCCTGCACGCTGGTGATGTTGCGGACGGGCACATGGTGAGGAGTGTTGCCGTCTGCGATGAGGGCGTCGCCGGCGGCTAGAGGGGCTTTTTCCGCACCGGGGGTTTCTTTGCCTTCGGTTTCCTGCGTGCAGGCGCCGCAGGCTTCGTTTCTGCCGCCTGCTCGCGCAAAAACGCCTCGTTCAACTCTCCCCACGCCGCATCCAGGCACGCCCGGTAGAACTCCGGATCCGGCATCTGACTGCGGTCTGCCAGCACCGACACCGACACCTTTCCACCGTAGCTGAACACCGCGTGGAAGAGCCCGAGCCCGGGGTTCACCAGACCCAGCGGATACATGCAGTGCATCCGCGCACCTGCGCAGTAGATGGGGAAGGGCGGCCCGGGGACGTTGGTGATCACCGTCGATTGCCCCAGCGGCAGGAAGCGCGTGAGCTTGTTCCGGACATACGTCCGCCACAGCGGCTTGGCGACGGCCGGCGGCAGCACACCGGCCACGTTCATGATCGAGACCAGTGGCGTCTCGATCCACATCTTGCCCGCGTCGATGCTTTGCCTGATCGCGGCCACGCGCTCGCGCGGGTCCTCGATGTCGGTGTGCAGCGCCGCCTGCATGGAGCCGACGGGGTTGTTCTGTGTGGTGTCGCCGCCGCGGGCACGCATGTTCACGGGCATGGTCGCGAGTAGCGTCCTGGACGGCAGCTCGTTGTGGGCGAGCAGGTACTTGCGCATCGCGCCCGAGACCAGCGCCACGGCGATGTCGTTCAGCGTCACGCCTGCGGCGTTCTTCAGCGCCTTGAATTCCTCCAGCGTGAAGAGCCGGCCCTCGAAGACGCGGTTGTGGCTGGCGGGCTGGTCGAAGCGGGATCTGGGGCCGTTCAGCTGAGGGGGTGGCAGTTCGTCGCGCAGCAGGCGTCGCACGGTCTGCACGATCTCCCGCGCGGTGCCGGCGCCGTCGCGCAGTCCGGTCGCGATACGTGTCGGGAGTCTGGCGAGTGTCATGCCGAGCAGGCGCACATCGGAGGGCTGCATATCGCCGAAGCGCGGGTTGGCCTCGGCGTATTCCTCGGGCGCGGGCGGCACGGGTTCCAGATCGTGCAGCGCGGTCATGAAGGCCTGCCCGCCCACGCCATCGACCAGCGAGTGGTGGATCTTGGTGTAGACCGCGAAGGAGCCCTTCGGCAGGTCCGGGATATTGTCCAGACCCTCGATGATGTAGCACTCCCAGAGCGGGCGGCTCATGTCGAGTGCGCGCGAGTGCAGGCGCGCCACCTGGATGCAGAGCTGGCGCCAGTCCCCGGGCTTGGGCAGTGCGATGTGGCGGATATGGAACTCGACGTCGAAGTTGGGATCCAGCACCCAGTACGGACGGTCGAGGCCGAAGGGCACTTCCACCAGACGCGTGCGGAACACGGGGTTCTGCTGCAGCCTGCGCTGGAAGCTGCGCAGCACGTCCTTGAACCGCACGAAGCCCCCGGGCGCCGTCGAGGGGTCGTAGATGCCGAGACTGCCTATCTGCTGCGGAACCGTGGGGTTCTCGATGTTGATGAAGGCGGCGTCGGTGACGCCCAGCTGGCGCATGAATCTCCCGCGGCGCTACGGCAGCACCACAGCGGGCAGCGGGTGACGGTAGAGCTTGGCCGCGTTCAGGTGGGTGATCATCCTGATCTCTTCCACCGGCAGGTCTCCCAGCACGCGCTCGATCACGTGCTGCGTGTCGGGCCAGGTGCCGTCACCGTGCGGGTAATCCGACTCGAAGAGGATGTTCTCGACGCCGATGCGGTGGCGCGTGCAGATGGTCGAGGCGTCCTCGATCATGCAGAACCAGAAATTGCGCCGCAGGACCTCGGAGGGCGAGTTCTTGCTGTCGGGCCAGCTGCCGCCGTAGCCCGAGCGGCTCATGATGTCGTCCAGCCGGTCCATGAGCATTGCGGCCCAGCCGATACCGCCCTCGGACATGGCGATCTTGAGCTCCGGGTAGCGAGCGGGGAAGCCGCTCCAGAGCCACTCCGCGCAGCTGGTGAGCGCCATCGGGCCGAAGAGCGTGGAGCCGAGTTCCAGCATCGGCGCGCCCGGCGGCATCTGCGCAAAGCCTGCCGAGCCCACGTGCAGGTTCAGCACGGTGCCGGTTTCGGCGCAGGCGCGGATGATCGGGTCCCAGTGCGCGGTGTCGAACACCGGCGGAAGACCCAGTCGGTGCGGCTGCTCCGGCATGGTCACCGCACGGAAGCCGCGCTTGGCGTTGCGACGGATTTCTTCCGCGCCCTTCACCGGATCGGTGAGGTGGGTGATGCCGAGCGGCACGATGCGCTCGGGGTAGGGGCTGTACCACTCCTCGAAGAGCCAGTCGTTCCAGGCGCGCACGCAGGCGAGGCCCAGCTCCTGATCGGCGAACTGCGAGAACAGGTGCCCGCCGAAACCGGTGACGCCGGAAGGAAAGTTCACCGAGCCCCAGATGCCGCCGATGTCCATGTCTTTGACGCGGGCGTGCACGTCCCAGCAGCCAGGGCGGATCTCCTCGAAGCGCGAGGGTTCAAGACGGTGGTCCTCGCGGGGGCGCCCGGCAACGCACATGAAGCCCACCTGGAAGTAGGGCTTGCCTTCGATGGACCAGACCTGATGGCCTTCGGCGGTCTCGACGATGTGTGGCGCGCGGTCCTGGAGCTTCGCGGGCAAACGACCCTCGAAGGTGTGGGGCGGCTCCATCAGGTGGTCATCTGCAGAAATCAGCGTGTACTTCACCTGCCGCGGTTCGGGGTCCGGCAGCAGCGGATTGGTGACGGGTCGTTTGATGCCCAGCTTTATGACGTCGACCATCGTGGTATTCCTTGTAGCCGTGTAGTGGTTCAGGCGCGCGCGGGCGCGAAGCGCTCGAGCAGCGCCATATCGGCGCCCATCTCGCCGTCGGGGCGGAAGGCCTGGATGCAGACATGCGATGCGCCGGCGGCGTGGTGCGCCGCGATGCGCTCGCGGATCACGGCGTCGTCGCCCCAGGCGACGATCGCGTCCACGATGCGGTCGCTGCCGCCGTTGGCGAAGTCCTCGGCGGTGAAGCCCAGTTCCAGCAGGTTGTTCTGGTAGTTGGGCAGGCCGAGGTAGATCTCCATGTGCTTGCGCGCGATGGCGCGCGCCTTGGCCGGATCCTGTTCGGCGAGCACCATCTGCTCAGGGCAGAGCCAGGCGGCGGGCCCCATGGTGGCGCGCGCCTTGGCGGTGTGCTCGGGCGGCACGAAATACGGGTGCGCGCCGGAGGCTTTTTCCGCCGAGAGCTTCAGCATGTTGCTGCGCAGCGCGGCCAGCACTACCGGGGCCTCTTCTGCGGGTGCAGGGCCCATGTAGAGGGCCTTTTCCATGCCCTCGAGGTAAGCGCGCATGGTGGCGACGGGCTTGTTCGAGTACTCGTGGCCGCGCACGTTCTGCACCAGATGGCTGTGCGACACACCGAGGCCCAGCACGATGCGCCCAGGTGCGATCTCGCCCAGCGTCTTCCCGATGGCTTTCATGGTCATCGGGTCGCGTGCGTAGATGTTGGCGATGCCGGTGCAGAAGACCAGCTTGCGCGTGTGCGCGGCCATCCAGGCAATGATCGCGAAGGGGTCGCGGCCCACGGCCTCGGGCACCCAGAGAGCGCCGTAGCCCCAGTCCTCGAGTTGCCGAGCGAAGGCTGCCGCGCCCGCGGCGTCGAGGTTGTCGATGAACGACCAGACGCCCAGCCTGCCGATATCGGTTGCCATGTGCTTTTCCCGTGCCGTGTGTGTCGCGAGTGTACGCAATGCCCCCCGCCCGATCCACGACGGCGAGCACGCCTTGCATGGCGGTAATACATCACTGCGACACGCCTGCGCCGGCTGCTAGCATTACCGTGTCTCCACTTTTCCCCGGTCACCTCCTGTGCGTCACGTCGTGCTGTCGCTGTGGGCCCTCTTTGCGGGGCTTGGTCTGCTCATGCTCGGCAACGGTTTGCAGGGCACGCTGCTTGGCGTCCGCGCGAGTCTCTCTGGTTTCGGCACCAGCACCACGGGTGCCGTCATGGCCTGCTACTACGTGGGCTACATGCTGGGCTCCGTGATCGCGCCGCCGCTGATCCGCCGCGTCGGCGGTATCCGCGTTTTCGCTGCGCTGGCCTCTCTGGTGTCGTTCGCACCGCTCGCGCACGTGCTCTTCGTGAATCCGGTCGCCTGGGCGCTGCTCAGGTTGATGGCAGGCGCGTGCATGGTCGGCGTGTTCATCGTCGCGGAAAGCTGGCTGAACAGCGCCGCCACCAATGCCACCCGCGGACGGCTGCTCGCGATCTACCTGCTCGTGTGTCAGGTGTCTCTCGCGGGTGGCCAATACCTGCTCGGTTTCGCGGATCCGCGCGGTTTCGAGCTCTTCGTGCTGGTCTCTGCGCTGTTCTCGCTCGCGGTCGTCCCCATCGCGCTCACGCGCCGTGCCGTCATGCAGTCGGGGCCTACCGCCCGCATCGCGCTGCCCGTGCTGATGAAGCGCGTCCCGCTCTGCCTGACGGGCTTGCTGTTCATCTCTCTTGCCTACGGCAGTTTCTATGGCATGGGCGCGGTATATGCGTTGGAACTCGGTCTGGAGCGCTCGCAGATTGCCTCGTTCATGGCCTCGGCGATCATGGGTGCGGTGCTGATGCAGTGGCCCATAGGGATGATCTCGGATCGCATGGACCGCCGCCGCCTGATCGTGGTGCTGTGCGCGGCGGTCACGGTGGTGGGCTTGCTGCTCGCGGTGGTTCCCGTGAGTCAGACGGGCCTTCTCTACACGTTGATGTTCCTTTTCGGCGGGATGTCGCTACCGCTCTACGGCGTCTTCGTGGCACTTGCCGGCGACATGCTTGCCGCCGAGGAACTGGTGGCTGCCAGCAGCAAGATCCTTCTCGTGAACGGATTGGGCTCCGCCATCGGCCCGGTGATCGTCGCCTGGTTGATGCACGGCGTGGGCCCCGTCGGGTACGCGCTCTTCATAGCGCTGGTGCACGCGGTCGTGGCCCTTATCGCGATGCGAAGCCTGCTGCAGCACCGCCCGCAGGTGGTCGGTCACCCGGCGCATTTCACTCCCATCACGCCGCAGGCCTCGGTCGTGGCCACCGAAATGGCAGGGCGCTTGGCCGGCGAGAACTGAGCCTTCAGCGCACGGCGCGATCCCGCTCCCGCAGGCGCGCGCCATTCACCGTGGATGTAGGGGCGGGCCATGCCCGCGACAGCAGTGGTGGATAACTGATCTATGCCCCTGTCGGGGGCATGGCCCCCTCCTACGGGGATCAGCCTTTGTCAGGGGGCAAGGCTCCGCACTATCCGAAATGTCCTACAGACACCGGCCCCGGGCCACGCCTAGCCTTCCTGCAGCCCGG